>JAUMXI010000001.1 GCA_030529185.1 Flavobacteriaceae bacterium
TGGCATTGACCTGCTGGTCGGTCAAATGAACGCTGTTTAAATTATCTATGCTCATAATAATTGATTATTTGAAATTTGAAGTTTGAGATTTGAAATTCTTTCCACGCAAAAAAAGAGCTGACTTCTCGATACGAGAAACCAGCTCTTTAATATATAAAAAGCTCTTTAAACCACCTAAAAACGCCCAAAAATATGGGGGGGGGTAATTTGAATTGTGTTTTTAGAGATAATGGTTTTTAGCATTGTTGTTTTGGTTTTATAGTGATACAAAAGTATAAATAAAATTAATAAAAACCACAAACTCTGCTAAAAATCATATTTTTACCAAAACTTTTACACACTCTTCCAAACTATTTTCCCAGTGTTTGAGTTCAATATTATAGGTGTTTTCTATTTTGTCTAAATACATTGTGCTTCGCATCGGTCGTTTCGCAGGGGTAGGATATTCCGAAGTTGGAATAGCATTAATCTTAATCTTACTTCCAGAAAACTCAGCGATTTTTTTAGCGAAATCACACCAATTGGTTTCAGGATAGTTGGAGAAATGAAAAATTCCGTATTCTTTTTCCTCAGTTTGAATCATCTGCATTACGGCTTCTGCTAAATCATTAGCGTTGGTAGGCTGCCCGAATTGGTCGGAAACTACATTTAATTCTTCTTTGGTTTCAAAGAGATGGAGCATCGTTTTCACGAAATTCTTGTTAAACTCCGAATAAAGCCAAGAAGTTCTGACGATAATTGTTTTTGGGTTTTTCTCCAAAGCTAATTCTTCGCCCTCTCTTTTAGAAGCACCATAAACGCCCAATGGATTGGTGAAATCGTTTTCCGTGTAAGGAATTTGGGTGTCGCCATCAAAAACATAGTCCGTAGAAATATGGATGAGTTCGGTTCCTATTTCAGCACAAGCTTCCGCAAGATATTCCACGCCTGTGGCATTCACCGCAAAGGCTTTTTCTTTTTCCTGCTCCGCCAAATCTACGGCAGTATAGGCAGATGCGTTGATACAATAATCAGGTTGATAATCATTAAAATAACTTTCTACTTGGTTTTTGTCGGTGATGTCCAGCGTGTCGTAATCCGTGAATTGAAAATCATAATCCAAAGCGTATTGTGGAGCTAATTTTTGGAAACAATTACCGAGTTGCCCATTTCCACCGATGATTAGAATTTTTTTCATTGTTTATTTGTTTTGGAATCTTAAAAAGTTGGCTCTACTTTGAAAATCTTTTTGCTCTACTTCGGTTAAGAATTTCTTATTGGAATCAATCACCTCTTCGCTTACCAGTTCGGATTTTCTTGTTTTTAAATTAAAATGAATAAAAGTTGTCCAAAGCACGGCGTGAATTTTCTCGCTTTGGGAGTCTTTCATTAAGATTTCCACCTTGGAGGTTCTCTCGTTGATATCAATCAACTTGCTGGAAATAATGATTTCTTCATTGTATTTCACTTCTTTTAAATAGGCAATCTCATTTTGAACAATTACCCATACGCAACCCGTTTTGTGGGCATATTCTTCGTGAGTGAAATCGTAATGCTCTGCCAAATGGTCTTCTCGTGCATTAATCATATAATCAATGTATTTGGAGTTATTGAGATGTCCCATTGGGTCGCAGTCGTTAAATCTTATCTTTGCTTTTGAGAAATGTTCCATATTTTATTAATTTAAAGTTCAAAAATAGAAAAAACCACTCATTTTTGAGTGGTTTTTGGGTTAAAATTTATCAAGGATTAAAGTCCTAATTCTTTTTTTACAGCAGCAGTAGCATCAGCACCTCCTTTGTAGATAAGTCCGACAGCATTAGCATCAAAGATGAAATCCCATCCGTTTGCTTTTGCTACTTTCTCAATCGCATCGTAAAGTTTTTTCTCGATTGGAGCGTAAGCCGTTGCTTGTCTTTCAGCCAAATCTTTTTGAGCCAACTGAGCCATTTGCTGAAGGTTTTGTTGCTTCTTTTGTAGCTCTTGCTCTTTTGCAGTTCTTTGAGCTTCAGTCATTTTGGCAGCACCTTTTTGGTAAGCCTCCACTTCTGTTTGGAATGCTTTTCCTTGCTTTTCAAGTTCTGCTTCTTTTGTTTTGCTGAAAGCCATTAGTTGTTCGTCAGCTTTCTTTTTTTCTGGCATCTCGTTAAGCAAAGTAGCGATATCCAAAGTTGCTGTTTTTTGAGCCTTCATAGTCCCGAATGACATTAACATCATTGCGAACGCGAATAATAAACCTGTTCTTTTCATAATCTAATAACTAATTTAATTTTAATTTATTTTCTTCTTATAATTTGTTTTACATCTTTTTTGTTATCCTTTCTGTTGATGAGTATATCCAAAACTTTGTCGGTATAGTCATACTTTTTATCAAGGAATAAGACGCTACTATTAGAATTTTTATCAAGAATTATGCCTAAATTATTCTTTTGAGCGACACTTTTAATGGCTGCCCAAATTTTATCTTGAAAAGGACGCAACATATTGGTTCTAATATTATTGACTTCCCCCTCTGTGGCAAATTTCTCTTTGAGGTGTTTTTGCAATTTTTTCTGCAAATCTTCTACTTCTTTTTCCCTGAATTTCAGTTGTTCCCCTACGAGTAGCACTCTTTCGTTTTCCAGCAATTCTTTTTTCTTTTCATATTCATTTTGAACGCTTTCCAACTCGGTTTGCCAAGATTTAATTTGTTGGTTAAACCTTGCTTCTGCTTCTTTGTATTCAGGAAGGCTTTTCAAAAGGTAGTCGGTATCTATTACCCCAATTTTTTGTGCCGAAAATAAGGATAATCCGCCAAATAAGCAAAAGAATGATAAAAATAATGCAATTCGTTTCATTGTAAAATATTTTATAACGGTTGATTCATTAAGAAGTGCGTTTCCCAACCAGCTGGTGCATTGGTTGATGAGTTAGGGTATTTATCAAGTCCGTAGGCAAAATCAAATCCGATAAGCCCAAACGCACTCATACTTACTCTTACCCCAATCCCTACAGACCTTTTAAGCTTGAATGGATTATAATTTTTAAATCCGTTCCAAGTATTTCCAGCCTCCGCAAAAGTCAGAGCGTAGATTTTCGCTGTTTGGTTCATAGAGATAGGGTATCTCAATTCAACGGCGAATCTGTTGTAAAGCGTTCCCCCACCAGTTGGCGTAAGGTCGGAGCTTTGTCCTCCTGTGGTAGAAGCCTCTTGATAACCTCTTAGTGGGATAAGCTCTCTACCATCAAATCTACCATTATACATTCCTGTTCCTCCCATATAGAAGCGTTCAAATGGTGGAGCACCGAGCTCCTGATTATAGCCATTAAGGAAGCCCATTTCTAAAGTGCTTCTTAATACTAATTTTCCTATGATTTCATTATAAGCATCAGCACGGAATTTGATTTTGTAATATTCCATCCACTTGTATTTATCCACAAGACTCATCGCAGAATAATCTTTTTTGTTGAGTAAAGAATACGGAGGTGTAATCTTTGCCGAAACTTCCACATTAGACCCTGTGGTTGGGAAGATTGGGTCAAATCCTGCCGAATTTCTACTCAAAGAAAGATTAAGGGCAAAGTTGTTGGCATTACCATTCTTCACGGCTTGATTTCCGTAATAAAAATCATAATTTCTAAAATTATAAGTTTGATAAGAAAGCCCTGTGTAAAGCGAGAAATAATTGTCTGGCCAACTCAAAAGCTGGTTAAGCCCCGCCGATGTAGAGAAAATATCCATCTTCATAGGGTCACCATTGATATCTTTATATTTTACATTAGAACTGCTCAAACTTAAAGAAAGCGAGGTCGGTCTTTTCCCAAATACCCAAGGCTCAACGAAAGACAAGCTATAACTTTTGAAGAATTGCCCTGCTTGTGCTTGTAGCGAAAGGGTTTGCCCATCTCCTTGCGGAATTAACTTATTGAATTTTAATAATTTCCTTAAAGAGAAGTTATTAAAAGTTAGACCTAATGTCCCGATAAAGGTGTTTCCTCCGTATCCTGCTTGTAGCTGAATTTGAGAAGAACCTTTTTCCTCCAATGTCCAGTGAATATCTACGGTATTGTTTTCTGGGTTTGGTTTTATGTCTTGACCAATTTTTTGAGGGTCAAAATATGGCGAACCTGCTAAATCAAAGAATGTTCTCTTAATGTCGCTTTTAGAGAATAATTTCCCTGGACGAGTTCTTAGCGAACGCAATACCACATGGTCGTGAGTGGTGGTATTACCAGACCAAGTCACTTTATTCCAAGTGGCTCTTTCTCCTTCTACAATTCGGATTTCCAAGTTGATAGAATCTCCATTAATGGATTTCTCAATCGGAGTGATATTAGAGAAAAGATAACCGCTATTGAGGTATAGAGATTTCAAGTCAGAGTCGTCTTCTTTACCTCCGTCTTCTCCCACTTTTTTATTAAAACCAACGGCGTCGTAAATATCTCCTTTTTTGTAGCCCAATAATTTTTGGAGAGTTTCGGTAGAATATACCGTATTTCCGTAGAATTCAATATCTCCGATGTAGTATTTTTTTCCTTCCTCTAATTTTATTTTAATGTCAAATAAGCCTTCTTCATTTCTTCCTACCGTATCTGATACGATTTTGGCATCTCTATACCCCAAAGAGTTGTAGTAATTAACAAGACTGTGCTTATCTTCCTCATATTTTTCTTTGATGAATTTAGAGCCTTTGAAGATGTTAAAGAAGTTTTTTTGTTTGGTATTTTTCAACCCTTTTCTTCTTAATTTTTTCGCTGAAACATTGTCGTTTCCTTCAAACTGAATGCTGGCAATTTTTACTCTCTTGCCTTTATCTACCTCAATCGTCCAATCCACCAAATCAGGATTATTGGCGTTGGTTTTTTCTTGAATGTGGATTTTAGCATCAGCAAAACCTTTGTTGATGTACTCTTGTGGTATTTTAGTTTTTAAGGTTGAGATGAGATTCTCTGTGATTTTCGTTCCAGGTTTTAGGTTGTTGTCTTTGATAAGCTTCTCATTTTGAGATTTTCTAATACCTTTTCCGGTGAATTTTATCTCGCCGAGTTCTTTCAAATCTTGTAAGGCGAATTTAAGCGTGATAAGGTTGCCGTCTAAACTTTCTACATAGACTTCCACCTTTGAAAAAGAGTCGGTATCCCAAAGTTTTTTGATGGCAGAACTTACCCTTTGCCCTGGAATTTCTAAAATTTCTCCCTTTTGTAGCCCTGTAAATCTTAAAATTTGTTCAGGGGTATATTTTTTCACGCCATCTACCACGATGCCTTTCAGCGTATAGCTTTCTTTTTGCATCTCTGCGATTTGTTCGGTAGTAGGCTCTGTAGGTGAAACTTGTCCCTGAGCATTATTGAATGCTGCCATTATAAGAACGATGGGCAATATTCTAAAATTCATTTTATATTATTTCTAAATTTGTTATTATTTATTTTCTAATTGTTCGCTGGTTTTCCCAAATCTTCTTTCTTTAGATTGATAATTTACTACGCTTTGGTAAAGATTTTCTTCTGTGAAATCAGGCCAAAGTATATCTAAAAACTGCAGTTCAGCATAGGCAATTTGCCAAAGAAGAAAATTGCTAATTCTCACCTCGCCACTGGTTCGGATTAATAAATCTACTGGTGGGATGCCTTTGGTATAAAGGTGATTTTCAAATAATTCTTCATTAATTTCCTCTTCTTTGATTTCGCCCAATTTTACCTTATGGCTAATTTGTTTTACGGCATCTAAAATTTCCTTTTGCGAACCATAGCTCAATGCTAAAACCAAATTTCCTTTGGTGTTATTTTTTGTTAAATCGATAATGTTCAAAAGTTGTTCTCTTACATTTTCAGGAAGTCTTGATAAATCTCCAATGGCGTGGATTCTTACCCCTTTATTAAAGATTTCTTCAGATTCATTCAATAAAGTTGTAGAGAGTAGATTCATCAGAGTGCTTACTTCCTCCTCAGGTCTATTCCAATTCTCTGTGGAAAAAGTATAGAGGGTAAGGTAAGAAATTCCGATTTCATTACAAGCTCTTATGGCACTTCGCACAGCATTGATGGCGTTTTTGTGTCCATAAGTTCGCTCTTGTTCTCTATTTTTAGCCCACCTTCCATTGCCATCCATAATGATGGCGATGTGCTTTGGGAGTTTTTCTAAATTGATGCTTTCTTTTGCTGATGTCATAATTAATTGCAATAACAAGGAGGTCTTCCAAAAGAATAAGAAATTCCTATGGATACCGAATTTAACCAATCTTTTGAGTGAATGTTTCCAGCTTTATTGTTTTCAATAAATTGTTTAAATGCTTCTTTGGCATTTTCTGTCTCATTTTGATATGAAACTTTATAGATGGTGTTTTCAATATTATTATAATCTAAATTATCTGTAAAAGTATAGCGTAAGCTAAGTTCGCCGTAGATCGTCCAATTATAGTTGAATTTATATTTCATACCAACCCCAAAAGGTATTGCCAAAGAATATTTGTTGGTAAGAGTTTGGATTTTAGATGATATAATATAAGCATTATTGCTTGATTCTACCGTATAAGAAGTAGAAGGAATATTGTATAAAATTCCAGAAACTCCAGCGAAAACATAAGGGCTCCACATAGAGTTTTTAATTTCATTGTTAATAGGGAAGAAATTATACTCAAAGGATAGTGAAGCTTCTAGAATATTACTGCTATTTTCAATGCCTCTTTTATTTCTGTAGGTTTCTTTTGCCTTATAATCATTAAAATAAACATAATGAGAAGAAAAAGATAATTTTATCCCTTGGTAAGGGTTGAGATTCCTTTTGTAAAATGCCCCCAGCATAAGAGGTGTCCTTGTAATACCTTCGGAACCTAGCTGGATATAGTCGCTCCTACCAATATCTCCTATAAGATTACTACTACCCGCCATTGCTCCTATTTCGTGGCGTTGAGCAGAAATCAGTAGAAACGAAAATAAATTAAAAAACAATAAATACTTCATTTTTACAATGCCTTTTATACTATAAGACTTAATTTGCAAATATATAACATTTTTAGATTAGGAAGTATGCTAAAAATTAGTTAAAAATTGATAAATAAATTTTAATAAAAAAATGATAAATAATATAAATGATTATTATTTATAAATAAAATATAGATTTTGGCACAGAAATTGTATCTTTGCCCCCGATGTTATAATTAGTTTTTTTAGTTATTTTTACTTTTAATACTCTTTTTTGAATCTGTTTTTTTAGAGTATTATTTTTAGAATCCGACCAAGAAATTGGTCAAAATAGATTTGTTAGAATCTATTAGCCATGATCCGAGAGCCAAAATCTTCTCGGATTTTTTATTTTATCTCATATTCTTTATTGTTAATAATTCGTTTGTTGGTTTTTTGCGTGATTATTTCTATGTCTTTTATTCTTCTAGAAATACTATAGGGTGTAATGATATACTGCTGGATTTTGATTATATCGGTTTTATCACTAATGTAAAAAGTAGTTTTATCTCCTTGTTTTACAGAAACTAAAGAATGCTGAAAAAATTGATGAGATAAAACTTCATCTTTTTGCCAAAAATAAATATTAGTGAAAATTCTTATAAAAACAAACAATAGAGTTAAATAACTGAAATTCAGTGCATTTTTTACATTGGGATTAATTATGATTTTTTTTGTAAAATAAACCAAAATCAAGAGCGTTATTACTTCTGGAATTTCCATGGAAATGTGATTCATATAGCTAAAATCCCATTGTGCGAAGAGTTTAACGAAATTAAGAAATTGGCTTGAACAAAAATCATAAATAGTTAATATCCAGTCAAAAGCAATGTTAAAACTGAATAAAACACAAATAATAAAGGAGAAAACAATGAGCATTTGGGCAAATAAAATACTTGCCACATTGATGAACACTGAAAAAATGGAAATATGATGAAAATAATAAAGTGTAAGCGGAGCTACTGAAACTTGGGCAGAAGTGCTTAGTGCAAAGCTATTTACAAAGAATTTTAAGATTTTGTTTTTTACTTTTCCAAAAATATTAACAATCGGTCGGTTGAGCCAATAAATCCCCAAAACAGCCAAAAAACTCAGTTGAAAACCAATGTTGAATAATTGATGTGTGTCCAAAAATAAAATCATCATTCCTGCCAGAGCCATTGCGTGAGGTAAATTCGGTTTCCTTTGCAGGAAAAACATCATATAATATACCGAAATCATAATGCAGGAACGAAGCACAGAATTACCAAAATTGATAAAAATTGCAAATCCCCAAATGGCGAAAAGTGAGAGAAAAATAGGAAAATATCTATATTTTGCAGAGAAAAATGCCTTTAATAAAGATGATATGAGCATAAAAATAACCGCCATATGAGAACCCGAGATTGCCAAAATATGGATAAGTCCTGTTTGGCTAAAACTATCAATGGTTTCTTTGTTTATTTCGGTGCGGTCGGCAAGGATAATGCCCTTTAAAAATGCTTTGTTTTTGGGTTTTAAAACAGAAGAACTGTCAATTTTATTGAGTAAATTTAGGCGATGTTGCTTGATTTGGTCGGAGAAATTGATTTTTTCTTTAGGAATGGTTAATAATTCATTGGAGGTATATGTTTGATAATGAATATCTTGCCTCGCTAAATATTTTTGATAATCAAATAAAAAATCGTGCTGAGGTTTTTCGGTGGGGTTAATGTAGGCTTTTGTGGTGTAAAAATGTAGAAAATCCAATTCTTTTTGGTCTTTAGGAATTGCCATCACGGCGGAAAAAGCCTTTCCTTCGTGGAAAATTTTTACTTCGTATCGTTTGTTCTTTTCATTAGAATTTAGTTTTTTATTGAGTTGAAAAACAATGTATTGGGTTTTGTTTTTAGGGAAATTAAAATTCTCTTTTTGAGGCGAGTTGAGAAAATGAAAAAACATTCCTGAGCTAAAAAAGAAAAACGCTAAGAATAAGGATTTGACTTGGTCAAAAAAAAGTTTTTTGATAAAACCTAAAATCAAAAGAAAAATTCCTAATAATAGCCAGGCCCCTACCCATCGGATATTGAATTGATTAAAATCTTGAAAAATAATACCCAATGCAAAACAAATAACACAAATAAGGAGAGGCTGTTTATTCATTTTTAGTATTTTGTGATGACTTCAGTGGCTCTATCACTCGCTCCCGCCCCGCCGAGAAGGCCTAGCAGTTGGCGATATTCCGATAATAATTTCTCTCTTTTATTTTCCTCTAAAATATTCTGAAGTTCTGTTTTTAGATTTCTGGCATTTAAATTATTCTGTATCAGCTCTTTAACAATTTCTTTGTTCATAATTAAATTTACCAAAGAGATGAATTTGATGTGTTTTACCAATCTTTTGGCAATTTGGTAGGAAAGCCAATGCCCACGGTAGCACACCACTTGTGGAATTTGCAAAAGAGCAGTTTCTAAAGTTGCTGTGCCAGAGGCGACCAAAGCTGCCCGAGAGCAACGAAGCAAATCATAAGTTTTATTGGAAACGAAATGAACATCAGGGGTTAAAAACTCGGCGTAAAAAGATTGAGGTAAGGAGGGGGCTCCTGCAATCACGAATTGATAATCTTTAAAATAAGGTGCCACGCTCAGCATTATTCTCAGCATTTTTTTTACTTCTTGTTTTCTACTTCCAGGGAGTAAGGCAATGATTTCCTTTTCATTAAGTCCGTTTTCTTCTCTGAAATTATTAGGGTTAATTTCTTGTAAATGAGTGATTTCATCTAAAAGCGGGTGCCCCACGAAATGACTTTCAATATTGTGTTTTTTGTAAAAATCCTTTTCAAAAGGGAGAATTACGAGCATTTCATCAACATATTTTCTGATGATTTCTACCCTGTTTTCCTTCCACGCCCAAAGTTGAGGAGAGATATAATAAATAACTCTTATTCCCAGTAGTTTGGCAAATTTTGCAATTCTTAGATTGAAGCCAGGGTAATCTATTAAAATCAGTGTATCGGGCTTGTAGTTTTTAATATCTTGTTTGCAAAATTTAATGTTGTTTAAGATTGTTCCAAGATTCTGTAAAACCTCCCAAAAGCCCATAAAAGCAAGGTCTTTGTAGTGTTTTACCAAAGTGCCCCCTACGGACTGCATCAAATCTCCTCCCCAAAATCTTATCTCTGCGTTAGGTTCTTTTTTTAGAATGGATTTCATTAGGTTAGAACCGTGCAAATCGCCAGAAGCCTCTCCAGAAATGATATAATATTTTTTTGCCATTTTAAAATTCGGAATAAAAAAATTAATTTTGTTCAAAGATAATTAAAAAACGGAATATGTCAGAGCAAGGAGAAATTAGAAATAAAGTTGCAGAAAGCGGACTGATTAATATAGACATTCTGGATTTTCGTCCATCGGGAAAGAGGGTGGGATTGGATTTGAAGGATTTTCTTTTTGAAGGATTGATTTTAAGAGAAAAGGATTTTAGGCAGCAAATCAAAGATTTGGAAACGGAAATTTATGCCGATGCTTATGTTTATTTATATTGTTCTACGGAAGCTATTATCCCTTTGTGGGCATATTTTTTGGTAGCATCTAAATTGGAGGAGGTCTCTAGAAAAGTGATTTATGGTTCGTTACAAGATTTGGAAACTTTATTGATGAGTGAAAAAATCAATGAATTTGATTTTTCTGAATATCAAGACAAACGAGTTTTGGTGCGTGGTTGTGGTGATTTTGAAGTTCCCATAAACTCTTATGTGGAGTTGGTTCAAAAGCTAAAGCCTTGGGTAAAATCTTTGATGTTCGGAGAGGCGTGCAGTAGCGTTCCTATTTTCAAAAGATAAAAAACACTCCATTTAGGAGTGCTTTTTTATTTATTTTATCAGTCGTTTCAAATAATCTCCATATCCGCTTTTCCCGTATTTCTCGGCAGATTTTAGCAATTGCTCTTCATCAATGAAACCCTTTTTATACGCGATTTCCTCAATGCAGGAGATTTTAAAACCTTGTCTTTTCTCCAATACTTTTACAAATTCTGATGCCTCGTGCAGCGAATCAAAAGTTCCTGTATCCAGCCAAGCGGTTCCACGGCTCATCACCCCTACTTCTAACTCGCCTTTTTCAAGGTAAATTTTATTAATGTCGGTAATTTCCAATTCACCACGAGCCGATGGTTTTAAGTTTTTCGCATATTCCACCACCTTGTTGTCATAAAAATACAAGCCAGGAACTGCATAATTAGACTTTGGCTGAGCAGGTTTCTCTTCTATGGAAATCGCTTTTTGATTTTCATCGAACTCCACCACTCCATAGCGTTCTGGGTCGGATACTTGATAGGCGAAAACACAACCGCCTTTCACATTGGTTTTGCTTTCTAAAAGTTGAGGTAAACCAGTTCCATAGAAAATGTTATCACCCAAAACCAACGCCACAGAATCATCACCAATAAATTCTTCACCCAAAATAAACGCTTGAGCCAATCCATCTGGGGAAGGTTGCACTTTATACTCAAATTTACAACCAATCTGAGAGCCGTCTCCCAAAAGTTTTTGAAATGCCTCACTATCATGAGGCGTAGTGATGATTAATATCTCCCTAATCCCTGCCAAAAGCAAAGTGGATAGCGGATAATAAATCATCGGTTTATCATACACAGGCATTAATTGTTTGCTTACAGCAATAGTCAGTGGATATAGTCTGGTGCCAGAACCTCCGGCTAAAATTATTCCTTTCATTTTATTTTGAATTGATTTTGATTTTCTATTTTACTTACACTATTATCTCTTTCGTCAAAGATGTAAAAAGGATATTCTAATATATTTTTTCTTAATTTAATTCCTTTTTTATCAAGTTTAAATTTTGTTTTCGGTCTTTTGTTTAACTTGATGTTTCCAATTTGATAAAGAGAATAATTAATAGGGTTGAAAATTGCTATATTTCTAGGGTTGAAATTAGCATTAGTGTAAAGTTTTATAGCAGCTGAAATTTCATAATCAGCACTTAAAACAGCTTCATCAGTAATAAGTCTATCTTTTTTTTCTTTATCAAGAACATATAAAACTTTTATCTGTTCTTGATTAATAGGGAAAGCCTTTTCTAAATTTCTCACCAAATTTTTATTGTATTCAGAAGCGAATATCCAAGAGTTTTTTTGAGAAATAAGACATATAGCACCAGAAAATATAATTGTAAATATTCCAAGCCTTAATCCTGCGTTCAAAAGTTTATATGATTGATACCAAAATAAAGCATTATTAATGAATACGGCCAATAATAGGGAAGAAGAAATCCTTACCCAAAGTAAAATTCTATTTTCAAAGCTAAAAGCTATAGGTGGGTAGTTAGAGATGAAAAATATGAAAATTGTCATTAAGAAAAATGAGATTAGAACACCTATATGTGTTTTTGAAACTAAGTTATTTGGCTTTATAAAGATTGCAGTAAGAAGTGCGATTCCTATTCCAAGGAACATTAATATAAAGTCCCAAATGCTATAGAGAGAAATCATCTCAAAGCTCTTTATTACGATATATAAAGTATCGGTTGTAAATAGCTTAATTAGAGCTATCCATACTTCTTTTATTCTATCAAATCCTAAGGTAATTTTAGAACTACTATAATCAAAATAATTAGGGTAGATAAGTTTTGCAAAAAATAATTTATAAGAAAATGCAATAACGATAGGTAAGACAACAACTATCAGAGCGTTAAAATACTTTTTTTCTGTATTTTTCCATATTAAGAGCAATAATAATGGTGTTAAAAACAAATTCATTTCATAAAATAGGTGGGTAGTAGTATTTAAAATGAGCAGAAAAATACAAGTGGTTTTTTTTTGGAATAACGGAGATTGGATGAGTAATGTTGTAATTGTAAAAGAGAATATAATATAATGTCCCGTTTGCATTACAGGAGAAAATAAATTCGATGAACTTAAAGGAAATAGCATAACAAGAAGAAACGCTAAAATAGCCAAACTTCGGTTGTTAAACAATTTTAAAGTAGTTCTATACACTAAATAACAAGATGCAGCTCCTAAAATCCCCCATAAAAAGAACATGTTTTCACTAAATTGTGAAAGAACTATAAAAGTTCCTAAAAGAATTGGAGAAAAAGGTCGTGTATATCGATTAGGATCGTTAAATAAGTCTTTATAAACATCATACACAGAAATATCTCCATTGCGAAGCCTTGTTACATCTAAATAATGTGTCAAATCATCTGATAAAGGAGCCAACCCAAAAGAGAACAAAACTTGCAATAATATAAAAAAACAAAATGCAAGAAATAAAAGGATCTTACTTTTAGCCATAGAATATTAGTGATTAATTATTATTTTACAGATTTTCTTTTGCTCCTCTTCTTTTAGTTCATAATAAAGCGGAAGCCTTAACAGGATATCTGTATATCTATCAGATTGTGGGCAGTGAGCGTGAGACTTTTCCCACTGATTTTTAGCAAAATCACTTTTATCTAAACTCAGATAATGAAAAACGGCTAAAATACCATGATCTTTCAGAGTTTGAATAAGCTGCGTTCTATGTTCCAAATCTTCACAGAGGATATAAAACATGTGTGCATTATTCATAGCATAGTCTGGGATATATGGCAACTGAATCCGTGGATTTTTAATATTCTGATAATAATATTCCCAAATCTTTTTTCTCTTGCTCTGAATACCTTCCAAATTCTCCAATTGGGCCCAAAGAAACGCTGATATAATCTCACTGGGTAAGAAAGAAGACCCTGTATCCACCCAGCCATATTTATTCACTTCGCCACGGAAAAACTGACTTCTATTGGTGCCTTTTTCCCATATAATTTCAGAGCGGTCTATAAATCTCTCGTCATTAATGGTAAGTAAACCTCCTTCTCCGGAGATAATATTCTTCGTCTCATGAAAAGAAAATGCTCCCAGATGACCGATGCTCCCCAGTGCCTTACGCGTTCCGTCTGAGAAAGTGTAATAGCTATCTATTGCCTGTGCCGCATCTTCTATCACCAATACATTATGCTTATGGGCTACTGCCATTATCTTCTCCATATCACAAGCTACCCCTGCGTAATGTACAGGAACTATCGCTTTAGTTTTAGGTGTAATTAAGGCTTCTATTTTCCCTGCATCTATATTCGGTGTAGTACTTTCTGAATCTGCAAAAACCACCTTTGCACCTTGACGAACGAAAGCCAAAGCAGTAGATACGAAAGTATAGCTCGGGATAATCACTTCATCACCTGGCTGAATATTTGCTAAAATAGCACACATCTCTAAGGCATCAGTACATGAGGTAGTCATCAGGGCTTTTTTAAAGCCATATTGCTCTTCAAAAAACTTTTGGCATTTTTGGGTAAATATTCCATTACCTGAAATCTTTCCAGACTGTACAGCTTCTTCTATATACTTGGTTTCGTTACCTGTAAGGTAGGGCTTATTAAATGGAATCATAGTGTTTTTATCTTTTTTCTTTAATTGATTGAACCATTGCAAAAGTAGATAAAGAATTTTAAAACTACAATTTAGAGAATAAATAATAAAGAATTCAGAAGACCATTCATTCTATAAAAAGAGTTTAAATAAAAATGATTATAGTTTTGAATATTTCCTCTCTTTAAGTATTAGAAACTTTTTTTCTACATAATGGTAAGATAGATAGCTGATAAGTAGAGTTCCTCCTATGGATAATATATATTGAAGCGCAATAGTCGTTAGTATTATCCATTCCCCCCCCCTGTTTTTTGCAATATATTAATTTTTATATACTTAACAAAAGGAAACATTAAGAACATTACAAAAGTGTGATACATATATACGCCGTATGATATTTTACCTATTTGGCTAAATAAACGGGAGCGAAAGCAATAACTATTATTCACTGTAAGAATAATGAAGAATAAAAAAAATATAGAAATGATAACATATTGGCTATAACTACTAAAAATAGGGATAAACGAAAGTATTATAATAATAAACAAATTAACAAAGTAGAAAAGTTTTTTATCTATATTTTTTCGTATCTTATTAAATTGTGGAGAATGATAAAATAACGCTCCGATACCACCGAGAAATAAAAATTCAAAGAAAAGCATAGAAGAGGGAATGTTCCCTTTACAATAGCGATTTAGCAGTATAATGCTAATAATAGTAAGAGCGAGATATAAAATAGGGCGTTTTTTGAAAACAACTAGAAGTAAAATAGGCCAAAACAAATAAAATTGCTCTTCTATAGATACAGACCAAGTCTGTGAACCTCCTACTAATACAATACCGTCATAAAGCGTATGATTGGATAAAAAACTCCAACTTGTAAACCAAGTTCTTAAAGAGTTGAAATCTGTATTTATCAATAATTTATACCAACTATTAGGATGTTCTTGCAATAACCCCCAATGATTACCTATAAAAGGAATAACAAAGAAAGTAAGTCCCATAATGATATAATAAAGAGGCCATATCCTAAGTACTCTCCTCATATAAAAACTTTTGAAATCAAAGGTGTTGTATTTTTTATACTCTTGTAGCATAAGATGGGTGATAAGAAAACCACTGAGAACAAAGAAAAAAAGTACAGCATATTTGCCTATAGCCATCGTAAAATGAGATAAATATACATTGCTATTTATTAAAGAAGGTATATTGTCCCAAGAGCCAGCTATATTGCTACCCTTAAGTAATTCTATATGATGAAATACGACAGCTAATGCCGCAATCGCTCGAAGCTCGTCTAGCCCTTTTAAAAAATTATTTGTTTTCATGAAATTACAATTATGTTTTTAAAACAAATTTTATAGGTTTAATTTATCAATGAAATAATTGTAATCACCTCTTATCTGTCATCCCAAATTCTATCCATTGGGCTTGCGGAAGAGATAGTTTCACTACTTTTTTAGATTCGCTGAGCATCTTAGTTACTTCTTCCATCTTTTCATTAAAGGCTTCGGTTTGCATTTTCAGAAGGGCTTTTGTTTTTTCTTGCTCTGCATTTCGTTCTTTCATTTCTTGTATTGCCTCTTGCATGGTGCTAAGAAACTCTGCTGTAAGTCCTCTTTTTGCCACTTCGGTAGCATTTGCCTGTAGTCCTTTGAGCATTGACTCTGCTTTATGTACGGTATCTGCAAGACTTTTAGAAGGTCTTGTACCTTTCTTTTTAGGTGTTTCCATATCTATTTTGTTTTTAATTTAATGCCAAATGTAAGTATTTTTTATTATTTAAACCGAATATTCTATTTTTCATACAAAATATTCTTTCTTTTTTATTTATTTTTTCAAACAAAACCAAAGTTTCTTTTCTCAATAATGCACAAAGATACTGATTTTACTAACGACATTAATGCTTTATCTTAAACCTACCACATTTCACCTAAAGCAAAAAACGCTTTACATGAAGTAGCTGTACATTTATCTCAAGCAAAGACTACTTTACATAAAGCAATAGACGCTTTATATGAAACACCATGATTTAATGATTAAGCAAATACTGCTTTATATGAAGCAGAAAGAAATGCAGGTGAAGCAAAAACAAAGCAATAGTATTTTATTCCTGATTATCTAGTATATTTACGAAATTACTACTAACCACCTATTTTCGTTCCTTTATAAAGGATTTCATAAATGTAAGAAGGGAAGCCATTTTCTTGCATATGTTGTGCTACATTATCTATGTCATAAGACACCCTTACAAGCGTAAAATATCCTTCTTCAAAAATAAGATAAGATGCTCTATTATCTCCATCTCGTGGTTGTCCTACTGATCCGGTATTTGCATAGTGAATATTTTCAAAACGCTTGATTAAAGGAAGGTGTGTATGTGCGGTTATAAAATGTGTAGTACCTTGTGGAAGTTTTTTTAGATATTCTTCATCTAAATTATTCAAATATTCGTCAACATAATTATTAAGCCCTCCATGAGTACAAAATATGGAATACTCATTGATATTCAGTTGTAGAAATTCTGGACAAGATTTAAGAAAGTTAAAATTCTCTTGAGTTATCATTTCCAATTGTCTGCCAAGTACCATTGTACAAGTTTTGGAACGCTCTATAACTCCTTTATCATAAATCATTGCGTAATCATGGTTTCCCATGATGCAAGGAATTTTATTTTCTCTTATAAAATCTAACACAAGATTAATCTGCGAATAATACCCTACTATATCTCCTAAACAGTACACTTCGGTAATATTCCTTTTTTGAATATCTTCCCAAACGCTGGATAGAGCGGAGTAATTCCCGTGAATATCACTAATAAACGCAATCTTACTCATAATAATAATCTGCAATATAGCGTATTGCTTTTATTTGTTTTTTAGATTGAACATTTAACTGATTTTTTCCCATAAGAAAAAAATCTACACAGTGTTTGGGCTCATTATACCCAGCTGCCGTTCTAATAGAGCATGCACTAGAAATTCTAGGATTAATTTCTAGTAGATATACTTTTTCTTCTTCTTTTCTTATTTGGATATTAGTAGGTCCTATTGGTTTTAGAATAGCACATAGATGCTTTATATATTCCTCAATAGCAGAGTCTTTTATAATCACTTCTGCTTTATCCGTAGCACCAGTAGGGGCAAGTAACCTTCTCAATATAATAACATCTAGAAAAGCACCTTTTCCATCACCAAACACGGAAACGGTGTATTCCTGTTCTTGTTTACCTATTACTTTTTGAAAGATATTTTTTTCTGAATTTTTATTATACCAATCAAACTCTTCTTTTGAGTGAATTAAATGTATCCCCTTAGAAGCATAAGAACTCCGAGGTTTTAATAAGAAAGGACTTCCTAAAGTAGCTACACATTCATCATAGGAACAATTATGAAGTGTAGGGATTAAATTGATAGTTGATTGTTTTTCCAAATAAAGATAAGTTTGTAATTTATCTTTTGACAAAGTAATAAGCAAATCATTATTTAATACTACTTTAGTAGGAATTTCACCTCTTAGAAGAGACATACGATACATATCTTGCTCTATTCCTGGAATGATTAAATCTATATTTTCTTTTTCTATCAGCTCAAGTAAAAAAGGGAGATATTCTGCTGAATCTGCTCTTTTTGCTACATAAAAATCATCGCAAAGATATCGTCCATAAGCGTCATCATAAATGTCCATACCTATTACACGAGCCGAAAACTTCTCTTTTTTTAAAGAATTAATAATACCATATCCTATAATCGCTCCAACGCCAGTTACTAATATATTCATTCTATTTCTTCATTATTTAATAAATTGTTTTAAGTACAACTCCATCGATTTATCTTTCACAAAAGAATCAAATTTTTCCGAAGATGATGGAATATGATAACTGATAGATTCTTTATCTATAAGGTTAATTTCCCCACTATATCCATCTTGCTTTGCATCTAATAAAAGTTTTAAAAGCTCTTGAAGCGTAAGCAAAGGATGAATAACTATGTTATGAAAACCTCTTATGTCATTAATAATAGCAAATTCAATGGCTTCACACACATTTTGCACAGAAATATAAGTTCTCTTTGCATCATGCTTTGTAAATACATTTATTGATTGATTTTCGTTGATAGCATCTACAAAATAATGGAATCCTCTCTGAGCCTTTCTACTCCCCTCTTTTATATCTATAATTTGTCCAAACCGAAGTACACAAGCGTGAGCATCATACATTTCTATCGTTTTATCAGCTAAATATTTGGTAAAATTATAAGGACTCTGATGCTTGTTCTCCTCTAATGCTGAAAAACTTGACACGAAAAGCCTCTGTTGAGTTTTGTCTTGAAAGTATGTGAATATATTAGTGCTAATACTCACATTCTGTAATGCATCTGGTAATAAATCCGAATAAGAAACAGCTGTACATACTACCACATCAAAAGAAATATCAGAAAAAGTCTTTTCATATTGTAAATAATCTGACAAATCAATACTAAAATCTGCATTTGTACGCGAAGCCGTATAAACCATATATCCTTTGCTTTTCAAATATTTGGCAAGCGCCCTTCCTACTAGTCCATTAGAACCTGCTATTAGTATTTTTTTCATTACTTTATCAAGTTTTTAATAAATTTTACGAATAATATACCGAGGGCGGTCTTTCGTTTGGGTAAAAATTCTATCTAAATACAATCCTAAGACACCGATGGAAAAAACTATGATGCCTAAAGACATAAGTATAGCCACGATGAGCGAAGTGAACCCTGTAAGTACAAATGTTGGATTGAAGAGCTTATAAATCACAAAACCAATGGCAATGCTGAAACTGACTATAGTAATGAATACCCCCATTCTAAGTAAGAGAATCAATGGATAGGAAGAGAATGAAGTGATGGCCATCAGAGCCAGATTTAATCTTTTCCCAAAAGTATAAGTACTCTTCTCCTCTCTTTGTCCTTTGCCCAGCTCCAAAGGCATCTGGCGAAAGCCCACCCAGTGGAACATCCCCGCAAGAAAGAGGCTCTTATCTCCCATTTCCCTCAGTGCAAGAATATACTCACGAGACATCAAATTTTCTGTAAGGATATTTTTCGGAAGCTGGATACCGCCTATCTTTTTAAAAAGAAAGTAAAAAACAGAGCCCCCTACTCGCTCTACAAAGTTCCCCTTTCGTTTCGTTTGTACGCCATAAACCACATCTATATCGGGCGTTTCATTATACTTCTTCACAAACTGAACCAATGCCGTAGGAGGAATCTCTAAATCACAATCAATGGTAAAAACAAGGTCTTTCTCTGTCGTCTCTATACCCGCCATGAGTGCATAGTGATGCCCAAAGTTTCGGGATAGCTCCACCACTTTTATGTTTGGGTGGTTCTGCTGTAGCTCAAGAGCTTTTTGTAGAGAATCATCGGGCGAACCGTCATTGACCATAATAATCTCATAATCGGTGCAATGAATTTCCTTCAATGCTTCCTCGCACAACGCCACAAATCGTTCCAAATAATTCTTAGAACGGTACATCGTAGTAACTATGGATATGGATTTTGTCATAAAATATACATTTACAAAATAATAGGACGATCAGACTGATAAATAATATACCCTGATCTATCTGCACTAGATTTTAGAGGTTTTAATGAGGAATTTGTGATTTCTTTTTGTACGATAAAATCATAGTCCTCTTCAAAATACTTTAGTAAATGTGGATTCTCTTGCGAGAGAAAGTATACACCTGAATGGTTTATATTTTGCACAATTTTAGGCATTGAAAACTCTCCTAAAGCAATATCTATAATAGCTTTTACATAATCAAACCCTGTGCTAAGTTGCACCAAATGAGAACCTATAAAATCTCCTCCCATCCTAGAACCTATCTCATTTACATATACATTTCTCTCTTTGTCAATGATAAACTCTATATGAGACGCTCCATTTTCTACACGAGTTGCTTCTAATGTTCGGAGTGCTATTTCAATAATTTCACTTTGTAATACATTATCATACTGAGACGGTTGATGATGTTCTATCTCTACAAAATAAGGCTTCTTAGTAATTTTCTTATCTGTAATGGCTAACACCTT
Organism: Flavobacteriaceae bacterium; assembly: GCA_030529185.1. Classification (GTDB taxonomy): domain Bacteria; phylum Bacteroidota; class Bacteroidia; order Flavobacteriales; family Weeksellaceae; genus JABCPE02. The sequence continues at coordinate 20,367 of JAUMXI010000001.1, forward strand.
ATGTTTCCCTTTATAAGAGATTGTTTCTACACTTACCTCCGCACCTTCTATAAATTGCTCTATGATACTTTTTTTCTGAAAAGAATATTCACAAGATACTTTTACCGCATTATTAAGTTCCGTATAATTATTCACAATAGTAACTCCTAAACTCCCAGATCTGTCAACAGGCTTTACTATCAACGGAAATATAAAATCATGGTCTTCGGTAAAATTTCTTTGAAAAGTTTCAAGATAAAAAGCTATAGGAATTCGATTTTCCTTGAGCACCTCCTTCATCCTGCTTTTTTCAGTAGTAGTAATGGAACAAAAATCTGAATTACCTACCAAATGAAGTTGCTGTGCAATTTTATTAACTACTGGAATACATATATCCATAGCAATAGTAGTAATACCATCTATACTTATTTCCTTGCACTTTTCAAGAATCGTATCATATTCTAATACAGATATTGGATAAAAGTAATCCGAAATCTCTTTACACACTGCATCTTTGTCCCAAGCGAAACAATGGGTCTCAACACCTAAAGCAAGAGCTTTTTCTATAAGAGGTTTTTGTAAATAACTGGCCCCTAAAACTGCAAGTTTTTTTTTCATTATTTATACTGCTCCTTATAATACTCTTGATACGCTCCACTGGTTACATTTTCCAGCCATTCTTGATTTTCCAAGAACCAATCTATGGTTTTTGCTAAGCCCTCTTCAAAGGTTACGGATGGCTTCCAGCCTAAATCTTTATTGAGCTTGGTGGCGTCAATGGCATAGCGTTTATCATGCCCTGGGCGGTCTTTCACGAAAGTAATCAGTTTTTCTGAATATCCCTGAGGTCTGCCCAGTTTAGCATCCATCTGTTGGATAAGTTCTTTAATCAAATCAATGTTTTGCCATTCGTTCCAACCACCAATGTTATAAGTTTCGCCTGTTTTCGCTTCGTGGAAAATTTGGAAAATGGCTTTTGCATGGTCTATTACGAAAAGCCAATCGCGTGTATATTTTCCATCGCCATAAATCGGCAGTGGTTTTTCATGGATAATATTGGAAATACAAAGTGGAATGAGCTTCTCTGGGAAGTGATTAGGCCCGTAATTATTAGAACAATTAGACACGATAAACGGCAAACCATAGGTATTCCCGTACGCTCTTACCAAATGGTCGCTCGCTGCTTTACTGGCAGAATACGGAGATTTCGGGTCATACGGTGTTTCTTCAGTAAAAAATCCTGTTTCGCCTAGTGCACCATACACCTCATCTGTAGAAACATGGTAGAAAAGATTTTTTCTTGGCTCATTAGGAAAATTGCCATGCGTATGTTCTGGGTTCAATGTCCAAAACTCTCGGCAAAGGTTCAGCAAATTTGCCGTTCCCATTACATTGGTATTGATGAATGCGTTAGGGTCTGTAATACTTCTATCCACATGGCTTTCCGCTGCCAAATGTACCACCGCATCGGGGTGATGTTTTTCAAAAACCTTTCTTAATTCCTCTGGCTTGGTGATGTCAGCCTTTTCAAAGATGTAATTAGGCTTGTTCTCAATGTCTTTGAGATTTTCTAAATTCCCCGCGTAGGTAAGAGCATCAAGGTTGATGATTTTAGTTTGTGGCAAGTTTTTCACAAACTCCCTTACCACATGAGAACCGATGAATCCTGCTCCGCCTGTTATGATGATTGATTTCATTATCTACTTTATTGTTTTTCTTCCGATGGATTTGTAGAAAAATCCTTTGTTTTCTATTTGATTTAATGGGAACATATTCCTTCCATCAAAAATCACCTTATTCTTCATTTTTTCTGCTAAAATATCGAAATTAGGATTCTTAAATTCACTCCACTCAGTAGCGATGAATAAACAGTCGGCTCCCTCTACACAACTGTACATATCTTTGGCATACTGAATTTTATCTCCTAAAACTCTCTTCACATTATCTTCTGCAATAGCGTCATACGCCACTATTTCAGCTCCTTTTTCCAAAAGGATTTTGATATTATCTAATGACGATGCCTCACGAATATCATCTGTGTTTGCCTTAAATGCCAATCCCCAAAGTGCAATTTTTTTACCTTTCAAATTCCCTCCGAAATACTTTTCTATTTCATAAGAAAGAATGACTTTTTGTTTTTGATTCACCTCTTCTGTAGCCTCCAAAATTTGAAAGTTAAAATCTTCCTCTTTCCCAGATTTAATGAGAGCTTTCACATCTTTTGGGAAACAACTTCCTCCGTAGCCAATTCCTGGGAAAAGAAAACGATGTCCAATTCTATCATCGCTACCCATCCCTAATCTTACTTTATCCACATCTGCTCCTACTTTCTCACAATAATTGGCAATTTCATTCATAAAGGTAATCTTCACTGCTAGGAAGGAATTAGCAGCATATTTCGTTAATTCCGAGGACTTTTCATCCATAAAGATAATAGGAACACCCGTATTGGTAAATGGCTGATAAATTTTAGACATAATATCTTTAGCCTTTTCAGAGGAGCAGCCTACCACCACTCTAGCAGGATTCATAGAATCCTCCACCGCAAAACCTTCACGAAGAAACTCTGGATTAGAAACCACATCAAAAGGAATATTGGTTTTTGCAGAGATGGTAGCTCTCACTTTATCCGCAGTCCCTACAGGAACAGTAGATTTATTTACCACTACTTTATAATCCGTCATAAATTCACCGATGTCATTAGCCACTTTCAGCACATAGGATAAATCTGCAGAACCATCCTCTCCTGGTGGCGTAGGCAGTGCGAGATACACCGCTTCACTTACCTCCAATGCTTCTTTTAAATCTGTCGTAAAATGCAATCTCTGTGCTTGAATATTTCTGGTAAACATTTCCTCCAATCCAGGCTCGTAGATAGGGACAATACCTTTTTTCATCCGTTCTACTTTTTCAGCATCTACATCTACGCAATATACTGAATTTCCGAGTTCTGCGAGTGTAGTACCCGTTACTAAACCCACATACCCTGTTCCAACGATAGCTATATTCATATTGAGTGTGTTTGAAAATACAAAGATAAAATTTTTTAACAAAATATAGAAAAATATATGTTTTAGAGATTATTTCAAGGGCTAATTTGTTATAAATTAATATTTTTACTATATTTGCACCCATAATACGGATAATTAGTGTAGGGGCTTCGGAAAGAAAGCCTTTTTTTGTAGGTAAAAATAAGAGGGCATTTATGGAATTTAGAGCAAAAGTAGAGCGTTTAGTGAATGAATTTTTGCAGACGAGAGAAGATTTGTATCTCATTGATTTAAAGGTTTCTTTAAGTAATGATGTGGTGGTAATTTTAGATGGAGACGAATTTCTTTCGTTGCAAGATTGCTTGGATGCAAGTAGAGCGATTGAGTTTAATTTGGATAGAGAAGAATGCGATTTTTCTCTTCAGGTGATGAGTCCTGGTCTTAGCGAACCATTGGCGTTGCCAAGACAATACAAAAAAAATATAGGAAGAGAGTTGGAGATTTTACTTAATGATGATGAAAAAATTACGGGGGAGTTGGTAAATGCTGACGATGAAAAAATTGCTCTAATGTTGAGGTATAGAAGACCAAAATTAGTAGGAAAAGGCAAAGAAGATGTGGAAGAAGAACGAGAAATACCTTATTCTCAAATAAAGAAAGCCTTGGTGGTAATTAAATTTTAAATAAGAAATAAAGAAATTAGATATGAATAATTTAGCGTTGATTGAGTCCTTTGGGGATTTTAAAGACGAAAAAGGAATTAGCAAGATAGATTTGATGGCGATTATTGAAGAATCGCTCAAAACTTTATTGAAAAAAAGATACGATTCTGATGACCATTTTGATGTGATTGTAAATCCAGATAAAGGGGATTTTCAGATCTTTTTAAATAAAAAAATTGTGGAAGACGAGATGTCCGAAGATGATGATTTGGAAATAGAAATCTCGGAGGCTAAAAAGATAGACCCAACTTTTGAGGTAGGGGAGGATTTCACGCAGGAAATTCCTTTAAGTCAATTAGGAAGAAGAAATATTTTGACTCTAAAGCAAATTTTAGCAACTAAACTGCAAGAGCATAATAACGCTTTGCTTTACGAGCAATTTAGAGATAGAATTGGCGAAATCGTCGTGGGAGAAGTGCATCACATTCGCCACAAACACGCCATTCTTTTAGATGATGAGGGGAATGAATTTATTTTAACAAAGGAGAATCAAATTCCGTCTGACTATTTCAAAAAAGGAGAAAACATCAGAGCGGTGATAGAATCTGTAGATTTCAAGGGTTCAAAACCTCAAATTATGGTTTCCAGAACTTCTCCTAAATTTTTGGAAAAACTTTTAGAGTTGGAAATTCCAGAAATTCAAGAAGGAACTATTTTGTTGAAAAAAGTAGTGAGAATCCCAGGCGAAAAGGCAAAAATTGCCGTAGATGCTTACGATGAGAGAATAGACCCAGTGGGAGCTTGTGTTGGGGTGAAAGGTTCAAGAATTCACGGAATTGTGAGAGAGCTGAGAAATGAAAATATTGATGTTATTCAATGGTCTAAAAATCCAGAAGTAATGGTAAAAAGAGCATTGGGTAATGTGGAAATCAACAAAGTGGAAATCAATGAAGAGGAAGAATACGCATTGGTTTATACTCCTGTGGAGGAAATCTCAAAAGTGATTGGTAAGCAAGGGCAAAACATCAAACTAGCTTCTAGGCTTTCAGGCTTCAATATTGATGTGCATAGAGAAAAGCAAGAAGATGACGATGTGGAATTGACCGAGTTTGATGATGAAATAGAACAATGGATTATCGATGAATTCAAAAAAGTGGGACTGGATACAGCGAGAAGTATCTTGGATAAAGACACCGATGCTTTATTGAATTTAGTTGATTTAGAGGAAGAGACCATTGAAGAAGTGAAAGGGATTTTAAGAGCAGAATTGGAAGATTAGTTCTAGTTTTGTAATTAAAATAAATTAAAAATAAAAATCAGGAAAAACTAATCGTTTTAGTTTAGAAAAAGAATAAAGTATGTCAAAAATAAGACTAAACAAAGCTATAAAGGAGTTTAATATTTCAACAAGTCGCTTGGTGGAGTTCCTTGCGTCTAAAGGCTTTGAGGTGGAGAGTAATCCCAATACTCAATTAGAGCCAGAGGCGTATGCCGCATTAAAGGCAGAGTTTGCCAAAGATGGGGAGCAAAGAAAGGCTTCTCACGAGGTGGTGATTTCCAAAGTGCCAGAAACAAAATTGGAAATAGTAGAGGAGGAAAAACCTCAAATCATCAAAGCGAAAGCTCCTGAAATTAAGAATAAAGCCAAAGTTTTAGGAAAAATTGATTTAGAACCTAAAGCGAAAGAAGAGGTTAAAGAAACTCCAAAAGAGGAGAAAACGCAGGATGCGCCAAAACCCAAAGTAGAAGAGGTAAAAAAAGAAGAAAACTTCAAAGAACAACAGCCTAAAAAAGAAGCTCCTGTTTCAAAACAGGAAGCAAAACAGGAAGTGGTAGAAGGCGAACCCGAAAAAATAGAAACAAAATACCAAAAGTTAGATGGTCCTAAAATTCTGAAACAGAAAGTGGATTTATCTCAGTTTGAGAACAAATCAAAGCCTTCTGAAAAGAAAAAACAAAGAAAGAGAATTCAGAAGCCAACTAACGAAACGAAACCTGCACAAGGAGGCGATAAAAAACCATTTAAAAAAGAAGATAGACCACAAGCCAAAGGAGGTAAAAAGGGCGGAAAGAGAGAAAAAGTAATGCCTGTGGAACTTACCGATGAGCAGGTGAAAAATCAAATCAAAGAAACCTTAGAGAAACTCACTAATAAAGGAGGAAAGTCTAAGTCTGCGAAATATAGAAAGGAAAAAAGAACTTTCCGTAGAGAGCAAGATGAACTTCAGCAAGAATTAGAGGCAAAAGATAGAACGCTCAAAGTGACGGAGTTTATCACGGTAAGCGAGTTGGCAGCCTTAATGGACGCTACTCCTACGGAAGTGATTTCGGCCTGTTTCTCATTAGGTGTAATGGTGACGATGAACCAGCGTTTAGAAGCGGATATTTTAACTTTAGTAGCTGATGAATTTGGCTACAAAATAGAGTTCTCCGATGCAGATTTAGAGGAAGGAACGGAAGATGAAGTAGAAGACAACGAGGAAGATTTATTGCCAAGAGCTCCGATTGTCACAGTGATGGGACATGTGGATCACGGAAAAACCTCTTTGTTGGACTACATCAGAAAAACCAATGTAATCGCAGGAGAGTCTGGAGGAATTACCCAGCACATCGGTGCCTATGGTGTGAAATTAGAAAGCGGAAGAAAAATCACTTTCTTGGATACTCCTGGGCACGAAGCCTTTACAGCGATGAGAGCCAGAGGTGCCCAAGTGACTGATATTGCCATTATCGTAGTAGCAGCCGATGATGAGGTAATGCCACAAACCAAAGAGGCGATTTCTCACGCACAAGCGGCGGGAGTGCCGATGATTATTGCGATTAACAAAGTAGATAAACCAACGGCTAACCCTGATAAAATCCGTGAGCAGTTGTCATTGCTCAACATTTTAGTGGAAGAATGGGGCGGGAATGTTCAGTCTCAAGAAATCTCTGCTAAAATGGGAACCAATATAGATTTGCTTTTGGAAAAAGTATTGCTACAAGCAGATATTTTAGAGCTGAAAGCTAACCCTGAAAAATCAGCTTCGGGAGTGGTGATTGAAGCTTCTTTGGATAAGGGTAGAGGCTATGTTTCCACTTTGTTGATTCAGGCGGGAACTTTAAAAGTAGGAGATTATGTGCTGGCAGGGAAAAACCACGGAAAGGTTAAAGCTATTCTTGATGAAAGAGGGCACAACCTTAAAGAAGCTGGACCATCTACGCCAGTCACTATTTTAGGGCTTGATGGAGCACCTACAGCGGGGGATAAATTCAAAGTTTATGAAGATGAAAGAGAAGCGAAATCCATTGCCAATAAGAGAGAACAATTGCAAAGAGAGCAAACGATAAGAACGAAGAAGCACTTAACTCTTGATGAGATTGGAAGAAGAATTGCTCTTGGTGATTTCAAAGAGTTGAACATCATCTTGAAAGGAGATGTAGATGGTTCTGTGGAGGCATTGACGGATATGTTGCAAAGACTTTCTACGGAGGAAATTCAAGTTAATATTCTTCATAAAGGTGTGGGACAAATCACCGAAAGCGACATTCTATTGGCTACAGCTTCTGATGCTATCGTTATCGGATTTAATGTAAGAGCAGGGGCTAATGCAAAAGATTTGGCGGAAAAAGAAGAAATAGAAATCAGAACTTATTCTGTAATCTACGATGCAATTGATGAGGTGAAGGAAGCTATGGAAGGATTGCTTTCGCCGGAAATCAAGGAGCAAGTAATTGGTAATGTAGAAATTCGCGAAGTATTCAAGATTTCAAAAGTCGGTTCTATCGCAGGTTGTATGGTGCTTTCTGGAAAGGTGACGAGAAACTCCAAGGTTCGCCTATTGAGAGATGGAATTGTAAAACATGATGGAGAACTGGAAAGCTTGAAGCGTTATAAAGATGATGTAAAAGAAGTGACCAAAGGCTATGAGTGTGGTCTGAACTTGAAAGGCTACAACGATATAGAAATCGGCGATGTATTGGAAGTTTATGAAGAAGTTGCCGTGAAGAAGAAACTTAAATAAAATTTTCCATAATTGTTTAAATTAAACCCTCCGGTGAAATCTCATCGGAGGGTTTTCATTAAATAATTTAGATCTTACTGTGCTAAAAAGAAACTTCAACAATTTCTTTACCTCTTTGGAAAGTCATATTTTTTTGAGAACCTTTATATGAAATATTGGCTAAATTCAATTGTTTGGGATATGTTTCCAAAAGAATCGTATTTTTTATTTTTAAATTAGATATTTGTTCAATTCCTTGACTTTCAAAATAAACCCAAACAGATTCTCCATTGATTTGCGTCCCTGTAAAGGTGATGTTTTTGCTTGTCCCATTAACATTAACATTAAAGTTTTTGCTAATGTATTTATTCAATTCTGCCTCAAAATTTGCCGTATTAGGATTTATTTTAATCGCGTTAGAGATGTGTCTGGTATTGAGTTTTGTTGTAAATTTTAGCGTTTTGCTCCCTTCAATATAATCTATTTTAGTTAATGATGAATAAAATTCAGACATTGCAAAACTCATCAACATTAAAATAATTCCTAAACCTCCTAAAAACTTAATGTATTTCTTCATTTTATATAATATTCGTGTTAAATTTCCTTAAATCACTCAAATCCTGTGCCAAACTAAAAATTCTCGTGAATGGCATATTTGTCATAAAAAGCTTTAATATGCGAAACGGCTTCTTCTGGCGTATCTACTACTCGGAACAGCGAGAAATTATCCTCGGAGATGAGTTGCATTTCCAGAAGTGTGTCTTTCATCCAAGCGAGCAATCCACTCCAAAATTCTGTTCCCACCAAGACGATAGGAAATCGCCCGATTTTGTATGTTTGAATTAATGTCAGGGCTTCAAAAAGTTCATCAAGGGTGCCAATGCCCCCAGGCATTACGATAAAGCCTTGTGAATATTTGATGAACATTAACTTTCTGATGAAAAAATAATCAAACTCCATGCTATAAAGCTTGTCAATATAAGGGTTGAGGTGTTGCTCAAAAGGTAGCTCTATATTCAGCCCGATGGATTTTCCACCCGCCTCAAACGCCCCTTTATTTCCCGCTTCCATAATTCCAGGTCCGCCCCCAGTAATCACGCCGAAGCCTAATTCTGTGATTTTTTTTGCGATTTCTTCGGTCATTTTGTAATATTTGTGGTCGGGTTTTAATCTTGCTGAACCAAAAATAGAAACGCAAGGACCGATTTTTTGCATTTTTTCGTATCCCGAAACAATCTCGCCCATTATCTTAAAAACCATCCAGCTGTCTTTGGTGGTTTGTTCGCTCCAAGTTTTTTGGCGGAAACTTTCTCGTAATTTTATTTCTTCTTCCATTAGTTAAAATATTTTTCTGCTTCTGTAATGGCTTCAGGTTTGCCCACATCGATGAATAAAGCATCGTGGAGATAGCCTTTGATTTTATAATCCTTCATCAGGTCAAGGTATTCGTCCATTATGGAGAATTTTCCCGTTCTTTTCATTATTTTTAATAGGTTGGTGTTGATGCAGTGTATTCCGCTAAAAGCCAAAGGTTTGAGATTTTGGTAAGTATTGCCCAATTTTTCTTCGCCTGTTTTTTCATTTCGCCATCCATTTAAAATCATTTCATTATCAAAAAGTAATTTTCGGGAACTTTCCCTCTCCGATACCGCCAAAGATACGAAGTTTTTTGAATTAAGATGAAATTTGATGAAATCCCCGATGTTCAGAGTGGTTAAAATATCAGCGTTCATAACCAAAATGTTTTCCTCCTCCTCCAAGAGTTCTTTGGCAAAAAGCAAGGCTCCACCTGTTTCTAAAAGTTCTTCTCTTTCATCGGAAATTTGAATATTCGCTCCGAAATTGTCGTTTTCTTTTAGAAAATCAATGATTTGCCCTCCAAAATGATGGATGTTAATAATGAAATCATTAATCCCAAAAGATTGCAAATATTTGATGTTTCTCTCCAATAAAGGAACGCCTCCTACTTTCACCAATGCTTTGGGGTGGTGGAGTGTGAAGGGTTTTAAACGGGTGCCCATTCCTGCGGCAAAAATAAAGGCTTTCATTTTATGACATTGAGTTGAGGTTGTTCATCGTGGGTAAGGCTAACGCTTACTTTATCGGCGTATTTCTCCTGCAAAAATTCCTTGATTTTAATCGCGGAATAAACCGAACGATGTTGCCCGCCAGTGCAACCGAATGAAATTTGCAGATTTTCAAAATTTCGCGAAAGATAATCATCAACGGAAATGGAAATCAGGCTTTTGATTGAAGCTAAAAACTCGGGCATTTGGGTGTTTTTTTCAAGGTATTCCTGTACGGCAATGTCATTCCCTGTTTGAGTTTTGTATTCTTCAATTCTTCCAGGGTTGAGGATGCCTCGGCAGTCAAAAACGAAGCCGCCGCCGTTGTCCGAATTGTCTTTCGGGATTCCTCCTTTTTTGTACGAAAAGCTATGGATATCAATATGTAGCATAAATTATAAATTTAAATTTTGTTGAGACAATTTTTCTATTAATTGAGTAAGTTCAGGGTAATTTTTTTTGTCTTCCCATTGTTCAAAAAATAGGTGTATGTTTTTAATTCCTTGGTTTAAACTGGCTTTAAAATGAGGTTTTTGTTGGATAATTCCTCTAAAACCATAGGCTCCCAAAACTTGCAGAAAACGAATGAGTTGGCAATAAGGAAGTGCTTCCCAAAGTTGAGCTTGTTCTTCTTCTTCCCAGAAATTGATGTAGTATTCTAACATTTCTTTTTTCCACTCCGTTGGGAAATTGGCTTTTGCTTGGAATAAAAACGAAACCACATCGTAGATTGCAGGGCCTTCCATTGCGGATTGATAATCAATAAACGAAATTTTTTCGCCATCTACCATAATATTTCTCGCCTGAAAATCGCGAAGCATCAGGCTTTGGGGAGAGAGTTTTTCAATGATGAAAGTTAGGTTTTTAAATTCTTTTAATAAAGTTCCTTTGTGATAAGGAATTTCTAAAACATCAATCAGAAAATTTTTGAAATAATACAAATCGTGGGTAATGGGCAGTTCGTCATATTTCTCATACTCAAATGTTTGGGTGAAATCTATTTTGTTTTTGGTTTTTTGTTGAAGTTCAAAAAGGAGTTCTAAAGTTTTCTTTACCAAAGATTTAATTTTTGGAGAATGCTCTTCTTGGGCAATGATTTCGGATAAGGTTTTTTCGCCTAAAAATTCTTGAATGTAAATATTTCGTTCTTTGTTGATTTTTAATACTTTAGGAGTGTTGATGTGAAGTTGAGAAAAAACATCAGAAAGATAAAAAAACGCCTCGTTTTCTCTCAAATTTTCATTTTGAGTGATGATGAATTTCTGTTCTTTGGATTGACCGATGTAATTGGTTCGCGAAGAGCCACTTTGTGCCAAAACCTCAAAGGATTTTGCGGAAGTACTAATGTGATTTTCAAAAAAAAGTTTTGCAGAAAATAAACTCATTTTTCTAAAATAAAAACAAAGATAAGGTTTTTGAAAATTCCTTTGAAGAGGATTGATAAAGTTTGACTAATTTTTTTTCAAAAAAATAGCCTTAATTAAATGAGTAAATTTATATATTTGTAAAATTAAATTAGTTAAGAGAGAAAATGGGTTTATTTAATGCTTTTACAAGAGAAATTGCGATAGATTTAGGAACAGCTAATACGCTGATTATACATAATAATAAGATTGTGGTAGATCAACCCTCCATTGTAGCTATGGAGCGTTCTACGGGGAAAATAATAGCAGTAGGGGAGAAGGCAAAACATATGCAAGGGAAAACCCACGATGATATCAAGACCATTCGCCCATTGAAAGATGGAGTAATTGCAGATTTTCACGCTTCTGAGCATATGATAAAAGAATTTATCAAACAAATACCAGGAGTAAAGGGGAAAATCTTTCAACCTGCTTTGAGAATTGTAGTTTGTATTCCTTCAGGGATTACCGAAGTAGAGCGTAGGGCTGTAAAAGACTCCGTGCAAAAAGTGAATGCTAAAGAAGTAAGATTGATTTATGAGCCGATGGCGGCAGCAATTGGTGTGGGGATTGATGTGCAGAAACCCGAAGGAAATATGATTATTGATATAGGAGGAGGAACTACGGAGATTGCAGTAATAGCCCTCGGAGGTATTGTTTGTGATAAATCTGTAAAGATTGCAGGAGATGTATTTACAGAGGATATTGCTTATTATTTAAGAACTCAGCACAATCTTTATATCGGTGAAAAAACGGCAGAAAGAATTAAAATAGAAGTTGGTTCTGCAGTGGGAGAACTAGATGTAGAGGTAGATGACATCCCTGTCCAAGGGCGTGATATGATTACAGGAAAGCCAAAAGAAATAATGATTGGTTATAAAGAAATTGCCCGTGCTTTGGATAATTCTATTTCAAGAATTGAAGACTCTGTGATGGAAACCCTTTCTATGACACCTCCAGAGTTGGCAGCCGACATTTACAAAACGGGAATTTACCTTGCAGGAGGAGGAGCCTTGCTCAGAGGTTTGGGAGAGCGATTGAGTAAAAAAACAGGACTTCCTGTATTTGTGGCGGAAGACCCATTGAGAGCTGTAGTGAGAGGGACGGGAATTGCTTTGAAAAATATAGATAAGTTTAACTTCTTGATTAGATAATTTCTTTTCAATGTCGTTTTTAATAAGATTTATTACAAAGAATGCTCTCTGGACATTCTTTGTATTTTTACAAATCATATCGGTAATTCTTATTTTTACCAAAAATTCTATGCAACGGTCGTTCATCGCTGCACAGGTTTCTGCTTTTAATGCAGAGGTTTCCAGCTATATAGATGAAGGAGCAAATTATTTAAAATTAAAACAAATCAACGAAGATCTTGTAGCTCAAAATAAAATATTGTTAGAGCAAGTTTATGGTAAAGATGGAATTTCTGTGGCTCAAACCTCTATTATAAAAGACAGCCTTGCTCAGGGGCAGTCTTACACCATTATAGATGCGGAAGTAATACAAAATAGCATTAATAGAGATAATAATTATTTCACTATTAATAGAGGGGAAAAGCAAGGCGTAGAACCTAAAATGGGGGTGATTGCCCCCAATGGTATTGCAGGAATAGTGGTGAATGCAACGCAGAATTATGCTTTGGTGCAGTCGGTATTAAGCACGAAAAATATTAGAATTAATACCGCCTTGAAAAACGCAGAGTATTTCGGAACGCTAACTTGGAATGGAGAAGATGCAAGATTGATGAATCTTTCGGATATTCCTAAATATGTGCCATTAAAGGTAGGGGATACGATTGTGACAGACGGGAAATCTTCTATCTTTCCAAAAGGTCTGATGGTGGGGAGAGTAGCAGGATATGAGGTAGATACGAAGACGGGGTATTGGGCTATTTCGGTAGAGCTTAGTCAAAAAATGGGGCAATTGAATAAAGTCTTCCTTGTGAAAAACTTAAAGAGAGAAGAGCTTAACGAAATTCAAGAAATATTAGAAACTACAATAAAGGAAGATGGTCAGTAGAAATATTTTAACCGATATTTTGTTTGTTGTGATACTGGTGGTATTACAGGTTTTTGTGTTGAATAGAATTGTAATTTTAGATAAATACAGCCCTATTATTTACCCTATTTTTGTTTTGTTTTATCCTTTTAATAGAGATAAATTTCAGTTTTTGGGGATTAGCTTCTTGTTGGGGTTGTTGGTAGATGTATTTGTAGGAACTTGGGGGATAAACTCTTTTGCCACCGTGTTTATTGCCTTTATTAGAACTCAAATTTTCAGAACTTCATCAGAGTCTTCATCCGATATTTTCTCCTTTGAAATTTTGAATTGGATGCAGTTTTTGGGGTTTATTTTTCTAAATCTTTTGATACATCAAGCTTTGGTTCAGAGTATAGAGTTTTTTAAATTAAGTAGAATTTTAGAACTTTCCGCTGATGTGCTTATTACTACGCTATTTTCTTTTATCTTTGTATTGTTTTATGTTTTAATATTTAAAATTAAGCAAAAAGTTTGAAACCATTTCATAAAATCATTACAGCAGTAGGAGTGGTTGCCATTATCTTTGTGGCGAGACTTTTTTATTTGCAATTGGTGACGGATAAGTACATCATCAATGCGGCAAATACTTCCGTGAAAATAGAGTATATCATACCTCAACGCGGAATTATATTTGATCGAAACTCCAAAATACTAGTAGGAAACCAACCTGCGTATGAAATATCCTATACTAAAGCTCGAATGACAAAAGATTTTGACACTTTGGGTTTCTGTAATTTACTGAGTATTAGCAGGGAAGAGTTTGAGGAGAAAATCAAAAAAGTAGAAAAAGAAAAGTATTTTTCTAAAGTCAAACCCACTACTTTTATAAAGGATTTAAGTCGAGAAGATATGGCACGAATCCAAGAATTGATTTTTAAATATCCCGCTTTTGAGGTAATGCAGAGACCTCAAAGAAAATACGAGGTTTCTACTTCTGGTAATTTATTAGGATACACCAATCAAGTTAATGACGCCTATATCAAAAAGGATTCTTTGTATTACCTTCCTGGGGATTTGGCAGGTATGACGGGAATAGAAAAAGCCTACGAGAAGGAACTCCGCGGAGAAAAAGGAATGAAATACATCCAAAAAGACATTAGGCTACAAGATATAGGCTCTTATAAAAACGGAGCTTTAGATAAGGAAGAAGTTTCAGGGAAGGATATTGTGCTAACCATTGACTACGATTTACAGAGAATAGCCCAAGAAATGCTGGTCAATAAGAGAGGAGCAATCGTAGCATTAGACCCGAATAATGGCGAAATATTGGCAATGGCAACTGGTCCAGACATAGACCCCAATCTTTTCACAGGTCCAGAAAAAACCAGAAATCTTTACCGCCTCCAAATGGATAGCATGAATAGACCGATGTTTGACCGCTCCATTCAGGCAGCTTACCCACCAGGCTCTACCTTTAAGCTGGTCACAGCTTTGGCGGCAATGCAAATGGGAGTGATGACCTCTAAAACCATATTCCCTTGTGCAGGAGGATTTTATGTTTCGGGGGTAAGGATTAAAGGACACGGAGGAGCGGACCCATTAATCCCTTCTTTGCAAGTTTCAAGCAATTGCTTTTTCTCTTACGCTTATTTGGCGATGCTCAATAAATATCCTAAAAACCCTAATAAAGGAATAGATGAGTGGGCAGAAATTATGCATAGTTTTGGTTTGGGAGTATTTTTAAATAATGATTTGGCAGTAGGGTCAAAAGGTTTAATTCCTGATGGAAATTTTTACGAAAAACGCTACGGAAAAAAATGGAAACCAATGCAAGCGGTATTCAACGGAATGGGGCAAGGGGAAATCTTGCTTACGCCTTTGCAAATTGCCAATTTCACGGCTGCTATTGCGAATAAAGGTTGGTATTACACTCCACACATTGTAAAATCCATCGATGGAAAACCCAATCCAGATAAAAGATTTAAGGAAAAACGCTATACAAAAGTAGATAAAAAGCATTTTGATGATGTCTTGAAAGGTATGGAAGCAGTAGTTTTAAATGGAACAGGAAGAGGCTTAAAATCCAATGATTTTACTCAATTAGCCAAAACGGGAACGGCACAGGTTCCACAAGGAAAGGACAACTCTATCTATACAATGATAGCCCCTGCGGATAATCCTAAAATTGTAGTAGCCGCCGTAATGGAACACGCTGGCTATGGAGCAACTTGGGCGGGTCCTGCTTGTACTATTATTGCAGAGAAATATCTTTTAGGAGAAATTAGAAGGGAGCATCTTTATAAAAAAATGGTCAATTCCAGTTTTATGCCTGAATATCAAAGACAGTGGGAGGTTCATTTGCAAAAATTTAAGAAACCTGTGAATTTAGAAAAACAGCCTAAATAAAAAACATTTATTAAATGAAATGGACAGAAGGATTAGATAAAATAGGACTTTGGCTCTATGTTCTCATTGTGCTTTTTGGGATTGCCAATGTGTATAGCGTAGATGAGGAAAGTGGTATAAAACAAGCGGTTTGGTTTGGTGTTTCATTGGTGGCAATGCTTTCCATTTTCCTGATGTATGGCAGAATTTTTGAGACATTGGCTCCTATTTTATATATTTTCGCGATTGTCTTACTGGTAGGGATTTTTCCATTCGGAAAGGAGATTAACGGACAAAGAAACTGGTATGTTTTTGGACCGATAAGTTTGCAACCCGTTGAGTTCGTTAAAATTGCGATTTCTCTAATGTTGGCATCCTATATGGGGAATCCTGATTTTAATATGAAAATGCAAAAATCTTGGCTTACGGCTTTCGCATTGATTGGGCTTCCAGGTATTTTGGTTTTGCTTCAACCCGATGTAGGTTCTTTGATGGTTTTCATAGCGTTCGTGATTGCGATGTATCGCGAAGGTCTCTCTGGTTGGCTTTTCGTGGTTGGATTTGTAATCGTTGGAGTATTTCTGACTTCTTTGGTTGTAAGTCCTATTTATGTGGTGAGTAGTATTTTAATTATCTCATTAATAATTATTTATTTGTTAAAAATAAGATGGGATTTTGCGAATGTCTTGGCGATTGTTGCTGGATTGGCTCTTTTATCGGGTTTAAGTTTTGGAGCTCCGAAAGTGATGGAAAAGTTGCCTAAACACCAGCGGGAGCGAATAGAAGTTTTATTTAAGGGTGAAATGGCGTTTAGGGATACAGCGGGTTATAATTTGCTTTACTCTAAAACGGCGATTGGCTCGGGGGAGCTTTTAGGCAAGGGATATCGCGAAGGTTCCGTCACCAAAGGAAAATTCGTTCCTGAACAAAGAACAGACTATATTTTTTGTGCCGTGGGCGAGGAGTGGGGCTTTGTTGGAAGTGCCATTTTGGTGATTTGTTATGCGATTTATATCATTAGAATTTACATTTTAGCAGAAAGGCAGAAAGTTGCGTTTAGTAGGGTTTTTGGTTATTGTTTCGCCTCTATTTTGCTGATGCATTTTGGGATAAATATCGGAATGGTAATGGGGCTTTTCCCTACGGTAGGAATTCCTTTGCCGTATTTTAGCTACGGTGGAAGTTCGCTTTTAGCATTTTCTATGATGACGGCAATTTTCTTCAAGTTGAATTATGATGACCAAAAAAGCTTGGTATAATAAAAAAGCTATTCGTATTAGAATAACTTTTTGAATATTTTAAATAACAGGTATTATTCATTAAAAATATCGTTGGTATGGAATCTTAATTCAGGGAAGATTTGGGAATTTACAAAATCATCAACCACAGGCTTTTTTACCCTGTATGTTCCATTTTCTAGGACATAAATTAAAATACTTTCTTGGTTGGGGTCAGCAATCCAATATTCTCTTACCCCTGCTTCTTCGTAGAGTTCTAGTTTGTCTTTCATCTCTTTTTTAGAGTTCCCTGGGGAAAGAATTTCAATCACCAAATCGGGGGCTCCGATACAGCCTTTGTCATCTAACTTATTTTCATCGCAAATAATGCAAAGGTCTGGTTGCACCACGGTGTAAATTTCTTTATCTTCCTTGCTTTGTCGTGGTAGCCTCACATCAAAGGGAGCGTAGTATAATTTACAAGGTTTATTAAAGAAAAAATGGTCTAATGCTCGGTTAAGATTTCTTGAAATTTCTTGATGTCTTCTACTCGGCGCAGGTGACATTTTTAGAATTTTACCTTTAAAAAGTTCCACTCTCTCTTTAAATTTCCAAAGGAGATAATCGGCATAAGAGTAGGTTTTATCTAAATCCAATTGATCGATGTTTGTGATGGTATTCATAATATGAATTTTTACAAATATACATTATTTCTTTTTCTTTGTCATTTTTAGCCCTATCATCCCCATAATTACTTTTGCTCCTTCTCTCATTAGGGTTTTACCAAAAGTTTGAGCCATAGGGCTTTTCAAGATGCTTTCAAAAATACTCGCTTCTTCTTTGGAGGTGTTTTTTGTTGGAGTTTCGGATGTTTCTTCTTTTTTCTGTGTTTCTCCGTTCATTCTTCTTATTAAGATTTCGTAGGCAGAATCTCGGTCAATATCTTGGTTGTATTTAGAAACCAAAATGGAATTATTAACGATTGAGCTAATTTCATCAGAGGTTAAAACATCCATTCGGCTTTCTGGCGAGATGAGGAAGGTATGCACGAGCGGAGTTGGAATTCCTTTTTCATCTAATGCCGTTACAAATGCCTCACCAATTCCTAAGGCTTGGATAAGCTCATCGGCTTTGTAATATTCCGTAGTGGGGTAATTTTCTACGGCTTTGCTGATTTCCTTTTTGTCTTTTGCGGTAAAACCTCTCAATGCGTGTTGAATTTTTAGACCCAATTGACTTAAAACAGATTCTGGAACATCACCAGGGATTTGCGTAATGAAATAAATCCCCACGCCTTTGGAGCGAATGAGTTTTACCATCGTTTCTATTTGGTCTAAAAGAGCTTTGGAGGCTTCTTTGAAAATCAAATGGGCTTCATCGATGAATACTGCTAATTTAGGTTTATCCAAATCTCCTGCTTCTGGCAAGGTAAGATAGATTTCGGCAAAGAGTGAAAGCATAAAGGTAGAGAACAAGGCAGGTTTATTTTGAATATCAACTACTCTCAAAACATTGATAACACCTTTCCCGTTGTGAGTTCTCAACAAATCGTGAATGTCAAAACTTGGTTCTCCAAAAATTTGAGTTGCTCCTTGTTGCTCCAAAGCTACGATGGAACGCAAAATCGCCCCCAATGAAGCAGGGGAAATGGAGCCGTAATTCTCCGAAAGTTCTTTTTTCCCTTGTGGGTTGTCCGTCACATATTGTAAAACTTTTTTCAAATCAGCAAGGTCAATTAGAGGCAAACCCTTGTCATCACAATATTTGAAAACGATAGACATAATGCTGGTTTGAGTATCGTTTAATCCTAAAATTTTACTCAATAAAATCGGTCCAAATTCGGTAACGGTCGCTCTTAATTTTACGCCTTTTTCTCCTGAAAGCGATAAAAATTCCACGGGGAACCCCTGCGGTGTGTAGGGGAGCAGAGTTTTCTCGTATCGTTCCTGAATCTTAGGATTGGTTTCTCCTGCTACGGCAATGCCAGAGAGGTCGCCTTTGATGTCCATCACCAAAGAAGGTATTCCGTGGTGAGAAAGTTGTTCTACGAAGGCTTGTAGGGTTTTGGTTTTCCCTGTTCCTGTCGCTCCTGCAATTAATCCGTGGCGGTTGATGGTTTTTAAAGGGATATTTACACTTACTTCAGGGATAACTTCATTGCCTAAAATTCCTTTTCCGATCGTGATGAAATGCCCTTTAGTCTGATATCTTTTATTGAGTTCTTCTATAAATTTTTCTTTTTTTGACATTGTTTTTTGTTTTTATGAATAGCACAAAATTACTTAAAAATTCATTAATAAAAATGTAGATAGTTGTAGATTTTTTTAGACTAAATTTATATCTTTGTCAATTGTAGATTACATAAAACAAACTTGGTATAAAACACTGATTTTTAGTAAAATGAATTGTAATAACTTTTATTTCATCGGAATTGGAGGGATTGGAATGAGTGCCTTGGCGAGGTATTTTCACTCCATAGGTAAAAAAG
Organism: Flavobacteriaceae bacterium; assembly: GCA_030529185.1. Taxonomy (GTDB): domain Bacteria; phylum Bacteroidota; class Bacteroidia; order Flavobacteriales; family Weeksellaceae; genus JABCPE02. The sequence continues at coordinate 39,520 of JAUMXI010000001.1, forward strand.
TTTTGGGTTATGATAAAACTGAAACGAAACTGACCAAAAAACTCCAAGAAGAAGGCATTGAAATTTCCTTTCAAGATGAAATAAACGAGGCAATTCTGAATCTAAAAAAAGAAGATACTCTCGTGATTTTCACCCCTGCAATCAAGCAATTAGGAATTTTGGAATATTTTCAAAATCAAGGTTTTGAAGTCTTGAAAAGAGCTAAAGTTTTGGGAATGATTACGGAGAATACGAATTGTATCGCAGTGGCAGGAACGCACGGAAAAACAACGACTTCCTCACTGGTGGCTCATCTTTGCAAAGAGGCGAATTTGCCATTTTCTGGCTTTTTGGGTGGGATTTCGGAGAATTTTGGCTCAAATTTCATTTTCAACGGTAATGATTTTTCGGTGGTAGAAGCCGATGAATACGACAGAAGTTTCCTTAATCTTTCGCCAAATTGGGCAATTATCACCTCTAATGATGCCGACCATTTGGATATTTACGGCGATACGGAAACCATCAAAAAGGGCTTTAACGATTTTGCTAATTTAGTGAAAAATAAAGAGCAATTATTTGTGAGAAAAGGAATTGAAATTAACAGAAAATCAAAAACTTACGCCGTGAATGAAGAGGCGGATTATTATTCCGATAATCTGACAATGAATGATGATAAAATTTCGTTTGATTTTCATTTGCCAAGCGGAGAAACTTACCCTTTTACTTGGGAAATTCCTGGGATTCACAATGTGGAAAATGCTACGGGAGCTTTGGCGGTTTTGCATAATTTAGGCGTTGAAATTTCAGTTTTACAAAAAGCTTTGGCGAGTTTCAAGGGGATTAAAAGACGCTATACAAAGCATTTGTTTTCAAATGGAAAAATTTATATTGATGATTATGCTCACCACCCAACCGAGCTCAATGCTGTGATTGGTTCTATCCGAACTTTTTACCCCGACAAAAAATTATTGGTGGTATTTCAACCGCATTTGTTCAGCAGGACAAGAGATTTCGCCGATGGTTTCGCCCAAAGTTTGGCTCAGAGCGATGAATTATTGCTTTTGGATATTTACCCAGCGAGAGAATTGCAAGAAAATTTTTCGGGAATTACTTCCGATTGGTTGTTAGAAAAAGTAAATTTGCAGAATAAAGAAACCTGCACGCTTTCCGAAGCCTTTGATAAAATAAAAAGCAAAGATTTTGATGTGCTACTCACGGTGGGAGCTGGGAATATTGATACACTCTACGACGGCATTGTGGAGTGGTTAAGGTAAAATTTAAAATCATTTAATGAAAAATAAATATAGAATACTTAAGATTTTGGTGACGGTAATTATCCTTGGATTTTTGCTAAATTTTTCATTGAAACGATTTAATAATGCGAATATTAAGCAGATTGCAGTCAATATATCGCAAACCGATGCCGAAAATAAAGTTTATTTCATTGATGAGAAAAATGTGAAGGATTTTGTTAGAAAAATCAATCCCTCTAATAAAATCGGTGATATAGATATTTCAAAACTGGAAAAAGAGGTCAATAGTTTTCCCTCGGTGGATAGTGCTAATGTGTATCTGAAACTGAATGGAGAGCTGGTTTTGGAGATTATCCAAAGAGTTCCTGCATTTAGGTTAGACAAAAACGGAAAATCTTTTTATGTGGATGAAACAGGAGAGGAGTTTCCTTTGTCTAAAAATTATTCGCACTTGTGCATGTTGGTTTCTGGAAATGTGGAACGCTCGGAATATTTAGATTTGATAAAATTGGTGAAGAAAATAGAAGAGGATGAGTTTAACCGAAATTTTTTTGTGGGGATAACGAAGCGAGAGAAGAGTTATTTTCTGATGACAAGCGATGGGAATTACAAAGTGGAATTTGGAACATTGGAAAATATGGATTTTAAAATAAAAGGGTTTAAAGCATTTGTGGAGAAATATTTGACTTATCAAGACCCGAGGAAATATTCTAAAATTTCTTTAAAGTATAATAATCAAATCGTAGCAACATTGAGAAAAGGAGCAGAAATAACCAGGACGCAAGAATGATAAAATAAAAACAGATGAAAATGGAATATTCAGTAGGTTTAGATATCGGGACAACGAAGATTGTAGCTATTGTCGGTATAAAAAACGAACATGGTAGAGTGGAGTTAATGGGGGTCGGAACGAGCAAAAGTTTGGGAGTTCGCAAAGGAATTGTGAATAATATAGACCAAACCATCAACTCCATAAAAGTAGCCATCGAAGGGGCAGAACGAGCAGCAAAAGTTCCTATTAAAAAAGTGACCGTTGGGATTGCAGGAAAACACATCCGTTCGCTTCAGCATTCGGATTATATAATGAGAGAAAACCCCGATGAAATCATTAAGGAAAAAGATATTGAGGCTCTAAAAAAACAAGTAGAAAAATTGGTAATGCTCCCTGGTGAGGAGATTATCCATGTCCTTCCGCAAGAATATAAAGTAGATACCGAAGACGAAATATTAGAGCCTATTGGTATGCACGGTGCACGCCTTGAAGCTAAATTCCATGTAGTAGTGGGGCAGATGAGTGCCATTAAAAACATCGTTCGCTGTGTGAAAGAAGCAGGATTGGAAATGGAGGCATTGACATTAGAACCCTTAGCTTCAGCGGAGGCTGTTCTAGATCAAGAAGAAAAAGAAGCGGGAGTTGCCATTGTAGATATAGGCGGTGGAACTACGGATATTGCCATATTTAAAGATAATATTATAAGACATACTTGCGTAATTCCTTATGGAGGAGGAGTAATTACGAATGATATTAAAGAAAGTTGTACCATTATAGAGAAACACGCCGAGGACCTGAAAATAAAGTATGGTTCTGCCGTTCCTGATATGGAGAAAGAAAATACTTTTATTAGAATACCAGGGCTTCATGGAAGACCTGATAAAAAAATTTCCTTAAAAGATTTGGCAAAAACGATTAATGCAAGAGTAGAGGAAATTTTGGAGATGGTCAATACAGAATTAAAGGCTTATGGTGCTTACGAACAGAGGAAAAAACTCATCGCTGGAATAGTGCTTACAGGGGGAGGGTCTAATCTTAAAAATCTTCGCCAATTGGTTAATTATACGACTCAGCTTGAAAGCAGAATAGGCTTAGCCAACCAGTATATCGCTAATGATAGAGAGCAAGTATTAAAAGGAGCAGAATTTGCTACGGCTATTGGGCTATTAATGGAGAGCTTAAAAATAAAAGAAAAAGAAGAAGAATCCAAACCTGTAATTACAAATGACCCTGAGGGAGAACCAGAACCGGAACCAGCTCCTGAGTCAAGTAAATTACCCCTATTGCAGAGATGGTTGAGGAATTTTGAGAAAATGCTTAATGATAGTGAAGATGATGATAAAAACTAAATGATAAAATATTATGACAATACTAAATAACGAATCAGGATTTACAATAGATTTACCCAGAGGAAAATCCTCAATCATTAAAGTAATTGGCGTCGGTGGAGGTGGAAACAATGCCCTAAGATATATGTACGAAAAAGGAATTCAGGGGGTTGATTTCATCGTTTGTAATACCGATGCTCAGGCATTAGACGAGAACCCCGTTTCTAATAAAATTCAGTTAGGAATTCGCGAAACAGAGGGGTTAGGGGCAGGAGCAGACCCAGAGGTAGGGAAAAGAGCTGCCCAAGAGAGCATAGATGATATTAAGGCTATGTTAGGAACAAATACCAAAATGGTGTTTATTACTGCTGGTATGGGAGGAGGAACAGGAACGGGAGCTGCACCCATTATTGCTAAAATAGCAAAAGATATGGATATACTCACCGTAGGGATTGTGACTGTGCCATTTACCTTTGAGGGAAAAAGAAGACTAAAACAAGCAGAGGAAGGAATTGAAGAGATGAGAGCCAATGTAGATTCTCTTATTATCATTAATAATGATAAATTAAGACAATTGTTTGGTAATTTAGGGTTTAGATCGGGCTTTGCTAAGGCAGATGAAATCTTAACGAATGCCGCTAAAGGAATGGCAGAGGTTATTACTGGGTATTTTGATATTAATATAGACTTCCGAGATGCCAAATCGGTGCTACAAAATAGTGGAACAGCACTGATGTCCGAAGGAATAGCTTCTGGGGAAAATAGAGCAGAAGATGCCGTGAAAAAAGCTCTGGATTCTCCATTGTTAAATGATAATAAAATTACAGGAGCTAAAAATGTATTGCTCCTTGTAAGGAGCGGAAAAAACCAAGAAGTATCCTTGGAAGAATACGGTCTGATTAATGATTACATCCAAAGAGAAGCCGGAAATACAGCTGATATCATAGCTGGGGTTGGTGAAGATGAAAACCTTGAAGATAGCATCAGCGTTTTGGTGATTGCAACAGGCTTTACAGCAGAAAACAAAAAAAATGTTATCACTACAGAGCCTACAATTGTCATTGATTTAGACGAAAATAACGCTAAAAACCAAGTTTATGAAGAAAATAAATCTGAAACAACAACCGAAGAAGAGCAAGAAATACAAAAGGAAGTTTTTGAATTAATTGAAAACGAACCTCAGGATACGCCTAAAACCCAATCTGCATTTGAAATTATTGAAGAGGATAACCTTAACACCTCTTCTCTTGAAGATAAGGAAAACGAGGAAAAAAGTTATGATTTGTTCTCTTATAGCGAAGAAGAAGTAGAATCCGTATCTTATACATTTGATTTAAATAATGAGTCGGATAATAGAGACTTTGACGAATTGAAGATAGAAGAAGCAGAACCGAAAACAGAAAGCTTTGAGATAGAGCAAAATACAGCCCCTCAGATTATAGAGCAAAAGAAAGATGAAAGCCCTATTATTTCTGAAAGAAGAAACAAATTGAGCGAATTTAATTCTAACTTTTCAAGTCCAGAAAACTTTGCTCAAAAAATAGAAGTTCCTACTTTTAAGCGTAGAAACTAATGATAAAAAATTAATCAAGATGAATTTAGAACAAAAAATTACGGAAGCTCTGAAAACAGCAATGAAGGAAAAGGACAAGGTAGCCTTGGATTCATTAAGAGCAATAAAATCTCAAATCCTTTTGGTGAAAACAGAAACCAAAGGAGCAGAAGTATCTGCAGAACAGGAAATTGCCATTTTGCAAAGAATGGTAAAACAAAGAAAAGACTCTTATGAGCAGTTTGTGGCTCAAAGTAGAAACGACTTGGCAGAGGTAGAAATGGCACAGATGAAAGTAATAGAAACATTCCTGCCGAAACAACTTTCTTTGGAAGAATTGGAAGTGGAAATTAAAAATATCATTTCCGAAGTAAAAGCCGAAAGCATAAAAGATTTAGGAAAAGTAATGGGTGTGGCATCAAAAGCTCTTGCCGGGAAGTCTGATGGGAAGTCCATTTCTGAAATGGTAAAAAAACTTTTAGGGTAAAATAAGAAACTCCACTTTTTAGTGGAGTTTTTAGTTTCTTTTATTCTATATAATTCTCGGCTTTCTCTTGGTCAAATTCGCCTTCCCACTTGGCGATAATTACCGAAGCCAAACAGTTTCCTATTACATTCACGGAAGTTCTTCCCATATCCATCAATTCATCAATTCCTAAAACTGCGGAAATGATAATCAAAGGCAAACCAAATTGGTCGGCAGTGGCGATGAGGATAATTAGTGCTGCACGAGGGATAGCCGCCACACCTTTACTGGTAATCATTAAGACTAAACACATCAAAATCTGTTGCCCCAAAGGCATATCAATCCCTGCCGCTTGTGCTACGAAAATCGCCGTCAAAGAAAGGTAGAGTGCGGTTCCATCTAAATTAAAGCTATATCCCGTAGGCACTACGAAAGAAACAATTTTTCTCGGCACTCCGAATGCCTCCATATTGCTCATTACTTTTGGTAATGCAGCATCTGAACTTGTAGTAGCAAAAGCGATGGACACAGGCTCTTTAATGGCAGAAATAAACTGCTTAATCGGAATTTTAAGATAAAGGGCAAGAGGGAGTAAAATCAACCCGATGAAGCCTATCAACGCAATATAAAGGGTAAGTAAAAGCATAAAAAGGTATTTCAAAATATCTACGCCCATATGCCCAACGGTGTATGCCATTGCCGCCCCAACGCCTATCGGAGCGAAATACATCACGATACGCGTGTATTTAAACATCGCCTCTGATAGACTTTCTACGAAATCCACCATCGGTTTTTTCTTCTTCTCATCAAGCATTGCCAAGCCTATACCAAAAACTACCGCAAAAACTACGATTTGCAAAACTTGATTTTCGTAAATAGATTTGATGATATTTTCAGGGAAAAGGTCTCTCACAAACGCTGTAGAATTATAGAGCCAATGGAAATCGTCTGGAATATGTTCCAAAGCTTTCAAATCCTTTTCTTTGATGGGCGAGGTGTTGCTCGGTAGGTCGTGCTGAGGAAGATGACTTAAATCTATCCCCACACCTGCTTTGGAAATGTTAATCGCCGCTAATCCAATGAAAATAGCAAAAGTAGTCGCTACATTAAAGTAAAGCAAAGATTTCCAAGCCATTCGCCCGATTTGTCTTAAATCAGAATGTCCTGCAATTCCATAAACCAGCGTAGCGAATAATATTGGTCCTACAATGGTCTTTACTAATTTGATAAACCCACTGCTCAAAGGCTGTAGAGAAAGTGCCACAGCAGGAAATTCTGCCCCAATGATAACGCCCAAAATCATACTGGTGAGAATCCAAGTGGTCAATCCCTTTTTCATTATAGCGTAAAACAAAAACGCCCCTCCGATGATGAAATGCGTAATCGTGAAAACCTCCGAAGGCAAATCAGTGATGAAATTTACCCCATAAACCACCGCTCCAAAAGTGAAAATCAATAAAGGAAATAACCGCAAAAATATCTTGTTCATTTTATGATTTTTTTAAGTATTGCAAAGATAATTTTTTTTATTGATAATTATACTTAATGTTTTGTGTTAAAATCTCATTTTTAATTTGAGAAAAAAATATATTAAAAAATCTCTACCTTTGCAAAATGATAAAAATAGGAAATGTAGAATTACCAGAGTTCCCCTTGCTTTTGGCTCCGATGGAAGATGTTTCAGATCCGCCTTTTCGTAGGTTGTGCAAAATGCACGGAGCAGATTTGATGTATTCGGAATTTATCTCTTCGGAGGGCTTAATTCGTGATGCTATCAAAAGCCGAAAAAAACTGGATATTTTTGATTACGAAAGACCTGTGGGAATTCAAATTTTTGGAGGAGATGAAGAGGCAATGGCGATGTCTGCCAAAATCGTAGAAACCGTTGAGCCAGATTTGGTGGATATTAATTTCGGTTGCCCTGTGAAAAAAGTCGTTTGCAAAGGAGCGGGAGCAGGAGTTTTAAAGGATATAGATTTAATGGTGAGGCTAACTAAAGCCGTGGTTAATTCTACGGATTTGCCCGTGACGGTGAAAACGCGTTTGGGCTGGGATACGGAAAGCATTAATATTGAGGAAGTAGCCGAGCGATTGCAAGATGTAGGAATTAAAGCTTTGACGATTCACGCACGAACGCGAACTCAAATGTATAAAGGGGAGGCAGATTGGAATTATATTTCAAAAGTGAAAAACAACCCTAATATTGAAATCCCTATTTTTGGTAATGGAGACATCAATTCCCCTGAAAAAGCCCTTGAATACAAGAATAAATATAATGTAGATGGAATGATGATAGGAAGGGGCGCGATTGGCTATCCTTGGATTTTTAATGAAATAAAACATTTTTTTAAAACAAGAGAGCATTTGCCAAAGCCTACCATTAAAGACCGATTAGATGCTGTAAGACAACATGCAGAGTGGTCGGTGGAGTGGAAAGGCGAGAGAGCAGGACTAATAGAAATGAGACAGCATTATAGTAATTATTTCCGTGGAGTGCCTTATTTTAAGGAATTTAAAAGTCGCTTTTTGCAAGTTCTCACAATGTCCGAAATAACCGAGCTTTTAGACGAAGTTTATAGTAAAATTGAAGAATAAAAAACTGCCACAATTTTGTGGCAGTTTGCATTTGATATTTATTGTAAGAATAAACCTTCTGGAGGTGTTACACTATCCATTGTGACGAACCAATCTTCTAAATCATCAGCCGTCATTTTCAAGTCGTAATATTTGATGATGTTGTTAAGATACTCATTTTTGTTTGTTCTGTATTGTTCGGTATCTTCTATAACAACAAAAGGAATATTGTATTTAGCTAGAGATTTTGCATTAACTACATCAAGAGGTGGGTTGGTACCACTGATATCATTATTTCCATTAGTGTTTATAAGCTGGACAGTCATATTGAATTTAGCAAGTCTTTTCTTAAAGAAGAAATTTGCTTTAACTCCCAATTTCTTATGTCCATCTTTTTCACCTCTATAGTGTAGGTTATATAGATCCTCAATAAATCCGTTATCTTTTCTTTCTACGACACTTTTTGTAGTCCATGAAGAATATTCTTGTGTGTAGAAAAGATGTTGATGTTTTCCAGGTTCTAAAATTTCATTGTTGATCATTACCCCTTTGTCGTTATAATATGAGATACGCATACCAAAACCTAATGAGAGGGTTTCGCTTGATCTTACTTCAAAAGGAGCATCAGAGGCAAGGGGGTGTTCGTAGAATTCTGTTTTTGCTTCCCCTGCTTTTGGATTTTCCTTTTCTCTTACAAATCTGCTAAATCTTGTTACAACCATTCCAGAAGGAGTGTTTTCAATAATCATTTTTTGTTCCTTCGGAAGAATTGTGGAGCCAAGTCGGAAGTGATTTCCGTGAGCTTCTCCACCGCCATGACCATGCCCTTCTAAAAGTACGATTTCTACTTTTTTCCAATTGAACTCTGTAGTCCCTTGGTTTGGTTGCCCAGGCTGTACAGGTTGCTCTGGTTGTCCTGGTTGCTCTGGTTGTTTTGGAGTTTCAGGCTGTTTTGGTTGCTCTGGTTGTTTTGAAGGGGTGATAGGAGAGTTGGTATCTCTACCACAAGAACTTGCCAACAAGCTCATGAAAACCAATGCAAGAATAGTCCAAAATCTGTTGATGTTAAATTTGTTTTTCATAACATTGATATTTAAAATGAATTAGTTTTTTATTGATAGAATTCTTTTCCGTCAATTTTTACTTTTTTGCTAAGTTGATTTAGTAAAAATTCTTTTGTTTTAAGCGGTGATAATCCTAAATTGTAGTATTGAGAAACAGCCTCATAATAGTCTGTGATATCTCTTGGGTCGCTTGTTCCTATTACTACAAAAGGTATTGTTCTGTGAAAGTCCTCTGTTGTTTTGTCCATCAATCCAATAGGAGGGTTATTCGCTGGAATATCTGGGTCTTTTGGAAAGCCAACCACATGGGTCATACGAACATGCATATTAAATCTTACTTTGTCTTTTTTAAAGAAGAAATTACCTTTAAGTCCTAGCAATGAGTTAGACAAAGTACCAGTCCCTTCTGTTCCTCCGTGGGCGTTGTCTTTAATCATTTCATCTTCTTTGGTAGTATCTCTATAATAGTAAGAGTATAGATGATCTATGTAGCCTTCGTTTATTTCTTTCTTTTCAATAACTTTTCCATTTAAGTCTGTATATTCATGAGTGAAGAAAAAGTGTTGGTGAGTAGCTGTTACAGCTGGGTTTAAGAATTGGCTATTGATACGCTCTCCGTGGTTGTTGTAATAAACAATTTCCATTGCATAACCAATTCCTTCTGATCTCGTTGCTAATACTTCAAAAGGTGCATCTTTGTCTAAAAGCTTATCGTAGAATTCTACTTGTCCAGTACTCTTATTTGTTCTAGCAAGTCTGTTTTCTCTTTTCCATTCTACTCCCTTTTCTGTCTGTGTGAAAGTGATTTTTTGTAGAATAGGTAATATTTCAAGATCTACAAACGCGTGGTTTCTGTGTAGAGAACCACCTCCGTGCCCATGTCCTTCATGAAGAAAAATTTCTAATTTCCCCCATTTTTCGTGCCCGTGTCCTGCGTATTCATCTGTAGGTGCTTTAACTTGTTTTTGTTCGCCTTCTCTACCATTACAAGATACGCTAACGAGTGCCATCAATGCCAATGCAAAGATTGACCAAAATTTTTTCAAACTAAATCTGTTTTTCATAATATAATAAAATTTAAAATTGATAATTCATTCTTAATTGAAAATTTCGCCCCATTCCGTGAACAAAATACCTGTATCTATCCGTATAATCTTTATAGAGTGTATTAAATAAGTTATGCACACTCAAAGAAAGATTCATATTGTTATTTAGAACCTTTACATCTGTCCCCAAAGCCATATCAAAAAGGTGATAAGCATCTGGTGTGAAAGGTATTAAATCTGCTTCTGGGCTAAATCTCCATTGTTTGTTTGCCCAAAAGTGTTCTATTTCTACATAAGAGTTTTTTAATTTAGTAAGAGAAGATAAATTAAAATTCAACTTATGTGAGATGTTCTCTGGTGAAATGTTCGGGAAATAAAATCCTTCCGTAAGGTTAGTTGCATGGATTACAGAGCCTTTTGCAGTATAGTCTAACCAATTCAGAGGTTTGTATTTTAAGGTAATATCTATTCCTTTGAAAAATGCGTCAGATTGTTTATATACAAACAATGGCATTGACCCCGTCCAAGTGTCTCGGAAATTTCCTGTTGGCAGTTCGTAAATAAAACCATTGATTTTTTGAAGGAAAAAGTCCGCTACTACCAATAATTTCTCATTGTTAAACTGAGCCTTAGAGCTCCATTTCAAACCTCTTTCGGAAGTTAAATTTCTGTTTCCTATGATATAGAAAGCATTTCCGTGGAATACTCCGTTGGAGAATAATTCAACAGCGTCTGGAGCTCTCCAAGCCATTCCTATATTAGAGGTAATGGAAAAGTTTCTTCCAAAAGTTTTGTTAATTCCCAAGCTATAACTTAGGTTTTGAAAAGCATCATTAAAGTGGTATAGTTTGCTGAAGAAATCATATCCCGCTGCCACAAAGCTTTTGTAATCATATCTCACTCCAGCGTTGAATATCCAAGAGTTTAGCTTAAATTCTTCCGCCAAATACACCCCGACGCTTCTAGAAAAAGAGTTCGGTAAAATGGAATTCACCCCTGTGCCAGGCACATTGTAGTTTTCCTGTTGAGATACACTCACCCCAGAGTAGTTTTTAAAATTATCGTGATGGGATTTTTGATAATCCAAATTAGCCGTATGGGTAGATAATTCTACATCAAAAACAGGTCTATCCATAAAATCCCCTCTTCTAATATCAAACTCTTGTCTAAAGTTTTTTTGGAAAGAATAGGTGAAGTTTAATTTTCCAAAATCTCTATCGCTTTCTACTGAGATTTTTCCCAAGTGATGTCTTACATATTGGTTGGGAGGTGTGATTTCGTAGGAGAATTTTCCGTATCCAATTGGTCGCCCAAGCAAAAGTCGTAATTCCCAATCATAAGGACCTCCTACTTTTGCATTTCTATAACTTCCTAATCTTGTAGAAAAGAAACTATAAAACGCCTCTATTTTTTCGTTGGACATTTTATATCCAAGATTTGCCGAATAGTTCAGCTCTCTTGCTCCTGTATTGTTGGTGAAATACTCTGCTGTTTTGTAGTTTCCTGCTTTTTTTGCACTGGATTGCACACGCCACGCAAAGGCATTGTCCTGAAATATTCCGCCTTGTAATATGATGTTTCCTGCTAATTTCCTCGTGTTGCTCTCACCTAATAGCTGAACTCGTCCTCCAATTTTTTCTCCAAAATAAGGAAGGTTTTCACTTTTTAATACAATAACTCCGCCTAAAGCATTAGCACCATACTTTACAGCTTCTGCTCCTTTCACCACTTCAACGCTTTGTGCCAAAAAAGGGTCTATTTCAGGGGCGTGGTCATTCCCCCAATGGTGTCCTTCCACTTTTATATCGTTGTTGATAATAGCAATTCTCTGGTTGGTCAGCCCCTGTATTACAGGTTTTGAAATGTTAGACCCACTCTGCAGAATCGTAATCCCGGAGATGTCTTTGAGTAGATTTGCCAAATTTTCTCCTGTAGATTTTTCCATTTCTCTTCTGCTAATATTGGAACTAATCTTTGGCTTTTTGAAGACTTGGGATTTTTTAAGACTGAGAGTGTCTATCTTATTCGGATTTTCTTGCGCAAATAAGAATAAATTAGATAATGATAAAACCGCTACGATAACCTTCTTTTTTCTATTCATAACCTCAAAAAATATAAAAATGTATCTCTAAAAGTGATACAAAAATATGAAATATTGTTATTAATAAAAATGTATTTAATATGATTTTTGTCATATAAGTGAATTAATATGTGATTGTTCTAACTATTATGCCAAGTAAAATTTATTACCTTTGCTTTAAATTTTTATAAAGATACAAAATTAAAATGAGACGAGAGCATAATCTTATCCCAGAAGATGGAGAACTGAATAAGAAACTTTTTCGTATTATTTATTTTGCCGATACTCCTTTGGGAAAGTTGTTTGATGTTGTGCTACTTCTTTTGATTGCATTAAGCACGATGATTGTAGTGCTGGACAGTGTGGAGGATATTGATTATCACAATGTTTTATGGTATCTCGAGGGGGTGATGACTTTTCTTTTCGCTACAGAATATGTCGTGAGGATTAAGATTATAAAAAATAAGAAAGATTATATTCTTAGCTTTTTGGGTTTGATAGATTTGATTGCTATTTTGCCGTTTTTTATCGGATTATTTGCTCCCGAAGTGAAATATTTACTGATTATCAGGCTTTTGCGAATGCTTAGGATTTTTAGGGTGATGAATATGATGGACTATATGGACGATAGCTATTACATCATAGAAGCCCTAAAACAGAGTTCCCGAAAGATTTATATTTTCCTGCTGTTTATCATTATTATCGTGGTGATTTTAGGCTCCTTGATGTATATCATAGAAGGGGGGATCAATGGCTTTGAAAATATTCCTAAAAGTATTTATTGGGCGGTGGTCACCATTACTACAGTTGGTTATGGCGACATTTCACCAGTCACGCCTTTGGGGAAATTTATCTCCGTAATACTGATGCTTTGCGGTTATAGCATCATTGCTGTACCTACAGGAATTGTGACCTCGCAAATGAGACCTCGTTTAGACAAAGGTAAGAAAATTTGCAACCGTTGTGGAAATATAGACAATGACGATGATGCCCGATATTGCAAAGAATGTGGAGAAAAAATAGTAGAAGAAGAAGGTAAATAGTTGAAATTTTCTATTTTTGTAAAAGTTTTTCAATTCTAATGAAAAAAATATCTTTGTGGCTTTTGTTCTGTTTATTGGTGGCTTGTTCTCAAAATCAACAAGTTTATCCTCCTGTGGGTGGTTTGAGCAAAGAGGAACTTAGTGTTTCGCAAAATAGAGCCAAGCAGCTCAACGAAATGGAACGAGAGCAAATCCAATCCTGGATAGCAGGACAAGATAAAAAATTTCATCCAACGCCGTTAAATTATTGGAGTGATAAGGATTTAGCTCAACGGAAAGATAAAAAAAATGATGGCGAAGTAATTTCGTTTCAATATGAAATTTATGATTTTGATGGAGTAAAATTTTATGATAAACCGAAAATTTATGAAGAAGTAGTTTTGGGTAAATTTAAGGAAATAGAAGCGATAGAAGATGCGGTAAAATACTTGAATTTGGGAGAAGAAGTGCTTTTGCTGGTTCCCTCAATTTTAGCTTACGGAACTTATGGCGATGGCGACCAAATCCCCCACGATATGCCATTAATAGTGAATTTAAAAAGAATAAAATAAATACAATCAAAATGAAAAAAATCTTATTTTTGTGCTTTGCTGTTGTAGCAATGTTATCAATGACTAATTGTAAACCAACTTATAAAAAAATGAATATTGACAAAACGCTTTACGAAAACCTTCCGAATGGAGTTTATGCGAAAATGGAAACTTCTAAAGGGGATATGCTGATTCAGTTCTTCGATAAAGAAGCTCCAGTTACGGTGGCTAACTTTGTGGGATTAGCACAAGGAACATTAGAAAATACGGCAAAACCAAAGGGAACACCTTACTATGATGGAATTATTTTTCACAGGGTAATCAAAGATTTTATGATTCAAGGAGGAGACCCTACAGGAACTGGAATGGGCGACCCTGGTTATAAATTTGATGATGAAAAAAATGAGCTAAAACACGAAGGAAAAGGCTATCTTTCTATGGCGAACTCTGGTCCGAATACCAATGGTTCTCAGTTCTTTATTACGGAAGTGGCTACGCCTTGGTTGGACGGAAGACATACGGTTTTTGGTAAAGTGATTGACGGATTAGAAACCATTGATGCAATTGCCAATGTAGAAAAAGGTATGCAAGACAAGCCAAAAGAAGATGTAGTAATTAAAAAGGTGGAAATCTTTACCAAAGGAGAGGAGTATAAAGACTACGATGCAGTAAAAATTTTCAACGAAGGGAAGGATAAAATCAGCGAAAATAACAAAGCTTCCGAAGCAAAGAAATTTGAAGAATTGAAGAAAGGAATGCAGGAAACAGCCTCTGGTTTGTGGTATAAAATCACTCAAAATGGAGCGGGGAAAAAGGTAGAAAAAGGAAATGTGGTAGCGGTTCATTATGCTGGAAGATTGGCTAATGGTCAGGAGTTTGATAATTCTTTTCGTAGAGGGCAACCGATTGAGTTCCCAGTAGGAGTGGGGCAAGTGATTCAAGGTTGGGACGAAGGGATTTCTATATTAAAAGAAGGTGATAAAGCAACTTTCCTTATTCCACCAACTTTGGGCTATGGAGCAAGAGGTGCAGGAGGAGTAATTCCGCCAAACGCTTGGCTTATTTTTGATGTAGAATTGGTAAAAGTAAAATAAATTTAGAGAGAGTCTTTAAGGCTCTCTTTTTCATAAAATTAAACTGAATTTCTAAAAATGACCATTCAGAATTGTATTACAGAAATAGAAAAAAGATTTCCTTTGGCCCAAGCGGAAGATTTTGATAATGTAGGAATTATCTGTGGAAATCCTCAGCGAGAGCTTACAGGAATTTTAATTTGCCACGATGCTTTGGAGAGCGTGGTAGAAGAAGCGATTGAGCAAAATTATAATCTCATCATTGCTTTTCATCCAATTATTTTTTCGGGTTTGAAATCCATCACTGGGAAAAATTATGTGGAGAAAGCAGTCCTCAAAGCATTAGAAAATAAAATTGCTATTTATGCCATTCACACGGCATTGGATAACGATTATTTTGGGGTAAATCATAGGATTTGCACCGAATTGGGTTTAGAAAATTTGAAAATCCTGATGCCAAAGCAGGATAATCTTTCTCAAATGATCGTTTATGTTCCAAAAGACTATTTAGAAAATGTGAAAACAGCCTTATTTCACGCAGGAGCAGGGAATATTGGTTTTTATGATGAATGTAGTTTTAGCCTTAATGGTGAGGGAACTTTCCGAGCTTTGAGTGGAGCAAATCCTTTCGTTGGTAAGTTGGGAGAGAGAGAAACTGCAGAGGAAATACAGTTGTCTGTAATTTTTGAAAATTATAAAAAAAATCAAATCATCAAAGCGATGAAATCTGCTCACCCCTATGAGGAGGTGGCTTATCAGATTTATCCATTGGCAAATGAAAATCAATATTCAGGGCTGGGGATGTTCGGCGATTTGCCAAAGGAAATGGAAGAAAGAGAATTTTTACATTTTATAAAAGAAAAATTTGGTCTGAAAGTCATTCGGCATAATCATTTTACGGGGAAAAGAATCAAAAAAGTGGGCATTTTAGGAGGAAGCGGAGCGAGTGGAATTTCCAGTGCGATGAAAAACCAATGCGATGCCTACCTTACAGGAGATTTGAAATACCATGATTTTTTCTCTGCCGAAGGTAAGATGTTGCTTTGCGATATTGGGCATTTTGAGTCGGAGCAATTTATTGTTTCGCAATTATATGAATTTTTATCAGAAAAATTTACTACCTTTGCTGTTTCAAAATCAAGCATTAATACAAACCCGATAAATTATTTCTTATAGATATGGCTAAGAAAATCGTTGAAATTTCTGTTGAAGAAAAATTAAGAACCCTTTTTGACCTACAGTTTATAGATTCAAGATTAGATGAAATCCGTAGTACAAGGGGAGAATTGCCCGTTGAGGTGGAAGATTTGGAAATAGAGATAGAGGGACTGAATAAGAGAGTTTCTAAGTTAGAGGCTGATGTAGAAGGATTTAACGCTGAAATTAATGGCAAAAAAGAAATTATCAATCAGGCGAGAACCTTGATAGACAAATATAAAACTCAGCAGGATAATGTAAGAAACAATAAAGAATTTGAAGCATTGTCCAAAGAGGTGGAATATCAAGAGTTGGAAATTCAGTTGGCAGAAAAGAGAATCAGAGAATTTGAGGCAAAAATTGCTCAAAAGAATGAGGTTTTATCCCAAAATCAAGCAAAAATCGCTGAATTAGAATCTCATTTGAATTTTAAAAAATCAGAATTAGATACCCTAATTGCTGAAACTCAAAAAGAAGAGGAATTCTTACTTGAAAAATCAAAAGAATACGCTGAAAAATTAGAAGAAAGACTTTTGTCTTCTTATCAAAGAATTAGAAGAAATTCGGCGAATGGCTTGGCAGTTGTCGGTATAGAAAGAGGAGCGCCAAAAGGTTCTTACTTTACCATTCCTGCACAAAAATTGGTAGAATTGGCTCAGAGAAAGAAAATCATTATTGATGAGCATAGCGGTAAAATCCTTGTAGATGATGAATTGGTAAGCGAAGAAACTGCTAAAATGCAAGAAATTATTAAATTCTAAATAAAAAAAGCGAGAGATTTATTCTCGCTTTTTGTTTTTCCTTTTTTGTTTTTTAGTGTCTTGCTTAAGAAGCTCTTTACTTTTTTGTAATCCCTCAATATCAATCCACCTCTCGCCTGTATTGGCATCAATCAAATACCAAATTCCTTTTTGATAGGTGAGATGATAGAGATAAGCGATAGGAATATTGAGCTTGTTCCCTTCTAATAAATCCAATCTTATAGACACTACATGTTTTTTTCTAATAAGGTCGCCAGTGTAGATTTTAGAAGTGGTTTGTTGAGAGTTTTTATGGTCTTCCAGCTCTATCAGCATAGATTTTCCTTCTTTGGTTTCTAAAATTTTTCGTTCTGTTTTTTCAGGGAAATCTTTTAAGAATAGAAACTTTTTTCCTTCCAAATCATAGTGGAGTTCTGTTTCGTGGTTGATTTTATTTTCCTGTTCTAATCTGTGCAAAACCTTATTCAATTCCAAATATCCCTGAGCATTAAACATTCCAAAAATGCCTATTAATAAAAATGCTAATAAATTTTTCATATAATATATTTTTAAACAAATTTCTAACTTACCAAAAGGCTACACCCTCGGATATCCGAGTGGTCTATTCGCCCTAAAACTTGGAATAAACCATTTTTTATCTTGCCTAAATCTTGCGTAGCGATGAAACTACAACTATGAATATTCGCCAAATCAATAATATTGATAGCCCCTATTTTCCCCTCTTGCATATAGCTGAAAGGGTCTTCGGCATTGCGAATTAAGATTTTCATCCAAGGCGGACAATCGTATTCGTTATTTCCCAAAGAATAAGCTTGGGAAAGGAGTTCCGTCATAGAATATTCGGAATAAATTTTCTCAGTTTTGAGTCCGTTTTGTAGGATTTTTAGCAGTTCATCTTTCGTCATTTCTTCTTTTCTGCCTTTCATTCCGCCTGTTTCTATAATGATGAGGTTGGGATTTTCAGGCATTATTTCGTTCATTTCTGTTAATGAATCCAAAAAATCCAACAAGGCGAAAGAAACTCCGAAAAGAATAATTTTCTTTTGAGTTTTTGCTAAATCTTTTAAAATATCTAATAATTCGGTGTGATTATAAAGAAAATATCCGTTCTCAACTTTATTGGAAAGCGTTATCAGATAATCTACCATATAAACCAAAGAGGAATTTTGCCTTTCCAAATAATTGGGCAACAATCCCAAAAATATGAAATCTTCGGGCTGACCGATGAATTGACAAAAACTTTTTTTGATGCTTTCTTTGTAAAGTTCTTGGTCGGCAATCCAATGTTTAGAAAGGTTCATTTGCGTGGTGCCACTGCTTTGAAAATAAAAATCCGTGTGGCAATTCTTATCTAAAACCTGATGATTTTTAAAAATTTCTATCGGTAAAAAAGGGATTTTTTGAATGGAATTTACATTCTCAATTTTTATATTTAAAAAATCCACAAATCTCTGATAAACCTCAATATTTTGATATTGATAATGAAAAACCTCCAAGCATTTTTGCTCAAAATCTTTTTCTGTGGAAATGTTAAAAATGTCCTTTATCATTAATTAAAATATTTGAGTTCAAAATCTTTTTCAAAAACGCCATAGCTGAAGTACGAAATCCAATCTCCAAGGTTGATGTATTGGGATTTTCCTTCTGTCAAATCCAAAACCATTGGCAAATGCCGATGTCCAAAAACAAAATAATCTATCTTTTCTGTTTTGAGTTTTTCTTTGGCGTAGAGAATAAGAAATTCTTTGTCTTCTCCCAAAAACTCTTTGTCTTCTTCCCCTGAAATCAATTTATTTTTTGTGGAAAGATAAATCGCCAATCGCATGGCAATATCAGGGTGAAGCCACTTGAAAAACCATTGAGCCAAAGGATTGGTAAAAACTTTTTTCATTCGTTTGTAGCCCTTGTCTCCAGGTCCTAAGCCATCGCCGTGAGCCAAAAGAAACTGCTTGCCGTTGATTTCAAAATATTGTTTTTCAAAGAAAACGGGAATGTTCAATTCTTGCTCAAAATAACCTTTCATCCACAAATCGTGATTGCCCACGAAGAAGTAAATATCAATTCCGTTGTCTTTTAGTTCGGCAATTTTTCCCAAAACTCGGACAAAACCTTTAGGAACAACAAAATCCCATTCGTGCCAAAAATCAAACAAATCGCCCATCAAGAAAAGGGCTTGGGCATCATTTTTTATCTCGTCTAACCATTGCACAAATTTCCCTTCCCGAACTTTACTTTTCTTAAAATTCGGAGCTCCAAAATGCTGGTCAGACGCAAAATAAATCTTTTTCCCCTCTTGAAGTTGGATTTTCATTTTGAATTTAAATTAATCATTCTCCTCTGCGAACCATTCTCCGT
Source organism: Flavobacteriaceae bacterium (assembly GCA_030529185.1). Classification (GTDB taxonomy): domain Bacteria; phylum Bacteroidota; class Bacteroidia; order Flavobacteriales; family Weeksellaceae; genus JABCPE02. The sequence continues at coordinate 58,593 of JAUMXI010000001.1, forward strand.
AAGAATTTTCCGTTTCGTGGAGTTTTAGGTAGGCGAGTTGTACTCTTTCGGGTAATCGTAGCTTTATTTTTTCAGCGATATCGTAGAGCATATTTTCGCAAGTAGGTTGATAGTTGCAATAAATCACCTTATGTCCTTGCTCTTCCAAGCTTTGTCCTAAATTTTTATGAGGAGAAAGAGCGTTGAGCATAATAGCGTGATCCCATTCATCTACAATCTCTTCTTTTACAATGGATTTTAAATCTCCAAAGTCTATAAGCATTCCGTTTTTAATATGGTTGAGGTCGTTGATGGGTTTGCCTTTTAGTGTGACGAAAAGCTTGTAGGAATGCCCGTGAACATTCTTACATTTCCCATCATAGCCGTATAATATATGTGCTGTTTCAAAAGTGAAAATCTTGGTAATTCTAATCATACAGCAAAGATAATACTTTTTAGCTTATACTTTTTTGCATTTAATTTTCTTTTATATTTGCAAGAAATTTTTAACTATTATTTATATGGAACTATTATCATTTGTGATGCCCAATTTTGCAGACCCACAGATTTGGATAAGTTTATTAACGCTGACTTTCTTGGAGGTGGTTTTAGGGGTGGATAATATTATTTTTGTGTCTATTTTGTCGGATAAACTCCCTGTTCATCAACAAAGGAAAGCAAGAAATATAGGTCTAGGTTTTGCGATGCTTTTTCGTGTGGCGTTGTTATTTGCGATTAGTTGGCTTATCGGTCTGAATGAAGCGGTCATTACATTAGACTGGTTTTCAGACCCGAAATTAGAAAACGCTCCTTTGGCGTTGAGTTGGAAAGATATTATTCTGCTTTGTGGAGGACTTTTCCTTATTGTAAAAAGCACGATGGAAATCCATCATAAAATGCAGGCCGATGTGGAGGAAAAGAAGTCCCAGTCTAAGGCGTCATCAATGATGGCGATGGTGATTGCTCAAATTATTATGGTGGATATTGTCTTTTCTCTAGACTCTATCCTTACTGCAGTGGGATTAGTGGAAAATGTAGCCATTATGATTATCGCCGTGATTATCTCTATGGCAATAATGATGCTTTTCGCAGGAACGGTAAGCCGAATTATCAACACACACCCGAGTTTGCAAATGTTGGCACTTTCGTTTTTGGTAGTAATTGGCGTATTGTTAGTAGCTGAAGGTATTCACCAGCATATTAGCAAAAATATTATTTATTCTTGTTTGGCGTTTAGTTTAACGGTGGAATTGTTAAATATTAAACTTCGCAAGAAACAGGAACAAAAGAAATTGATGGCGACAAGCGAAGAAAGAAATATAGAAAACTAAAGATAAAAAGCAGGATATTTTCCTGCTTTTTTAATATATTTTAATAAGATAGAAAGAAAATGAGCTATCTTTTAAATAAATTTTTCTTAAAATTTGGTTATTGTTATTTGTTTTTCAAAATCCCTAATGGTTTTTTGGTAAAGCTCCTCATACATTGCGATGACTTTATGATAATCAAAGGTTTTGGCAGTTTCTTTGGCGTTCCTTTTCATTTCTTTGAGTAGCTTGTCATCGGAAAGAAGTTGAATTCCATATTCAGCCATCTTTTCTACATCACCAATATTGGCTAAAAAGCCTGTTTTTCCGTGAATATTCACTTCGGGGATTCCCCCTGCATTACTGCTAATTACGGGAGTAGAAGCCGCCATTGCTTCCAAGGCTGCCAAACCAAAACTTTCCTTTTCGGAGGGAAGCAAGAAAACATCAGCATAGGTAAGCACGGGGCGAAGATCGTTGAGTTTTCCCATGATTTTAATCTTATCAATAAAGGTTGGATTTTCGGCAAGAAAGGTGGTGATTTTTTCCATTTCGGGGCCTTCGCCTACCATTATTAATTTACTCGGCACTTTGGCATTCACCTTTTTAAAAACTTCTAGCACATCTTGAATTCTTTTTACGGCTCTAAGGTTGGAGATATGCACTAAAATACGCTCGTTGTCTTCGGCGAATTGTTTTCTACTACACGAGAGGCATCGGTCAAAAAGCGTATCATCTATAAAATTAGGAATAACATTAATCTCTTTTTTAATGTTGAAAAAAGATAGAGTGTCTTGTTTTAAACTCTCGGAAACGGAGGTCAAAGCATCAGATTGGTTGATGGAAAATTCTACTGCGTGTTTGTAGCTTGGGTGTTGCCCCACGAGAGTAATATCCGTTCCGTGTAGTGTGGTAATCAGTGGGATATCTTTTCCTTCTTCTTTCAGCATATGTTTTGCCATAAAAGCGGCGTAGGCGTAAGGAATGGCATAGTGGGCGTGTAATACATCTAATTGATACATACACACGACTTGATAAATCATTGAAGACAAGGCAATATCATAAGGTTGATGCCTAAACAATGGGTAATTTTGAACATTGACTTTATGGAAAAAGATATTCGGTTGCGTCATATCCAATCTTGCAGGAAGTTCCGAACTGATGAAATGCACTTCGTAGCCTTTTTTGGCAAGATTCATTCCGAGTTCTGTTGCTACAATTCCGCTTCCGCCATAAGTTGGATAGCAGAGAATTCCTATTTTTATCATATTATTTATTGTTTTTTTGAGGAATGAGTTCAATTCCCATTCCGTATTTTAATTGTTCATTAACCAAAACAGGCAGTTTCCCGTGAATTTTATGCTTCCCTAAATAGGCTTCGGCAGTCGTTTTTAGGGAATGTTCATTATTTTCATAAGAAATAAGAATTGTGGAAATATCCTTAATATCTATATCTCGCAGAGCGTATGGGCTTCCGAAAACATTAAGAATAATTTGGTGCTTTTCCGCCAAGTCAGAGATGATTTTTTTGCTTTGTGCCGAAATTTTATAAGGTTTGTAAGCTGTAGAATTGTCCTTATGAAGTCCGATAATCACTACAGAGTTATTCGGAATATTTCCTATTTCCTTTGCTGAAATCTTCTTTAAATCAATTTCTTGAGCTAATGTTGAAGCAAAAACTTTGTGTTCGGCTTCTTCCAAAGGCAGGTAATAATAAGGTTTTTCGCTTTTTAGGGGCAATAATTTTTTTTCATCTTTTATCAATGTCAAAGCATTGGCGTAAAGTTTCTCCGATAATTGCCTGTGGCTATCGTTATTAAGTTCGTATTGAATTTGCTGAAAATCCAATGCCTTGAAATTTGCTAAGCCCAAAAGATATTTGGTTTTAAGAATTTTCTTTACACTTTCCTCTAATCTTTTTTCGGGGATTTCTCCTTTGTTGATGGCTTCTTTGATGAGTTTTTTCCCAGAAAGAACATCTTGACTGAAAAGCAAAATATCATTTCCAGCCTTGAATGCCAATAAATCCAATTCTCCTGCGGGATATTTTTTGGAAACAGAGTGCATATTAAGAGCATCGGTGATAATTAATCCTTTGTATTGAAGTTGATTTTTCAGAATTTCAGTAATGATTTGATGCGACAAAGAAGCAGGAAGATTTTTTTGGCTTTCCAATGCAGGAGTGTAGAGGTGTGCCACCATCACGCCACCAATATTTTTATTCATCAATGCTTTGAATGGTGCCAGTTCCACTTTGTTTAATCGCTCCAAAGAATGAGCCACCACAGGCAAATCCAAATGCGAATCTTTATCCGTATCGCCGTGCCCTGGGAAGTGTTTTATCGCTGCTAAAACGCCATTGTCTTGCAAACCTTGAGCATAAGCCAAGCCTTTTTCTATTACATTTTGAACATCAGAACCAAAAGAGCGATTCCCAATAATGGGATTAGCAGGATTGGTATTCACATCCACCACTGGGGCGAAGTTCCAATAAATTCCTATCTTCTTGGCATCTTGGGCGATTTTTGCTGCCATTTCGTAGATGAGTTGAGCATCGGTAATTGCTCCCAAAGTCATTGCCCAAGGGAATTTGTGGGCGTCTTTCAGCCTTTGGTAAAGTCCCCATTCGGCGTCCATACCGATGAGCAAAGGAATGCGAGATTTTTGTTGAAACTCATTCACGAGGCGGATTTTTCTCTCGGCATCATCTTGCATTAGGATAATTCCGCCGATGTTTTCCTGTTCTACTAATTTTCTCACCGAAGCGATATGGCTTTCATCTTTATTGGTGTAGAGTGCCGTAATGTAGAGCTGACCGATTTTTTCCTCCATACTCATTTGAGAATAAAGGCTGTCGGCGTATTTTTGGGCTTTAAGTTCAGTAATTTCTGTTTTATTTTTAGGGAGGAACTGAGCTTGAAGCATTAGCCCAAAGAAGAGCAATATGATGCAAAAATTATTTTTCATACTCCAAAAATACGAATTTAATTGATTTTTTACGGCAAAAAAAAACTTTCCAATATTGGAAAGTTTTTTTTTGGATTAGTTCAACAGCTTTTCTAATCTGTCTAAACGAGCTTTTAATTCTGCAATTTCAGCGTCTTTTGCTTTAAGTGCTTTATCTTGCTCTATGCTGTGAAGGTAAAGTTCCTCAATTTTCTCAACATTGGTCAATTGAGTTTCCATTATATCTACATAGCCCTGTTCTTTGATTTTCGCAGCAGATTTGTAGCCTGGCAAGTGTCCGTTTTGTTTTACGAAGTTTTCCACTTGGCTTAGTGTTTGGAAGTTATAGTCTGCTTTGATGGAAGATGCCCCCGTATAGTATTTTTGGAATACATAGTCTGGGAAGATTTCCGCACCGTGAGCACCTTTAAAACTTCCTGCTACTACTGCACCTTTTACTACCAATTTCACTTTCTTTTTCTCTGCTTCTGTGCTTCCTACAAGAGAGGTAGTGTTGCTGGTAAGATTATTGTTTTTAAAATCAGCTCCAATTCCTACAACACCTTGGAAATACATTTGTCCTGTTTCGGCATTGTCGCTATTGGTTGCTTGTGTTTCAGTATTTCCATTGTTAGCTTTAAACCAAGGCTCGTTATTGGCTTGAGGAGCCGCTCCTACTGTCCAGCTATTGTTATTCCACTGGAGGGTTTGCCCATTGCTTGTTCCGTTAGGAATAATGTCTGTGACGGCAATACTCTTTACAGTATTTCTGTCATGCACTAAAATTCTATTGGTTCTTGCACCATTTTCGATGGTATTTACTTTAAGCTTTCCTGTTAATTCCGTTGTATTATTATTGCCAGTACTTAATTTAATATCTCCTCCTGTTTGGTTATTAATCTCCATAGTGTTATTACCATTACTACCAAACCCTATGTATCCCGATCTATTATTAAATATATTTGCGTCTCCATGTTTCCCTCTATAAAAGTCAATGTGCATTGCTCTTACTTTATTACTGTCCTCTAGGTGGGATTTAAGTTCCAAGATAGTTCCTCCTGAGTGATTAGCTATTGCTAGTTTACTAGAAGATGCATCATAGAAGAATCCAGCGTTATTTCCCGTGTTTTTCATTTCGTTATTTCCACCCTTTAAATAGAGACTTCCGTTTGTATTCAATAGAAATCTAAATCTTTCAGTGGGAGGTCTATTATCTGGATGGATTTCATAATAGTTCGTTCTATACCAAGCTTCTTGTATAGCCGTTTTCCATCTTGCTCCAGATGTGTTAAAAATCAAATGGTTGTCCGTTCCATCAATAAGTAATCTCGAGTTGTTTAATAAGTTTGCGGTAGTAGCATCTTTGAATTTAAATCCTAATCCTACATTACCAGGGTAGTAGATTTTACTACTGCTATCGTTATTATCTCTATTGTCAGAATCCTTTGCAGGGTTAGTAGTGTTAGCTACAAACCAAGGGCTTTTATCGTTTTCATCATTAGCTACCTCCCAGTCATTTGCTCCTTTTTTTAATACTTGTCCGTTGGTAGCTTCTGGCAGAAGGGTGTTAAGGGTCACTTTTTTTACAATGTTTCCATCTTCTACCAAGATTTTATTGCCTCTTGCACCATCAGGAATGTTATTTACTTTGAGTTGCCCAGTCACTTCTGTTTTTGATGTTGTACCATTGGTAGATAATACAATATCTGCTCCGTCTATTTCATTTGCAATGGTTAGGTTGTCGCTAGAACTTGAGGCAAATCCAAAATAGCCTGATCTACCATTATTTACAGCATCGCCTTTTCCTCTATGGAAATCAATATGCATTGCTCTTTTTTTATTGTTCTCATCCAAAGCAGATCTAAGAACTACAGCCGAAGAAGAGGTACTTTTATTAATTTCTATAAAACCAGAAGGCTCGTATTTAAAGCCTGAGTCTGCTCCACTGCTGGACATATTTTGTCCGTTTCCTTTTACATACAATCCACCAGCAGGTTTTAATATTAAATTGAATCTTGTATCCTTTGCTGTTTGTGCATTAGGTGCTGTTGAAGAAACATCTCCATAAGTTTTAATTCTGAAAGCATCATTGTTTGAGCCAAGAATCCAATAGTTTTGGTTATCGTTGGTATGGAATAACATTTGGTCTCCATCAGAGCCCGTTCCTTTAATAGATACTACGCTTTTATTTAAAATATCGTTTGAAAATACATGTCCTATTCCTACTTTTCCTGTGTGGAAGATAGAGCTATTAAAGTCCGCCTCTGTGGCAGGGGTAGTATTGTCTCTAAACCAAGGGCTTTTGTCGTTTGAATCAGTTGGTAGTGCTATTGTTTTTGGTTTCCACTCTCCTGTTCCGCCTGTTGTTTCTTCCCAAGTTAAAACCTGTCCGTCCGTAGGAGCGGTAGCTGAAATAGCCTTTCCTTTAATTTTATCTACACTAACGGTGTTGGAGTTTTTTGCTGCGGAAACATCACCAGTAAGGGCAGCTCTTTCAAAGGAGTTTCCTGTGGTACTCAATTCCACGGAAGTAGAACCAGTATAAGCGGCTGCATTTCCTGCTTGTGGTGTTACAGCTTCCCATTTTTTAGAAGCTTCATTCCATCTTAAGGAAGTATTTGTTGCGTTTCCTTTATCAATTGTAAAAGGCAGTTGCCCTAACACCCCTTGGTCATTAGCTACTACCATTTTAGTTCCTTGGAAGTCTTGACCGAGGTTTGCTCCTCCATTGTAATGTTTATTTTTGTTATTTGAGGTGTTTCCTTCTTCGGGTAAGTGCCCTACTTTTAGAGTTCCTTCTACATCTAAAGTTTCTTTTGGAGTTTCGGTATTAACCCCTACTTTACCTACTGGAGAAGCAGGAGGAGAGCTTTGAGCGTAAGATAGTGATAGGCTTAATACGCCTAATAAGATTGTTGTTTTTTTCATCTGAATTAAAAATTTAATGAATTATTTTACTTAAAATTACTCTTAATATTATATACATGCAAAAATCGTTCCAATTTGATAAAATATTGAAAAAAAATTTTTGTAATTGTTTTTAAAATGGGTGTAAAAGTTAATTCAGCTCCCTTTTTAGGCGTGTTTTCAAATGAGAAGAGCGAGGGTGTTTTGTTTAGATTTTTATTAATTTGTAGTAAATTAAATAATCTTATTTTTGCATAAAATATAGAGTTTTGTTTAAGAGATTGTTAGGTCAAACAGCAGTATATGGGCTGAGTGCTGTATTGGTGAGGGTTTTTCCGTTTTTGATAAATCCTATCGTCACTCGTGCTTTTTCGCCAGAGGCATCGGCACCGTTTGTGGATTGGTATTCTGTGGCTGGGGTGATTACGGTTTTGCTCACGCACGGCATGGAAACTTCGTTTTTTAGATTTGCCCAAGAGAAAGAAATCGGAAAATCTACGCTCATTTCCACGGGTTCGGCGAGTGTTTTAATGGTTTGTTTGGTTTATTTGGTTTTAGGCTATGGGTTTCGGGAGGAGTTGGCGTATTCTTTCCAAACGCCCGACCAGGTTGATTTTTTAGTATTGTTTTTATTTATCCTCTCCATAGATGCGATGGCGGTGATCCCTTCGGCGGTGTTGCGATTGGAGGGGAAACCAATTCGGTATATGCTCTCCAAAGTAGTGGGGGCGTTGGTTTATTTCGGGCTGGTGGTGTTTTTCATTAATATTTTACCGCAAATGCCCAATGGGTTTTTAGGTTTGAAATACGATGCTGATTTTGGGGTAGGTTATATTTTTGTGGCAAATCTCATTCAGAGTATCATCACTTTGCTGATTGTCTCCAAAGAATTGGTGAATTTTAATATCAAAAACTTTGATTTTGCCCTTTGGAAAAGAATGCTGAATTATTCTTGGCCTATTATGGTGGCGGGTCTGGCGGGGATTGTCAATCAAACTTTAGACCGGCAGTTTCTGAAATTTCTCCTTCCAGAGTCGGAGGCGAATCATCAAATCGGGGTTTATGGTGCGGTGTATAAAATTGCGACCTTCATTGTGGTGTTTCGCCAAGCCTATCAGTTGGGGATTGAGCCTTACTTTTTTTCTAGTTTTAAAAATGAAAATGCGAAAAAAACTTATAGGATTTTAATGGATATTTTTGTAATTTGCAATTGTTTGATTTTCCTTGCGTTGATGGTCAATATTTCTTGGATTTCGCAGTTATATCTTCGTAATCCGCTTTATTTTGAAGGAATTGAAGTCGTTCCGTATTTGATGCTCGGTGCGGTATTTTTAGGCATTTATTTAAATTTATCCATTTGGTATAAATTATCCGACCAAACCATCGTGGGGCTTTATATTTCGCTGATAGGGGCGACTATTACGATTTTGGGAAATTGGATTTTTGTCCCAATTTATGGCTATTGGGCGAGTGCAATTACATCTTTATGCACATTTTTTATGATGATGATAATTTCGTATATTTGGGGCAAAATAAAATATCCTATTCCTTATAATGTGGGGAAAATTACGCTTTATTTAGTGGTTTCCTCAGTTTTTGGGTGGGTGGCATTTGCTTTTTTTAGAGAAAATTTCTTTGCGGGGAATATGCTGTTGGCTGTATTTTTGCTGTTGGTCGTATTTTTGGAAAGAAAACTTTTGAGAAAAATAATAAAGAAATGAAAATAAAAATCATTAATAAATCCAAACACGCTTTGCCAAAATACCAAACGGCACAGTCAGCAGGAATGGATTTGTATGCTAATATTGATGAACCAATTAGGCTTAATTCTTTGGAGAGGAAAATCATTCCGACAGGGCTTTTCATCGCTTTACCAGAAGGCTATGAAGCACAAATAAGACCGAGAAGCGGTTTGGCAGCAAAACACGGAATTACTTGCCTTAACAGTCCTGGCACGATAGATGCAGACTATCGTGGAGAAATAGGCGTGATTTTGGCGAATTTGTCCAACGAGCCTTTTACCATTAATGACGGGGAAAGAATTGCTCAAATGGTCATCGCCAAGCACGAGACCATTACTTGGGAAGCAGTGGAAACACTCGATGAAACTGAGAGAGGAGCTGGTGGTTTCGGAAGTTCAGGCGTAAAGTAAATTTAAAATAGAAATATATAACGAATGAAAATAATCATACCAATGGCGGGAAAAGGTTCCCGATTAAGACCTCATACTTTAACGGTACCCAAGCCTTTAATCCCTATCGCAGGGAAGCCTATCGTTCAGCGATTGGTGGAGGATATTGCTAAAGTGGCGGGGCAAAAAATAGATGAGGTAGCTTTTATTACAGGAGATTTCGGTGCGGAGGTTGAACAAAATTTAATCAAAATCGCTGAAAAATTAGGAGCGAAAGGAAGTGTTTATCACCAAACGGAGGCTTTGGGGACGGCTCACGCCATTCATTGTGCCAAAGAAAGTATGCAAGGCCCTGTAATCGTTGCTTTTGCAGATACTTTATTTAGAGCAGATTTTAATTTAGATGCTCAAAATGATGGAGTAATTTGGGTGAAACAGGTAGAAGACCCAAGTGCTTTTGGGGTAGTGAAATTAGATGAGCAAGGCTTTATCACCGATTTTGTGGAAAAACCGAAAGATTTCGTTTCAGATTTGGCGATTATTGGGATTTATTATTTCAATAGTGCGGAAAAATTAATGTCTGAAATAGAGCGTATTATCACTAATGATATCAAAGATGGGGGTGAATATCAACTGACTACCGCTCTGGAAAATCTTCGCCAAAAAGGAGCAAAATTCTCATTAGGGAAAGTGAATGATTGGATGGACTGCGGGAATAAAAACATCACAGTGGAAACCAATGGCAAGATTTTGGAATACGAAAAAGAGGCGATGGCTCAATATCCAGCATCGGTGAAGATTGAAAACAGCATTATTATCCCGCCGTGCTATATCGGTGAAAATGTGCATATTGTCAATTCCATTATCGGACCGAAAGTTTCTTTGGGGAATGATACAAAAGTGGTAAATTCAAATATCAATAATACATTAATTCAAGAAAAATCTGAAATTAATTCTGCGGTTTTGTCTAATTCTATGATTGGAAATTCTGCGAAATACAAAGGCGAAAGCAGAGATATTTCTTTGGGGGATTTCTCTACTTTGGATTTTTCTAAATAAATTTAAAATATTAAAAAAATGAAGAAAATATTATGGTTAGTAATTTTGGGGATTGTTTTAGGGGCTTGTGCTGCGAAGCCTAAAACACCTGTAGCGGAGTCGGTAGAGAAAAAAACAAGTTCTGACCATAGTGTGTTCTATCGTTCTATTCTTAAGAAATCGGATTTTGATGCCATAAAAATCACTTCTAAAATAGATGTTTTGGGAGTTCCGTCCATCAATGCTACCATATATATTGAAAACAATCAAAAAATATGGATGAATTTCACGGCTTTGTTCATCAATGTAGCCAGAGGAATGGCAACTCCCGAAGGGCTGAAAATGTATGAAAGAATAGATAAAACTTATATAGATTCTGATTTTTCATATTTGAATAACCTGCTGAATATTAATTTTTTAGATTATAATTCTCTTCAAAATTTATTGGTAGGAAAAGCTTTTGTTCCGATAAATGAGCAAAAATTTTCATTAGTTCAAAATGAAAATGATTATCGATTAATATCAAAAGAAAATCAAAAAATATTGGTAGAAGGAGAAGAGAGAGAGTATGCTTCCGAATTGCAATTTTCCCCTGATTTTGACTTGATGAAAGTGGTCTTAACGGAAGTGAAATCCAGCGACCAACTTCAAATTTTCTATAATGATTGGGTAGCGATAAATCAACAAAAATTGCCTCAAAATGTTAAAATAATTATAAAAGGAAAGAAGAATAGAGAAATTCTCATAGAAAATACGAAATTTGAATTTTCCACAATGGAAACACCATACAGAGTTCCAGATAATTACAAAAAGAGAAAATTATAATGAGAATTAAGAAAATAGGATTATTCATCGGTTTGTTTTTAATGCAACTTCTTTGGGCTCAGAGAAGTAAAGAGGATTTGAGGAAACAAAGTGCAGAGCTTAAAAAACAAATAGCGGTAATCAATTCCCAATTGGCAAAAGCAAAAGGCGAAACTAAACTTTCTATAACTTACCTAAACAATATTAATCAAAAAATTCATTTAAGGGAAAAGGTTTATAGGAATACACAGAAAGAAAAACGATTAATAGAGGAGGATATCTACCTTCGCCAGTTGGAGATTAATAAATACAACCGCGAACTCAAGGTGATGAAGGAGGAGTATGCTAAAGTTTTGGTGAATGCTTATAAAAACAAAGGAGTTCAAAATAAGGTGACTTTTATATTGTCTTCTAAAAACCTCGGAGAAGCATTGAGAAGAGTACAATACTTGAAAAGATACGGGGAATATCAGGATAAAAAAGCAGTAGAAATCACCGAAAAAACCGCTCAGATAAAAAAGACGATTGAGCTGAGAGAGAAATCTAAAAAAGAAAAAGAAACGCTTCTTTTAAAGCAAAATAAAGAACTGGAAGTAATTGCTCAAGAGAGAAAAGAGAAGGAAATTTTGCTGGAAGAATTTAAGAAAAATGAAGCTCGTTTGTTGGCTGAACTTAATAAGAAAAAACAAGAAAATAAAAGACTAGAAGACGAAATTAGAAAAATAATTGCAGAGGAAATCCGAATCGCCAAAGCCAAAGCAGAGGCGGAAAGAAAAGCAAGAGAAGAAAAATTAAGATTGGCAAAAATAGAAGCCGAGAAAGAGAAAAAAAGAATAGAAGAAGCCAATAGAAGAGCCAGAGAAGAGGCGGAGAGAGCCAAGAGAAAAGCAGAGGAAGAAGAGCGAAGGCTAAAAGAAATCGCGAGAAAAAAGGCAGAAGAAGAAAGAAAAGCTATAGAAGCTAATAATGAGGCTAGGAGAATTGCTGCAGAAAAGGCGGCAAGAGAAGCTGAAGAAAAAGCAAAATTAGCGACGAGCAAGGCAGACGCAGCGAGAGAAAATTCAGTGGCGGTAGCTAATAAGATAGCAAGTGAAAAGAAAGTAGTGGAGGAAAAAGTAGAGGCTATCAACAAAAGAGAATTCATCGCGGGAAATAATTTCGCTGAAAATCGTGGTAGAATGTCCTTCCCCGTAAGTAGTGGAAAGGTAATTCAGCGTTTCGGAAGACAGGCTCATCCTGTGTATAAAGGTGTTGTGATAGAAAGCAATGGTATAAAAATTGCAGTCAATGAAGGGGCAAAAGCGAGATGTGTTTTCCCTGGAGTGGTGGTGAATATTATGGCGAGTGGTGGTGCGAAAACCGTAATGGTAAAACATGGAAATTATTTTACGATTTATAGCAACCTTGTAGCGACCAATGTTTCTAAAAATCAGAAGGTTTCTGCAGGGACTATCATTGGCGAGGTAGGAACGGATATAGATGGAGTTCCAGCATTGGATTTTCAAATTTGGGATAAAACCATTCCCGTAGATCCATTAGGTTGGATAAATAATTAAAATTTTAAAATACAGATTATTATGAATAATTTTTTATTATACGCAATAGGTTTTAAGGAGATTTTAGTCATCGGGCTTTTTATTTTATTGCTTTTCGGAGGTAAAAAAATCCCTGAATTAATGAGAGGTTTAGGCTCTGGTATTAAGGAATTTAAAAAGTCTGTAAAAGAAGAAGATGAGGGAAAAGATAAAGAAAAAACGACAAAATAGATGGTGAGCAAAGGGGTGTTTTCGGCAAAAGCTTGGGAAATATTTAATCAATCAATAAAAGATTATCACATCACGGATAATGTAGATGCCACTGAACCAAATCCTTTTGAAAAAGGAAGTTTAGAGCAGATTTTGTATTCAAAGAATTGGATTGATACGGTGCAATGGCATTTGGAGGATATTATTCGCGATGAGAATATTGACCCTATAAAGGCATTAGAAATTAAGAGAAGAATAGATGCTTCCAACCAAAAACGAACAGACTTAGTGGAGTTTATAGATGCTTGGTTTTTAAATCAATATCGTCATATTCAGCCCAAAGAAGAGGCTCGTATCAATACAGAAACTCCTGCTTGGGCGGTGGATAGACTTTCTATTTTAGCCTTGAAAGTTTTTCATATGAGTATAGAAGCTCAAAGAGAATCGGCAAGTGAGGAGCATAAAAAGAAGTGTCAGGACAAGCTGAATGTGCTTTTGGAACAAAAAGAAGATTTGAGCCTAGCGATAGACCAACTGTTGGAAAACATAGAAAACGGCTGGGTAAGGATTAAAACCTATAAGCAAATGAAGATGTATAACGACGAGGATTTGAACCCCGTGCTTTATCAAAACAAAAGGAAATGAAATTAAAAATATTCGGATTTATTAGTTATTTATTAATAGTTTCTTGCTCGGTTGAAAAGGTTAATCTTTCACCTACTTCTGATTTATTGGTGGATATAGACAAGAAAACTCCTATTAATTTTTCTAATTCAGCAGAAAAAAAACTTAAGTTTATTCGGTATTCTTCCGAAATTACGAATGCTTTTTCTTCGGTTTCTCATTTTTCTAAAAAAGAAGTTAATGATGAAATTTCAACTTTGAGGCATCATATTTCGGAGTATATCTATGCAGTGAAAGAACATAATCAAGATGGTGAAGAGAAGGCACATTCTCATTTCAAAAAATCTTATACCAAATTGCAAGAATTTAAAAGTCTATTAAACGAAGATGAAAAAGAAGTTTTGAATAGATTTTTGGTGAATATCAAGACGAATGTATCGCATATTGCTTCTTTGAAGGATAGTATTTAAAAATTTATATGGTAAAAATTCAGGCAGAGGCGAATGTCCCTACGGAATTTGGCGTGTTTCGTATCGTGGCGTTTTCTAGTTTAGAAGAAGATTGGATGCCACATTTTGCCGTTATTGCAAAAGATACGGATTTTTCTAAGGTTGTCAATGTCCGTTTTCACTCGGAGTGTATTACGGGAGAGGTTTTCCATTCTCAAAAGTGTGAGTGTGGCCAGCAACTTTCTGCAACAATGGAATACATCCAAAAAAATGGTGGCGTGATGATTTATCTTCGTCAAGAAGGGCGTAATATAGGCATTATCAATAAGTTAAAGGCTTATGCTTTGCAGGAAAAAGGCTTGGATACGGTTCAGGCTAATTTAGAATTAGGGCTACCTGCTGATGATAGAGATTTTGGAATTGCTTTAGAGATTTTGGAATTATTGGGGATTAAAGAAATTAATCTAATTACCAACAACCCTGATAAACTTAGCTTTGTGGAGAAAAGCGAAAAGGTAAAACTGCATTCCAGAATACCATTAGAAATAGCCCCCAATACCGAGAATGAAGATTATTTGAAAACTAAAAAAGATTATTTTGGGCATTTTCTCTCTTTGGGGAAATAATTAAAGAAAATTAGCATCAAAACTGAAAGGAAGTAAATCTCGGGTAGAATTTATTTTGTAAATCAGCTTTCCATCAAGACTTGCGATGTAGATTTCAATATTGCTCTGTTGTTTGTTTTCGTATTCCAAAATACTTTGTCGGCAAGAGCCACAGGGAGGCACAATTTGTTTTAAATTAGGATTCTCTTTGGCTCCTCCTACGATAAATAATTTTTCTATTTTTTGCTCTGGGTGGTTAGCCCCAATCCAATACAAAATACTTCTTTCTGCACAAAGCCCAGAAGGGTAAGCTGCATTTTCTTGGTTATTCCCCGTATAGATTTTTCCGTTTTCTAATAATAGACTGCACCCCACCAAAAATTGAGAATAAGGAGCGTAGGCGTTTTTTCTAGCTTTGAGGGCTTCTACAAATAGAGCGTTTTCTATTTCGTTTAATTCTTCTTTATGGAGAACATTGTAGGTGATAAGGATTTGTTTTTTCATCGCATTAGGGGTAAAAAGCTAAAAAAGAGGCTTGAAAAAACCTCTTTTTTTATTAGTGTTGATTCACTTTGTCATAAACTTCAATTCTATAATCTTTAATTTCTGCATTTTCCAGAAGACTTCTCATGAATGCCTGTGGGAAAACAGAAGCGAACTGCTGTGCTAGTCCTGTTTGAATTTGTTTAACATCACCCTCTTGTTTGTTGGTTTCTATACCTTTGTTGATGATGACATAAACGCCAGTACTGCCTTCAATCGGTTGAGAGAGTTTATTTTTTGCCAATCCAAAGGCTACTCCTACAACTTTTGGTTCTGGTGAAGTTCTTACTATTGGGTAATGGAAATTTACTTTTGCCGATTCTTTATTTACACCGAAAAGCTTTTCTATTTGCTCCAATGAGCTAAGCTTTGCAGTGTTGATTTTTTCTGTGATTTTTTTCGCTAAAATACGATTTCTCACGATGGGTGCTATTTGCTCTCTTACAGATTCTGGGTCTGCCAATCCTTCTGCATATTTTCCGTTGAGATAAACGATAATTCTATCTCCGTTTGCAGTGCTAAACATTTCGGTATCGCCTTTTTCTCTTTTCTTATCAAAAGCCCATTTTAAAATTTCCGCGTCTTTATCCGTTCCTAAATCTTCCAAAATCCCTTGGAATCTTTGCACGGCTTTTGGGTTCTGAAAATTGAAGTTTTCTTTTTTCGCAATGTTTGAAAAATCATTGAAAGATTTCCCTTGAACTTGTTGTGCAAAAGCAGTAGATTGACTATGAACTTTATTAATGGTAGCATCAGAAGGTTTGATTTCTTTTACCAAATGAGCCACTTTATAAGTTGTCGTTCCAGTAGAATCCGTTACTTTTCCTAAAAGTTTAGAAGCGATATAATAGTTATGTTCTTTGTAAGGTGCAAAAGTTTGCCCAATAGAAGCATTTGCAATTTGCTCTCTAATCCCTTGTGGTAAGTATTCTTTTGCTAAATAGTTAGGGTTGAAACCAATAGAGGAGTTAGCTAAAACAAACAAACTATCATTTTTATTGTTTTTAAAACTTTCTATGCCGTTGCCCATATCCACGCCCTCGTTGTAAAGTTTGTTGATTTCTGCTAAGACTACTGCCTCATCATCAGCGGTAGGCTTGGCTTGGAAGAACACAATTCCCAAATTTCTGGTTTCAGGAGATTTGAAAGATAAAGGGTGCTTTTTGATGTATTCCGTTAAGTCTTGTGATGAAACTTTTATCGGATTTTTTAATGCAAAATTTTCGTAATCAATTTTTACAAAATCAATATTAGCAGAGTCATTTCTTTGTTTGATGATCAACTCTGCTTCCTTTTTATTAGAAGTGATTCCCAAAGAAATATTCGCCAAAACTTGTCTCGCCATAATACGAGATTCAATGTTTTTTCTGAATCTGAGCCAGTGGTTGTATTCTTCTACTTGTCCTTTTTCTTTCAGTGCTTCCACTTCTTTTTTGAAATCTTGAACTTTGAAATCTTGGTATTGAGCAAACATTGGGTCAAGAGGTAATTGGCTCCAAAAGAATTCATCGGTGAGTTCTAAACCTAACTTTTCAAACTCTTGTTTTATCAATTTAGATTGTACTATATTTTGCCAAGCTTGTTCCTCCAATATAGAGCTGGGAATCCCTTGCTGTGCTGTTTCTTGTTGCAAGAGCATAAGCGTTTCAAAATATTCTTCTCTGGTGATTTTCTCGCCATTGACTTCCCCAAAAATATTAGGGTCTTTCCCGAGCATTTTCTCCAAAGTTTCGGGGCTAATTAAGAATGATGCCAATGCAATTACAATAAAACCAACTAATAACCAAGTTTTTTTTCTTATTGTTCCTAAAAGTGTCATTTTTAATTCATTATTTTATCAGTCTGCGAAAATACAGAATTTTAAACAAAATAAAAAATAAAATATATTTTAAAAAGTAAAAAGATATTTCTTTGTAGGATTATAATAATACTATCTTTGTGAAAAATATTTACAATGAAAGAAGATTTTTTTACATATCAGGCACAAACAACGAGCTTTGCTTCTGCTTTTGAGGTAGAAAGAGCCGAAGGGAATTATATCTACGGAAAAGATGGAAGGGCGTATTTGGATTTCGTGGCGGGGGTTTCTGCTAATACTTTGGGGCATTCTCACCCTAAAATAGTCAATGCAATAAAAGAACAAGCCGAAAAATATTTGCACCTAATGGTTTATGGCGAATATGCGATGGAAAAACCAGTGGCTTTGTGTAAATATTTAGCAGAGAAAACTCCAGAACCGTTGGAAATGACTTACTTGGTGAATAGCGGTGCAGAGGCAATAGACGGCAGTTTGAAACTGGCAAAAAGATATACAGGAAGAGAAGAAATCGTGGCGTTTCATCATTCCTATCACGGCAATACGCACGGAGCATTGAGCGTGTCGGGGAATGAGTATCACAAAAGGGCTTTTCGTCCGCTCCTCCCTATGGTGAAATTTATTCATTTTAATGATGAAGAAGATTTAGCTCAAATTACCGAAAAAACAGCAGGGGTGATTGTGGAGACCATTCAAGGGGCGGCGGGATTCATTACGCCTAATCCTGATTATTTCAAAAAGCTCAAAAAACGATGTGAGGAAGTCGGAGCTTTATTGATTTTAGATGAAATTCAGCCAGGTTTTGGAAGAACGGGGAAACTCTTTGCGTTTGAGCATTACGGTATCGTTCCAGATATTTTGGTAATGGGCAAAGGTATGGGCGGAGGAGTGCCTGTGGGGGCGTTTATGAGTAGTAGAGAGATAATGCTGTCCCTTTCTCATTCGCCGAAGTTGGGGCATATCACCACTTTTGGAGGAAACCCTCTGATTGCTGCAGCTTCTCTTGCTACTTTGGAGGAAATTTTTGATAGTCATTTAATGGACGAAGTAGAAGAAAAAGAGCAACTTTTCAGGGAGCTTTTAGTGCATCATAAAATTAAAAATATCAATGGTAAGGGCTTAATGCTCGCCGTGAATTTAGGAAATCCAGAATATACTTTGCAGGTGGCTAAAAGATGTATGGAGAGAGGCTTGATTGTATTTTGGCAATTGTATAGAAATGAATATTTGAGAATTTCGCCACCGCTGACCATCACAAAAGAGGAAATCCGAAAAGGTTGCGAAATCATCTTGAGAGTTTTAGATGAGTAGTCTAAATGTTTTTTGTTTTTATGAGAAAAATCATTATCAAAAGAATTTTGAAGATAAAAAATATACTGTATATTGCGAGCCTAAAAAACCAGATTGATTATGACAAAGAATAAAGTCCAGTTTGAGTTCCCATTGCATTGTCAGCCAGAAATATTGTTCGAATATATTGCTACCCCTGAAGGCTTGGCAGAATGGTTCGCCGATGAGGTTTCGGAGCGAGGAGATGATTTTTATTTTAGTTGGAATGGTGGTCCAGAGGAAAAGGCTACGCTTACAAAATATAAAGTAGAGCAATCGGTGAGATTTCGCTGGGAGGAAGACGAGGGCACGAAATATTATTTTGAGATGAATATCGTAATTGATGAGATTACCAATGATTTAGAGCTTCTGATTACAGATTTTTGTGAACTAGGAGATGAAGAGGAAACTCAACAATATTGGGAAAATTTAATTGAAAATCTGAAAATAAAATTAGGGGCGGCGTAGTATTTTATGGAGAAAAATCGTGCTTTTCTTTTTGGAGATGCGGTAAGTGTTTATTTCTTTGTGAGAGATGGAAAGTTGATTTTAGCAGAAGAATGCTACTTTTTCCTAATGGCATCAATGCGAAAAATGAGAATGCACATTCCGCTGACCTTTACATTAGAATATTTTACGGAAATTTTAGAGAAAAAAATAAGCGAACAGCAGCTGAATAATGCTTCTGTTCATTTTTTGGTATATCGGCAGGAAACGCCTGTGGCTTTGACCAAATCTCCCGTTCAGTTTTTTATTGATTGTAAAGAAAACGGCGATATTTTAGAGATTAAAAGAAATATTGAAGTGGATTTATTGAAAGAAATTTCGGTAAATACCACGCTTTTAAATCATATTTTAACCCATTGCCCAGAGAATATTTATGCTGAAATTTATGCCAAAGACAATGATTTGGACGAACTGCTTTTACTCAACCCCCAAAAGAGAATTGCACGAGGGATTTTCGGCAACTTTTTATTCTTGGAAAACAATACGATTCGCATACCCAAACAATCCGAGGGAGCTTATATTTCGCCTTTGATGGAAAACTTGGTCACTTTTATTCATAAAAATAGATTGGCTGAAATAGAACAAGCCGAGATGAGCCCCTTTGAAAGCCAAAAAGCAGAAGAAATTTTGTTGGTTTCCGACCGAAAAGGACTATTCTCCGTGTCAAAAATCCGAAACAAAACCTTTGAAAATACTCAATTTCAAGAAATGGTAAGCAAGTGGAGAGAAAGTTTTAATTTATAATTTTCTTTTCATTAAAATCGGGAGTGAGATAAGTCCCATCACCAACATATAAAGCATATGGGTAGAATGTGATAGAATGGCGTAAGTGAGCCCAATTTCTTCGCCCAAATGTTGGTCTTTTCCCCAAGATACGAAAATTCCTGCAATGGCTAATTTTATAGCAATGTGGAAGCTTCCCGCTCCTCCTGAGGTAGGAACCATCATTCCTAAACTCCCCGCCGTGATAACTAAAAATATATCTCCTAAGCTGAAAACCGCGGTTTCTTCCAAGGCAAGGCAAATGAAGTATGCTGATAGGAAATAGCAAAGCCAAATTCCAGAAGAATAAAGGAAGAATTTAAATTGTTTTTTCATTTTAAAAATAGATAAAAGTCCTTCTAAAATTCCTTTGGCAAAGGAAATAAACTTATCCCTGAATTTTAAAAATAGAAATGAGAAAACCAAAACAATCAATCCCAAAGAAATGATTTTTAGGTAAAAATAAAATTGGGTTATATTTTCAATTCCTAAATTAATCAGAAAATCATCGGTGGCAGAGTTTTTTTGTTGTTCTTCTCCTTTATAATTGGTAAGTCTATCAAAGAAAAGTTTTAAAACCTGAGTGTTTAAAACAAATGTAAAGGCTAAAAATAAAAACATAAAACATAAATCTACCACTCGTTCTATCACGATGGTGGCAAAGGATTTCTCTACGGGGATTTTTTCCACGCCATAAAGAGCGGTTGCACGAGCCAATTCACCACTTCTGGGAATGGTCAAATTCATCATATATCCGAAAGAAATCGTCCAAAAAGCATTGGAGTTTTTGATTTGATAGCCCATTGGTTCTAAAAGTAAATTCCAACGGATTGCCCGAAAAGCATAAGCAAAAATCGCCGATATAATAGAGGCAAACACCCAGAAATAATTCGCTTCTGAAAGAGAATGTTTGATTTTACTAAAATCTAAATCTCCCAATGCAAGCCACATAAAAAACACCGCAAAAACGATAGAGATTGCAATGGTAATAAAGGTAGTAAAAGGATTCTTTTTTTTGTCCATTTTATTTTAGCAAATTGGTATTTTCATCGGGGAAGATGATTTTTGGTTCAAAGTTTTTTGCTTCCTCGGGGGTCAGTTGGGCATAGGCGATAATGATGATTGTATCTCCTTTTTGCACTTTTCTTGCCGCTGCACCATTCAGGCAAATTTCCCCAGATTTTCTTTTCCCTTTGATGGCGTAAGTGTCAAAACGCTCTCCGTTATTCACATTTACAATATAAACGCGTTCGTTAGGAATGATTCCAGAGGCTTCCAGCAAATCCTCATCTATTGTAATGCTTCCTATGTAGTTTAAATTAGCATCCGTGACTTTTACCCTATGGATTTTAGATTTAAAAACTTCTATTAACATACAGCAAAAATAGGAAAAATTTTAAATTTGCATCAAATTTCTAAAAATATGAAACAGTTTAAAAAATTATTAGCAGGAGCAGTATTTTGCTTAATATCTTTGGGGAAAGCTCAGGATATAGACACGCACAAGTCGTTTATTACCACTGGAGTAAGTGTTAAAATTCCTCAAAAACATAGCTTGAAAGTGTTTGGAGGGGTGAGTGCGGAACAGCATATTCAAATGCTGATGATTACGCCTAATTTTAAGATTAACAATGTGTTGTCGTTTTCGCCGAGTTATACAATGTTGGATATCCCTCGTAGAAAAGGAGCCGATTATAGAGAACATCATCTTAATTTGATGGCAACGATTTCAATTCCGTTGGATAAAGAAAATAAATGGATTTTGCAGAATCGTAATGCTTATTTTCATCGTTTTGTAGAACACGGAGGAGATACCAATTTTTATAAAGGAAGAATAGGGATTGTTCATAGAACTAAATTGTTTGATAAATCTCTGAATGTTTTTGCTCATAATGAGATTTATTTGAGTTTGAAAAACGGACATTTGACGAGAAATAGGTTTTATACAGGTGGGGAGTGGAAGCTGTTTAATTGGCTAACATCACAGGCAATGTATATTTTTCAAACGAATAAAGGGGTAAAGGCTCATGATCATTTATTTGTAGTAGGAGCGATAGTCCCACTGGAAAATTTCGGATTTTTTAAATCAAAATAAAAAAACTTCGCTCTAAAGCGAAGTTTTTTTGGTTATTTCCCTGTGCCTTTATATTCTGGCCACCAAGGGTTAAAATTATCATCTTTATGGTCTTTACTCATATTGAGCAAAGCCTCTACATCATCACCATATCTTAGATGCATATGTGGGGGAACATCGTGAGGAGAGCGGGAAATTACATATTTGAATTTTGAACAATCCCCTTCAATATCTTCCACTTTTTCAAAAATATCCCAAATAGAAGTCTTTGATGCCGCAGGGAAGTAGTGTGGGTCTGGGCGACTTCCGATGTACTGGTAGGCACATTTTGCCAAGAGCTTTTTTTCATCAGAATGGTGGTAAAACTCCATCGTAGTGTTGGTTCCTTTTTCCTCAGAGGTAAATAAAACCAATCTGCTTGGGTTTCTAGGGTCATTTACCGTCTGCTTATCGTTCGGATCTATTTTAAATTCCCCATTCATCGCAAGATAAGCAAAGCGATGTTTGATTTCCTCTTTTTTGTTTTGATATTTGCCTTTTTGAGCTGCCACATAGCCGAAGGACAATAATGCTAAAAGTGAAAAAACTATTTTTTTCATAAGTTTAATTTTTTAGAATGAATAATTAACTCCTATGGTAAAATTACGCGTTGGTGATGCACTATAAAGACTAGTGCCGAATATAGTTTCAGCGTAATGTTCATCGAGCAGGTTATTTACAGCAAAGAACACATTTCCTTTGGTAGAGAATAGTTTATCAAAGTTATAGAATACCTTAAGATTTACTAAATTGTATCCACCTCCTTGGTTTAGATTATCTCCTGTTGTAAAGTAATCGGACAATCTTCTAAACTGAACATCTGCTCCAAATCCCATAGGAGAGGTATAAACTGCACCTAAGTTGAACATTGTTTTAGGTAATTGAGTCAGTGCTTTTCCTTTGTTTTCCCCCTCTACGATTTTCGTATGAGTGTAAGTGAAAGAGCCTTTAAGTAATAAATTTTCGGAGATTGTAGCTCTTGTATCTGCTTCTATACCAGCTCTGTGTGTTTTTCCTGCATTGATTAATTCGCCTGGGTTATTTGGATCTACAATAATTTCTCTTGAGGAATTCAAAATAAATCCTGTAATGTCAAAGGAGAAGTTTTTGTTGTTATTATAGGAGAACCCAGCTTCGTATTGCCATAGCTCTATCGGTTTAGCTCTATCTTCAAATTTTAATTCGCTATAGTCATCACCTGGAAGTGAGAAGCCGTTAGAAACATTAGCGTGGAAATCAAAATTATTTAGTAATGTTGATCTAAAACCTAATTTTGGGCTGAAATGAGATAGGGATTTTATTTGTCCATTGATAGGGGTTTGTCCAGGGTCGGAGTTTTTATAATTCCCTCCGAAAGTATCAAAACGAAGCCCTACAGATGGTTTGAAGAATCTATCGAGTTGCCACTCTCCTTGAGCGTAAGCAGAGAAAGTTTGTACATCAAATACTCTTTCTTGGGTTTTGTTCAATCTTCTTCTGTGGCTGGTGTTGTATCGCTCTCTTTCCGTTTTTTCGGTGTAATATTCTAAACCAGCAATCCAGTCAAAATTCTTTTCTACCAAACGGGTGTTTCCGTTTAAGCTACCCCCAAAAGCAAAGACATCACGAGTGTTGAATCTTCCAGACTGCCCTGTTGGTTCGTATCTAAACTTCGCATATCTTGTAAAATCTTGTTGTAAAGCATATCCGAAGACTAATAATTTAATATCTTCTGTTATTTTGTGGCTAAAATCAATTCGTTCAGATAAGAATGATTTTCTACCACCATCATTTTCAGCAGTAAAATGAGGTTTGTTTCTCATTGTTTTATCTTCATATTGGTCTTTTGGGATATAACCAGGTGCATTCCATTCGCTTTTATGCCCAATGAAAGATACTGCAATTTCGGATTTTGGAGAGAACTGGTGTGCTATTCTACCGCTAAAATTTCCTTTTAGAATATTAGAGTTTTTGATGTATCCATCTGTGGTAAAAAACTGAATGGCGAAGTTGGCTTTTAATGCGTCTTCAATTCCTCCCAATTTCATCATACTGCCGTGGGCATATTGAGCATCAAAAGTGTTGTATGATCCTGCAGATAATCTAAGGTCTTGGTAGTTGCCACCTTTTCTGGTTTCTAAACTTACTGTTCCTCCTTGTCCAAATCTTCCGTGTAATGCAGAAGATGGACCTTTATATACGCTTACTTTTTTCAAATTCAACGGAATGAGAATGTTAAGGTCTGCATAACCGTCGCTATGCCCTTCTGCTTCGTTAAGAGAAATCCCATCTATTTCCACACCTGCTTGTCCGCCGTGTCCTCCTCCTGCAAATCCTCTCATAGAGAATTGGTCTGCCACGCCTCCTTGTCCATAAGCGATAACATTTACTCCTGGTACTTGTTCCAAAATTCTCAAAGGTTGTTCAACTACCATGTTTTTAATTTCATCATTGGTAATAACATTCACCTTTGAGGTGCTGTTTTTTGTTTTCAAAGATTGTCCTCTCACATAGATTTCCTCAATGTGTTTCACCGAATCCTTTTTTATAGGAGTGGTTTGAGCATTCATCATAGATGCGGAAAACATTGCTCCCAGCATCATTAGGGTTAAATTCTTTTTGTTCATGATGACTAAAATTAAATTAATTAAACAAAGGTAATATTATTTTTTTAAATAATATTAAAATAAAATAAGTGCTATTATGATTTTTGTCATGATTTTGAAAAAAATAAGATTTCAGAGAGTTATCTCCCTGAATTGTAGAAAAATATGATTTTTAACACTTTTTTTAAAAAAAGTTTGCATAATTATAGATTTGTAGTATATTTGCTATGAAATAATTATATATCATTAATTTTTAAACCATTATCATTATGAACAAGACAGAACTTATCGATGCAATTGCAAAAGATGCTGAAATCTCAAAAGTAGCAGCTAAAAAAGCGTTAGAATCTTTTATTGCTAATGTGACGGAAACTCTTAAAAAGAAAGATGGAAAAGTAGCTTTGGTTGGTTTCGGAACATTCTCTGTTTCTGAAAGAGCTGCAAGAACAGGTATCAACCCTGCAACAAAGCAAACTATCAAAATCCCTGCTAAAAAAGTAGCTAAATTTAAGCCAGGTTCAGAATTAGCAGATGCAGTAGCTGGTGCAAAGAAAAAATAATTAGTTTTTCTTAATTAAAGCAAATAAGCCACTATCCGCTCTTTGGGTAGTGGTTTTTTTTTCATTTAAGTTTTTTCGTATATTTGTCCTCTTTAGAATGAAAAAAAATAAATATGAAAAGATTAAGCATTAAAGATATTCTTAGCGATTATAATAAATATACACATCACGATATTACCATTCAAGGTTGGGTAAGAGCGTTTCGCTCCAATCGTTTTATTGCATTAAACGATGGTTCTACCATTCACAACTTGCAAATTGTGGTAGATTTTGAAAATTTTGATGAAGAGCTGATTAAAAATATCAATACAGCTTCTTCACTAAAAGTTTGGGGAGAAGTGGTGCCGAGCCAAGGAGCCAATCAAAATATAGAAATTTTAGCGAAAAAGATTGAAATTCTGGGAGATAATTTCTTTGAAGAAACTCAAAAAACCATTCTTCAACCTAAAAAACACTCTTTGGAAATCTTGAGAGAACAGGCACATTTGAGGTTCAGAACCAATCTTTTTGGGGCGATTTTCAGAATTCGCCACGCTGTGAGTTTCGCTATCCACGATTTTTTCAATAAAAATCAGTTTTTCTACATCAACACGCCTATTATTACGGGAGCTGATGCCGAAGGAGCAGGGGAAATGTTTGGCGTAACGAATTTTGACCTTAACAATATTCCGAAAAATGAAAATGGAGAAGTGGATTTCAGCGAAGATTTCTTCGGAAGAAAGACAAACCTTACGGTTTCCGGTCAGTTAGAAGGAGAAACTGCCGCAATGGGATTGGGTAGAATTTACACATTCGGACCGACTTTCCGTGCGGAAAACTCCAACACTACCAGACACTTAGCGGAGTTTTGGATGATTGAGCCAGAAGTGGCGTTCAACAATTTGGAGGACAATATCGACTTGGCAGAAAGTTTCCTAAAATATGTAATTCAATATGTTCTAGATAATTGCAAAGACGATTTGGAATTTTTAGATAAACGATTTGCCGAAGAACAAAAGCAAAAACCTGAAAAAGACAGAGCTACGGAGGGCTTGATAGAAAAGCTGGAAAATGTGGTAAGTAAGCGTTTTGTAAGGCTGAGCTATACCGAAGCGATTGAAATTTTACTCAATTCTAAAGAGAATAAAAAAGGTAAATTCCAATTCCCAATTGAGGCTTGGGGAGCGGATTTGCAGTCGGAACACGAGCGATATTTGGTGGAAAAACATTTTGGTAGTCCAGTAGTTTTGTTCAATTATCCGAAAGATATCAAGGCATTTTATATGAAATTGAATGAGGATAAAAAAACCGTTGCAGCGATGGATGTTTTGTTCCCTGGCATTGGCGAAATCATCGGTGGTTCGGAGAGAGAGGCAAGGCTTGATGTTCTTCAAGAAAAGATGAAGGAAATGAATGTAGAAGAAAAGGAACTTTGGTGGTATTTGGATACGAGAAGGTTTGGTTCTGTGCCTCACGCTGGTTTTGGTTTGGGCTTGGAGAGATTAGTGCTTTTCGTGACGGGAATGACCAACATCCGTGATGTAATTCCTTTCCCAAGAACACCGAAAAATGCTGAGTTTTAACTCAAGATAAAAAAACATGATAATATTTTGGTAAAAAAATAAAAAACACCGAAGTACAAATGAATATTAATTTAAGTTATCATTTAATTTATAAAAAAAACTTAATAAAATAGAATGCGTAAAATATTGGGTTCTATGTTTTTAATATTCAAAAAGAAAAAAATTAATAGTCATTATGCTCAAACAAAATCTACAATTAAAATTAGGTCAAAAATTGGCTCCTCAGCAGATTCAGTTGATGAGGTTGATTCAGCTTCATACTTTGGAGTTTGAGGAGGATTTACAAAGAGAATTGGAGGAGAATCCTGCTCTTGAAAAAGTGGGCGATGAGCCTAATCAGGATTACGACAGTTTGGGTGATGATTATGAAACCGAAGGGACGGAAAGCATAGAAACGGATTTTAATGTAGATGAATACTTATATGATGATGAGCCGAGCTACAAGACAGCTTCCAGCAACTATTCGCCTGATGATGAGGAGTACGACAATGAAAACATTCTTGCCGAAAGACAAAGTATTTATGATTATCTCACGGAGCAAATTAGATTGAGCAATATTGCTGATGAGGATTTGAAAATTGCGGAATACATCATCGGAAATTTGGATAATGACGGCTATTTGAGGCGAGAAATCAAATCTATTGTTGATGATTTGGCGTTTTCTCAGGGAATTTACACTGACATTCCCAATGTGGAAAATATTTTGGAAAATTATGTCCAAAAACTTGACCCAGCGGGCGTTGGTGCGAGAAACTTGCGAGAATGTTTGTTGCTTCAAATAGAGAAAAAAATCAGCAATAATCCTAATGTTGGTCTTGCAGCAGATATTTTAAGAAATCAGTTTGATGCTCTTAGTAATAGGCATTATGCAAAAATTCTTCAAAGGTATGATATTGAAGAAGAGCAACTTAAAGAAGTTTTAGAAGAAATTTCTAAACTTTCGCCAAAAGTGGGGGGAAATTTTGATAATCAAGCCATTAGCATTAATCAAGAAATTATTCCAGATTTTATTATTCAGATTAAGGACAATCAGGTCATTCCGTTGTTGAATAATAAAAACGCTCCAACGCTAAGAGTTTCAGAGGAATATAAAGAAATTTTGGAAACTTATTCCAATGACAAAACTTCTGCCGAGCATAAACAAGCGGCACTTTTCATCAAACAGAAATTAGATGCCGCAAAATGGTATATTGATGCGATTAATCAGCGACAAAATACTTTGATAAAGAGCATTTCTGCCATTGTGAAACTTCAAAAGGAATATTTCTTGTCGGGAGATGAAAAGAAAATAAAACCGATGATTCTCAAAGATGTGGCAGACCTTACGGATTTTGATATTTCTACCATTTCGCGGGTAGTGAAGAGCAAATACGCCGATACGCCTTATGGTATTGTATATCTTAAAAATTTATTTTCAGATAGCCTTACCAATGATGATGGCGAGGAGGTTTCTACCAAGGAAATTAAAAATCATTTGCAGGAAATTATTGACAATGAAAACAAAAAGAAACCTCTTACCGATGATGCTTTGGTATCTGCATTAAAAGAAAAAGGCTATAACATCGCCCGAAGAACCATCGCCAAATACCGAGAACAACTCAATATTCCTGTGGCGAGATTAAGAAAAGAACTTTAATTTTTTTTGTGATAAAAATGATTTGGAAAGGCTTCTTCGGGAGTCTTTTTTAGTATATTGAGTTGAAACCAAGAATTTAGAAAACCGCTTCCATAGCCTACCAGTTGCGTTAATGTGGTAATAATGGAAAGTCCGCCAATATAAAGACTTTTATGAATGAACGATGAATGAATGAAAATCATTAACAAATATAAAATTTGCATTCCCAAAATCCATTTGAAATTGAAAACAAGATAATAGAAATTGCTTATCACCCAGCTTAAAACGAATAGAGAAGGAAGCCAAAAAGTGATTTTAGCGTATTTGGGGTGGCGTAAATTGAGTATTGGGCGGGCAATACCGAAATTATAAACTTGTTTTTCAAATTGAGATAGAGTGGTTCGTCTTTTGTGAAATACAGCGATATCATCAAAAAAATAAGTTTTATAACCATTTTCCCAAAGCCTCATCGAGAGGTCTGGGTCTTCGCCAATTCGCATTTCTGAAAAACCGCCAACATTTTGAAAAACCTCTTTTTTTATGCCCATATTGAAACTTCTTGGCTGGAATTTATCAATAGAATTTTTATTCCCTCTAATGCCTCCTGTGGTTAGAAATGAAGTCATAGAATAGGAGATAGCTTTCTGCAAAGGAGAAAAGTTTTCATCGGCTTTATCTGCTCCACCAAAGGCATCGGGAGAATGTTTCAAAATATTATTTTTAATATTTTGAATATAATTTTGCTCCACTACCGCATCGCTATCTACGAAAATGAGCCAAGAGTTTTTTGCTTTTTCTGCTCCAAAATTTCTGCTCAGTCCTGCTCCTGAATTTTCTTTTTTGAAATATTTTAGGTCTAAATGATTTTGAAATTTTTTAATTACTAAAGACAAATCCTCAGTAGAACCATCATCTACAATAATGCTTTCAAAATCTTTATCAGTTTGAAAAGAAAGGGAGTTTAATAATTCCGAAAGTTCATCTTTTCGGTTGAAAATTGTGATGATGATAGATATAGAAGCGTCCAAAATCCTTTATTTTTTGACAAAGATAATGATAACTTGTGAAAATTATTGAATATTAGTATATTTGCCCATTAAAAATAAAGGGGTGCTGTAAAAGGCTGAGATTATACCCAATGAACCTGAACAGGTAATGCTGTTTAGGGAAGTGTGTAAATGAAAGATAGTAAAACGCTATCTGTTTCATTTATAATATGGTATGCCCCTTTCATTAATTTAATTAAAATGAAAGGATTTGTTTTTTTAGGGCTATGCGTTAGCTCTTTATCTGTCGCGCAAAAGACAGATTCGGTGAAAGTTCAGGAGATTGAAACGCTTAATTTTACCAAGCGACTGCCTGTGACGAAGGAAATTATTAAAGTAGAAAGAGATTTGGCTAACAAAAATTTGGGGCAAGATTTACCCATTTTGTTGAAAAATCAAACCTCGGTTTTGTCTTCTTCTGATACAGGAAATGGAGTAGGATATACGGATTTTAGAATTCGTGGGGTAGCGGGAACTTCTATTAATGTGATGCTCAACGGAGTGCCTTATAATGATAGCGAGTCGCAAGGAACATTTTTTGTAAATGTGCCAGATTTGGCAAGTTCTGCTTCACAGATTGTGATTCAGAGGGGCGTTGGGACTTCTTCTAATGGCGTGGCAGCATTCGGTGCAAGTGTTAATATTTTAACCAAAGAACCTTCCAGAAAGCCTTATTTTCAGACGGATTTGTCTTACGGCTCGTTCAATTCACAGAAGCAATCTTTTGAGGCAGGAACGGGCGGACTATTAGGAGATAAATTCTCCTTAATGGCGAGATACTCAATGATTAAATCTGATGGATACATAGAGAGAGCGTCTTCTAATTTAAGGTCTTACAATATTACCGCTTTGTTCAAAACAGAGAAAACCAAATTAAAACTTCTTGCTTTTGGAGGGAAAGAAAAAACTTATCAATCTTGGAATGGAATAGATGAAGCTACTTACCTTAAAAATAGGAGATACAACTATTCTGGGTATATTAAAGATGCGAATGGCGAGAGATTTTACGACAATGAAACGGATAACTATCAGCAGAATCATTACCATTTTATTTTAAATCAAAAATTGAGTGATTTTTGGGATTTAGAAACCACTTTGCATTATACTAAAGGAAAAGGATTTTACGAAAACTATAAGCAAAATCAGAAATTGTCTAAATATAACCTTCAACATATTGGAGGTGAAAGAGCTGATTTTATCAGGAAGAAATGGCTAGATAATGATTTTTATGGGATTGTTTATCAAGTTTTTGGGAAATATGATAGGTTGAAGCTTAATTTTGGAGGTGCTGGAAATCAATACATTGGTTGGCATTTCGGAAATGTAAGTTCGGCATTAAAATTGCCTCAATTCCCTTACGAACACGAATATTATCGCAATAAATCTAAGAAAAATGACCTTTCTGTTTTCGGGAAAGTGATTTATAATCTTCACCCGATTGAGTTTTTCGGTGATATGCAGTTCAGACACATTCAGCACTGGGCAAATATTCATCTAGCGGGAGACGATGAGGGAGGAAATTTCAATCGTGTGTTTAGCTTTTATAATCCAAAGCTTGGTTTGAATGTTAATTTCAATGAGGGAAAAGTTTATTTCTCTTACGCTTTGGCGAATAGGGAGCCAAATAGAAAAGATATCATCGCAAAAAATGACGTTCAAAGTGAGCAACTTCACGATTTTGAATTAGGGGTTGAGAAAAAATGGAACAAATTTTCATTCTCTTTCAATGCGTATTATATGCATTATATCAATCAGTTGGTATTCAGTGGGAAAATCAACAATGTGGGAGGTTTCATCAGAGAAAATTCTGGAAAATCTTATAGAAGAGGTTTAGAGTTGGGAGTTCAAGGTCAAGTTTTCAAAAATTTACAGATTTCTGCTAATGCCAATTTAAGTCAAAATAAAAACCTTGATTTTCATATTGAAGACAAACAAAATTTGAAAAATTTAGGAACGACAAACATTGCGTTATCCCCTGATTTTATCGGGAATATTAGTATAAATTATCAGGTGAGTTCTCAATTTAATTTGTTTTTACAAAATCAATATGTAAGCAAACAATATTTGGATAATACTCAGAATGAGAAACTTTCTATCCCGAGTTATAATCTCTTGGATTTTGGGGCGAGTTATCATCTGAAATTGAAGCGACAAGACCTTCATATTTATTTCAATCTCAATAATGTTTTAGACAGAAAATATATGAATAAAGGCTATGTGTATGACAAAGCTCCATACTTCTTCCCACAAGCAGGGCGAAACTTTATGCTGGGAATGAGCTTAAAATTCTTTTAATAAAAAAATCCGCTGAAATTTTCAGCGGATTTTTTTTGTATTACAATAATGATAAAAATCATACCACTGAAATAACACTTAATTAAAATAAATAATATCTTTGTCTAATTAATTTAAAAGTTAGTATCTTATGAACAAAAAAGTATTAAAGCTAATAATGTTAGGAAGTTTATTTTCTACATTTGTAGTAAGTGCTCAAAAAAATACTCCTGTAAAAAAGGATTCTGTAACGCACATTGAGGAAATTTATGTAAGGGGGCAGTCCCTAAAAACAAAAAACAGCACCTCAACGGTAAATGTAATTACCAATGATGAAATTAAAAATCTGGTTACAGAAAAACCTATGAGAATTTTAGAACAAATCCCAGGGATTAATATCACTTCTTACGGACAGGGAGGTGTTGCTGATGATTTTTCTATTAGAGGTTTCGGTGGTGCAGGGCATTCTGGACAAGCTGGTGTAGAAATTGATGGAATTACCCTAAACGAAGCAGAAGGGCATAGCGATGGTTATGCAGATTTTAATGTTATCATTCCTTTAACTTTAAAAAAGATTAGTGTTTATAAAGGTCCTTCTTCTGCATTGCACGGAAGGTTTGCGCAAGGGGGAACAATTAGTTTAGAGACAAGAAAAGGAGGAAATTACCAAGACCTTATGTTATCAGGTGGTTCGTATAATACTTTTGATGCTCAATACGCACAAGGTAACACGATTCCACTTGGGGGGGGGCAATAATGTGTTAAAAACCAACTTTGCTCTACAACTTTTTTCTACTGATGGATACATCAAAAACTCTAATATTCTAAAAGGAAATTTCAGCGGAAGAATTGCACATCAATTCTCTTCAAAATCTGAAATTGCATTGTCTGTTCTTGGACACAAAAGCGAATGGAACGCTCCTGGATTCATTCAAAAAGCACAATACGAAAACAAAGCGTTGAGAAACCAACCTGCCCCAACAGCCGAAAACGATGGAGGTAGAAAAACTTTCTTATCTGAAAGAATTGATTTTAGACATAAATTATCAGATAACATCAAATTATTAGCGTTTGGATATGCCTTACAGCAAGATTTTACAAGGTATATGAAATTTGCTTTTGAACCAACTGGTCAAACAGAAAGTTTCCATACTCGTAATGTTTATGCTTTTGGGGGAAGTTTAAATGGAAATACTAAATTAGCAGAAAAGAATTTTGATTGGGTGGCAGGTTTAGAGTTTTATACTGAAAAAAGTGGAAGAGAAGATTACAACACTCAGTATAGAAAAAGGTTAGACAAAATAGATGGAGGAATGTTTAATATGCAAACTTACTCTATTTATGCACAAGGGGAATGGCAAATTCACCAATTTTTCAAACCTTCTGTGGGACTTCGTTTTGATACCTTTGGAGGCGACCACATTGATAACAACAATGAAACTCATCAAATAAAACCGCTTTCTCATATCAGTCCAAAATTAGGATTTAGATCTACTTTGGTGAAAAATTTTGATTTTCTTGCCAATGTTTCTAATGGTTTTTCCCTACCAAGAGGACCACTAAAACACCAAGAAAATATGAAACCCGTAGAACTATGGCAATACGAAGCAGGTTTTTCTTATAATAATCATAAAAATCTATTCATCAATGCAGTAGGGTTTATTCTTAACACGAATGGAGAAGTTTTGGAAAGACCGATAGGTTCTGGGAATTTCATTAATGCAGGAAAAACAAAAAGAATAGGAACAGAAATAGATGCTAAGGCTCAAATAGTAGAAGGTTTAGTCTTTAATGGCTCTTTTGCTTATACTCATACGGAAGTGGTAGAAGGACCTAACCAAGGAAAAGAAAGACCTTTTATTCCTTCTACAATATTTACGCTCGGGGGAACTTACACCTCTCCTATCGGTTTAGGTGCTGACCTTAATTTTAGAAAAGTTTCTGATTATTTTACAGATGATGAAAACAATTTCAGAGATGGAAAATACAATTTGGTAAATCTTAAATTATTCTACAACTTTGATAAATTATTCTCTACCAAAGGTAATGTATTCATTTCCATCAATAACCTTCTCAATGAACATTATGCAGAGTCTGTTTATTGGGATGAATATGTAGCCTCACCAACTCGTAATATTACCGTAGGAATTAATTATTCATTTTAAAAAAGTAAATTATGGAAAATAAAAAATCTCTTTTTTCGTGTCTTGCGAAATTTTTTGGAAGTGATGCTGAACAAAACAATGATTGTAAAAAAGAAGAGGAAGGACAACAATTCACTTATCTTACTATGGATGGTGAGTTTATAATGGATCCCAAAGACCCATATACTGTGAATGATAGCCGAAATCCGAGTAAAATCATACTCTCAACTTCGGAGGAGCCTAATTCTCTTACCAAAATGAGTTTTTTTCATCATTTGGATGAGAGACAAGAAATAGCATCTTGTGGGTTTCAGTATATTGGAAGTCGCCCCGACCCTAAATATTTCCCAGAATCAAAAACTTCCATTTGGGATATTTTTGAAAAAGTTGAAGATTATTCGGGCGATTGTTCTAAATTTAAATTTGTTATTTCTCGTTCTCCTCACGATACTCCTCGCCATATGCATTTGAGATATGGCAATGATTTAGAGGCTTTACTTAATATGAGTAATGATGAAGAAGATGAACAATACAACCCTTGGTGGTCAGAATATAAAGAAGTTCTATAAATAAAATCCGCTGAAATTTCAGCGGATTTTATTGTTGTTTTATGCAGTTATCACTTCACCTGTTGTGGTGTAAGTGGTTACTGTTTGTTTTCCTTCTGGTGTTTCTCCCGTCACGCCCAATAAGGCAGGGATAAGTGCATCAGGTGTCACAGAGAATTCTTCAATTCCTGCTTCTACTAGCCATTTTGCAAACTCTGGATTGGTAGAAGGGAGATTTCCGCAAAGTCCTAAATGGAAATCAGGGCATTCTCTGTTTCTTCTCTGAATCAATTTCTGAATACGCCACTGAAGGTGTTCAATATGCCAAGGCGTAATATCTCCTCCCGAGCGGTCTAATCCCAATTCTAATTGAAGAAGGTCATTAGACCCGATTTGCCCTCCATCAGCAACTTTGAAGAAATCCACAGCACGAGAAATATTTACAGGAAGTTCAAACATCATTTGCAATGGAATATTAATTCCACTTTCTTTCACTAAACGAGATACTTCACGCATTTCATCAGGAGTTCTCACGAAAGGCACTTCAATATGAATATTCGTATAGCCCATATCGTTAATTACATAAGCCAACGCTTTTAAATCAATGGTAAGGAAAGCTTGTTGATATGCTCCTAAATATTTCCCCGCTCCTCTATCGCCCAGCATTGGGTTTTCTTCCACAGGTTCGTAGGCTCTACCACCGAGCAGGTCGGCGTGTTCATTGGTTTTAAAGTCTGGCAGACGAACGACCATAGGCTCCTGGATATCATCTGTATAATAAGGAGAAACAATTCCTGCGATTTCTCTTGCCAATGCCTTTACATACCAATCTATTGGAGAAAGATTTTTAGCCTCAGCTTTAATGAATTCTGCTACATCAGCCGCAGATTTTAGGGCGTCTTCACGCGTCATTCGTCCTTGACCAACCAATTTTAAATAATCTTGTGCCAAAGTATCGTGGTTCATAATTGCCATTGGGTGAACTCTCAATTTTGCGGCTAACATTTCCCAACGAACTAAGCCGGAACCTCTACCAATATTCAATGAAGGGAAGTAAGAACGCATACAAACGGAACGAGCATTATCGGCATCGGAAACAATCAAACGGATAGGAACTGGCGATGGTTTCAAGCCTGACAATTGAGTTTCCGTCACAGAATATTGATGGCGACCCTTGTAAAATGCAGGGCTATCTCCAACACCGTAATAAGTAATTAATGCTCCGTCTTCCAAACGCTCTGGTGCACCTTTTACAGATACCGCACAAGGCAATCCGTGTTCTTTACACCAAATCGGTGTATGGTCGTTTTTACCTCCGCGAGTAGTCACACAAGCTACAGTTTGCTCCATAGAAGGCTCCATCCAAGGGTAAGTCATTGCCGTAACTAAAATCACTCCCGTATTTACGCCATATTTTTCAATAACTTCTTTTCTTTTTTGGTTGAAATTTTTCTCAAAGTTTTTCTTAAACTCTGGACCTTCTCCAAACAAAGAAATTACCACTCCGTGAGTAATGCTCGGAATACCAGCATTAATCCCTTGATTTTTCAACAATAAAGCTTCTCTCAAAGTGTCGTTTTCTTCTCCATCTTCATTTAATCCATCAAGAGTGAATTTTTTATGAACAGGCTCGTGTTTTAAAGTAGTGATGGCTCTCTGCTGTGTGATGATAATAGTATTGGTTTGGAAATTAATTGCTGCTTCCAAATCACTCTCCAAACTATCTGCATCCAACTCTCGGAACAAATCTCCAAGCAACATTCCCGTAGTTGCCAAAGCCGTTGCGGTTTCATCGCTCATACATTTGCGAGAAGAGTCATCGGCTGTATTTTTATGCCACTGCCCATCAAAAAATTCTTGTTTTTCTCCAAGTTTAAAATTGATAAGCCCGTCTTTTTTTAGTCTCAAAGGTCGTTTTGCGAAAATCCAAGAGTCGCTGGAAACACGCCCAGAAACTACGGCTTCTCCTAATCCGTAAGTGAAGTTAATTTCCACAAAACCAGAATGATTGCTTTGCGTATCTGCCGTGAATATTGTTCCTGCTACATCAATACTCGGTTGCATATCCTGAATCATCACAGCGAAAGAAAGCGAAGCCAAATCTTCTCCAAAAGCCTGTGGGGCAGAGAATTGATAATGCAAGGCTCCTCTATTAAAACGAGAAACAAAACACGCTTTGATGGCATCTAAAACTTGTTCAAACCCGAATTGTCTTAATTTTGTAGAGTATTTTCCACTTCCGCTAAATTCGCCTCCGTCTTCCGATGGAGCGGTAGAACGTACGGCTCTCGGAACGCTTGGGTTTTTCTGGTCTAACCATTCAAAGGCAATGCGAACGGCTTCTACAAACTCATCAGAGAAATTTTCTTTTCTAACCAAGTTTTGGCATTGCTCTTCTGCTGTTGAAAAACTTTCATTGTTTTGTAAATCTAAAATATTTCGGTCTAAATAAGCTCTCAGTTGTGGCAGAATAGGCGAAATAAATAATTGATAGGCAAAATCAGTCACAGCAAATTGGTTTTCAGCGAGAACCTTCAGTGGTAGATTTTTCAGTTGATTGATAATTTCTTGTGCCTTAGGCGACATTTTAGGGTCTAACCCGTTGAGTTTTCTGTAAATATCCGCCTGTTTTGCAGATTTTCCTCCAACCCATTCTTTGTTTAAAATGTTTGGGTGGTAAGTGGTCACAATCCACGGAGCATCAGCAGAACCTCCTGCCCAAAGTAGGTTTCCGTTTTCGTCGAATTGGCATAAAACATTGCCTTTTGCCTTTTCCATTTTGTAAATAAATTTAGTTTTTTTATGTTATTGTTAATCAGTATAATAATTCTTCAAAATTAAGTTAAAAATAGCAATTTTTTTTATTTTTTTATTATGAAAAAAAGTGTAAATTTGAGGTTCGCAAAAGAGTAAAATAATTTAAGTAAAAAAAATCCTATCTTTTTGATTATCAGTAATGCTTTATATTCATATTCCTTTTTGTAAGCAGAAGTGTAGCTATTGTAATTTCCATTTTTCCACTTCTTTGAAAATGAAAAAAGACATGATTGAGGCAATGAAAAAGGAAATGAATTTGCGAAAAGATGAGTTGAAAAATAAAAAACTGAAATCCCTTTATCTTGGTGGTGGAACGCCCTCCATTTTAGATGTTTCAGAAATTGTGGAGTTAATTGATGAGGTGAAAAAGCATTTTTCTTTTGATGAAAATACAGAAATTACTCTTGAGGCTAATCCTGATGATTTAACTGAAAGTTTCTTAAGAAACTTGAAAAACACCCCGATTAATAGATTAAGCATTGGTATTCAGTCTTTTTTTGAAGAAGATCTGAAGTTGATGAACAGAGCGCATACCTCTACTGAGGCAGAAAATTGTATCAAACTAGCTCAAAATTTGGGTTTTGACAATATCAATATTGATTTGATTTACGGAATGCCTTCTTCCAATTTTGAGCAGTGGAAAAGGAATTTGGACAAGGCAGTGGAATTGGATATTCAGCATATTTCATCTTATGCCCTAACGATTGAGCCAAAAACAGCTCTGCACCAGTGGATTAAAAAAACGCCACAACTATCTCCCAAAGAATCCGCCCAAAATAGGGATTTTTTCTATATGGTAGATTTTTTACAAAAAAATGATTTTGAACATTATGAAATCTCTAATTTTGGGAAGAAAAATTATCATTCAAAACACAATTCTGCCTATTGGGAATATCAGCCTTATCTGGGGATTGGTCCTTCGGCTCACTCTTACAATGGAAAAAATCAACGCTCTTGGAATGTTTCTAATAATGCAAAATATATCAAAGCCTTGTCGGAAAATATTTTACCTTGCGAAACGGAAAATTTATCAGCAAATGATTGCTATAACGAAATACTGATGATAGGTTTGAGAACCGAAAAAGGGGTGAATTTGGAGCTAATGAAAACACAATTTTCAGAAGAGTTGATGGGTGGTTTTTATAAAACCATTACTCCTAAAATTGAAAGTGGAATGTTATTAATAGAGAAAAATCATTTAAAAATCCCTAAAAAACATTGGTTTTTCGCGGATGGTATAGCATCGGATTTGTTTATTGTGTAGAAATAATTAATAAAATAATAATATTATCATAAAATGAGAATACTTAATAATGTGCAATATTTAAGAGGTATAGCAGCATTGCTTGTTTGTGGATTCCATACTCAGAATTGGATTTCAAATGTTTATGGGTATAATTTAGGAAAGTTTCTTTTCGGAAAAGGTGATGATGGTGTAGAATTGTTTTTTATTATTAGTGGTTTTATTATGGTTTATACTACTAAAAATATGAATTTAGAAATTCCGTATAAAAACATTAAGGAGTTTTTAAAAAAGAGAGCGATTAGGATAATGCCTCTTTATACTATATTAACGATGTTTTGGATTTGGATTTTTATACCAGATTTTTCATATAATTATGTAAATGTTATTAAAATCATCAAGTCTATATTTTTTATTCCTTATGATAAATTTCCTATTCTATATTTAGGCTGGACTTTAAATTATGAGATGTTTTTCTATCTTGTATTTGCGGCGAGTTTTTGTTTTAAGCGATATAGGTATTATGCTTTAACATTGTTTTTCTTATTGCAGTTCGGATTACAGTTTTTTGAATTTAATGATATAAGACTTCAGTTTGTAAATGCTCCTATAGTTTCCTATTTCTTTTCGGGGGTTTTAATTGGTCTTTTAGTAGATAAAGTTAAAATAAAATATTATAAGTCATATCTTATTGGTGCTTGGGTTTTATTGGTGCTGTATTTTTTGGATTTTATTCAAATTAATAATCAATATTTACAATTTTTGTTTTTGAGTATAGTTGTATTTATGATAGTTTTGGGAGATTTTTATTTGGAGTTAGTGCCATTCAATGTATTATTGTTTTTAGGAAATATTTCATATTCGATATATTTAATACACCCTTTTGTTTCTGGATTTGTGTTGATGAATTTTATTAGCTGGGAAGATATTTCAATGGAATATAGAGTGGTGTTTTATATGCTCTTGATTTTGCTAACGATTCTAATTAGCTATATACTTTATATATTAGTAGAACAGAAATTGACAAGGATGTTAAAGAAATTAATAAGTTGATTTTAATAAAGAAAATAAAAACCACTCTTCAACTGAAGAGTGGTTTTTTATATTTAGAACTTTGATTAATTATTTTTTAAGTTCGTCTGGACCTAAGATGTAGTCATCAATAACATCTTCTTGTCTGAATTTAGGCTTCTTAACTAAGAATGCCAATACTAATGAAATTGCAATCAATACAATCGCTGCTTTATAAGCGAAGAAGTAAGATTCGTTTGGTGCTTCAGCGATAGTTTTAGAGTAAGCTGCAATTTGAGGTCCGATTACCAATGATAATCCCCAACCTGTATAGATTACCCCATAGTTAGCACCGTAAGCCTTAAGACCGTAGTAGTCTGCTACGATAGATGGAGTAGTACTCATTACAGAACCATACACTACGCAAGTAAGGATTACCCCTGCAACGATAGCGTAAGGAGAAGTATAAGTGTGGAAGAAGAACATGTTGATCGCTTGGATAGTGTGGATCACATAATATACATTCTTTCTACCGATAACATCAGAAATCATACCTCCTAATGAACGACCTGTAGCATTAGAAATAGATGTAATAGGTACCATTACCCCTAACAAAGATGTAGCAAGAGCTGCTGTATTTTCATCAAGTAAGTTTTGAGTTAATCCAGACTGTACTCTCATAATGTCAGAAGAGTTAGAGATTACCATCGCACCAGCAGAGCAATAGAAAGCATATACGAAGAATAATGCCCAAGCTTGCCAAGTTTTAGCGGTAGCTGCAGTAGAGATTGATGCAGTTTTCTTTGCATTTTCTTTTACTGGTTTATCTTCTTTCACTTCTGGCTCTGGAACCTCATATCCAGCAGGAGGGTTTACAACATTCAATGCTGCAGGGATACCCATTGCAAGGATTAATGTTCCTAAAACTCTTAAAGTGTTTTCTAATGATAGAGTAGGGAAACCTTCAAAAGTCCAAACGAAAGCCTGACCTTTCAAGAATAATGTTTCCAATGGTCCTAACCACATAGCTCCAAGACCGAAACCAGCTACTACCAATCCGTTAATCATACCCTTTTTAGATGGGTGGAACCACTTCATCGCAGCCGCACGAGGACAAGCATATACGAACCCGATACCATTACCTACAATCATAGCGAATACGAATGTAAATGCCATTGGGCTGTTTGTCAAGAAACTACAAGCAATAGCTCCTAAACCTGTCATCAATACCCCTGTCAAGATAACTTTAGTAGGACCAATTTTATCTTGCCAAGCACCAGCCAATACTACGATAAGAGCTGATGTAAAACCACCAATACCATAAGGTAAAGCTAGGTCTGATTGTGTCCATTCAGGGTACATTCTGTCCTCTGGAAGAACATTTTTGTCTTGAATACCCAATTTGTTGGTGTACTCCAAAGCATCTTTCAAGTTACTCCAAGTGTAGAGAATACCAACTGAGAAGTTGGAGATAATCCCAGCGATGAGTACTCGCGTCGCTTTCTTTTTTGCTGTTTGTAAATCCATTTGTTAATTATTTAATGTTATTTAATTCGTTTTAAAATTCGGGGTGCAAGTTAAGATAAAATTTTGAATTAAAGAAAAAGGGATGGGGAAAAATAATATATTTAAAAAAATAAGCTTGTTTTTGTTTTTTTTTCTTGAAAATCAAGTCAAGTGTAAATATTTTTTAATTTAATGAGATGTTTGATGTTAATTTGTTGTTTTGAATCGTGTTGTTAAAATATGATAAAACTCATGTTTTGATTAAGTTCTACTAAAATTGTGATTTTAAAATTAGAATATAAGGAATAAGATTGTGGCAAAACCCTTAAAGAAATGTTAAAAGTATGATATATATTAGGTTTTTTAGTTAAAAACTTATAAATTAATATTGTATCTTTGCCTCAGAAAACAACTTTATTTAATAATTACATTATGAAAAAACAGATTACAACAATCTTGGCTGTTGCAATGGCTCAGTTAGGATTTGCACAAACAAGTGCCACGCTTTATGGTTATGTAAGAGGAGAGTTCGCTTTTGATTCTCGTCAGGTAGTAGCAGCAAGAGATGCTAATTATATTGATGTAGTAGCACCTGTTGTGAAGGATTCAAATGGAAAAGATTTGAATGCTAATCCAAATTTCAATGGTTGGGGATTGGAATCTAGATTAGGGGTTAAAATCTCTGGTCCAGAATTCTTCGGAATGAAATCTGATGCTGTTTTAGAAGGACATTTCTTTGGTAGTACAGAGTCTTCGATTAATGATTTAGGACTTCGTCACGCT
This sequence comes from Flavobacteriaceae bacterium, assembly GCA_030529185.1. Lineage (GTDB taxonomy): Bacteria > Bacteroidota > Bacteroidia > Flavobacteriales > Weeksellaceae > JABCPE02. The sequence goes on from JAUMXI010000001.1 coordinate 99,892, forward strand.
TATGTTCAATTATCTAATGATGATGTTGAAGTTTTAGCAGGGCAATATTGGCACCCAATGTTCGTGACGAATGTTTCTCCGATGACTTATAATTTCAACGCAGGAAGCCCATTCCAGCCATTTAATCGTTCTCCGCAAGTGAGATTCTCAACTAAAGGAAGTGTTAGATTTACAGGGGCTTTCCTTACAGAGTTAGATTTTAAATCTGTAGGAGGTAAAGCAGCTACTTCTGGTCTTCCAGCATTCCACGCTCAATTACAATTCGGTGATGATAATAGCTTTGTAGGTGGTTTTGGTGCTAATTACAAAACTTTGAGAGCAGGTTTAGGTGAGAAAAACTTTGGAACATTCAATTTCTTGGCTTATGCAAAAGCTAAATTAGGAGAAAATGCTACTTGGCAAGCTTATGGAAACTACGGGCAAAACCCAACAGAATTATTACAATTGGGAGGAGTTGCTAAAATTGGTGACGAATACAATAGCAATAAAACATTATCTCTTTGGACGGAATTTTACGGAGATTTCACGCCTTCTTTTGAATGGGGAATTTTCGGAGGATATACAAGAGATTATGGTTTTGAAAAAGGTTTAGGAATGACAATGCCTAATACTATATTTGGAATAACAAGGATATATGAAGAGCCTATCACTGGTGAAAAAATCACAAAATTTGTATCTACACCTATCAGTGCTTGGAGAGTATCCCCAAGATTAGGTTGGAAGTCTGGTAATACTAAATTGACAACAGAGTTGGATTATACTTCTACAACTTATGGTAAATACGACGAAAAAGGAGCTTCTCAGGCGTTGAAAAACGATGCTACAGCTGGAAATTTCCGTGTATCATTATCTTTGATTCAATCTTTCTAATCGGTAGAAAATCAATCTGATATATTAGGCAGTCATCTCAAAAGGTGGCTGTCTTTTTTATGATAAAAATCATATTTTGGAGGATTTTAACAAAATTTTAAGGAAAAAATAAATAATTTAATACCTTTGCAGTATCAAAAGATTAAATTAAGAAAAAATTTTATGATTATGAATGCAAAGAAAAGTTTAGCAGCATTATTGTTTGGTTTCTCATCATTGGCTTTTGCACAAGAAGAATCTAAACCATTAATTCAAGCAGACGCTTTGAAAAATGTAGACATTAATTTACTTTTAAGAAGTGCTTACGAAGTTCCTGAAAACGGAGTGAGCGGATTTAAAATGAACGAAGCTCGCTTGGAGTTCAGAGGAAAAGTAGTAAAAGACTTGGAATTCCGTGTAAGAACAAGATTGCACAAAGCAGACCCAGTGAATGATTTTGATGGTGCTGCGGGGCATTTAGACATCGCTTATGCTGCTTACAAATTCGGTGAGCAAAAGAACTGGGAAATCACATTTGGTAAGCAAAACAATATGATGGGAAGCTGGGAGTTTGATAAAAACCCAACTTTTGAATATCAATATTCGAAAGCAGTAGGAGGATACAACAATCTATTTGCTATGGGAGCGAGATTGTCTTACAGCCCAGTAAAAGACCAGACTTTCACTATTCAGGGGCAAAATATTCAAAACAAGAATTTTTCAGTAGCAGGATTAGAAGCATCTAAAATGCCTATGTTGGTTCAAGCTGCTTGGCAAGGGAATTTCTTCGATAAGAAATTTAGAACTTGGTATTCTGTGGGAACTTCTGAATACGCAAAAGACAAAAGAAACTTCCATTTAGCTTTGGGTAATAAAGTAGTTTTAGGAAACTTTGAGGCGTATTTAGATTTAGCAATGGCTAATTTTGCTTACAATCACACAAGTCTTACAAGTTTAGTTTCTGAAGACCTTAATGTAAAATCTGCTGTTTTGAGAATGGATTACAAATTCCTTCCTCAATGGAATGTGACTGCGAAAGGTTTCTATGAAACATTTAGTGCTACAAAAGATAAAGTAAAGGGAGATAACTTCCAGTCTAATACAGGGTATTTGTTAGGTTTGGAATACCAACCAATCAAAACTCAAAATATGAAGTTCTTCACATATTACTATGGTAATAATGTGAACTTTAAAAAAGGATTGGGAACTAATACAAACAGTAATATGTTCTCTATCGGAGTTTTATATCTTGTAAATGTTCTTTAATCAGAATAAATAAAATAAACAAAAAAAGTTGCTTCAAAAAAGCAACTTTTTTTATTCACACACTTGCCAAAGTTTGTCTTGTGGCGGTGTCGGAGCAGAGATTTTAATGAGTTCCTTGCTCACGGGATGAATAAATTCTAAACTTCTTGCGTGAAGGCAAATCCCTCCATCGGGGTTGGAACGAGGAGCTCCGTATTTTAAATCACCCTTTATTGGTGCTCCGATTTTAGAGAGTTGAGCACGGATTTGATGATGCCTTCCCGTTTGTAAATCCACTTCCAAAAGGAGATAATTATCCAATGTTTTGATAATGCTATAGCTCAAGATGGCTTTTTTAGAACCCTCTACTTCGTGGGAATAAACGATGGCTTTGTTGTTTTTTTCATTCTTTTTGAGATAATGAGTCAATGTCTGATTTTGAGGAATCATTTCTTTGGGGACAATTGCCCAGTAAGTTTTTTTTATCTCTCTGTTTTTCACCATTTGAGTCAGTCGAGATAGGGCTTTTGAAGTTTTAGCATAAATTACCAAACCTGATGTTGGGCGGTCTATCCTATGCACCAAGCCCAGATACACATTGCCAGGCTTTTGGTTTCGGATTTTAATGAAATCTTTTAGCTCTTCTAAAAGGCTTTTGTCGCCCGTTTTATCGCCCTGAACGAGTTGCCCTACTTTTTTATTGATGATTAAAATATGATTGTCTTCGTAAAGAATTTGAGATTCCATAAAATTTGATATTAAATATTTTGCAAAGGTAAAATTTTAACCTTAAATGATTTATCCGAATTTAAAAAATAATGAAATTTGTATCTTTGCCTTGTAATATGCCAAATAATGCTTATACAGAATTATATCGCTAAGGACTTCCCTATTTACGACCTTTCCATTTTGGCAAAGGAAGCCTTATTTGATGCTCAAAGTTTTGAGTTTTCTCATATTTTTGTGCAGAAAAATGGGGTTTTTCAAGGAGCGATAGGAAAAGAGTTTTTGGAAGAAAATCAAGAAAAAACATTAAGCGAACTTCTTATTTACGCTGAAAGATTTGCCGTTTTGTATTCAAATACCATTTTGGACAGCATTAAATTATTCCATATTTTTAACGCCAATGTCGTTCCTGTGATTAATGAAAATGAAGAGTATCAAGGCTATATCGCCTGGGATAGCATCGTTTGTGAATTATCAAAATATCCTCTTTTTTCTGAGCAAGGAGCTTTACTGATGGTAGAAGTGGCTCGGAAGAATTATACAATGATGGAAATTGCCCAAATTGTGGAGCAAAATTATGGCAAACTTTATGGGGCGTTCATCAATGAAATGAATGAAAATTTTGTGCGAATAACGATGCGTATTAGCAATGAAAATCTAACTTCCATCGGGGAAACTTTTGAGCGATACGGCTACACCATCATTCGGAAATTTTATAATGACGAAAAGGAAGAACTGCTCAAAAATCGTTATCAATTTATGCAAAAATATTTAGAATACTAATGTTAAATATCGCAATATATTCGCAGAAAAAAGACACCGAAACTTTTAATTATTTGAAGAAATTAATACAAGTTTTGGAGGAAAAAAAATGCCAAATATTCCTTTACCAATCAATTTTAGAAGTATTTGATTTTTCCAAAGAATTGAAAACTTTTAGTGGAAAATCAGATTTGGAAAGCCAAAAAGTGGATTATTTTTTCACTTTGGGAGGAGATGGGACGATTTTAGACGCTTTGCAACTCATTCAAAATCTGCAAATTCCGGTGGTAGGGGTTAATATGGGGCGTTTGGGATTTTTGGCGAATTTTAATAAAGATGAAATTTTTGATGATTTAGATAAAATCCTTCAAGGAGAAGTCAATTTAAGTCAGCGTTCTGTGATAGAAATTTCTACAGAGAAAGCCGAAATAAATTTTCCCTACGCACTGAATGATGTGGTTTTAACGCGAAAAGAAACCACTTCTATGATTACCGTAGAAGCTGAAATCAACGGAGAGTTTCTTTCATATTTTTGGGGCGATGGCTTGATTGTTGCCACACCTTCTGGTTCTACGGCGTATTCTTTGAGTTGTGGAGGAGCTATCATAGAACCAGGGAATGATAATTTTTCTTTAACGCCCATTGCTCCGCATAATCTCAATATGCGTCCCATTATCCTAAAAGATGATGTGGAAATCAAATTAAAAGTTTCCAGCAGAGAGCCACAATATTCGTTGGGGCTGGATTCTCGTTTGTACCATATTCATACAGAAGATGTTTTGCGTTTAAAAAAAGCGAATTTTCATTTGTGCTTGATTACTCCTAAAAACCTGAATTTTTACGAAACTTTGAGGCAAAAACTACTTTGGGGGAAAGATAAAAGGAATTAAAAACTCGGTTTTGAAAACAAGAAAAAAAATAATTCTTAAATTTGCCGAAATAAAAAAAGAAACGAATGTCAGCATTTGATTGGTTCAGAAGAAAGAAACAGAATATTAATACGCCCACAGAAGAGAAAAAAGATGTTCCCAAAGGACTTTGGCATAAGACTCCCACAGGGAAAATTATAGAAAATGATGAGCTAAAAGCAAACCAATATGTGTCGCCAGAAGATGGCTTCCATGTAAGGGTAGGGAGTAGAGAGTATTTTGATATTTTCTTTGATGATGGTAAATTCAAGGAACTTAATGCCGATGTAGAGAGCGTAGATATATTGAAATTTAAAGATTCTAAATCCTATAAAGATAGATTGAAAGAAGCAAAAACCAAAACCAACCTCAAAGATTCCATACGAAATGCCGTAGGAAAAGTAAATGGGATGGAAATGGTGATTTCTTGTATGGATTTTGATTTCATCGGTGGGTCTTTGGGCTCTGTAATGGGCGAAAAAATCCGTAGAGCTATTGATTATTGTATGGAGCATAAACTTCCGTATATGATTATTTGCCAATCTGGTGGAGCGAGGATGCAGGAATCTGCCTACTCATTGATGCAAATGGCAAAAGTTCAGGCTAAATTAGCCCAACTTTCTACTGCGAAACTGCCTTATATTGCATATCTTACCAATCCTACTTTTGGGGGAATTACAGCTTCTTTTGCAATGACTGCCGATATTATTATGGCGGAGCCAGGAGCGTTAATTGGCTTTGCTGGTCCGAGGGTAATTAAGGAAACTATCGGGCGAGATTTACCAGAAGGTTTCCAAACATCAGAGTTCTTGCAAGAAAAAGGCTTTGTAGATTTTATTGTAAAGCGAACCGAGGCGAAGAAAATCATTGCCAATACAATGAAATTATTGTTAAATAAATAAAAAAAACAATCGTAAATATTAGATTTACGATTGTTCATTACAGATGAAGATTATTTTCCGAGCTTTTGCCCAGTTGAGTTTGAGTAAAGTTTTTAAACTTTTTGGAATTTTGTTGCAATCCCCATTGTTTAGTTTTCAGACTTTTATTGCAACGCTCAAAACATTTAAAATTTCAAAACGATATTTCCCTGATACGCACCATCAAAATGGAAGAGGAAACGCCTTTCGCCACGCTCTTTGGTGCTGTTTGATAATGATGTATTGTTGTAAAATTTCATCGCCACGAAAATCACTTCAATGGTGCAAAAAAATCACCGATATGCACGAAGATTTATTTATCAATGATGAACTGCTCCGAGAGATGGATTTGCATAATAATAAAATCGGAATGGATTTGTTTATGAGAATGTTAGAGGGAATTCATCGCCAGTTTTTTGAAACGAGTTTTTTCCTTGATAAGCTTCACCAGCTCTCTCAAAATGCAAAATTAATTTCCTCTAAAGAAGAAATAGAAGAGGGAAGAATGGCAATTACGGAAAATGTAGATTAAATCTATCGCTGAAAAAACGAAAAACTCACATTGCCGTATTTTCTAGTTTCTTGCAAATTTGGATGTTCTATTTTAAACCTTGATTGATGTTCTAAAATAAAAACAGCGTTTTCTTTCAAAAAATTGCCTTCTAAAATGAGAAAAATAAGTTCTCGGTATTCTGTTTCAGGCAAATCAAATGGTGGGTCGGCGAAAATAATATCGTAAGATTTTCCGTGATTTTTAGATTTTTTCAGCCAATCAAAAACATTGCCCCTTTGTATATTAATCTGATTATCAAAGCCTAATTCTTTCCCTGTAGAATTGATAAAAGCAGAATGTTTTGGATTCATCTCCACCGAAGTAATATCCTTACATCCTCGCGAAGCCATTTCCAACGAGATGGAACCAATCCCAGCGAAAAGGTCTAAAACCGACTGAGAAGCCAAGTCAAAGCGGTGTTCCAAGATACTAAATAACGCCTCTTTGGCGAAATCTGTGGTGGGTCTTACTTCAAAATTTTTCGGAGCGGCAATTTTTTTGCCTTTCCAAGTTCCAGAGATAATGCGATACATTTTTTAGTGATTTAGAATAAAATTTTTACCCATATAATTTTGAAACATTATGGACATATTCGGAGCGAATTTTTGTAATTCAGAAATAAAAGTTTCATTTTCTGATGCTTCTCCATAAATGTAAAAGTGAGTTTCCTCTACTTTAAAATTAATTTTGCTTAAACTAAACATAATGAAATACAAGAAGTCAACCTCCGAAGTAGCATCTAAATTGTTGTAAAGCACCAATTTTTTCTCATTCAATGCTAAAAATTCTACTTGATTGTGAAATAAATTGATGTGAATTTCCTTTTGCTTGTGTGGTGTGATGGAATTGAGCAACTTTTCCCCAGTAAAATTAAACGCCGTTGGAACTTTCAATTCCTTGATTCTGTGGTAAAAATGTTTTGGGAAAAGATAATAAAACTGCACGGAAAATTTACAGTTGATGGAAAGCATTAACTCTTCATTTTCAGGGTCTATTTCTGCATTGTAAGAGATGATTTTCTGTCCTAAATCGTGCTGAGAAAATCCCTCGGGAGTAAGCGTAAAGTGATTTAATGCAGAAAAAACTCGGATTTCTTTCCAAGTATTTTTTTTGAGAATTTCATCTAATTTTTCTTCAATAGACCAAGGATTTTCCTCTTCTTCGGTTAAGAAAAAGATTTCTTCGTTGATGATGGTGTCGGCTTCACTTTCCTGCCATTGTATGCCATTTTGGGTGAAAAGTAGCGAAAGTTTCATTAATTTTAGTTTAAAAAAACAAATTTAGTTAAAAATATTTTTATTTAGCTCTTTCCCAAGTTTGAAAACAGAAATTATAGGCGTGTTTTTCGTCTTTGGTGTGGCAAATTTCATTGGTTTTTTGCCAAATGCTTTCATCTATTTTTGGGAAAAAAGTATCGGCTTGGGTTTCAAAATCTACTTGGGTGATTTTCAGTTTATCAGCCAAATCCATTGTTTGAGCGTAAATATTTCCTCCTCCGATGATGAAAATATCTTCACTGATTTTTTTTGCGTGTTTTAGTGCTTCTTTTAGGCTTGGAACAATTAAAATCCCTTCTTCAAACCAATTATCTTGCCTACTTACCACGATGTTCGTTCTGTTAGGCAAAGGTTTTCCGATGCTTTCAAAGGTTTTTCTTCCCATAATGATGGGGCTTCCCGAAGTGAGATTTTTAAAATGCTTTAAATCTTCTGGAAGGTGCCAAAGAAGTTGATTGTCTTTTCCTAATTCGTTGTTTTTGCCAATAGCAGCGATGATAGTAATCATAAAATGAAGCGTTTATAAATTTTTTAATTCTAAATTGATTTTATTTCCGAAGAACTTTTTAGAAATTTTTTGGAAGTTCTTAGTCATATCCGAAACATAAAATTCATACTTGGGCTGAGGGTTGTTTTTATTTAGCAAATTGTGTTTTTCCAATGTAAGTTTTATGTGGTTAGCCACGATGTTAGGCGAATCTATTACACGAACTCTTGTCCCATAATATTGTTTAATTTCCTCCATTAATAAAGGATAGTGAGTACAACCCAAAATCAAAGTTTCTATATCTTTGAGTTTTTTATTAGAGAGATAATTATAAATAATGCTTTGAGAAATTGGGTGGTTGATAAAGCCTTCCTCAATCGCAGGAACGAGCAAAGGCGTTGCCATCTCTTCAACATTGATGAATTTATTGAATTTTCTAATGCTTTTTTTATAAAGTTTAGAATTAATCGTGGCTTTGGTAGCAATCACTCCTACATTTTGGTGAATTTCGTAGGCAACTTTTTCCGCCACAGGATTAATCACATCAAAAACCAAAGCTCTATCTCCTACCTCTTCTTTCACTTCATTTAAAGCGTTGGAGGTGGCAGTATTACAGGCGATGACGATGGCTTTGCAATTCCTTTCTAATAAAAATTTCGTGATGTTTATCGAATAGTCAATAATTGCCTCTTTGGATTTCTCTCCATAAGGCAAATGTTTGGTATCTCCAAAGTAAATAAAATCTTCTTGTGGCATCAGGCTTTTGATTATCCTTGCATTGGTAAGCCCTCCCACGCCACTATCAAAAATTCCGATAGGCTGTGTAGCCTCTAAGTGTTCGTATTCCAAAGTAAATTTTTTACAAAAATAGAAATAATGTCTAAACAAAAAAAGGCAGAGAAAAACTCTCTACCTCGTTGCTATGTTATGAAAAATTATTTTCCTAAGTAAGCGTTGTACATCCAAACTTCTTTTTCTTGTTCTGTAATGTACCCGCTGATAAGCCCTGTGGTTCCTTCATCACCAGCATCGCCAGTAATTTCTAAAAGTTCTCTTTGAAGTTCAATAATTACTTTAAAAGATTTTAAAACTTCTTCTGTGAATTTTTGTCCATCGTGAGTGTTATCACTTTCTTTGATTGTAGAAAGTTTCACATAATCAGTGAATTTATGAACAGGTGTGTATCCTAATGCCAAGATTCTCTCTGCGATTTCATCAATTTTCGCACCCATATCTGTGTAAAGCTCCTCATATTTTTCGTGAAGAGTAAAGAACTCAGCACCTTTTATATTCCAGTGAGCTCCACGAGTGTTTTGGTAAAAAATAGAATAGTTAGCCAAAAGAACATTCAGTTTCTCCGTGATTTTTTCACAATCAGCTTGGTTTAGCCCTAAAAGATTTGCATTTGTCATAATAATATGTTTTAATAAATTGTTGCCCAAAGATAAGGATAAAGAAGATACAAACCTAATAGATATTATCTATTATTGTTAATTTAAATTCATTACAAATTTCTCATAGGTATTTATTTTAATTTGTGTGAGAAAAAAGTTAATTTTGCCTAAAATCTAACGAGATGAATAAAAAAAATGTAGCCGTAGTAATGGGCGGTTTTTCAGATGAGTATAAGGTTTCCCTGAAAAGTGGTCAATTGATTTTTGATGAGCTGGATAGGGATTTGTATAATGTTTATAAAGTTTATATTTTAAAGGAGGGTTGGTTTTTTATTAACGAAAATAATGAAAAAACTCCTTTGGATAAAGCCGATTTTTCTGTGAAATTAAGTGATGGCTCAAAGTTGAAATTTGATGTATGTTTTAATACCATTCACGGGCACCCAGGTGAAAATGGTGTATTACAGGCGTATTGGGACGCTATCGGGCAAAAATATACAGGGTGCGATTTCTACCAAAGTGCTTTGACTTTCAATAAAAAAGATACTTTGGCGGTTTTGGCGAAATATGGAATTCCCTCTGCAAAAAGCGTTTATTTGAGAAAAGGGGAAGGGTTTAACGAAGAAAACATCGTGGAAGAATTGGGCTTACCTTGTTTTGTGAAACCCAATCAGTCGGGGTCAAGTTTAGGAATTTCCAAGGTGAAGGCATTGTCGGAGTTTAAAGAGGCTTTGGAGAAGGCATTTGCAGAAGATGATGAAATTTTAATAGAAAGTTTCTTGGACGGAATGGAAGTTTCTGTTGGTGTGGTAGATTACAAAGGAAAGCCTATCGTTTTGGGAATTACCGAGATTGTTTCGGAAAATGACTTTTTTGATTACGAAGCAAAATATGAGGGGGCTTCACAGGAAATTACCCCAGCGAGAATTGATGAAGATACGCGTAAAAAAGTGGAAGAAATTGCAATAAAAGCCTATCAATCATTAGGAATGAAAGGTTTTTCCCGTTCGGAATATATCATTATGAATGGAATTCCTTATATGTTGGAAATGAATACCAATCCAGGTTTTTCTCCTGCGAGTATCTTGCCTCAACAAGCGAGAATTTATGGTATTTCCATTAAAGATTTGTGTGGAAATGAAGTTGAAAAAGCCTTAATGAAATAAAAAATGAAAGTGTTTTCAATTATTTTAATGCTTTTTCCAATATATTTTAATTCGCAAACATATGAAGCATTAAATATAAAGGAAATCCTCGAAACAGCTGATGAACCGGATAGAATTACATTTAAAAAAAATAGTATTTTTTTAGATGGTAAAAAATGTTTTAATTATAGTTTGGAGCGGAATGTGTATGTTGATGGAGAAAAAGCTCCAAATTATTTTAAGATAACAGATAATAAAGGTAATAGGTTGTTTGCAGGTGTAATTAGGAAAGATGAGAGGGGGAAGTTTGAGTCAGAGATAGAATTTTATTTAATCAATGAAAAGGGATATAAAAATCCTAAAATTATTGGAAGGAATGATTTGATATTGAATTTATCAGCAAATCAAGTTATAAATAAGGATTGTAGTATTAATATAGATAATTTAAAAGTATTTTATCAGTTGACAAACAAAAATAAAAAATGAAAGTAGCCGTATTTCCAGGGTCTTTTGACCCGATTACTTTGGGGCATTGCGATATTATTGAGAGAGCCTCTCGTTTGTTTGATAAAATCATCATTGCGATTGGGCAAAACTCTCAAAAAAAATATATGTTTTCTTTGGAGCAAAGGAAGAAATTTATTGAGCAAACTTTTGCCAACTATCCTAATGTGGAGGTAGATTGTTTTGATGGTTTGACGATAGATTATTGTAGAAATAGAAATGTAAAATTCATCATCAGAGGGCTACGAAACCCAGCCGATTTTGAATTTGAAAAAGCCATTGCTCACATTAATAGGAGAATGACGGCGGAGGATAGAATAGAAACTATATTTTTACTGACTTCTTCTTCTAAATCATTTATTAGTAGTAGTATAGTGCGAGAAATTATTTCTTATGGAGGAGATTATACGCTTTTCGTTCCTGATGCTGTCCGAGTTTAAAATGAATACAAACAATGCACGAGAATATTAGTTTTATTATTGAATTTTTGGGGTTGATTTCCTTCTCTATGTCGGGAGCATTTGCTGCGATGGAGAAAAAATTAGACCCTTTTGGGGTAATCATCATTGCCTTTGTCACTTCCTTTGGTGGAGGGACAATCCGCGATGTACTTTTGGATATTCCTGTCTTTTGGATGAGGGATATGTTCAGTTGTTCGGTGGTTTTGGGTGGAAGTATTTTTGCTATTATGGTTAAATCTTTTGAGAAAAAATTTAAATCGCCATTGTTTATTTTTGATAGTTTCGGTTTGGGGCTTTTCACCATTATGGGAATACAAAAGGGGTTGAATACAGAGCAAAGCACCGTGATTTGTCTGACTTTGGGAGTGATTACTGGTTGTTTTGGAGGAATTTTCAGAGATGTTTTACTGAATAGAATCCCTTTGGTGCTCCGTAAGGAAATCTATGCTACGGCGTGTATTTTGGGCGGAATTTTATTTTTAGGGCTAACGAAATATTCTTCGTTGTCTTATGTGGTCATTCATATTTCCACGATACTGCTCATTGTTGCCATTAGAACTTTTGCAGTAAAATACGAATGGCAAATGCCTAAATTTTACACTTTGGAGGAAGAGGAAAAACAGAAGAAATAATGTATTTTGATATTCATCATCATAGCGAGAGGAAAAACGGAATTTTCAATTTAGATTTGGGAGAGCAAATTCCAAAGGGGTATTTTTCGGTGGGTTTGCATCCTCAAAAGATTAATTCTAATTTTGAAAAAGATTGGAGTAAAATCAAAGAAATTTCTTTAAATCCTTATTGTGTAGCGGTTGGTGAATGTGGTTTAGACGCTTTGGTAGAAGCTGATGAAGATTTGCAAGAGAAAGTTTTTGAAATGCAAATTTTGTGGGCAAACGAGATACAAAAGCCTGTGATTGTGCATTGTGTTCGGCGTTTTTCTCAGTTATTGAAATTTCAGAAAATAGCCAAAACTCCGATGATTATTCACGGATTTAATAAAAAAGAAAATATCGCCAAAGATTTGTTAGGTAAAGGTTTTTATTTGTCTTTTGGGAAATCTTTGCTTTACAATGAAAATCTGCAAAATATAGCGAAGGAAATTCCTTTGGAGAAGATTTTTTTAGAAACGGATACTTCACAAGAAAAGATAGAAAATATTTATTTTTGTTTAGCGAAAATTAAAAACATTCCCCTTGAAATGCTACAAAATCAGATGTTGAAAAATGTAGAAAAAGTATGGGGAAATCATTTAAAATTAGTATATTAAATTTAGATTAAAATTAAAGATATGTCAAGAGTTCTTACAGGAATACAGGCTACGGGAACGCCACATTTGGGGAATATTTTAGGGGCGATTATTCCAGCGATAGAATTGTCTAAAAAACAAGAAAATGAGTCGTTTTTGTTCATCGCCAATATGCACACGCTCACGCAGATTAAAAATGCGGAGGAATTAAAGCAACATACTTACGAAATTGCGGCGGCTTGGTTGGCGTTTGGGTTGGATACGGAGAAAACTTATTTTTATAGACAAAGCGATATTCCAGAAGTATGCGAACTTTCTTGGTATCTTTCGTGTTTTTTCCCTTATCAAAGGCTGACTTTAGCTCATTCGTTCAAAGATAAGGCAGATAGGTTGAATGATGTGAATGTAGGTTTATTTACCTATCCAATGCTGATGGCGGCGGATATTTTACTTTATGATGCTGAGATTGTTCCTGTGGGGAAAGACCAGTTGCAACACTTGGAAATGGCAAGAGATGTAGGAGCGAGATTTAATCACCAAATGGGAAAAGAAATTTTTGTTTTGCCACAAGCGGAATTGCAAGAAAACACAAAGTATGTACCTGGAATTGATGGGAATAAAATGTCTAAATCTCGTGGAAATATCATCAATATTTTCTTGCCAGAAAAGGAATTGAAAAAACAAGTAATGTCTATTGAAACCGATTCCACGCCATTGGAAGAGCCGAAAAATCCAGAAACTTGTAAGGTTTTTGCTTTGTATCAACTCATTGCTTCGGAGGAAAAAACGGCGGAATTAAAAGCAAAATATTTGGCAGGAAATTACGGCTATGGTCACGCCAAAAAGGAGCTTTTAGAACTGATTTTAGAAACTTATGCCAAAGAGCGTGAAGCTTTTGATTATTATACGAACAACCTCCCAGAATTAGAGAAAAAACTTCAAGAAGGAGCTGAAAAAACTAGAAAAATCGCTCGTGAAACTTTGAATAGAGTAAGAGCGAGTTTGGGGATGTAAAAAAACAAGTTATCTTAGATTTTTATTTTACCTAAAACCATGTGTATTGACTGAAAAATGCTTTTGTTCAAAAAGGCGAGGTTTTTAACAAAGGAAAAATAAAAAAAGTAAAAATTTGCACTTTCAAAAAAAAGTTATATTTTTGCAAACTAAAATTAAATATAAAGCAATAAAATGCCTACTATTCAACAATTAGTAAGAAAAGGAAGAGCCACACTTGCCAAGAAGAGCAAATCGGCTGCTTTGGATTCTTGTCCACAAAGAAGAGGAGTATGTACAAGAGTATATACTACTACACCTAAGAAACCAAACTCTGCACTTAGAAAAGTGGCAAGGGTAAGACTTTCTAACGGTAAAGAAGTGAACGCTTATATCCCGGGCGAAGGACATAACCTCCAAGAGCACTCGATAGTATTGGTAAGAGGCGGAAGGGTGAAAGACCTACCGGGAGTTCGTTATCACATTGTTAGAGGAGCTTTAGACACCGCGGGTGTAAATGGAAGAACTCAAAGAAGATCTAAGTATGGGGCGAAGAGACCTAAACCAGGTGCAGCACCAGCAGGTAAAAAGTAATCATTAAATTTTAAGGAACAAGACAATGAGAAAGACAAAAGCGAAAAAAAGACCGTTGTTACCAGATCCTAAATTTAATGATCAATTGGTAACGAGATTTGTAAATAACTTGATGGTAGATGGCAAAAAATCTATCGCTTTCAGAATTTTCTATGATGCATTAGACATCGTAGAAACTAAGAAAGATGATCAAGAAAAAACTTCATTAGAAGTGTGGAAAGATGCATTAACAAATGTAATGCCACATGTAGAAGTAAGATCAAGAAGAGTGGGAGGTGCAAACTTCCAAATTCCTATGCCTATTAGAGCTGATAGAAAAATCTCTATGGCAATGAAATGGTTGATTAAATATGCTGCATTGAGAAATGATAAGTCTATGGCACAAAAATTAGCCGCTGAAATCATTGCCGCATCTAAAGAAGAAGGTGCTGCTGTGAAGAAAAAGACTGATACTCACAAAATGGCAGAAGCAAACAAAGCATTCTCACACTTTAAATTCTAATCTGAAATGGGAAGAGATCTTAAATACACAAGAAATATTGGTATCGCTGCTCACATTGACGCAGGTAAGACTACCACGACAGAAAGAATTTTGTTTTACACTGGTAAAACTCACAAATTGGGAGAAACTCACCAAGGGACATCTCAGATGGACTGGATGGAGCAAGAGGCTGAAAGAGGGATTACAATTACTTCTGCAGCTACAACTTGTAACTGGAATTTCCCAACTGACCAAGGAAAAGTGCTTCCTGAAACTAAAGGATACCACTTCAACATCATCGATACACCGGGGCACGTGGATTTTACCGTAGAGGTAAACCGTTCTTTGAGAGTATTAGATGGGTTAGTATTCTTATTCTCAGCAGTAGATGGAGTAGAGCCTCAGTCTGAAACTAACTGGAGACTTGCAGACAACTATAAAGTTGCTCGTATGGGATTCGTTAACAAAATGGACAGACAAGGTGCTGATTTCTTAGCAGTTTGCCGTCAGGTAAAAGAAATGCTCGGTTCTAATGCAGTGCCTATCGTTTTGCCAATCGGTGCTGAGGAAGACTTCAAAGGAGTAGTTGACTTGATTAAAAACAGAGCTATCGTATGGCACGAAGATACTCAAGGGATGACTTTTGATGTAATTCCAATTCCTGATGATATGAAAGATGAGGTATTGGAATACAGACAAAACCTTGTAGAAAATGTAGCTGAATACGATGAGTCTTTATTAGAAAAATTCTTTGAAGATCCAGATTCTATCACAGAAGATGAAATCAACGAGGCATTGAGAAAAGCAACTATTGACCTTTCTATTATCCCAATGACTTGTGGTTCTTCATTCAAGAATAAAGGAGTTCAGTTTATGCTTGATGCAGTATGTAAATACTTGCCATCTCCACTTGATAAAGATGATATCAAAGGAACTGACCCTAAAACAGATGCTGAAATTACAAGAAAACCAGATGTGAAAGAGCCATTTGCAGCATTAGCATTTAAGATTGCAACTGACCCTTATGTAGGTAGATTGGCATTCTTTAGAGCTTATTCTGGTAGATTAGATGCTGGTTCTTATGTTCTTAATACAAGATCTGATTCTAAAGAGAGAATTTCAAGAATTTACCAAATGCACGCGAACAAGCAAAATCCAGTAGAATATATTGAAGCTGGTGATATCGGTGCAGCGGTAGGTTTTAAAGATATTAAAACAGGGGATACACTTTGTGATGAAAAGAACCCTATCGTTCTTGAATCTATGATTTTCCCAGACCCAGTAATTGGTATCGCAGTTGAGCCTAAAACTAAAGCAGACCAAGATAAAATGGGTAATGCTTTGGCGAAATTAGCAGAGGAAGACCCTACTTTCCAAGTGAAAACTGACGAGGCTTCTGGACAAACTATCATCTCTGGTATGGGTGAGCTTCACCTTGATATCATCGTTGATAGAATGAGAAGAGAGTTCAAGGTAGAAGTAAACCAAGGACAGCCACAAGTAGAATACAAAGAATCTCTTACCGCTACAGCAAACCACAGAGAAGTTTATAAAAAACAAACTGGGGGTAGAGGTAAATTCGCTGATATCGTATTTGAAATTGGTCCATCTGATGAAGGTAAGACAGGTCTTGAATTCATCAACGAAATCAAAGGTGGTAACATTCCAAAAGAATTTATCCCTTCAGTAGAAAAAGGATTTAAAGAGGCTATGAAAAATGGTCCTTTGGCTGGATTTGAAATTGAAGGAATTAAAGTGACTTTGAAAGATGGTTCTTTCCACCCAGTGGACTCTGACCAATTATCATTTGAATTGGCTGCTAAACTTGGATTCAAGGAAGCTGGTAAAGCGGCTAAGCCAGTGATTATGGAGCCTATTATGAAATTGGAGGTTGTGACTCCAGAAGAATATATGGGGGACATCGTAGGGGACTTGAATAGAAGAAGAGGAACCGTAAATGGAATGGATGACAGAAACAATGCGAAAGTAATTAAAGCATTTGTTCCATTAGCAGAAATGTTTGGTTATGTAACTTCGCTTAGAACATTATCTTCTGGTAGAGCAACATCTTCTATGGAGTTTGAAAGATACGAACCAGCTCCACAGAATGTAGCAGAAGAAGTAATCGCAAAAGCAAAAGGATAACAATGCAGTAGGCTAATGGCTTATTGCGTAAAGCTAAAAATTTAAATAAAATGTCACAAAGAATCAGAATAAAACTTAAATCTTACGATTACAACTTGGTGGATAAGTCTGCTGAAAAAATCGTAAAAACAGTAAAATCTACTGGTGCTGTGGTAAATGGTCCAATTCCGTTGCCAACTCACAAGAGAATCTTTACTGTGTTGAGATCTCCGCATGTTAATAAAAAAGCAAGAGAACAATTCCAGCTTTCTGCTCACAAGAGATTGATGGACATTTACTCTTCTTCTTCTAAGACGGTAGATGCTCTTATGAAATTAGAATTGCCAAGTGGTGTAGATGTAGAAATTAAAGTATGATAATTGATACATTCATAAACACTTTGCTATGATAGTAAAAAATCCTTTCTCTTTTTGAGGGAAAGGATTTTTATATTAAAACTTAAAATATATGAGAGAGCAAATTAGCAACAATAAAATCAGGCAGATATTTCTCTTGGTTGTCATTCTATTGTTTATTATCCTTATAGTATCCAATCTTAAAGAGTTTATTCCATCGGCATTTGGAGCGATTACTCTTTATGTGATATGTAGAAATTTTCATTTATATCTTACCGAAAAAAGAAGATGGAAAGCGTGGATTTCAGCCATTTTTCTAATGTTGATGACGATTTTGATTATCGTAGTGCCTGTTTATTTCATTATAGATACCTTGGTAGAAAAGATTATCAATTCCAAGGGGCATGTGGAGCTTATTATAAAATATATGGAATCTGTTAATCAATACATTATAGAAAAAACAGAATACGATGTGTTCAGTTCTTTGGAGATAAAAAAGATAGGAGAATATCTTACTTTATATTCCTCATATTTTCTGAGTAATACCATCAATCTTATTACGACGGTGGCATCGGCTTATTTTATCGTATATTTCATGCTTATTAATGCAAGATTTATCGAGAATAAATCCTATATTTTGATTCCATTAAAAAAATCTAACATCAGAAAATTAGGAGAGAAATTCCAAAAAATGATTTTAGCTAATGTGATAGGAATCCCCATAGTAGCTCTTGGGCAGGGAGCAACACTACTTATAGGCTATTTGATATTTGGAGTTCCAAGCCCGTTTTTTCTTTTCGTACTAACGAGTATCGCATCAATAATTCCAATTGTAGGAGGAGCCATTGTTTATCTCCCTATTGTGCTTACAATGTTGGTAAATGATAATATAGTAGGAGCAGTAGGGGTTTTAACTTTTGGGCTGATTTCTGGAGTGGTGGATAATATTTTCCGATTTACTTTTTTGAAAAAAATGGAAGACATTCACCCGTTAAATTCTGTTTTTGGAATCATTTTAGGAATCAATGTTTTTGGTTTTATAGGCTTAATTTTTGGTCCGATTATCGTCTCTATGACCATCTTATTAATGAAGGTTTATCATAGTGAGTTTGCTAATAACGATGTATGCTCCCATAGAATAAAACGAAAAAAAACAAGATTGAAATTCCGTAGTGATAATGAAACTACAGAATAAATACTAAGGAATGATAAAAAAATAAGAATAATTTAAAATAGTTCAAAAAATAGATTAAATTTGCGACATCAAAAAAATAGTTATAATTTATGAAGAAAAACTTATTAAGAAAATCTGCAATTGCGGTTTTCACCTTAACCACAGCTGGGTTTTATTTTGCACAAGAACAGGAATCTGACAAGAATATTGAAGAGGTAGTTCTTGTAAAAGTAGCAGATATCGCAAAGGATAGAAAAACTCCTGTAGCGGTTTCTACAATTAAAGAAAATACAATTGTTGAGAAATTAGGAAACCAAGAATTCCCTGAAATCCTCAACACTACACCATCCGTTTATGCTACAAAATCAGGAGGTGGTTTCGGAGACTCAAAAATCAACATTAGAGGATTTGCTAATGAAAATATTGCCGTGATGGTCAATGGTATGCCTGTGAATGATATGGAAAACTCAAAGGTGTATTGGTCTAACTGGGCGGGTATCTCCGATGTAGCTTCTGTAATGCAGGTTCAGAGAGGATTGGGTTCTTCTAAATTGGCAATCTCTTCTATTGGTGGAACTATCAACATCGTGACTAGAGCAGCAGATAAGAAGAAGCAAGGAATTTTAACATTGGGTATCGCTAATAATGGTTATCATAAATCATTATTTGCTTATAATACAGGTAAAGGCGAAAATGGTTGGTCTGCTTCTTTCTTGATGAGTAGAACAGCAGGGGCTATGTATGCCGATGCAACAGACTTTGAAGGCTATAACTATTATTTTGCTCTTGGATATCAACCTAATAAAAAACACGATTTCCAAATTACCTTTACAGGAGCTCCACAATGGCACCAGCAGAGAAGAAACCAAATTTCTATCGATGAATATATTAAATATGGTGATGGTAAAACACCTAACAGAAGATATAATTCCGACTGGGGGTATTTAGATGGTAAAAAATATGCTTGGGCAGTGAATTTCTATCACAAACCGGTGGGAATGTTCAACTGGAACTGGAAAATGAGTGATAATAGCGACTTGGCGACAGTGCTTTACGCTTCTTGGGGGCGTGGAGGTGGAGGAGGAAATCCTCTAACAGCCAGAGGTGTTAGCTTTGCAAATTATAGATTAGCGAATGGACTTTTAGATATTGATAAAATGGTGGCTGATAATGCTGCCGACCCTAATAATCCTAAAATTCTGAGAAGAGCAGGAATTAACCAACACGACTGGTATGGATTCTTGACCAACTTCACTCATAAGATTGATAACAACTGGAACTTTAGCTTAGGTTTAGATGGAAGATATTATAAAGGTTTCCACTACGAGATTTTAACAGACCTTTTAGGGGCAAATCATCATACAGATGGAAGAAATAAAAATATAGGGGAGGTAAATAGAACCCAAACTTACCCTACTAACTTCACTTGGAATCCTTTCGCTAAAACCAACCACGAGGCTATAAGCTATAATAATGATGGAGAAGTACTTTGGGGAGGAGCTTTTGGGCAGTTAGAATACTCTACTGAGAAGGTTTCGGCTTTCGTGCAAGGGGCGATTTCTAATCAAGCATTCCAAAGAATAGACCACTTCTTAAAACCTGGAACTCTTGCAATTAAATCTGATCCTAATTCAGCAATGCAGACCAAAACAGGATTCAAAAACTTATTAGGATACAATATCAAAGGAGGATTAAACTACAATATCAACGAAAATCACAATGTTTTTGGTAATGTTGGATATTATGAAAAACAACCTTTCTTTAATGCTGTTTATCCAAATCATAGAAATTACTTAAATCCAAATCTTAAAAACGAAAAGATTTTTGGGGTAGAATTGGGGTATAGCCTTCGTACAGGTATAGTAAATGCTAACTTGAACTTGTATAGAACCACTTGGCAGGATAGATATTTAAGAACTACCAATAAGTTTAATGACTATTCAAGACCAAAAAATAAAGATGGTAAATATGAGCAAATTACAGGTGTTGCAGAGCTTTATGGTATCCAAGAAGTTCATAAAGGGGTAGAGCTTGATTTTGAAGTAAAACCAGTAGATGCTATTGCATTAAGAGGAGCTTTTTCTATCGGAGATTGGTTCTATAAAGGAAATGTGACGGCTTCTTATTTCGATGAAAGTAATAACCCTATCGTTGATGAAAATAAAAACCCTGTTGAAGATAAAATATTGTATCTTGATGGTGTGAAGGTAGGAGATGCAGCTCAATTAACAGCGAGTTTAGGACTATCTCTTAAGCCTGTGAAAGATTTATCATTCAATGTAGATTGGAGATATGTAGATAGATTGTATTCTAGCATTAGCCCAGAGTCTTTCTCTAAAAAAGACCATAAAGGAGTTTTGCAATTACCAAGCTATAACTTGTTTGATTTGGGGCTTTCGTATAAAATCAATGCAGGAGATAAAAGCTATTTCACTTTGAGAGGAAATGTTTATAATGTCTTAGATACGATTTATATCGCTGAATCAAGAACGAATATCCACGAAGGAGATAAAAATGCAAAAGGAGAAAAGTACAAGGGAATTGATAAGAATAACAATGTTTTCTTCGGATATGGTAGAACTTGGTCTGCATCATTATCATTCAATTTCTAAAAATAGAAAATGATATAAATTTAAAATCCTAACTTTAAAAAGTTGGGATTTTTTTTATCTTTGTTTTTTAATAAAATTTTGTAAAAATATGGAAGAGGTTTATCATTCGTTTGCGAGTTCTCATACAGGAATTTCTTATTCTACTATTATTATTTTTGGGGCGTTTGTGTTTCTTTTATTGTCCTCGTTTCTCGGTCAGAAAGGGAGAATTTCTAATGTGTTGAGAAAGATGGCGTTTTTTTCAATGATGCTGTTGTATATCCAATCTGCATTGGCGTTTATGATGGCGTTTTATTCTCCAGAATTTTCAAATTTAGAGGGAGTAAGGGATTACGCAAGCCATTTTCAATACGCATTGGCGATTTTAATCTGTGGTGGGCTAATGATGAGGGTGCATTTTTATTTAAAGAAAAACGAGGTATTAAGCACAGGAATCGTCGTAGTGGCATTGTCCTCAGTTTTGATTTTTGAGTATGTTTTCCCTTGGAGCAAAATTTTAGGAGTATAAATTTAAAGGAAGAAAAAAATGAAAGTTGCAGTCGTAGGAGCTACGGGAATGGTGGGGCAAGTGATGCTCAAAGTGTTGGAAGAGAGGGCTTTCCCTATTACGGAATTCATTCCAGTGGCATCGGAAAAATCTGTGGGGAAGAAAATTAAATTTAAAGGCAATGAATATTCACTGGTATCAATGCAAGATGCCGTAGCAATGAAACCACAAATTGCTTTGTTTTCTGCTGGTGGCGGGACTTCTTTGGAGTTTGCCCCTAAATTTGCGGAAGTTGGCACTACGGTGATAGACAATTCTTCGGCGTGGCGAATGGACACTACCAAAAAATTAATCGTTCCTGAAATTAATGCCAATGTTTTAACTTCGGAGGATAAAATCATTGCTAATCCTAATTGTTCTACTATTCAGTTGGTGATGGTGCTCAACCCTTTACATAAAAAATATGGCATAAAAAGAGTGATTGTTTCTACTTATCAATCAGTGACGGGAACGGGCAAAGCGGCTGTTGATCAGCTCAATGCTGAAATTCAAGA
This sequence comes from Flavobacteriaceae bacterium, assembly GCA_030529185.1. GTDB lineage: Bacteria > Bacteroidota > Bacteroidia > Flavobacteriales > Weeksellaceae > JABCPE02. Next base: position 121,747 of record JAUMXI010000001.1, read on the forward strand.
AACAGAATGTTGTAAGGTATATCCTTATCAAATCTTCAAAAATGCTTTGCCTCAATGCGATATTTTTGCTGATGATGATTATACCAAAGAGGAAATCAAACTAATGAACGAGCCTAAAAAAATAATGGGAGATGAGAGCATTAAAATATCGGCAACAGCGGTAAGGGTTCCTGTTCAAGGGGGACATTCGGAAAGTGTGAATATAGAATTTCATCAAGATTTTGATTTACAAGAACTGAAATCAATTTTGGCAAATACGGAAGGCATAATTTTACAAGATGATACTGAAAATCAGCAATATCCAATGCCTTTGTATTCCGAAGGGAAAGATGAGGTTTTCGTAGGAAGAATTAGAAGAGATAAATCTCAACCTAATACGCTGAATTGCTGGATTGTTGCAGATAATTTAAGGAAAGGAGCAGCAACAAACGCAGTGCAAATCGCTGAATATTTAGTAGAAAATAAATTGGTATAATTTTTTCTATATCCAAACCAATATGGATTTTTTAGGACAATCAAGGTTTGTTTTTCAGAGAAATATTGCGATAATAGGTGTTTTCTTGTTTTTGGGAAAACTCTTGGCGTGGTATCTTACCAATTCAGATGCGGTGTATTCCGACGCAATGGAAAGTGTTGTAAATGTGGTGAGTGCATTTATGGGCTTGTATTCGCTATATTTGGCAGCAAAACCTAAGGACAAAGACCACCCCTATGGGCACGGAAAAATAGAATTCATCACTTCTGGTATTGAAGGAGTGATGATTATTTTCGCAGGGCTTATGATTATCATAGAGGCGGTAAAAAACCTTTTAAACAATAATCAGCTGCAGGATTTAGATTGGGGGATTGGAATCATTTTATTGGTTGGGCTAATTAATTATTACATCGGTTATTTATCAGTTAAGAAAGGAGAAAGGGATAATTCATTGGTTCTTGTTGCTTCTGGAAAGCATTTGCAATCAGATACTTATACTACATTTGGAGTCTTGTTGAGTTTGATTTTGGTGTATTTTACTCATTGGTATTGGTTAGATGGTGTAGTAGCTTTGGGTTTTGGTGCTTATATTATTTTTGTGGGATATAAAATCATCAGTGAAGCCTTTGGGGGAATTATGGATAAAGCCGATGTAGAGATTTTAACTCAAATCGTGGATGTTTTGGAGAAACATAGAAAACCAGAATGGGTGGATATTCATAATATGAAAGTTCAACAATTTGGTTCTCAATTACATATAGACGCCCATATCACGCTTCCTTGGTATAAAAGTTTGAAGGAATCTCACGAGGAAATGGAAAAAATAATGCATATTTTGGCGGAAAATACCGAGCGACAAATAGAGTTTAATTTCCATATGGACGATTGCAAACCTTTCTCCTGTTCGCTCTGTGAGTTGGATTGTGTGCATCGCCGAAAACCCTTTATGCTCAAAATGAAATGGGATACCCAAAGCATTTCACAAACTTATAAACATTCTTTGAATAAGTAGAATTTTATTATTTTAATTATGAAAAAACAGATTTTATTTTTATTATTTTTTACTTTGATGTTGAGCTGTAATGGTCAAGATGCTCAACATAAAAAACTCAATGCAAGGGAATTTCAAAATGAAGTAAAAGAAACCCAGAACGCTTTGGTGGTGGATGTTCGAACTCCTGAAGAGTTTGAAAATGGGCATTTAGATGGTGCGTTAAATGTTGATTGGCGAAACCAAAATTTTGAAGAAAAAATTTTAAAAGTAGATAAAAATCAGCCTGTATTTGTCTATTGTATGAGTGGCAGGAGAAGTGCTAAGGCAATAGCTAAAATGAAAGAATTAGGATTTTCTAACATTGTGGAAATGTCTGGCGGAATGATAGCTTGGAGAGGAGAAAATCTTCCCGAAAGTAAAACGAAAAAAGCCAATTCAAAGGCTATGACATTGGAGCAATTTTATGCAAAAATGGACTCTGATAGACTGGTTTTGGTGGATTTTTATGCCAATTGGTGTGCGCCTTGTAAGCAGATGCGTCCCTATTTAGAGAAAATAGAAAAGGAAAATAAAGTACAGTTGATTTACATTAATGCAGATGAAAATCCTGAATTGTTGAAACAACTAAAAGTAAGTGCCTTACCAGTTTTAAGAATGTATAAAAATAAGAAACAGCTTTGGGAAAACATTGGTTTCATTAATGAAGAAGGGGTAAGAGAGCAGTTGGATAAAAATTAAATCTTAGTCTTCCAAACTCTTCCTGTAATAAAATATAGGGACAAGTAATAGAACGGGAATGGGCTGAATGACAATTCTGCGAATGTAAAATGCAAAAAGTTCCCCAAACTGAAATTCCGTATAAAGGCAATACAGGTAAATAGGAAAGAAAATAGCAAGGCAAGAAAGGATTAAAACCCCAGCCTGAAAGGTCCATTTTTCATTTTTAAATAAGAAATGAATTATCTCTAATGAGAAAATAAAATTTAGAAAAAACCTGAAAATATGGCTGATGATTATTCTTCCCCATTCAAATTCTGGAAAGGGAGAGTGGCTGGTTTTGAAATAATTAAGAAAAGGGTCGTAGAAAATATCGGATTCTAAAACTCTTACCCCAATTAAACAGCAAATAAATATGCCAACCCAAATCCAGTTGAGATTTTTCATTTCTTTATTACAAAAAATTTAATCCAAATTACCCAAAGCAAAACTACACCTCCGTAAATAACCGCAGGAAATAAATAATCGTGGCTCATTTTGGAGTATTTAGGGAATTCTAAAAGTATAATATTGAGTAAAGCTATTCGTGCGACATTAATGATGTATAGAACCAATAGCCCCACTCCTGCAAACCAAAAAGTTTTCCCCCCTTGATAAAAAGCAAAAATAAATGCCAAAAATAAAATCATAATGGAAATGGCATTACAACCCTCTACCATAATAGAAACCCAAAATTGATTAACATAAAAATGAAGCTCATTAGTTGCATCTATTAGCTCTGTTTTGTAGCCCACTTTATTAAGGCAAAGATTACTTTGTTGGGCAATAATTCTTGTGATGGGGTCTGCTGCAACATCTTTATAAGCATTGAAATAGAGTTGATATAAAAAAATCAACCCGAAATAAATACCCAAAAATCTTCCCAGTATCCATAAAACTGGTTTTAAATCTTTTAGCATAAGACAAAAGTAGAAAAAAATATGATTTTAGCAAAAACTTTCACTTTTCAACTTACAGTATTATGAACAAGTGCTTATTCAGACTAATTTTATATCTTTGCCTATAATTTAATTTTGCATTCGTATGCGTAAATCGTTTTTTAATTGGAAGGTTGGTCTTAATTTTTTGATTATCCTTGGGATTTTTTCGGGGATTGTTTGGGGAACATTTGAGTGGCTCAAAATACACACTCACCACGGAAAAGAAGTCCCTGTGCCTAATGTGGTCAATATGCAGATAGATGAAGCCGTGAAAACCCTTGAAAATATGGGGCTTGAAGTGGAAATAGATAGTTTCAAATTTGAACCAAAATACAAACCTTTCCAAGTGTTGCAAACTTATCCCGTGGCGGGTTCTCGTGTGAAAGAGGGACGAGCAATTATGATAAAAGTTAATCCTCGCACTTGGGCAAAGGTGGAGCTTCCTGATGTTTTGGATAAATATAAAGGCTTGGCTTTTAGTAGATTAGAACTGGTGGGGTTGAAAATTGGTGAAGTTTCGTATGAGCCTAATATTCAGAAAGATGCAGTATTAAGGATTTTCCATAATGGGAACGAAATTCGACCAGGAACTTTTTTGCCTAAATTCTCAGAAGTCAGTTTGGTGATTGGTTCAGGTCCTTTGAGAAATGTGGGAGTTCCAAATTTATTAGGGCTTACTATTGAGGAGGCAGAGCAAATAATTAAGCAAAATTTATTTGAAATAGGACTTATAGAGCATGAAGATGGCGGCAAAGATAAAACCGATATTGTATATTACCAAGACCCACAAGCAGGAGTTTTAAGAGACCAAGGAATGCAAATTGATTTGAAAGCAAGTAAAAAAGAATATAAGCCAGTAGTAGAAGGTACCGAAGAAACTCGCGATATAAAAAGAGCTGAAACAGAAGAAGAGAAAGGAACAATTATCATAGAATAAATTTTATAGCCTTAACCAAATGTGTTGAGGCTTTTTCAAGATATGGACGAAAACGAAGAATTTTTAGAACAAGAATTGGAGCATTCAGATGTTGGTTTAGAGGACGAAAACAGCGGTCTTTACGAGCATCTTAACATTACGGTAGATAAAAGCCAAGAGCCTTTGAGGATTGATAAATTCTTGATGATTTTTAGGCAAAATTCTTCGCGAAATAAGATTTCTCAAACTTGCCGAGCGGGGAATGTAGTGGTGAATGGAACTCCTGTAAAACAGAATTATCGCGTAAAACCAGGCGACCAAATTTCGGTATTGCTTACGCACCCTCCAAGGGAGAATGTGATTGTTCCGCAAGATATTCCGTTTCATATCGTTTATGAAGATGATGATGTTTTGGTGATTGATAAAGAAGCTGGAATGGTAGTTCACCCAGGGTTTGGAAATTGGGATAAAACTTTGGTTAATGCCGTTGCCTTTCATTTTGAAAAAAATGGTCTGAAAACAGATTTGGATAGAGTAGGGCTGGTTCACCGAATTGATAAAGATACATCAGGCTTATTGGTTATCGCTAAAAATGAATATGCGATGAGTTTCCTTGCCAAGCAATTTTTTGAGAGAAAAACCAAAAGATTGTATTGGGCATTTGTGTGGGGAAATCTTCAAGATGATGAAGGCACTATTCGTGGGCATATCGGTAGGCATCAGAAAAACCGAATGCAAATGGCGGTTTATGAAGATGGTAGTCAGGGCAAACACGCCATCACGCATTACCGAGTATTGGAGCGATTTCGGTATATGACTTGGGTGGAATGCAAACTAGAAACAGGAAGAACGCACCAAATTAGGGCTCATTTCCGGCATATTGGGCATACTTTATTCAATGATGAACGCTATGAGGGGCATATTCCTCTGCGAGGACAAAACCTGCCGAAATATAAGCAGTTTATTCAGAATGTCTTTGAGATTTTGCCCCGCCACGCTCTTCACGCTCACACGCTGGGCTTTATTCACCCTACCACGAAAAAGGAAATGTATTTTGAAAGCCCAATGCCAAAGGATATGCAAGACGCCGTAAATAAATGGCGAAATTATCTGGAAGCTAATTAGTTAAGGGTAAATAAAAAAGTCTTCTAAATTTCAGAAGACTTTTATAATAATCTCAATATCTCCTCTACGATTTCTTCTGTGGCTTTAGGTTTGGCGAATAGTTTTAGGTTTTCGGACATTTCTTGGCGTAAGGTTTCGTTTTCGCAAATTTCCATTAAAGTATCCCAAAATTTCTCTTTCATTTCAGTATCTTTTACCATTTTGGAAGCGTTTTTTTGAACCAAATTCAAGGCGTTTTTGGTTTGATGATCTTCGGCAGCGAAAGGAAAAGGCACTAATAAAATGGGTTTCCCCACGACTGCCAATTCTGAAATGGCAATGGCTCCTGCGCGAGAAACAATCACATCGGTAGCAGAATACGCCAATGGCATATCGGAAATAAATTCACTTTTTAGCAATTCGTAATTGGCGATTGGCGATTGGCAATTATAGTTTTTCCCTGTTTGCCAAATCAGTTGGTAGTCTTTTTCTATTAATTTTTCGGCGTAAGTGTCCCAAGCGTCATTCAATGTTTTTGAACCTAATGAACCACCTATGGAAAGTATCGTTAATTTACTTTTATCTAAACCTAATTTTTCTTTGGCAGTCGCTGTATCTATTAAATCGGTGATGATATTTTTACGAATGGGATTTCCGAGGAAAAGCGTTTTGGTATTGCCGAAAAATTTTTCCATATCGGGATAGGCAGTAAAAACGGCTTTTGCTCTTTTGGAAAGAAAAATATTGGTTTTCCCAGGCAGTGAATTCTGCTCTTGAATGAAAATAGGAATTCCCATTTGCGAAGCGACAAACAGAGCGGGACCACTCGCAAATCCGCCTGTTCCTACCGCAAAATCAGGGTTAAAGTTTTTAATGATTTGCCTTGCTTTTAACAAAGAGGAAATAATTTTGAAAGGCAATTTAAGATTCGCTAAGAGATGACTTCGGTTAAATCCAGCAATGTTCAGCCCTTCAATTCTAAATCCCGTTTGTGGCACTTTTTCCATTTCCATTTTGCCTTTCGCCCCGATGAAAAGGAACTCTGCATTTGGGTGTTGCTTTTGTATCTCTTGTGCAATGGCTATCGCTGGGAAAATATGCCCACCCGTACCTCCGCCACTCATTAAGACACGAAGATTTTTTTTATTTTTATTTTGCATTTTTTATAAACTTTAGTGAGATAATTGAATATTAATTAATCTCAATTTGGAGTTTTTGTTGAGTGAAAACGAAGTTTCGTTTTTTAAGCAATGTCGGTAATTTTTTCAAATTTTTGTTTTTTACCTATTCCTTCTTCGTTTCTCATTTGTATTCTTGAGCTGATATTGAGAACAATGCCCAGCTGAACATAAGTGACCAACATAGAGGTTCCTCCATAGCTAATAAGAGGCAAGGGCTGTCCCGTCACGGGGAAAATGCCGATAGCAACGGAAATATTTATTGCCAATTGAACAAATAGCATTACTCCAATGGATAGAACCAATAATGAGCCAAAAAAACTTGAAGTATTCCTAGCTATCATAATTATCCTGACCAAAATGATAGTGTAGAAGAGAAAAATAAAAGAACCACCGAATAATCCATATTCCTCTATGATAATAGCGAAAATAAAATCTGATGCAGATTGAGGAAGGACTTGTTTCAAGGCACTCTTTCCAGGACCTTGACCCGAAATTCCTCCGTGCACTATGGCGGCTTCTGCTCTTTCAGCTTGGTAATTATTTCCTCCATCTTTTAAAAAGCTCTCTATTCTGCTTTTCCAAGTATGAACCCTATTACTTCCCGGTAGCCAGTCTGTGTATAATGCGGCAGAGCAATATAATAGAACCAAAAGTGCGGTACCTCCAAAAAAAACACTGATATATTTCAAGGAGAGTTGCCCCAATATCATCACCACGATGGACACAAGGAGAATGATACCTGCAGTAGAACCATTGTCTTTTAAAATGATACCTGATATTACAGTGATGGGTAAAAATAGTTGCCAAAAATGAGCTTTGAAATTTTTAGGTTGAAATTTTTTACTAGCAAGATAGCTACAAATATAAATGATGAGAGAAAGATAGATGAAAACAGAAGGTTGAATCTGAACTCCTTCTGTAATTTTAACCCATCGTGAAGCACTCGCTCCACTGATTTCCTGACCAGAAACCGCAGCCCAAATCAGAAGTGCAAAAAACAAAGGTAATGCAAGGAATTTATTTAACCTCCCAAAGTATTCATATTTTATTACCAGGAGCAACCTCATTACTAATAAACCTGCCAAAATAAATAAGAAGTGCTTTCTGGTATGGTCTATTACCGTTTTTTCATCATTGATAACTTCCAAATTAGTAGAAGCTGAAAAGATATAAACAATAGATGTTATTGAGAGAAATAAAGTACATATCCATAATATTAAATCGCCTCTTGGGAGAATTATTTGTGCTATATTCTTAAGTTGTTCTAATTTCTTATTACTCATTATTTTAGTTTTTTCAGAATTAAATTTTTTTCATTACTTCAGCTTTGAATTTTCTTCCTCTGTCTTCATAGTTTTGGAACAAATCAAAACTCGCACAGCAAGGCGAGAGCAAAACATTATCTCCTTTTTGGGCAATACTTTTGGCAATTTTCACGCATTCTTTCAAACTTGATGTGCTATAAATTTGCTCTTTTTTATCTCGGAAAAATCTGATAATCTTATCGTTATCCACTCCAAGGCAAATAATGGCTTTTACTTTCTTTTTGACTAAATCTTCAATTTCAGTGTAATCATTGCCTTTATCCTCACCGCCTACAATCCAAATGGTAGGATTTTGCATACTCTCCAAAGCGAAATAAGTGGCATTCACATTCGTTGCTTTGCTATCGTTGATGTATTTTACGCCGTCAATTTCCGCAAAAGACTCTAAACGATGTTCTACTGCTTGAAAAGTCATCAAGGATTGTTTTAATTCTTCATTGTTGATATTGAGTAAATTAGCTATAATACTCGTTGCCAAGCAATTAGAAATATTATGATTCCCCTCTAATGGAAGTTCATCAATCTTCATTGAAAATTCATCTTGCAACTTTACGAAAATTTTATCTTCCGTAGCGTATGCTCCCCTTTCCATTTTTTGATTTAACGAAAAGGCAATCGGTTGGGCTTTAATATTGATTTGTTGAAGAATTTTTTGCGTCATCTCATCATCTTGATTATAAATGAAAAAATGTTCATTGTGTTGGTTTTCAGTAATTCTGAATTTAGCCAACGCATATTCTTCGTAATTGTAATTATATTGGTCAAGATGGTCGGGCGAAAGGTTGAGCAAAAGCGAGATGTGCGGACAAAAATGCTGAATATCATCAAGTTGAAAACTGCTGATTTCCAGTATATAATAATCGTAATTTTCATCTGCTACTTGCTTGGCAAAACTCGTTCCGATATTCCCTCCGAGTCCGACATTCAATCCTGCATTTTTCAAAATATGATAAACCAGCGAAGTGGTGGTCGTTTTCCCATTGCTCCCCGTAATGGCGATGATTTTCGCTGTTGTAAATTCCGAAGCGAATTCTATTTCCGAAGACAAACGAGTGCCTTTTTCCTTGATTTTCTGTATAATTTCTGACTTTTTGGGAATGCCAGGGCTTTTAATCACCCAATCTGCCGAAAGGATACGCTCCTCATCGTGATTGTTTTCCTCGTATTCTATATTATTTTCGGAGAAGAGTTTTTTATACTCCTCCTTGATTTGTCCCTTATCCGAAACAAACACCTGAAAACCTTTGGATTTTGCCAAATATGCTGCTCCAAAACCACTTTCTCCTCCTCCTAATATAACGATGTTCATAGGATTATCTATTACACATTCTATTTGCCCATAAGGTGTAGATATTGTTTCAATGATGCTGATGTTTCCATCATCGGATTTTGTATGAGGCGTTTTGTGTATCATTTTTATATTTTTTGTTTTCCCTCTATTAATAAAATTGATTTATCTCACTTTCAAAGTTATCAAACAAATAATTGCTAAAAGAATGCCGATGATAATCATTCTATTCACGATTTTACTTTCGTGATAACCGCTCTTCTGATAATGGTGATGAAGAGGCGACATTTTGAAAAGTCGGTTGTTTTGAGCGTATTCCAAGCCGTATTTTCTTTTTCGGTATTTGAAAACCACTACTTGCAAAACCACCGATAGATTTTCAATCAAGAAAATACCACAAAGTATAGGAATGAGCAATTCTTTTCTCAAAATAATCGCTAAAACAGCAATCACTCCGCCCAGCATTAAGCTTCCTGTATCGCCCATAAATACTTGGGCTGGGTAGGTATTATACCAAAAAAATCCGATAACTGCCCCTACCATTGCGATAGCAAAAATAGTCACTTCCCCTGTATTAGGAAGGAACATAATATTCAGATAATCAGCGAAAATAATATTCCCTGAAACATAAGCGAAAAATGCCAAAGTAAGGAGAATAATGCTACTTGTTCCCGCTGCCAAACCATCAATTCCGTCTGTGATGTTTGCCCCATTGGAAACTGCCGTCACGATGAAAATAACTGCTGGAATAAAGACCACCCACGCCCACTCTTTGGCATCTTTTTCATCCATCCAGAAGAGGATTTTGCTGTAATCAAATTCATTGTTTTTAATGAAAGGCACCGTGGAGATTTGAGCTTTTTCTTCGGAGGAGAATTTTTCGGTAATATTTTGCACAGCGATTGCGTCTGGGTACTCTCTTTTAATGGTAATGTTTTCGTGGAAATACATCGTGGTACCAACGATTAGCCCTAAGCCAACTTGTCCAACAATCTTAAATTTTCCGCTCAATCCATCTTTATTTTTTTTGATTTTCTTTAAATAATCATCAATAAAGCCAATTGCCCCCATCCAAATAACGGAAACCATCAGTAAAATAATATAAATATTGCTAATTTGGGTAAATAAAAGCACGGGGATAAGCGTAGCGATGATGATGATGAGTCCGCCCATTGTTGGGGTACCTTCTTTTTGTTTTTGTCCATCAAGCCCAAGGTCGCGAACCAGTTCGCCCATTTGTTTAGTGCGAAGGAAATTGATGATTTTTTTTCCAAAAACAAGGGCTATCCATAAGGAAAGCAATACTGCCATTCCTGCACGGAACGAAATGTATTTTAATAAACCTAAACCTGGTATATGTATTCCTTGACTCGTTAAATATTCGTATAAGTAGTATAGCATTTTTTATTGATTTTTTTATCAAGAATAATTTTTACTTCTTCAATTTGGTTAAAAATTTTTTGATTACAAATTTAATATTATTCATTTTTCCTAAAAACTTATTTTTATAATAATTCTTGTCTGGGGATAGTCTGTATAATAAAGATTGTTTTGTTTCTTTTCCTCTATACAGCATATGATCTAATAAATCTCTATGAGATGCTCTAAATTTGATTATAGGTTTGGGATAAAAAGCATCTTTTGATTTATTAAATAGGAAAATATTCCATAATTCGTAGTATTTCACCCAAAGGTTGAATGTATAATAATGAGCAGATTCAGAGGCGTTCAACATTAGAATTCTATAATTATCATTTTCAATCATTATTTTCATAGCAGAAAGATAAGCTAATAGATAATCAACCATTTCTCCTTTCATTCCTTGTATTTTATCAATATCATTTTTTATATCTTTGTAATAATTATAGGGGGGGGGTAAATGTATTGATTTATAGCAGGATACGAATTCGTTATACCAGTCGGTAATAAATTCATTCCCTTTGGGTGCGGCTAAAAAATAAGTTTCTAATATTGGTCTTTCATTGTTTGTAGTGATAAATTCTGCGTAAAAACCTATAACATCTGTATGATACTGGTTTTTGAGTTTGTACACCCAGTCAAGGTTTTCAGTAAGTAATATGCTAGCATCCATCCAGATACCTCCATAAGTTCTCAGCAAATCCAATCTGATAACATCGGAGTAGTTTGCTATGGGTAGATGTTGGTTTTTTTCTATAATATTGGGAAGAAACTTTTTTATGGATTTATTATCTAAAATATTAATTTGATATTCTGGTAAAACATCATAGACTTTAGCTATACATCTTTCTACGAGTAAAGATTTTTGACCTTCCCAATACATCCATATAATGCGAGGAATTTCTTCTTTATTTTCCTTTCCTTTTCCCCAAAAAATTTTATTTACATTCATAATATTATAAATTATTTGCCCATTATTTTCCAAAGTTTGGTAATTACTTCCTTGTCATCAAAATGGTGTTTTACGCCGTTGATGTCTTGGTAAGTTTCGTGCCCTTTTCCTGCGACTAAAACAATATCGCGGGATTCAGCAAATTTTATCGCCATTTTAATGGCTTCTTTTCTATCGGCAATCACCGTGTATTTACTGAAATTCTGTGGTTCAACACCAGCTTCTATATCCTTAATAATTTGTGCTGGGTCTTCTGTTCGTGGGTTATCGGAAGTGATGATGCTGAGCGTAGCTTTTCTCGTGGCAACTTTTCCCATTTCTGGGCGTTTTTCCTTGTCGCGGTCGCCTCCACAACCGAAAACGCAAATCAATCTTTCGTTTTTGGTGCGAATTTCATTAATGCTGTCCAAAATATTTTCCAGAGCATCAGGCGTGTGGGCATAATCCACCACAAAGACAATTCCTCCCTCAGATTTCATCGTTTCAAATCTTCCATTCACTCTTTTTAATTGGGAAATCGCTTGAAGAATTTCATTATCCTCAAAACCTAATTCTTTGGCAATGGCGAATACCAGAAGCAAATTATAAACATTGAATTTTCCCGTTAAAGTCGTCCAAAATTCCTTTCCGTTGAAGTTCAAAAGCATTCCGTTGAAATCTACTTCCAAGAGTTTTCCGTGATAATCCGCCAAAGTTTTTTGGGCATAAGAACGCTTTTGTGCCTTGGTATTTTGGAGCATTACCAAACCATTTTTATCATCAATATTGGTGATGGCAACAGCGGTTTCTGGCAATTCATCAAAGAATTTTTTCTTGGTGTTGAGGTATTCCAAAAAGGTTTTATGATAATCCAAATGGTCGTGCGTAATGTTCGTAAATCCAGCCACTTTGAAATTCAACCCGTTGATTCTTCCCTGGTGAATGCCGTGTGAACTCACCTCCATAAAAGCATATTCGCAACCTTTTTCTACTGCTTGGGCAAGGATTTTATTCAGTGTTAAAACATCGGGCGTGGTGTGCGTAGAAGGGAAAATTTCATTGCCGATACGATATTCCACCGTAGAAATCAATGCTGATGAATATCCCAAATTTTGGAAAACATCAAATAAAAGAGTCGCCACCGAGGTTTTTCCATTAGTGCCAGTAATGCCGATTAGGTTTAATTTTTCTGATGGATTTCCGTAGAAATTACTCGCCAATTGACCCAAAATTGTCGCGGAATTTTCCACTTGAATGTAAGTGATGTTTTCTGTTTTTTCTTCTGGTAAATCTTCGCAAACAATTGTTTTTGCCCCTTTCTCAATCGCTGAATTGATAAAAGAATGTCCATCGGCAACCGTTCCTTTTATGGCAATGTAAAGCGAATTTTCAGTTGCTTTTCGGCTGTCAAAAACAATCTCGGAAATTTTCTTTTCCGTTGAGCCAATGCTCTTTATTATGGTGATTTTATTTAAAATTTGACTTAAATTCATTTTGAAATTATTGTAATTTATGTTTATTCCATTTGTTTTTTACCAAATCTCTGAGTTTATCAGAAGGCATATCCAACTCGTTAATATTGATAACTATCGGAGTTTGATGCTTGGCGTTGTTTTCTCTCAAAAGTTTTTTCAATTTAAAATTCGCTGAAACTTTGTTGATGTATTCTAACGGATTTTTTACTTTAATAATAAGATGTTGCGACCAAAATTTATTTTTCAACCCTACAAATTCTATATCTTCCCAAGGAATAATTCCTAATTCTTTGAATTGTAGGAGTTCTGTAATTCCTTTTTCATTAAGTGTAAGAGCAATTTTAGAAACTTTATCTTGCTTCAATAATTTGAAAAAATCGGTTATGAATGTCCCCAAATAGACGATAAAGAAAAGAGTAATTACTGTTTTGTAAGGTTGTTCATTAAAGATATCTTTTTCTAAATGTTCAGCGAAAAACGCTTTATATGAAATATACGCCACAAAAAGTAATTTTAAACTTAATTGCCACCAAGTGGGTTTTTCTATATTGCGTAATTTTATTTGCTTGTCCATTAATTTTGCAATTTTAAGTAAATTTTTTGGTCTTTTTTGATAAGTGTTCCAGCCGTTGGAAATTGTTCCACGATTTTTCCTACGCCTTTGTATTCTACGCGATACCCTAAATTTTCCAATTGTGGCACTACGCTTTTTCCTATCAATCCAGCTAAATTCGGCATTTGTCCGTTTCGGATAGTGATTTTAGGTGTTGGAGTCGCTATTTTACTTAAATCAACTTTTCTGGCTTGATTGGTTTGTTTTTTTTGATTTTAAGTTGTTTTTAGGAATGTTTTTGACGCAAATTCTTTTTAAACACGAGCGGAAAAAGTTCCTCCGTAGTATCCTCTTGAGTTATCTGGTTGATTGACCATTACCAGACAAGTGTATAAAGGTTTGTCCGATGGATAAAAACCAGCAAAAGAGGCTTGATATTTCATTGGTCCGGGATTCCAATACTCAAAACGAGCAGTTCCTGTTTTTCCTGCCATTTTAAGATTTGGTGTGAAAATACTTCTGGCAGTTCCTTTTTCTACTGCTTTGGTGAGGGCATCAGTCATCATCTTTATTGCTTTGTCGGAAGCCATTTTATTTACTATTACTTCGGGTTGTGCTTCATAGATGATTTGTCCTGCTTTGATTCTTTTATCAATGAAAAGGGGCTTCACCATTTTGCCATTATTAGCAATTCCGTTGTAGAAAGTAGCCAGTTGAAGCAAACTTATATTTACAGCATATCCGAAAGATATAGAAGCCAGAGTTGCTTTGTTCCATCTTTTGTCTTTTGGGGTGACGAAACGGGGGGTAGCGATTCCTGGGAGTTCTATATCCATTTTTTTGTTCATTTTCCAGCGTTCGAGATGGTCAAAGAAAATTTTAGGATTGGATTCGTAATATTTTGTAATAAGTTTTGCAGTACCGATATTACTTGATTTTGCTAAAACATCACTGATTTCATAAGTGCCACCGCCATAGCCATCGGAGATTCTTTGCCCAGCGTAAGCCCAAGAGCTTCCCCCGATATTTACTTTGGTGTTTTCATCAATAAAACCATCGTCCATTGCAGCTAAAAGAGAAACAACTTTGAAGGTAGAGCCAGGCTCGGAGGCGTCTTTTAGAGCGTAATTGTAGGCATCTACATATTTCCCTTTGTCGTTTTTGCGAAGATTGACCATTGCACGGACTTTCCCTGTAGCTACTTCCATTACTATCACACAGCCGTGATGAGCGTTGAATTCTATCAATTGTTTTTCCAAAGCAGTGTGTGCTATATCTTGTATTCTTAAATCTAATGTAGTATAAACATCTTCTCCATCGGTAGGTTCTTTTATTTTCCAATAATCTATGGGTTTCCATTGGGTTGAGCTGATTCTTTGCACACGGCGTTCTCCGTTTTCACCCTTTAAATATTTTGAAAAAGCAGCCTCTAATCCAGATTTACCTCTTTCGTCATCCATACCAATGGTTCCAGCTCCGATTTGTGTAGTTGCCAACTCTCTTTTGTAGCGTTTTTCTACGATGAAGCCTCCTTTGTTTTTACCTTTATTAAAAATGGGGAACTGTTTGATTCTGTCATATTGGTCAAAATCTAAACCTCTAACAAGCGAGTAGTATTGGTTTTCAGCTTTTTTTTGTTTGTTGAATATTTCAAGAAAATGCTTCTTGGGCTTGTTAAACATTCTCCCCAAAGAGTCGGATAATATTTCGATATTTTTGTTGTATAATGAGACATCTCTTGCCATTGCTTTAAAATCAAGGTAAATGTCATATTGCATCACGGTGGTAGCAAGGATAGAGCCATCTGTTGCATAGAGGTTCCCACGAGCAGCTTTTACAACTTCATTTCTATAATTTACTTTAATTATTTTGTCTTCTAAATCAGTAGCTTTAGAGTTGTTTTGAATATAAATAATTCTTAGAACAGAAAAAATAAAAAAGAATATTACCATTATCAACAAAACGGTTCCGTATCTTATTGTTTTCCTTCTTTTAGTATCAAAATCATTATGCTGTGTCATTTGTTTTTATTTAATTAGAATTTTCAAGGGGTGGGTGTCCAATGCTTTTAGGGAGTCTTTTTCTACCTCTCTACTCAGTTCGGATTCTAGTTTTATTTTGATTAATCTACTTTGTATATAGGCGTTTCGCGATTTTATTTCTTCTACTTTGGTTTTTAAAGCGTTGAGTTCTTTTGTTTTTTTTGTTACGCAATAATTGCTGTAAATTAAAATCATCAATAAGAAAAATATTAGCGTAAAGAATCCGTAAAGGTTTTTTATTTCTTCCCGATTGAGAAAGTTTCCTTTTAAAATATCAGAGAAGCCAAATTCATTTTTTTTATGTTTTCTTTTTTTTGCCATTGTAATATTTTTTAGGATTTAATACCTACTCTCATTTTAGCACTTCTTGCTCGAGAATTTTCGTTGATTTCTTCATCCGTTGGAATGATGGCTTTGCTTTGTGGCAAAATAAATGGTTTATCAAAATTTCCAAAAACATCTCTTTCTGGCTCTCCTTCAAACATTCCGTTTTTTAGGAACTTCTTCACCAATCGGTCTTCCAGCGAATGATAAGAAATAACCACCAAATTACCATCTTTTTTCAAAATCCTACGAGATTGTTCTAGCATTTCTTTTAAGGCTTCTAACTCTTGATTCACCTCTATTCTTATCGCTTGAAAAATCTGAGCGAAAAATTTATTGCTTTTGTGTGCAGGAATGTAAGAAAAGACATTTTTAAGCTCTTCTGTGGTCTCTATTTTTTTATTTTTTCGGTAATGAGCGATTTCCCTTGCTAGTTTTCTTGCTTCTCTCAATTCGCCATAATAGTAGAAAACATCTGCCAAATCTTCTTCGCTGTATTCGTTGATAACTTTTTGAGCGTCAAGCCCCTGCATTACATTCATTCGCATATCCAAAGGAGCGTTACTTCTGATAGAAAACCCCCTATTGGCTTCATCAAATTGATGTGAAGAAACTCCCAAATCTCCTAAAATACCATCAACTTCGCTAATGCCATACATCAATAAAGAGTTTTCTAAAAACCTGAAATTCTGATTAATGAGCGTAAATCGGCTGTCTTCTATTCTATTTTCCAAAGCATCTAAATCTTGGTCAAAGGAAAACAGTTTCCCTTTTTCTGACAAGCGACTTAAAATTTCTCGGGAATGCCCACCCCCACCGAAGGTCACATCTACATAAATACCATCGGGGTTGCTCACTAAAGCATCAACGCTTTCTTTTAATAAAACAGGTTTGTGATACATTTTGCTCGTTTTTATATTTGTTTTTCACTATTTTTGAGTGAAAAAATTTAACTTACAAAATTAGAGATAAAATCTGAAAGATTTAAAAATGTGAATAACTTTTTAAGTTAAATAATCTTATAATAAAACATTACACCAAAATTACAAATGAAAATTATTGCATCAAATATATTTTTGTATTATTTTATTTTGTATTTTTGCGATGATAGGAATTAAGCAAATATGATTTTTAAATCCAAAAAAGAAAAGGAATTTACCTTTATAGAAAAAGGCGAAGGGCATCCCATGGTGCTTCTTCACGGACTTATGGGAGGGCTAAGTAATTTTGAAGACATGGCGGTTTTCTTTGCCAACAAAGGCTTCAAGGTTTATGTTCCGCAATTGCCAATTTATGATTTACCAATACTCAATACCAATCTGAAAGGAATTGCTAAATTTGTTGAAAAATTTATACAAGAACAGGTTGGGAAGCCTGTCACTTTGGTTGGAAACTCCATGGGAGGGCATATCGGATTAATTCTCACTTTGCTAAATCCTAAAATTGTTCATTCTTTGGTGCTTACAGGAAGCTCAGGGCTTTATGAAAGGTCTTTCGGAAGTAGTTTCCCAAGAAAAAACGATAAAGAATATATCAAGAAAAAAACGCAAGAAGTTTTCTTTGACCCAAATGTTGCTACCGATGAGCTGGTAGATGAGGTTTTTGCCATCGTAAATGACCGAATGAAGGGGATAAAAACTGTGATGCTTGCCCGAAGTGCTATCAAACACAATATGCAAAAGGAACTTCCCAATATTCTTTGTCCGACTTGCATTATTTGGGGAAAACAAGATAATGTGACTCCACCAGATGTAGCGATAGAAATGAATCGCTTGATTCCAAATTCTGAACTGTTTTGGATTAATGAATGCGGACACGCAGCGATGATGGAAAAACCAAAAGAATTTAACGAAATTTTATATAACTGGTTGAAAGATAAAGTGTAGGTGAAAATGCAAATTAAAACAGCTAAATTCATAAAAAGTAGTGGAAAGTGGCAAGATTGCCCAGAACCGAATATCCCCGAATATGCCTTTATTGGGCGTTCTAATGTGGGGAAATCTTCGTTGATTAATGCAATGATGAATCAAAAGGATTTAGCGAAAACCTCCCAAACCCCAGGAAAAACACAGTTGATTAATCATTTTTTGGTAAATGAAAATTGGTATCTCACGGATTTGCCAGGTTATGGATATGCAAAAGTCTCAAAATTACAAAGAAAGGATTTTGAAAAATTAATCACCAATTATATTCTGAATCGTAAAAATTTAGTAAATCTTTTCGTTTTGGTGGATATTCGCCACGCTCCTCAAAAAATAGATTTAGAATTTATGGAATGGTGCGGTGAAAATGCAGTGCCGTTTTCGGTAATATTCACAAAATCAGATAAATTAAAAGGCGAAAAAGCTATAGGAAAAAATGTAGCCGATTATCAAAAAATTCTTTTGGAATATTGGGAGGAGTTGCCTCAAACTTATATTACTTCTGCTGAAAAAAAATCTGGAACGGAAGCAATTTTAGAGTTTATTGAAGAGACCAACGAAATGTTAGTGAAAAACAATATTTCATTTTCGGAATAGATGAAAATCCTTCGTTAATTCCAGATATTCAGGGGAATATACTCTCGGCGAAGTTTCTAAAACCAACAATTCTTGATGAAATACTCTTCTCTCAAAAGAAAATTCTAAAATACAACGCTTTACATCAGAATTAGCATTCCCTTTTATTTCTATTTTTCTGAATAAAATAAGATGAACTTTCTCACAAAGTTGAGTGAATTTTTCTTCTTCGTATTTAGGAATAATCACTGAAAAAACTCCAGTTTTAGTTAAAATCTTAGCCGAATTCAAAATAAGTTGCTCAAAATTAAGGCTGATTTGTTGTCTTGCCAGAATATCTTTTTGAGAATTATTTTCTTCAAAAAAAGGAGGGTTGCAAACTATGAAATCAAAAAAATCGTGATTCTTAAATTCTTTAAAATCAATATTTTTTGCAAAAATCCTGTTTTCAAAAGGCGAATTCTGAAAATTTTCTTCTGCTAATTTTACGGCATTTTCATTAATGTCAATCGCTAAAATTTTACTTTCGGGATTTCTTTGGGCTATCATTAGAGAGATAAGTCCCGTGCCAGTGCCAATCTCTAAAGTATTTAAGGCGTTTTGGCAAGAGGCAATCGCTCCCAGCAATACGCCGTCAGTTCCCACTCGAAAAACCTCCGAGTTTTGGAGAATGCTAAATTGTTTAAAATGAAAGGCTTTTAGCATTAATTGAATAATTTAGAATATTTTTTAAATCCGTTTAAAGCCCATAAAGTTGTGTAAAACAAGGATTTCACAACGGAGAAATTCATGAATTTCCTATAAACCAAATATTGGTCTTTGATGATTTTTCTTTTGCTTCGCGATACGCTTCCTTCTCTCATTCGGTATTTTGCCAAAGTTTCATTTAATGCTAATCCTTTGGAGATTTTTTTGAGGAGATTGAGCCACATTACATGGTCTTCTCGTTTGCTTTCGGTGGGGAAAAAGAATTTGCCAACTCTCTGGCTGTCGTACATAGAGCTGAGCAGGGACAATCGGCAAGTTTGAAGTATGTTGTTGAAATTTACTTCTTTATCAGCTTTGAAATCTTTTAAAATCGGTTCTAAATTTTCATTACATCGAGCGTAACTGGAATATGCTAGTTCTATATTATTGATTTTCATAAAACTGACCATTTTTTCTAAAAAATCAGAGTGCCAATAATCATCGCTATCTAAAAAAGTGATAAACCTTCCTGTTGCTCTTTCCAGTGCGTTGTTTCTGGCATTTCCTGCACCTCCATTTTGGTTTAAAACCACTAATTTTATTCTATCATCATTGTATTTTTTGATGATTTTTGAGGTTTGGTCCTGGGAGTTATCATCAGTAATGAGCCATTCCCAATCTTGAAAAGTTTGATTGAGAACGGATTGAATAGTTTCTTCAATATATTGAGCTGAATTATAACTCGGGGTGATGATGGATACTTCTGGCATATTATTTTTTCTCAAACATTATTCTGGTGATGAAATCTTTTTCTAAACTCCACCCACGAGCAGGGGAATATTCCCTTCCGTAGGATATGATTTGAAGATGAAGTTTGTTCCAATCTTTTTTAGGGAAGAGTTTTTTGGCGTCGGCTTCGGTTTGTACTACATTTTTTCCTTCGGTGAGTTTCCAAAGTTTCATCAGTCTATGAATGTGTGTATCTACTGGAAAAGCAGGAAAACCAAAGGCTTGGCTCATCACTACACTGGCTGTTTTGTGTCCTACGCCTGGTAATTTTTCCAATTCTTCAAAAGTTTGAGGAACTATACCATTAAAATCCTTTAATAGCATTTCTGCCATTGCTTTTAGGTTTTTTGCTTTGGTGTTGGAGAGTCCAATTTCTTTGATGAGTTCTCGGATTTCTTCCACTTCTAATTTTGCCATAGCTTGTGGTGTTCCTGCTTTGGCGAAAAGTTCGGGCGTTACCTCATTTACCTTTTTATCGGTGGTTTGTGCAGAAAGTGCTACGGCAACCAAAAGCGTATAAGCATCGGTGTGGTGCAGGAATATCGGCACAGAAGGATACAATTTATCTAATTCTTGTCTGATGAAATCAGCGCGTTTTTTTTTTGTCATAAATGCTTTTTATACTTGCACAAAAATAATAATTTCATTTTTTATGCATTTTTTTTTGTTAAAGGTGCTACTTTATTTGTAAAAAATACTTACATTTGTTTTGAAAATTTAAAAAAAAGAAAATGGCTATTGTTCGTTTTGGAGTCTCTTTGGAAGAAGAACTTTTAGTGGCTCTTGACAAATTTACTGAAGAAAACTTGTTTAAAAATCGTTCCCAAGCGATAAGACACCTTATTAATAATACCATTGTAAGGGAAAAATGGGAGGGCGATAAGATTGTGGCAGGGTCTATTACTTTGGTTTTTGACCACCACAGAAGAGAATTGGTAAATAAATTAACTAATATTCAGCACAACTATCACGATGCAATTTTATCTTCTTTGCATTTTCATTTAGAACACGATTTGTGTATGGAGATTATCGCAGTAAAAGGGAAAGCTACAACGCTTACTCAGTTGGCGGATAGTTTGATTTCTGTAAAGGGAATTGAACACGGAAAACTGACGATGACAAAGGCAGATTAAGCCTATTTCCCCTTTTTTGATATGAAACTAACTGAAAGAAAATTCTTTCAGAAAAGGTCTTTTTTCTCCAACCTTAAAAGTTTATTCTCTGAATAATTTTATTCGGAAAGGAGGAGTGTTCTTTACTCTAAATATTTCGTTTTAATTCTTACTTTTGCAAAGTGAATGCGGAATTAGAACTTCAACTCAAAACCTTGCCATCGGAGCCTGGTGTGTATCGTTATTACGATAAAAATAACGATTTACTGTATGTAGGCAAGGCAAAAAATCTAAAAAAAAGAGTTCTGTCTTATTTTAATAAAAATCATACGGGCTATCGCACAAAGTTGATGGTTTCTAAAATCGTTCGCTTGGAAACTACCATTGTAAATAGTGAGTATGACGCACTTTTATTGGAAAATAATTTGATAAAAGAGCATCAGCCTATATACAATATTCTTCTGAAAGACGATAAATCTTATCCTTGGATTTGCATTAAAAAAGAGGCTTTCCCACGAGTTTTCATTACCCGAAATCGCATTAAAGATGGTTCGGAATATTATGGGCCTTATGCCAAAGTAAAACAAGCAAAGGCTTTGATAGAAGTTGTAAAAAACATCTATAAATTAAGAACTTGTAATTTAAATTTATCTAAAAATAAAATCCACGAAGGCAAATATAAAGTTTGTTTAGAATATCACATTAAAAATTGTGAAGGGGCTTGTGAGGGCTTGGAAGATGAGGCGGATTATACTAAAAAAATAGAGGTTATTCGTGGGATTTTCAAAGGAGATTTTAAACCTGCGAGGCGATATTTAGAGGAGGAAATGTATAGTTATGCAGGAAAATTAGAGTTTGAAAAAGCACAGATGAGCAAGGAAAAATTGCAGATTTTGGAGAGTTATCAAACGCATACCACGATTATTAATCCGAATATAGATGATGTAGATGTTTTCGGAATCGTGAGCGATGAAGTGGCGGCGTATGTTAATTATTTCAAAATAAAGAACGGTTCTATTGTGCAGTCTTACACTACGGAGATTAAAAAAATGCTGGAGGAAACGGACGAGGAAATTTTAGAAGAAATTTTGATAGAAATTCGCCAGAGGTTCAATTCTTTTTCCAAGGAAGTTTTTCTGCCTTTTCACCTTCAAATAGAAATACCAGAGGTAAAACTTATCGTCCCCAAAGTGGGCGACAAAAGGCGTATTGTAGAACTTTCCGAGAAAAACGCTAATGAATACCGAATAGAACGCCTAAAACAAGTTCAGATTTTAGACCCCGAAAAGCATACCAATAGGCTGATGGCGGAGATGAAAAAACTTCTTCGACTTCCCGAAGAACCACGATATATAGAGGGGTTTGATAATTCTAATATTCAGGGGACGAATCCCGTTTCGGCATGTGTGGTTTTTAAAGATGGAAAACCTAGCAAGGCAGATTATCGCATTTTTCACATTAAATCTGTGGAAGGTCCAAATGATTTCGCCTCAATGGAGGAGGTAATTTATCGCCGATACAAAAGGTTTTTAGAGGAAAATATGCCTTTGCCACAATTGATTTTAATTGATGGGGGCAAGGGACAGTTGAGTTCCGCCGTGAAAAGTTTAAAACTATTAGGACTTTACGGCAAAATCTCCATTATCGGCATCGCTAAGAGATTGGAGGAAATTTTTTTCCCCGAAGATCCAATTCCTTTATATTTAGATAAAAAATCCGAAACGCTCAAAATTTTGCAACGCGTGAGAGATGAGGCTCACCGTTTTGGCGTGAAACACCACAGAACGAGAAGAAAAAACTCAACCATAAAATCCGAATTAGAAGAAATTCAGGGGATTGGCGAAAAATCCATAGAACTTTTACTCTCCAAACTCAAGTCCGTGAAACGAATAAAAGAATCGCCATTAGAAGTTTTGGAGGAAATTTTAGGAAAGTCCAAAGCAAAATTGGTTTGGGAGTATTTTAATGGGTGATTTTTAGTTTTTAGGAAATTTTGTCTTATTTTAATCAATTTGATTTTATGAAATCGGAAAATTTGTCTTAAAAATAAGTAGTTTCTTGCTGTTGTATGATTTTGGTGAAAAAGAGAATGGGGGAATTTGAGAATTAGATAATGTGAAAATTAATTATCTCATTACCCAATTACCTTATTAAAAAAATAACGATTATGAACTTAAACCAATACACAGTTAAATCACAAGAAGCCATTCAGAAAGCACAGCAAATTGCTTTGGAATTTGATAATCAGAGTTTGGAACCGCAACATTTATTGGAGGGGATTTTCCAAACCGATGAAACCATTTCTTCGTTTTTATTGAAGAAATCGGAAGTAGATGTTGCTTTGGTGAGAGAGCGAAATAGAGAAAGTATAGAAAAATTACCAAAAGTAGAGGGAGGAAATCTTTATCCATCGCAATCGTTAAGTAAAATCCTTTTAGACGCTCCGAATATCGCTAAAAAAATGGGCGATGAATATGTTACCATAGAACATCTTTGGTTGGCGTTGGTGGAAATTTCTTCCCCTGTGGCAACGATGCTTAAAGATATGGGCGTAACGAAAGCCTTTTTGGAAGCCGGAATCAAGGAGCTTCGTAAAGGAGCAAAAGCAACTTCTGCAAGTTCGGAAGAAACCTACCAAAGTTTGAGTAAATATGCCAAAAACTTTAATGAACTGGCTGCAGAAGGGAAACTAGACCCTGTCATCGGTCGTGATGAGGAAATCCGTCGTGTGTTGCAGATTCTTTCCCGAAGAACCAAAAATAACCCTATCCTTATCGGAGAACCAGGAGTGGGGAAAACTGCTATTGCTGAGGGTATTGCTCATAGAATTATTTCGGGAGATGTTCCTGAAAATCTGATGGATAAAACGCTTTATTCTCTCGATATGGGAGCTTTGGTCGCAGGGGCAAAATACAAAGGAGAGTTTGAAGAAAGACTAAAATCGGTAGTGAATGAAGTAACGAAATCTGATGGGCAAATCATCCTTTTCATCGATGAAATTCACACGCTCGTAGGGGCAGGTGGCGGTGAAGGGGCTATGGATGCGGCGAATATCCTAAAACCCGCTTTGGCAAGAGGAGAACTTCGTGCAATTGGAGCAACGACCCTTAATGAATATCAAAAATATTTTGAAAAAGACAAGGCCTTAGAGCGTCGTTTCCAAAAAGTAATGGTGGAGGAGCCCGATACCGAATCTGCAATTTCTATCCTTCGAGGTATTAAAGATAAGTATGAGTTTCACCACAAAATCAGAATTAAAGATGAGGCAATTATCGCAGCGGTGGAAATGTCTCAACGCTATATCTCCGACCGATTTTTACCCGATAAGGCGATTGACCTCATTGATGAAGCATCAGCAAAATTGAGAATGGAAATTAATTCTAAACCTGAGGAGTTAGATGTTTTAGACCGAAAATTGATGCAGATGGAAATAGAACTCGCCGCCATTTCCAGAGAGGGGAATCAAGTGAAAATAGACCACCTGAAAGAAGATATTGCGAAAGTGACCGAGCAACGCAATGAAATCAATGCCAAGTGGCTTCAGGAAAAACAAAAATCAGAGGATTTAACTCAGGTAAAAAAAGATATTGAATCCCTAAAATTAGAAGCTGAAAAAGCCCAAAGAGTAGGTGATTATGCCAAGGCTTCGGAAATACAATACGGCAAACTTCGTGAGAAGGAAGAGGCATTACAAAAACTGGAACTCCTGATGCAAAACGAAGAAAATGAACTGGTAAAAGAGGAAGTAACGGCAGAAAATATATCCGAAGTCATTTCTAAATGGACGGGAATTCCAGTAACGAAATTACTTCAAAGTGAGAGAGAAAAATTACTGCACTTGGAGGAGGAACTTCATAAGCGAGTGGTAGGTCAAGAAGAAGCGATAGAAGCCGTAGCCAATGCCATCCGAAGAAATCGTGCAGGGCTTAACGATGAGAAAAAACCGATTGGTTCTTTCCTCTTCCTCGGAACTACAGGGGTGGGGAAAACCGAATTGGCAAAAGCCTTGGCGGAATTCCTATTTGATGATGAAAATAATATGACGCGTATCGATATGAGTGAATATCAGGAACGCCATAGTGTGTCGCGATTGGTAGGAGCACCTCCGGGGTATGTAGGCTATGATGAGGGCGGTCAGCTTACCGAAGCGGTGCGTAGAAGACCTTATTCCGTAGTGCTTTTAGATGAAATAGAGAAAGCACACCCTGATGTATTCAATACTTTGCTTCAAGTTTTGGACGATGGTCGATTAACCGACAATAAAGGACGCGTGGTGAATTTTAAAAACACCATCATCATTATGACTTCTAATATGGGAAGCCATCTGATCCAAGATAATTTCTCAGAAATTAATGAAGCAACCACCAGTTTTGAACTTTCGGAGATTGTAGAAAAAACCAAAACCGAAGTCTTTGATTTACTGAAACAAACGCTTCGTCCAGAGTTTTTGAATAGGATTGATGAGACGGTGCTGTTCCAGCCATTGAACAAATCAGAGGTAGGAAAAATCGTTCAGTTCCAGCTTAGAGGTATCAATAAAATGCTAGAGAAGAAAAATATCATCTTAACGGCTACCCAAGATGCGATAGATTTTATTTTAAGCAAAGGATACGACCCAGCATTTGGAGCAAGACCTCTAAAACGAGTGGTGCAACAAATGGTACTCAACCAACTTTCCAAAGAGGTTCTTGCCGGAAAAATTAATGATGGCGACAGAATTACGATGGATTACTTCGAGGAAAAAGGGTTGGTATTTAGAGCGGTGGAATAGATTTTATAGATAAAATACTATTGGTGTTAATCAACATCAGTAGTATTTTTTTATTTAACTTTGCTATTTAAAATAAAAACGATGAGTGAGAAGAAAACTTTACCCAAAATAGGGGTTGTAGGGAGTGGAAGTTTTGCTACGGCAGTGGTAAAAATGTTGATGGAAAACTGCGAAAAAGTACATTGGCTGTTGCGAGAAGATGGCACGAAAGAGGCGTTATTGAGCCAAGGAAGCAATCCGCATTATCTTACTTCTGTGAAATTTAACCCAGAAAGATTGGTGCTTACGATGGATATTAATGAGCTGGTGTCAGTGTGTGATGTGGTTATTTTAGCAACGCCGTCCATCTATTTGGCGAGTGCAATGGAGAAATTGAATTGCGATTATTCCAATAAGATTTTTGCTTCGGTGATTAAAGGAATTGTGCCTGAACATAATGATATTGTAGCGAATTACCTTCGTGATGTTTTCAAGATTGGATATAGAAATCAGGCGGTGTTGGCTGGTCCTTGCCACGCCGAAGAAGTCGCAATGGAGCGTTTGTCTTTCCTCACGGTAGCAGCAGCGGAAAAAGAGGTTTCTCAAATGTTGAGCGATGCACTTTCTTCAAGGTATATCAGAATTAATCAAAGTTGTGATATTTTGGGGAATGAATATAGTGCGGTGCTTAAAAATATTTATGCTATTGGGGCAGGTATGGCGAGTGGCTTGGGCTATGGCGATAATTTTCAAGCAGTGTATATTTCTAATGCAGTTCGCGAATTGGAGGGAATTTTAGATGCTGTTTATCCAGAGCCAAGAAATGTAAATGAAAGTTCTTACATCGGAGATTTGTTGGTTACGGCATACTCTCTTTTTAGCCGAAATAGAATGCTTGGAAACTTAATAGGCAAAGGCTATACAGTAAAATCTGCGATACAATCTATGAGTATGGTGGCAGAGGGATATTACGCCACAAAGGGTATTTATGAAATTGTGAAGAACAAAAATATCAATGCTCCAATTATTAAATGTATTTACCAAATTTTACACGAAGAGAAAAACTGCCAAACAGAATTTGAGTATTTGATAGAAAAACTAAATTAAAATGAAAAATTATACCGAATACAATACTAAAATAGGGATAAATGAACTTTTAAGTCGTTTGGAATTAGATGATGAAAAAGGTTTTGTGAGAGGTATGCACCTTGGTGAGATGATTGCCTCCATTAAAATCCCTAACGATGGTTTTAACTATAATGAAAACGGAGAATTGGAAGAAGTGAGCAATCCGCCACAAATGTATATGCGAGTAGATTATTTGGTAAGTATCAGACAGGTGAGTTTTGACTTTAAAATCGTAGGATTTCGGTTTTTAGAATAGATGAAAGGTCAAGAAAATTTCTTGACCTTTTTATTTAGTGTTGCATCGTTTAGAAAAAACATGCGTGTTTTCTGAGAAAATGTAGTGTCTTTTTTTTAAAAACACGCGTGTTTTTGGGGTAAGCAAAGCGAAAAATCGTCTGCCTTTTACCTTACCACCACCACAAAATAATTCTTTTTGCCTTTTTGGAAGGGCGAAAAGAGAATTAAAATCTCAATTGCAAATTTAATTTAAAATATAATTCTTCATTTTTTTCTATATACACTTGCCCAAATCGATGACGAGTAGTAGAGGGAGTGTCCAACTTTATATTCTTAAACAAATAATTTCGTAGATTTTCTAATTCTATAATGTGAAAAGCTACACATTCGCCATTGTTTTTCATCACGATAGTGCCGTTCGCCTCGTATGTTCCGTTCCACTTTGTTCCTGCGAAAAATCCCAACAGAATATCGACTAATAATTTTTTAACTTTATTCTCCAACAGGATTTTATCATTTTCATTTTGAGCTAATATTTCACAAATTTCAGAAATAGAACTTACTCTATCTTTATAGAAAATCAGCAGAATCTGTCCGATGAGGTTAGGCATTTGGCTATCTACCATTTTCAGATTAAAATCCATATTATCTTTTTCGGCTCTTTCGTAGTGCAATGTTCCGCCTAATTCTCCGATTTTTACCAATCGGTCTTTTAATTTTTCTTTGGTATTGATGGCGTTAATTTCATCAATATATTTTTTATCAAGCCCTTTTATCTTGAAAATGAAATTCGTATTTCCAGAGGCGTTGAGCAAAGTAGGTTTATTTCCCAAATAGGATTTTATACCGAAACCTTCGTTTTCTTTATAAAAATCATTGTTTTGAATACCTAAAACAATGTCTGATTTTTGAGTACTATTGCCTCCTTTTACGATGTTAATTCCTAATTCATTTTGGACGATTTCATAGTCTGGAATCTCAAAAGTTCCTGATTTTTCTTTAACAAATTGTACCAGTTTTTCAATAAAAGTCGGATTGATAATACGGAAGATTTCAATATTTTTTTCTTCTGAACTTTGTTTGTTTTTTACAACAATATCCGATTCATTTGAAAGTAAAAATTCAATATTTAAATTCTGGTTTGTAATTTTATGAATGTTGAATTGTGTGTTGTTGGGTTCTAAATTTTCATCGGCAAGAATGAGTTTTTTCTCAATTAAAAGTTTCAAAAACACAAGTAGTTCCGTCCATTCTCCTTTGTTTTTAGTTTGTTTCATTTCGTTATTATTTTTTTCTAAAAAAGAAAGATATTCTATTACATTTTTGGCAACTTGATAAATGGCATCAACGGCTACACTATTCCCTAATTGCTTCATTGCTTGGGTTTCGGATACAGGAAATTCAAAATCATCAGGAAAACCCTGCAATTTTTTTGCTTCTTTTACTGAAATCCGTTTTACCATACCATCTACACGATAAAATTCCCAGTTTCTTCTATCATCAATACCTGAACCTCGCCCACCGACACGCAGTGTATAACCAACTTCTCTATCGCATTTTCCTTGAAAAATATCACTCAAAGTATATTTTAACTTTATCGGAAACGGAAATTGAAATCCTTTCAATACTTTTTCATCACGAAAACCAATCATAAAAAGTCTTGGGCGATGTTGTGGCAATCCATAATCACTGGCTTTTACCACTTTATAATAAAAAGAGTACCCCAACTCCTCTTCCAATATTTTTCGTATGGTTTGGAATGTTTTTCCATTATCGTGTTTTAATAATCCTTGTACATTTTCCAAAAAAAAGGCTTTTGGTCTTTTTTCCTGTAATATTTCTGCAATGTAAAAAAATAAATTTCCTCGTTCAGAATTGTGCAAATCATTAAATCCTCTTTTCAATCCTGCTTGACTAAAAGGCTGACACGGAAAACCTGCACAGAGTATATCAAAATCAGGAATAATATGAGGATTTACACTTCGTATATCGGTATTAAAATTCTCATTTTCAAAAAGAAACGGACTTCGTTTTTGAAAATTTGTTTGATAAGTTTTTCGTGCGTGATTATCTATTTCACTGGCAAAGACACATTCTGCACCAAGCTGATGTAAAGCCAAATGAAATCCGCCAATCCCTGCAAAGAGGTCGATAAATGTTATTTTTTTGCTCACTGAATTTTTACTTTGATATATTGAAAATTATCCCCCAAAGGGAACGGATATATCCGTTCCCTACACGATTACCACCACAAAATAATTCTTCTTCCCTTTTTGTAATAAAATAAATTTTCCGTCTATCAAGTCGTTTTCGGAAGCAGTAAATATATCATTTACTTTTTCTTTATTCACTGAAATGGAGTTGGCTTTTAGGTCGCGTTGAGCCTCGCTTTTAGATTTTAAAAAGCCTGTTTTTTCGGATAATAAAGACACGATGTTTGTTCCAATTACTTCATTTTTAGAGAGTTCTTTCTGTGGAACACCATCAAACACTTCTAAAAACAATTTGCTATCCAAGCTCTTCAAGCTCTCGGAAGTAGAATTTCCAAACAGAATTTCCGAAGCCTTTACAGCGTTGTCATAATCCTCACGCGAATGCACCATTACGGTGATTTCTTCGGCTAATTTTTTCTGTAAAATTCGCAAATGCGGTGCTTCTTGGTGTTGTTTTGTAAGTTCGGCAACCTCTTCTTGCGTAAGCATCGTAAAGATTTTGATGTATTTTTCGGCATCTGCATCGGAAGTGTTGAGCCAATATTGGTAGAACTTGTACGGCGAAGTTTTCTCTGGGTCAAGCCAAATATTTCCGCCTTCGGATTTTCCGAATTTGGTTCCATCGGCTTTGGTAATCAGCGGACAAGTCATCGCATACGCCTTGCCCCCAGCGATACGGCGAATCATTTCCGTACCTGTGGTGATGTTGCCCCATTGGTCAGAACCGCCCATTTGAAGCGTGCAATTTTTCTCTCTATACAAATGCAAAAAGTCGTAGCCCTGAATAAGTTGGTACGAAAACTCGGTAAAGGACATTCCCTCGGTGTTTTCCTTCGGGTCGAAGCGTTTTTTTACAGAATCTTTCGCCATCATATAATTCACGGTGATGTGTTTTCCGATGTCTCTGATGAAATTCAGAAACGAAAATCCGCTCATCCAATCGTAATTATTGACGAGTTCGGCAGCGTTTTCGGCTTTGCTTTCAAAATCAAGGAATTTTGCTAATTGTTTTTTAATTCCGTTGATATTATGTTCTAAAACCTCGTTGGTCAAAAGGTTTCTCTCGGCAGATTTACCCGATGGGTCGCCTACCATTCCCGTAGCACCGCCCACCAGAGCGTAGGGTTTGTGTCCGCAATTTTGGAAGTGTTTGAGCATCATCACGCCCACCAAATGCCCAATGTGGAGTGAATCTGCCGTTGGGTCAATGCCCACATACGCCGAGCGTACGCCCTCTAAAAGATGTTGTTCCGTTTCAGGCATACAATCCTGAATCATTCCACGCCATTGTAATTCTTGTATGAAGTTTTTCATTTTAAATCGGATTTATTGTAAATAATTAATTTTAAATATTTATTTCATTAGATGATTCACATATTTTCGTCCGTGAGCATCAATTATGGAGAATTGTACAGAGCTTAATCGTTGTAATTCAAAAAGTTGTTCGTTACTTAGATTAAAGTGCCAAAGTGTAAAATGCTTTACGGACGAAAAAGCCTCAGATTTAAATAGTTTTTTAAAACTTTCAAATTTGGTATATTCATCGGTTTCCACTTCAAAAATATCTATTATTTCGCTGTAATCCACGGTCGTTAGGTTAGGGAAATTTCTACTATTTGACCAGTTTTCAATGAAATTTTCGTGGTTATATCCTGCTTGAATTTTTAAGTGTTTCAATGGATGTGTCTCAATTTCAAAGAATGATTTATTGGGAGCAGATGGCAAAATAAGGCTTTCTAAATTAGGCATTTTTTGAAGTAATTTTGCTGTAATTCCGTTCTCTTCGTAAGAAAAATCATCTAAAATACTTTGATTGTGATCACCCAAATCAGTCAATTGAACTTCAAAATATTTTAAATTCGGGAATAGTACATTGGCATTGGCTAAGCGATTAAAATTCCAACTTTTCGTTCCGTTTGCACCCGCATCAGCTCCTTGAAATTTAAGCGAAATAATTTTTTCAGCGTGAGCCGGTTCGGTAATGAAATCTAAAAACCGACAAAAGGCAAAATTAGTTTCGTGTTGAAAATCAACAGCTTTTGTTTGAGGGTTTTCATCAAAGCCTTCCCCAAAAAAAGTTAGAGCAAACAAGCTACCTACCTGTGAAAATGAGATATAAGGCGAGTATTCAATATAAAAAGGTAAAGTATCGCCTGTATCAAAATCAGTAGTTGCAGACTTAAAAATTTCTGCCTGTAAGTTTAAAATTTCTTGTAGCATAATTTTACTCCAAAATATATTTCACAAAGATTCTTGCTTCTAATTTTATTTTTTTAAATTCAATATCAATAGGTTTTTCACTCTTTGTTTTAGCATATGCTACAATTTCATAGGAATAATTTCTTGTATTATAATCGTTTGCATTTTCGGAAATATGAATAGCTTTTCCGATTTTTTGGTTCAATGGTTTTACCAATTTTTCTGCCATATTTTTGGTTTTGGCTATGGCTTGACTTTTCAAATCCAAAAGCAATTCTTCCGCTTTGGAATATTCCGTTTTTTCGATTCTGACATTGGAAATGCCAATATTTTCCAACGCCACAATTACTTTTCCTGCTGTTGTAGCATCGTGTAATAAAAGTTGATAATGCTTTGATTTTAAAATATTTTGTCCTTTCAAGAAATAGTTTTTAAAATTACTTGACAAATCTGAAAGCATCAAGTTTCTTTCAGTGTTAATGTTAAGGCTTTTCAAAACTCTCTCCATTTCACTTTCTTGTTGCTCTACGGATTTTTTATTTCGGCTATCTGCTTCGTTGATGTTGATAGAGAGGTAGATGTGATCAGGTGTAACCAAAGTATCAGCCTTTGCCGAAGTCTCTATATAAGGCAAATCTAAAAAGTTTTTTTGAGCCAAAACCACATTCTGAACCAACGCAAAAATAAAAATAAGAACTAATTTTTTCATCGGATTTTGAAATTAAATGTTGTAGTTGCAAAAGTAGTAAAAATAAATATGGCACGAATAAATTTAGCTGATGAGGTTTTGTAAATATTTCTTATTTTTGCTTTTTAATGAAAAAATTAAGTATGTCGGCTCCAAGTTTAGCAAAAGGAACGCGTGATTTCACAGCACAGGAAATTTACAGAAGAAAATACATCATCAATATCTTACAAAAGAATTTTGAAACTTTTGGTTTTCAGCCTTTGGAAACACCAAGTTTTGAAAATCTTTCGACGCTTACAGGAAAATACGGAGAGGAAGGCGATAGGTTGATTTTTAAGATTCTAAATTCTGGAGATTTTACCAATGGAGTAAAAGAGGAAGATTGGGAGAGTAAAAATGCGAAAAAATTGACTTCTCAAATTTCGGATAAGGCTCTTCGTTATGACCTTACCGTTCCGTTTGCGAGGTTTGTGGCGATGAACCACGGAAAGATGGCGTTTCCTTTCAAGCGTTATCAAATTCAACCTGTTTGGAGAGCAGACCGCCCACAGAAAGGGAGATTTAGAGAGTTTTATCAATGCGATGCTGATATCGTGGGGAGCGAAAGCCTTTGGCAAGAAGTGGAATTAATTCAACTTTATTTAAAGAGTTTCAAAGAGTTGGGGATTTCCGTTAATGTTTATATTAACAATAGAAAAATTCTCTCTGGATTGGCGGAATATGCAAATATTGCTGACCAATTGATAGACTTCACGGTGGCTTTGGATAAGTTGGACAAAATCGGAAAAGATGGTGTGGTAAAGGAAATGCGAGAGAAAGGAATTTCCGATGAAGCCATTCAAAAATTAGAATTTTTATTTGAAAAACATTCTAACCAAGAAATTTTAAATTTATTAAAAGAAAAATTCCAAGGAATAGAAATTGGGGAAAAAGGAATCGCTGAATTGGAGTTTGTTTTACAGCAGAGTTTGGCTTTGGGAGCGAATGAGGAGAATTTGGTGTTTGACATCACTTTGGCTCGTGGGCTGGATTATTATACGGGAGCAATTTTTGAGGTAAAGGCTCAAAATGTGCAAATGGGCTCCATAGGAGGAGGTGGAAGATACGACAATCTTACGGAAATTTTCGGCGTGAAAAACATTTCTGGGATTGGAATTTCTTTCGGATTAGATAGAATTTACCTCGTAATGGAGGAACTGAATTTGTTTAAAGAAAATATTGAAAATAAGGTCGCTTATCTCTTTGCTAATTATGGCGATAAAGAGGCTTTGGAGGCAATGAAAATTATTGGTAAATTAAGAGAAAAAGGAATTTCGGTGGAGCTTTACCCTGAAAATTCAAAACTAAAAAAGCAATTTACTTACGCAGAGAAAAAACAAATTCCAACCATTGTTTTTTATGGCGGTGAGGAAATTAGTAAAGGAGAAATTACGCTGAAAAATTTAGAAAGCGGAGAGCAGAAAACCATTAGTTTAACCGAATTTTTAGCATAAAATAAAGATTAATAATTAATTATAAAGATATGCCAACAACATATATAGAAACACAACAGGTTTCGTTTCAGCATTTTAAAAATCAAGTTTTAGAAGATTATCGTTTGGGGAGAATTTCGCGAGAGGCGAGTTATCTCACACGAAAAGAGGTGCTTACAGGAAAAGCCAAGTTTGGAATTGTGGGAGATGGTAAAGAGCTTCCGCAATTGGCAATGGCAAAGGTTTTTCGCGAGGGAGACTGGCGTTCTGGTTATTACCGAGACCAAACTTTCGCCTTTGCGGTTGGTGCATTGAGTTTGGAAGCGTTTTTTGCTCAACTTTATGCCGATGCCGATGTGGAAAGAGAACCAGCATCAGCCGGAAGACAGATGCCGTGCCACTTTGCTACGCGTTCATTGAATGAAGATGGAAGCTGGAAAGATTTAACCAAAATTAAAAATATTTCTTCCGATATTTCTTGCACCGCAGGGCAAATGCCGAGATTGTTAGGTCTGGCACAAGCCTCAAAAGTATTTAAGGAAATTAGTTTTGAAGGTGCAGAGAAGTTTTCAAATCACGGTAGGGAAGTGGCTTTTGGAACGATTGGCGATGCTTCCACAGCGGAGGGGCATTTTTGGGAAACGATGAATGCTGCTTGTGCTTTACAGGTGCCGATGATTATGTCCATTTGGGACGATGGATATGGGATTTCTGTGCCAACTCATAACCAAAGAGCAAAGGAAAATTTAGCTGAAATGCTGTCTGGTTTTCAAAGGAAAGCAGGGCAAAAGCAAGGTTGTGAGATTATTCAGGCGAAAGCGTGGGATTACCCATCTTTGATTGATGCTTATGCTCAGGCAGAACATTTTGCGAGAGAAGAGGGAATTCCTGTGATTGTGCATATTACGGAAGTGACTCAGCCACAGGGGCATTCTACTTCTGGTTCGCACGAAAGATATAAAGATGAAGAGCGTCTTAACTTTGAAAAAGAATATGATTGCCTCAATAAATTCAAAGAGTGGATTTTGAATTATTCAATTGAAATAGAAGGAGAAGAACAGATTTTGGCAACAGTAGAAGAGTTGGAGGCTATTGATAGAGAAGCTAAAACCTTTGTAAAAGAAGCTCAGAAAAGAGCGTGGGTATCATACAGACAATCCATTGATATGCTGAAAGACAAGGCACTACCTTTGGTGGAGGCTTTAAAAAATCAGGCAGAAGTTGGAACCTTGCTTCATCAGTTTTCACAGCTTGTTAGCTTTGGTAAGAAGGAGGTTTTTGCCTTGGTGAGAAAAGCACTTTGGGCAACGAGAGACCAGAATTCAGCGGAAAGACAGAGATTGCAAGAGCTTTATCAAAATATTTTTGCTGTTGAAACGGAAAATTATTCTTCCCATTTGTATAGCGAATCTCAATGGAGTGCGACCAAAGTTGCAGAGGTGAAACCAGTTTTCTCCGAGCAATCTGAAATGGTAGATGGTAGGGTAGTGATTAGAAATAATTTTGACAAGATTTTTGAGAAGTATCCAGAGACAATGGTCTTCGGAGAAGATACAGGAAATATCGGAGATGTAAATCAAGGTTTGGAAGGTTTGCAAAAAAAATACGGAGCAACGAGAATTGCCGATACAGGTATCCGTGAGGCAACGATTTTGGGTCAAGGTATTGGATTGGCAATGAGGGGATTAAGACCAATTGCGGAAATTCAGTATTTAGATTATATTTTGTATTGTTTGCAAGGGATGAGCGATGATTTGGCAACGCTACAATATAGAACGAGAGGCGGTCAAAAAGCTCCCGTTATCGTAAGAACGCGAGGGCATCGTTTAGAGGGAATTTGGCATTCTGGTTCGCCAATGGCAGGAATTTTAAACTTGGTAAAAGGAATGATGGTGTTGGTACCGAGAAATTTAACTCAAGCCGCAGGGTTTTACAATACAATGTTGAAATCTGATGATACTGCCGTAATTATTGAGCCGTTGAATGGCTATCGTTTGAAGGAAAAACAGCCTGATAATATCGGGGAATTTACCGTGCCTGTGGGGAAAGTGGAAATCACTCACGAAGGAAAAGATATTACTTTGGTGACCTATGGTTCTACTTGGAAAATTGTAATGGAAGCCGTATCAGAACTGAAAAAATTAGGCATTGAAGCGGAGGTGATTGATATTCAGTCTTTGATTCCGTTTGATATTTCCCAAGAAATCCTTGAAAGTGTGAAGAAAACCAATCGTTTGGTAGTGATAGATGAAGATGTAGAGGGCGGGGCTTCGGCGTATATTATGCAACAAATTTTGGAGAAACAAGGAGCGTTTAGGTATTTGGATAGTTTGCCAACGACTATTACGGCGAAGAATCATCGCCCTGCTTATGCTTCTGATGGAGATTATTTCTCCAAGCCATCAGTGGAGGATATTGTAGAAAAAGTATATGAAATTTTCTATGAAAATAATCCAGCAAAATTTCCGAAAATAATGAAATAAAACTTTATCCGTTATCAATTTTGGTAGCGGATAATTTATAATAAGAAAAGTGATGACAGAAGAAAGATTAAAAAGAATTCAAGAAATGGAAGACATTCTTGATAAATCAGAGATATTCTTTAAAGAAGCAGAAACGATGTTAGAAAAGTGGAAGGCTTTTCATCCTGAATTTAAAAAATTGGTTGATTACTATTATAGCCCCCAATGGCAGGAAGATTACGATGCAAGTAATCGTGGCGAAGTGCCGAAAGAAATACCTCACGGAGTTTTAAGCGAAGATTTGATTTACAATGCAATGGGCGAACAGAGAGATTTAACGATGGCTTATCTTAAATATATGGTTACTTTATTAGATGAATAGGGAGATTTTTAGAAAATTTTATTCTGTCCGCTCCCGAGCATCAATGGGAGCGGTCGCGTGAGTCAATGGGAACGCTCCGGATAAATGACGGGAGCGTTCCGGTTAATGAATGGGAGCGTTCGCGTATGTCAACCGATGCGTATCGGAGAGAGCTCGGGTTATAGAGAGAAAATTTACGCGTCTGCATCAGAGTGAAGACGGGTTATAGAGCGAGGGAATTTATAGAGAAAAGTTTTTGAGATAAAAAAGGATATCTTAATTAAGATTTTACTTGTCTTTTACTAATTAAAATAAATCTTCTCACGAGGAATATCGCGGAGAAAGTCAGCCCCAGTCCGAAGCCTATCCACATTCCGTAGGCTCCCATTTTTTGCTCTACACAAAGGAAATATCCCAAAGGAAGCGTAATTCCCCAATAGGCAATAAAGGTAATGATGCTCGGTATTTTCACATCTTGAATGCCACGAAGGCAACCCAACGCTACAACTTGAAGCCCATCGGATAACTGAAATAAAGAAGCGATAACCAAAAGTTGAGATGCCAAATGAGCCACTGCCAATTCATTCGGTTTAGTGAATAGCGTAGGAAGAAAATCTTTACCTAAAATAAACCCTAAACAGCATAAAGACATAAAAAGAAAAGCAATTTTTAGGTTGTTGATTCCAATTTCTTTCGCTGCGACAAAGTCTTTTTCGCCTCGTTTTTTTCCAATCATAATTGTGGAAGCAACTCCAAAACCTGCACAAAGATTAAAGGTAAAAGATGCCATACTGATGGTCACCTGGTGAGCCGCAATATCCGTAGCACTTACCAATCCGCAAATGAAGGAAGCTAAAGCAAATGCCGTCACCTCAAAGAAAAGTTGAAGTGCCGTGGGCAGCCCTAATTTCACCAAGTTTTGAAACATTTTTCTCTCAAAAAGTTGAATTTTTAGGCTAAATTCTTGAATGTATCTTTTGGTGGTTTTATGGTGTGCCATTACCAAATAAAGAAAAAGCATAGAAAATACCCTTGAAATCAAGGTGGCATAAGCCGCTCCCGAAATTCCCATAGGCTCTATCCCAAAAAGTCCTACCATAAAAATATAGTTGAGAGCAATATTGATGACATTTGCCATAATGGTCGCAATGGTCACGCCAATGGTATAAGACAAACCTTCGGAAACTTCCCTTAATGTTTGGAAAATCATCACAGGGATAATGCTTAAAGTGATGATATTTAAATATAAAATAGCATTAGGGATAATTTGAGGGGGCTGTTTGGCATAGTGCATTAATGGAGCGATTCCCAACAGAATAAGACTTAAAACAATTCCGATAGCGAGATTAACGACCAAGCCGTGGCGAAAAACACTATTGATTTTTTGGTGATTGTCTTGAGCTTGTGCCTCTGAAACTAAAGGTGGTATAGCAAAGGAAAAACCAACTGCAAAAATATAAAGAGAAAAGAAAACAGCGTTGGCAAGGGCGGTGGAAGCCAGAGCATCAGCCCCAAGAATGTTGCCCACCATCATATTATCAAATAAATTAACGGATACTTGTCCCAATTGGGTAAGCATCACGGGAAGTGCGAGTTTAAAGC
Source organism: Flavobacteriaceae bacterium (assembly GCA_030529185.1). Classification (GTDB taxonomy): domain Bacteria; phylum Bacteroidota; class Bacteroidia; order Flavobacteriales; family Weeksellaceae; genus JABCPE02. Next base: position 159,669 of record JAUMXI010000001.1, read on the forward strand.
AATCTTTGGTATGTTTTAAATTTAATGATAATAGCATTTTCTTTACTTTTTTTAAAGACAAAAACCACATTATTAAAGTGTGGTTTTTTATGAGGGATATGAATGAGTTGTATTATTTTTTTACAAAAATGATTACATCTTGTTCCGTTACGGGGTTTCCTCCTAAAATAACTAATCTTTCTATTACATTGCGAAGTTCTCGTATGTTGCCTGTCCAAGAGAGTTTTTGTAATGTTTCAATGGCTTTGGGGCTAAATTCTTTTATGGGATCCCCTTGCTCTTCGGAGATGGTTTTTGCAAAATGTTTTACCAAAAGTGGGATATCTTCTTTTCTTTCATCAAGGGAAGGAACCTGAATTTCTATTACGGAAAGTCTATGAAAAAGGTCTTCGCGAAATTTTCCATCGGCAATTTCTTTTTTTAAATCTTTGTTGGTGGCAGCGAGAACTCTTACATCTACTTTTATTTCTTTGTCGCTTCCCACAGGCGAAACTTTTTTCTCTTGCAATGCACGAAGAACTTTAGCTTGTGCTACTAAACTCATATCGCCGATTTCATCTAAAAAAATGGTGCCTCCGTTGGCTTGTTCAAATTTTCCTTGCTTGTCTTTTATTGCTCCAGTAAAAGAGCCTTTGGTATGCCCAAAAAGCTCGCTTTCAATTAATTCCGAAGGGATAGCTGCACAATTGACTTCTACAATAGGCTTTTTGCTTCGCTCACTCAGATTATGAATAGCATGGGCGACCAGTTCTTTACCTGCCCCGTTAGGTCCTGTGATGAGTACGCGAGCGTCGGAAGAGGCTACCTTTTGAATCATATCTTGAATGTTTTTCAAGGCAGGGGATTCGCCAATCATTTGGTGCTTTTTTCCAACTTTCTTTTTGAGTTGAGAATTTTCTTTGATTAAAGACTGATTTGTAGTTTGTAGCGTTTTCTTCTCCAAGGCATTTTTTACGCTGGTGATGAGCCTGTTAATATCTATTGGCTTGGAGATGAAATCATAAGCCCCTTTTTTGAGGCAATCTACAGCGGTATCAATATCGGCATGTCCAGAAATCATTAAAAATACAGATTCTGGTTTGATTTGAATGCTTTGAGCAAGCAGTTCAGTGCCAGAGAGTTTTGGCATTTTGATGTCGGAAATGATCAAATCAAAATCAATCTTTTCAATGAGTTTAAAGGCGTCAAGACCGTTTTCAGCGATACTAATTTCAGTGTTTTCTATTTCATCTAGGAGGATGTTTTCAAGGATGTTAGAGATGCTTTTTTCGTCTTCTACAATTAATATTTTTTGAGTCATAGGGCAAAGTTAATAATTTTTTTTAACGCATCAAAAATTATACCATTTTATTAATTTTATCAATTTAATTAATGTTAATAAAAACTTTATCTTTGCTACAAAAATTTGGAAAAATGCGTTGGTTGAGATTTGTTTTAATATTTTTTGTGATTTTAGGAGGTGGATATACTTGGTTGTCAAATAATTATGCAGATAAGGAGGTTTTTGTGATAGAGAAGGAAGTGCCTTATCCTGTTGAGAAAGTTTTTGTTCAATTGTCTAATTTTCAAAATTTTTCTCGGTGGAATTATTTGTTTTCTGTGGATGAGAAATATAATTACACTTATTTTTTGCCTTATGAGGGGGTAGGGAGTTCCGTTTCCTTTGTGAATTCTAAAAATAAAAAAGATTTTGGGCAAATGTTCATCAGAGAGGTTGTTCCATTAAAAAGCATAAAATACGAACTTTATAGAAATAATGATAAAACTCCTTATAAAATCAATGTGAAATTTATCGGTAAAGGAGAAAAAACCAAATTGGTATGGGGTATAGAAACACCGGAAATTTCTTTGATGGAGAGATGGGTTTATGATATTTCTCAGCACGAAATAAAATCAGGTGTAGAAAAAAGCATGAGGCGTTTAACGAGCGTTTTGTCGGGAAAAGTGGAACAAGAGGTATTTTTAAGCCAAATAAAATACGACAGTATCATTGTGGAAAACCAAGAGGAGCGTTTGCTCTTGGGGTTGAATGTTAGTACTAGTAATACAAAAGGAAATTTATTTAAAAATATCAATCTTACACATCAGAAATTGATAAGTTTTATAACAAAAGACTTGGCAAAACGAGAAGATGAATTTGGTCAGCCTACTTTAATGACGGAAGCTGGAGGGCTGAAAAACAGAGAGGTTTCTTATTTTTATGGAGTTCCTGTATCAAAATCTGAAAAATTAGCAGATAATAATTTTGTATTTAAAAAGCAAAACAAAATGAAGGTTTATTCCATCTACTACAAAGGAAAATATGATAATAGAACAATTGCAATAGGACAGCTACTAAACAAAATAAAAAAAGATTCTTTAAGGAGCGGAATGCTGGAGGAGCTTTTTATAGAAGAGCCTGACGAAGAGAGAGATGTAGTGCTGAAAATTTCCTTTCCCGTATTTGAAATCAGTAATGAATGAGAGGAATAATTTAATGAAGGTGCTTTTGGGGTGGAATAAAATCTTTACTTTTGTAATTTTAATTAAATAAGGTATGAAGAAATTTTATCAAATTGTTTTTATTTTTGTCTTCGGAAGCTTGTTGTTTTCTCAAACACATCGCGTTGGTATTAATACAAAAACCCCCGAAGCTACTTTGGATGTTAAGAAAATTCCATTAGAAAATTTACCCAAGGGACAAGCCCAAGGCGTTATATTCCCACATTTTACTACGGAGCAAAGAGCCACTTTTGCCAATGTGAAATTGGGAACAATGATTTATAACACAACACTAAAATGTTTGGAGATATATACCAAAGTATCCGGTGTTGATGCTTGGCACTGTTTAGAAAATACACCTATCAATAATCCTTCCGCACCTAATGCCCCAGTTCCTAATCCTTCCACGCCTAACACACCAAGAATGGCTACAAAAATAGTTGAATTGGAGGATATTTTACCAAAACAACAAATAATGTTTCAAGATGATGAGGGGGATAAAATTTTTAATATTTCAGAAAGAGGTTTTTTCAAAAAAAATATGTTAAGCATTACCAAAGTAAGCGGTAAGCACAATACCATACGAGTAAAAAACTTCCTGCCTCACAATTTTAAGAATGTGAAAATATATTACCAAACCGATGATTTACAGAAAGCGATTCATATCATTACTTTTAATGAAATTCCTGCTTTTACGGATTTTGAAGAGGAGTTTAACTTTACCGATTCGAAACATCTTTTTGAAGATGAAGATGGTCATCAAGTAGAGGTTGATAGCTATGATTTGGAGAGCGAAGATTATTATATTCCATACATTAAATCAGAAGACCCCGTATTTAATAAATTAGAAACCATTAAACATCATATTTTTGTGAGTTTCCATGATTATCCTACTCAAGGATGGTGGGGAAAAATGACTCCAAAATATGCACGAGAATATATGCCTGTTATTGCCAATATGGCTTATTTATATAGCACTGAAAAATTCAAACAAGAATTTATGAACTATGAGCATAGGCTGTATGATGATAAAGGAGTGGATATTGACAGAGAAAAGGTATATGCAAATATTTTTGCTTTTCGTAGGTTGGCAATAGGCGTTGTAGATGGAGCAGAGGGATTGGCTACATTGGAGCCGAACCATAGACAAGAGTATCAATTCGGTGTGAATCAGCGTTTTCTTGATGAACGAGGAGTGTATTATCAAGCCGAAAACGGACACCCAAAAGATACTTGGGCTCACGAATATGGGCATGTTTTAGGATTTAATCACGATAGTAATATGACTTATGTAAATAATGAAGGAAACGGCTATATCAATATCGTTATTAAACTTTATCAAGAAATGCTGGAAAGTGGTGAATTACCTTTCTCACAAAATCCTTACGCTAAATAAAACCATTCATAATAAACACCACCCGAAAAAGGTGGTGTTTTATTTTACCCAAAAGCTCTTTTTAGGAGGCTTTCTATTTTGGGTTCGCTACTTCGGAAGGCTTTGTAGAGTGCCATTGGGTCTTTCGTGCCACCACTGGATAACAAAACTTTAAATTTCTCGGCGATTTCTCGGTTAAAAATTCCGTTTTCTTTAAAGTATTGAAACGCATCGGCATCTAAAACTTCCGCCCATTTATACGAATAATATCCCGCCGAATACCCCCCTTGGAAGATATGTGAAAAACTGGTGCTAACGGCTGTTTCAGGATTTTTAGGGTAAAGGCTCGTTTTCTCGGTAATGCGGTCTTCAAAGGCTTTCACTTCAAAATTTTTATCTTTTAGTTCGGTGTGATATGCCATATCCAACAAGCCAAAACCTAACTGGCGAAGCGTTTGGTAGCCCTCCATAAAGTTTTTAGATTGGGCTAATTTTTCTATTTTTTCATCTGGAAGCGTTTCTCCTGTTTGATAATGTTGAGCAAAAGATTTTAAAAATTCGGCTTCATAGCAATAGTTTTCCAAAAATTGGGAAGGGAGCTCCACAAAATCCCATTTCACGGAAGTCCCTGAAAGATTTGGATATTGCGTGTTTGCCAAAATGCCGTGCAGGGCGTGTCCAAACTCGTGGAAAAGTGTAGTTACCTCTTGGAAAGTGAGCAAACTTGGAGTCTCTGCGGTGGGCTTCGTAAAGTTGCAAACGATGGAAATATGCGGTCGGCTATTTTCCCCATTTTTCTGATACTGATTTTTATAACTCGTCATCCAAGCCCCTGCTCGTTTGCCTTTTCGTGGGTGATAATCTACATAAAGTAAGGATTTTAGCTCATTTTCCTTTTCAAGGACTTGATAAACTTTCACCTCATCGTGGTAAGTTTGAACTTCATTTTTGGAAATTTCCTCAAATTTTAATCCAAATAACAGCTCTGCTAAACCAAACGCCGCAGCCTGAACTTTATCCAAAGAGAAATAAGGTTTCAGCTCTTCATCATTAAGGTCAAATTTCTGTTTGCGAAGTTTCTCGGCATAAAAAGCGTGGTCGTAAGATTGGATTTCCGTGATTCCATCGGCGTTGGCAAGGACTTTCAACTCTTCTAATTCTCGCTCTGCATAAGGCGTAGCTTTTTCCAAAAGTTCGTTCAAAAAACGGAAAACATTTTCCGAAGACTTTGCCATTCTTTCCTCCAAAACATAATCAGCAAAGTCGGAATATCCCAATAGTTGGGCTTTTTCATAACGCAATTTGATGATTTCCTTGATGAGATTCTGATTATCAAATTCCCCACCATCAAAGGATTTTTTACCATTTGCCAAAGCCAATTCTTTTCTCAATTCTCGGTTTTCGGCATAGGTAAGAACAGGAATTAAACTCGGATATTGTAGCGTGATAACATAGCCCTCCAAACCTCGCTCTTGGGCTTCTTCTTGGTATTGTTCCAAAATTGCTTCTGGAATGCCTTTCAAGGTTTCCTTATCCGTAATGTGCTTGAAATAAGCATTGGTTGAAGCCAAAACATTCTGCCCAAACTGCAAAGATTTGATAGATAAATCGCGGTCAATCGCCTCCAATTTTTTCTTATTTTCCTCGTTGAGCAATGCCCCATTTCTCACAAAACTTTTGTAAGTCTCGTTGAGTAAGGTCTGTTGTTCTTCATTAAGAGAAAGTTCTTTTCTTCGGTCATACACTTGCTTAATTCGTTCAAAAAGGGCAGTGTTTTGAGAAATTTTTGAAGAAAATTCAGTTAAAAGTGGCGAAACTTCCTGTGCTATTTTCTGGATTTCGTCATTGGTTTCCGCTGAATTGAGGTTGAAGAAAATATTGGAAACTCGGTCAAGTTGTTCGCCCGAATACGCCAATGCCTCAATGGTATTTTCAAAAGTTGGGGCTTCTGGATTTTGAGCGATGCGATTAATTTCTTCTTCCGAAGTTTTTATCAACGCCTGAAAAGCTGGTAAAAAATGCTCTTCCTTAATCTCCCTAAATGGTGCCGACTGATATGCTGTGCTAAATGGTTTTAATAACGGATTGTTCATTCTTTTGGTTTTAATATGGGCAAAGATAAGAAGTGTTTTTAAGAAATAAAAAGGGAAAAATTATTATCTTTGTTTTGAGAAATTAATTCAATGTCCCCAGAAATTTTAAAAGAAATTTGTTCTACTCCGATGCCTTTCGGGAAATACAAAGGTTGCATTTTAGCAGATTTACCAATGTTTTATTTAGAATGGTTCGCACGAAACGGAGGCTTCCCCAAAGGAAAATTGGGAATGCAACTGGCAACCATTTATGAAATCAAACTCAATGGCTTGGAAGATTTATTAAAACCCATTAAAAATTTGGATAGTTGATTCACTCCCCTTTCAAAACATTTATCTCATCTCTCAGTTTAGCAGCAGTGATGAAGTCTAAATTCTTGGCGGCGGCTTCCATTGCTTTTTGTTTTTCGGCGATGAGTTGGCTAATTTCCTCTGAATTTAAGGTTGATTTTTCTTTGGTAGTTCGTTGAATTAACTCTTTTTGCGTGTATTTTTCATCAGGGAAATCTTTGTGCCTTCCTACCAAAGCCTCCGATATTTTTTTATTAAGGGCTTGTGGTTTTATGCCGTGAGTTTCGTTGTATCGCATTTGTTTCTCTCGGCGGTAATTGGTCTCGTTGATGGTAGCCTGCATCGATTTGGTCATTTTATCGGCATACAAAATCGCTTTACCATTGACATTTCTTGCAGCACGACCGATGGTCTGAATCATCGAACGGCGAGAACGGAGCATTCCCTCTTTGTCGGCATCAAGAATGGCAACGAGGGAAACTTCTGGCAAATCCAAACCTTCACGAAGGAGATTAACGCCCACCAAAACATCAAACAAACCTACTCTCAAATCTTGCATAATCTGAATACGCTCCAAGGTCTCTACATCGGAATGAATGTAGCGGGTTCTAATTCCAAATTTGGTGAAATATTTGGTCAATTCCTCTGCCATTTTTTTGGTTAAAGTCGTCACCAAAACGCGTTCATCTTCTTCGGCTCTTTTTTGGATTTCCTCAATCAAATCATCAATTTGGTTGAGTGTTGGGCGAACTTCCACAATAGGGTCCAAAAGCCCTGTCGGACGGATAATTTGCTCAATGTATTCGCCACCAGTTTTTTGCAATTCGTAATCCGCAGGGGTTGCCGAAACATAAATCACCTGATTTTGCATTTGCTCAAATTCATCAAATTTCAAAGGTCGGTTGTCCATCGCCGCTGGAAGTCGGAAACCGTATTCTACAAGGGCTTCCTTTCGGCTTCTATCACCGCCATACATTGCGTGAATTTGTGGCACGGTGGCGTGGCTTTCATCAATCACCATCAAATAATCTTTGGGGAAATAATCCAAAAGGCAGAAAGGACGCGTTCCTGCTTCCCTTCGGTCTAAATACCGCGAATAATTCTCAATGCCAGAGCAATAGCCAAGTTCTTTTATCATTTCTAAATCCAATTCGGTGCGTTCTTTTAAGCGTTTGGCTTCCAATGATTTTCCGATTTCTTGAAAAAAATCAACTTGTTTTACCAAATCATCTTGAATATCGCGAATTGCCGTATTGATGGTTTCTTTTGATGTAACGAAAAGATTAGCAGGGTAAATGTTAATTTTATCAAAAACGGAAAGGATATCTCCAGAATTTGGGTCAAAACTTTGGATTTTCTCTATTTCATTACCGAAAAATTGAACCCTTACAGCGGTATCAGCGTAGGCTGGGTAAATATCCACTACATCGCCTTTCACACGGAAAGTCCCTCGCACAAATTCATTCAACGCTCGGGAATAAAGTGCCTCCACCAACTGATGAAGCAACTGCGTCCGCGAAATGCTGAAATTTACCTCTAATTCAATCAAAGTTTTATTAAATTCCGTAGGGTTTCCAATCCCATAAATGCACGACACAGACGCCACGATAAGCACATCTCGCCTCCCTGAAAGCAAACTTGCCGTTGCCGAAAGTCGCAGTTTTTCAACCTCTTCATTGATGCTCAAATCCTTTTCAATATAAGTTCCCGTACTCGCAATGTAGGCTTCGGGCTGGTAATAATCATAGTAGGAAACGAAATATTCCACCGCGTTTTCAGGGAAAAACTCCTTAAACTCCATAAAAAGTTGAGCCGCCAAAGTTTTATTATGAGCCAAAATTAATGTTGGGCGTTGAATTTCGTTGATGACATTAGCAATGGTAAAAGTTTTCCCAGACCCCGTCACGCCCAGCAAGGTTTGGTATTTTTCGCCGTTTTCAATGCCTTTCACTAATTTTTTTATCGCTTGAGGCTGGTCGCCAGTCGGTTGGTATTCTGATTGGAGGTTGAAGTTCATTAACAAAAACAATTTTCACAAAGATATAAAAGAATTATGGGCTGAAGATAAATTTTGTTTTACATTTATGATACTCAATTAAAAAACATTACTTTTGCGGTATGATTTTGCGAGGAGAAAATTTAATCAAAGAATATGGACTAAAAAAAGTAGTAAAGGGCGTTTCTTTAGAAGTGAAAAAAGGGGAAATTGTAGGACTTTTAGGTCCGAATGGTGCAGGGAAAACTACTACTTTTTATATGATTGTAGGTTTAGTGAAGCCTACTTCTGGGGTGATTTCTTTGGACGGAAAGGAAATTACCCACGATGCGATGTATAAAAGAGCCCAAAAAGGTGTGGGGTATTTGGCACAAGAAGCTTCTATTTTCCGAAAATTATCGGTGGAAGATAATATTTTGGGTGTTTTGCAGATGACAAAAAAATCTAAAGAAGAACAGAAAAGAAGATTGAACGAACTCATAGAAGAATTTTCTTTGGGGCATGTGAGAAAAAACAGAGGAGATTTGCTCTCTGGTGGGGAAAGAAGAAGAACCGAAATCGCAAGATGTTTAGCCACTGACCCTAATTTTATCCTTTTAGATGAGCCTTTTGCAGGGGTAGATCCTATTGCGGTGGAGGACATTCAGAAAATCATTCGCTCTTTGGTGAAAAAGGATATTGGAGTTTTAATTACCGACCATAATGTACAACAAACTCTGGCAATTACCAATAAAACTTACATTATGTTTGAAGGGAAAATCTTAAAAGAAGGAGCTCCAGAAGATTTAGCCAATGACCCACAAGTAAGAAAAGCCTATCTCGGAGAAAACTTCCGATTTGAGAAAATATAAGAAAGAAAGATACCAAATTATTGGTATCTTTTATGTTCTTTGTTTGATGATAATTTTTTGATGATAGGATTTATTAAAGCCTTATACTTTTCTATATCAAAAATTTGAGAATCATTTATTGCTTTAATGCTAATCCAAATGCTTATTGGAAAAAATATCATATTGGGCAACCAAGCCGCAATATAAGGGTCTAATTCGCCTTTCCAAGCAAAGTTTTCAGCGGTGAGGTTCATCACATGGAATATGGTAAAAATTACAATAGCAAAAATAATGGGCAAACCAATTCCGCCTTTCCTTACGATGGAACCTAAACTTGCTCCTATTAGGAAGAAAATTACGCTCATTACGGAATAGGCCAATATTTGCTGTTGGTACATTACTGCTTTTACATAATATTTGGTTGTATCTAAAATACCTTCGTTCTTCTCGTTTTTTAATCTTTCTAATTCCTCAATTCTATCATAAGCTTGTTCTAAGATTTCTAATTTCTTTTTAGGCTTTAGAGTATCCAAGATAAAAGGTCTTTCTATTTTTCCTATTGTTTTAGTAGAGTCTTTACCTAAATTTTCTAAATAAAAATTTACATTGATTAGGAATTCATTAGCTGTTGCTAAATGTTCTTCTTGCTGAATTTTTTTTATGTCCTTAATGGTAGAATTGAGCTGAAGGAAACTGTGAAACTCGTAGCTGTCGCCTACATTTTCGCTCTCTATGGCTTTATCTAAAAGTTCGCTAATATCAATATGGGAGACCAAAGTGTCAAATTTAATGCTTTGGTTTTCTTGTCTTTGTCGCTCTTTAATATCGTATTTTGCTGTATTTTCTTCAAAAATATATCCGTTGTATAAGACTAATTTTAGGTAATTACTTCCTTCTTTGGAGATGAATTGCCCTTTTTTAGCGACAATGCTCCTTTGGTCTTCGTAAGCCCCCGCCGTTTTACGGATAAAAACTCCTTCTATAAATTCGTTGTTTTCGCCATAAGTTTTATCAAATTTAATTGCCATTCCAGGAATTGTTTCTATAAATTGCCCAGGAGTAAAATTCAGGGCTGGTCGCATAGAAATGATATTATAAAGCATATTTTTAGACTTCCGCTGAAAATCTGGAATGATGTAATTAGAGAATAAAAACAGAAGCCCCGCCAAGCCTAAGCAAGTAATGAGTAGCGGACGCATAATCCTCCAAAGGGACATTCCTGCTGACTTCATTGCCGCCAATTCGTATCGTTCTCCGAAATCACCAAAAGTCATAATGGAGGTTAGAAATATCGTCAGAGGAAGCACCATTTTCACTACCCCTACACTAATGTAGAAGAAAAATTTTGTTAATTCCCCAAAACTCAATCCCTTTCCTCCCAAGTTAAATATCTGTATCCAAACTACATTCACCATCAAGATGAAAAATAGAACGCTAAAAATAAAGAAAAAAGGTCCTAAAAAGGTTTTGATAATATATAAGTCCAGTCTTTTTAGCATTGCTATAGCTCTGTGATTAGGTAGTTTTTATATAAATTTTTGTCAAAAGAAAACAAGTTAGGTTTTAAGGTCAGATTTTCCTTATATTCTGTGATAATCAGCTTGGTTAATGTATTATCATTACTGAATTGCTCTATTTTCTGAACTTGTTTTTTAGTAGGGTTAATATAAAGCAAAACTTGTTTTATTCCATTATTTTTTACAGGGACTAACTTGATGACTTCCTCATTGTTTTTCTTTGAAAACAAGGATATGTGATGCCCTTTTTTGTAGGATTCAATATAATTGATAGGAGAGAGGGAAGATGAGTTTTGAGTAGGTTTTGCAATCGTAATTTCCTGTTCTTCCTCGTTGATATTATAGATTTTTTTGCCATCAAAAATCTGTTCATTTCCCATCATTTTGAAGCGAAATCTATCTTTTGAAGCATAAAAAATTCCCGTTTGATTTTGCGTAGTTCTGCTTTTTCCTATGGTGTAGGAAAATTTTAAGCAGATGTTTTTCTTGGATTGATAGTTTGAGGAAACCATATCCAAGGTTCTTTTAGCCTTTGGGTCTATTTTTTGGGCATAAAGAGTGTTTAGCCCACCGATAAATAAAACGACAAATAAATTTTTCAATAAGTTCATAAACATAATTTTAAGATTTTAAATCTTCCAAAAATTGTTCCAAAGAATGTAAATCCGTGATGAGGACATCTCTTGCCTTAGCTCCGTTGAATGCTCCAACGATTCCTGCGGCTTCTAATTGGTCCATAATTCGCCCTGCTCGGTTGTAGCCTAATTTCAGCTGTCTTTGTAGCATTGATGTAGAGCCTTGTTGCGTTCCTACCACTATTCTTGCGGCTTCTTCAAAGAGGGCATCACGCTCATTAGGATTAAAATCTCCTGCCGAAGAGCCATTGTCTTCTCCTATATATTCTGGAAGTTGGTAGGCATCGGGATAGCCTTTTTGTTCCCCAATAAATTCAGCAATTTTTTCCACTTCTGGCGTGTCAATAAATGCACATTGAATACGCGTGACATCATTTCCGTTGGAGAAAAGCATATCTCCTTTTCCGATAAGTTGCTCTGCCCCTGTGGTGTCCAAAATCGTTCGCGAATCTACACTGGCATTTACTCTGAACGAAACCCTCGCAGGGAAGTTGGCTTTTATCATACCTGTGATGACATTCACCGAAGGTCTTTGAGTAGCAATCACGAGATGAATTCCTACGGCTCTTGCCAATTGAGCCAAACGAGCAATCGGATGTTCTACCTCCTTTCCAGCAGTCATAATCAAGTCGGCAAACTCATCAACCACCAAAACGATATAAGGCAAAAAGCGGTGTCCATTCTCTGGGTTAAGTTTTCGCTCTGCAAATTTTTGATTGTATTCCTTTAAATTTCTACAAAAGGCATTTTTGAGCAATTCGTATCGGTTATCCATTTCAACGCAGAGAGAGTTCAATGTATTGATAACCTTTGAATTATCCGTCAAAATCGCTTCTTCTGTATCTGGTAATTTAGCCAAATAATGCCTTTCAATTTTAGAGTAAAGAGAAAGTTCTACTTTTTTTGGATCTACCATCACGAATTTCAGTTCGCTTGGGTGTTTTTTGTAAAGAAGTGAAGCCAAAATAGCGTTAATCCCCACCGATTTCCCTTGTCCAGTCGCCCCTGCCATTAAGAGGTGAGGCATTTTGGTAAGGTCTGCCATAAAAATTTCGTTGGAAATCGTTTTACCGAAAACCACAGGCAAATCCATATTGGTGTTTTGGAATTTTGATGAAGAAAGCACAGAACGCATTGAGACCATCGTTGGATTTTTGTTCGGAACTTCTATTCCAATTGTGCCTTTCCCTGGCATTGGAGCAATAATTCTAATTCCTAATGCGGAGAGGTTTAAGGCAATATCATCTTGCAGTTTTTTAATCGCTGAAACTCTAATTCCAGCTTCTGGGACGATTTCATATAGCGTCACGGTTGCCCCAATCGTTGCCTTAATTTGAGCAATTCCTATGTTAAAATCTTTGAGAAGTTTAACGATTTTGTTTTTATTTTCTTCTAATTCCTCTTTGTTAATGGTAATTTCCTCATTACCATAGTCTTTTAATAGTTCTATATTAGGCAGTTGAAATTGAGCCAATTCCAATTTATGGTCGTAAAGTCCGTGAGTAGCCACCAAATCGTTTGCCTTTTGTTCAGGGTCGGAAATTTCCTCTTCTTTTGGTTTAACGATGATGATTTCTCCGCCACCTTCTCCATCACCTTTTTCCGTAGGTTCTTCTGTTTCTTCATCATCTTCCTCTTCAATTACAGGTGGTTGAGGAGGTTTTGGCGTTGGAATAGGTTGAGGCGTGATTTCTATTTCATTTGTATTTTCTTCATTCTCTTTTGATTGTGGCGAAGCGAAAATCCCTTTAATTTTTTGAATTTTATT
>JAUMXI010000007.1 GCA_030529185.1 Flavobacteriaceae bacterium
GAATATCTTGCATCTCGTGTCTTATCTCTCGTATCTTTTTCCACAAAAAAAGAGCAGATTTCTCCACACGAGAAACCTGCCCTTTAATATATAAAAAACTCTTTAAACCACCTGAAAACGCCCAAAAATATGGGGGGATTTTGAATTAGATTTTTATAGATAATGGTTTTTAGTATTGTTATTTCAGTTTTGTGATGACAAAGATAAAAAATATTGTAAAACAAAAACAGGAAACACTTTTCGGCATTTCCTGTTTTTATAAATTTTACAGCTCAATATTTACCTCCAATTTCTCGGCTAAAAGTTTGGAGACTTTTAGTTTAAGGGGGGCAATATCAATATTTTCCATTGCATCGTTGGCAAAAGCGTAAAGCAATAACGCCTGTGCTTCTTTCTTGGAAATTCCTCTTGCTCGGAGGTAGAAAAGTGCCTCCTCATTGAGCTGACCCACCGTACAACCGTGCGAACATTTTACATCATCAGCGAAAATTTCCAATTGCGGTTTCGTGTCAATTCTTGCACCTTCGCTTAAAAGAACATTGTTGTTCTGCTGGTAAGCGTTGGTTTTTTGGGCAATTTTATCCACGAAAACTTTTCCGTTGAACACGCCGTGAGCCTTGTCCTTAAATACCCCTTTGTAATTTTGGTAAGACTCGCAGTTTGGCTCGTTGTGATGCACCGCCGTGTGATGATCCACCAGCTGTTCCCCACCGATAACCGTTACGCCATTCATAAACGAATTGATATTTTCGCCATTGTGAATGAAATCCAAGTTGTTACGAACCAATTTACCACCGAACGCAAAAGTATTCACCGTAGCCAAGCTGTCCCTTTCTTGCTTGGCAAAAGTGCTGTCGATGAGGTAAGTATTCTCGCTATCGTTTTGAAGTTTGTGCCAATCTGCTTTGGCGTTAGAGGCAACGAAAATTTCCGTCACAGCATTGGTAAAAGTAAAAGTAGTATCAAAATTATGATGACTTTCAATCACTTCCACCTTTGCCCCCTCTTCCACGATGAGGAGATTTCTCGGATTGTAAAAAGTGTTTTCAGATTGATTTTGAGATAAATATAAAACCTGAATTGGGCGTTCTATTTCCGTATTTTTTGGAACGAAAAGGAAAAATCCATTGTTTGAAAATGCCGAATTTAACGCCGTGAAAGTAGATTTGCCTCCTGCAATGGTGTTGAAATATTGCCCCAAAATCGGTTGCCATTTTTCCTCATTGAAAGCCAATTCCAAAGGCAAAGGTTTTACATCGCCCTGAGAAATGTTGGAAAGTTGTGGGCTGAATTTTCCATTGACAAACACCACCCAATCAAAATTTTCCTTATCAAGGATAAGCCCCTCCACTTGCTCTGGTGTAAGGCTATTCGCTTCGTTTGGACTAAAATTATAGTCCTTTTCCGTCACCTCCGTCAGGTCGGTATATTTGTATTCTTCATCTTTCTTTTTAGGAAAACCAATGTTTAGGAATTTCTCCAAAGCCGTTAGTTTTTCGCCAGAAAGTGAAGATTTTAATTTTTCTATTTGTTCAAATAACATAATATTTAATTATTTAATTTGATGTTTGAAATTTGAAATTGCTGGAGCTTTCCAATAATTCTAATTTCTTTATCAAATTTGATTAAACTTATTTCCCTTGATGTTTGATTTTTTAAGGTAATTCACAAATCCAGACAGACTTTTAGAAATTTCTATACTTTCATTTTTAAGTTTAATGAAAGTTTCATCGTCTAAATAATTTTTGTCCTTAGCCCTAATAAGTTGAGACCTTACTTCTGCTGCGGAACCTTTGGCAATGGTGAGAAAATTAATAAATTCTTTATTACCTTCCCGTTCAAATCCCTCAGCTATATTATCCATCACAGAAGATGAGGCTCTATCTATTTGGGCTTTTTCATGTTGTTGAAATTTCTCATTTAGAACGCAATATTTGAAAATAAGTTGAGAAAAAATCCTTGCTTTTTTCCAGATTTCTAAATCTTCAAAATTTTTAATCGTTCCCATCAGAATTTCAAATTTCAAACATCAAATTTCAAATTATTTCACTAGCCAGTCGTATCCTTTTTCTTCCAATTCAAGGGCAAGTTCTTTTCCTCCTGTTTTGATGATTTTACCATCTGCCAAAACATGAACAAAATCAGGCTGAATGTAGTTCAATAACCTTTGATAGTGCGTAATGAGAAGCACCGCATTACCTTCATTTTTAAAAGCATTTACCCCTTCGGAAACGATTCTCAAAGCGTCAATATCCAATCCAGAATCGGTCTCATCCAAAATCGCCAATTTAGGGTTGAGCATTAGCATTTGGAAAATTTCATTTCTCTTTTTCTCACCTCCTGAAAATCCTTCATTGAGCGAACGAGAAAGGAAATCTTTTTTGATATTAAGCAATTCTGATTTCTCACGGATTTGCTCCAACATTTCTTTTGCTGGCAAATCTTCTAATCCATTGGCTTTACGGATTTCGTTGATAGCCGTTTTGATAAAGTTCGTCACCGATACACCTGGTATTTCTATAGGATATTGGAATGACATAAAAACTCCTTTTTGAGCTCTCTCCTCTGGGGCATCTTCTACGATGTCTTCCCCTTCGAAAAGGATTTCTCCTTCCGTTACTTCGTAATCTTCTCTACCAGCGATTACTGATGATAAAGTTGATTTTCCTGCTCCGTTCGGTCCCATTATGGCGTGAACTTCGCCAGGTTTTATTTCAAGGTTGATACCTTTCAAAATCTCTGCTCCGTCTTCTATACGAGCGTGTAAGTTTTTTATTTTAAGCATAATATATTTATTTAATGTGATGATGAGATAATTTGGTAATTAGATAATTTTCTTATTGCTTAATTATCTCATTGTTTAATTCTATTTTTTAGCGTGATAATAATTTTATTAACTATATTTTCTATCTCCTTTAAGTCGGAAATTAAATTTTCACAATCGGGATAACTTTCAGAGTGATGACATAATTCTAACCAATATTTCGTTTCTTCTATCTCTTTTGCAGAAATTTTGAATTTATGAATAAAATCCTTTTGACTCTCGCTATTTTGAGCTTCTCGAATATTCGCTCCGATTGAAGTCCCAGACCTTAATAATTGATTAGCAATGATAAATTTTTTCAGTTGATGAAGTAATTCATAATATTTGATAATTTCTAATGCGAATGAAAATGTTTTATCTAAAATGATATTTTTTCCCATAATTTATAATATTGCAATAAAAATTATCCCATTACCTCATCTCTAAATTATCTCATTCTCCCATTCTCAAATTATCTCATTACCCTACCGAGCCTTCCAACGAAATTTCCAATAACTTCTGGGCTTCTACGGCAAATTCCATTGGTAGTTTGTTAAGAACCTCTTTACTGAAACCATTGACGATTAGGGCGATGGCTTTTTCAGTGTCAATACCTCTTTGGTTGCAGTAGAAAATTTGGTCTTCCCCGATTTTGGAGGTGGTTGCCTCGTGTTCCAGCTGTGCCGAAGGGTCTTTTATCTCAATGTAAGGAAAAGTATGTGCCCCACACTCGTTGCCCATCAAAAGGGAGTCGCATTGGGAGAAATTTCTTGCTCCTTTTGCCGTTGGAAGCACTTTCACCAAACCACGATACGAATTATTAGACTTCCCAGCCGAAATTCCTTTGGAAATAATCGTAGATTTTGTATTTTTCCCAATGTGAATCATCTTCGTTCCCGTGTCGGCGTACTGATGCTTGTTGGTTACGGCTATGGAATAAAACTCTCCGATAGAATTATCGCCTTTCAGAACGCAAGACGGATACTTCCAAGTGACAGCAGAACCTGTCTCTACCTGTGTCCAAGAGATTTTAGCGTTTTTCTCGCAAAGTCCTCTTTTCGTTACGAAGTTAAATACTCCACCTTTTCCTTCATCATCACCAGGATACCAGTTTTGAACGGTAGAATATTTAATTTCTGCATTGTCCAAAGCGATAAGTTCTACCACGGCAGCGTGAAGTTGGTTTTCATCTCTTGAAGGAGCGGTGCAACCTTCCAAATAGGACACATAACTTCCCTCATCGGCGATAACCAATGTTCTTTCAAATTGCCCCGTACCTGCTTGATTAATACGGAAATAAGTGGAAAGTTCCATCGGACATTTCACGCCTTTGGGAATGTAGCAGAATGACCCATCGGAGAACACCGCTGAGTTTAGTGCCGCATAGAAATTATCATTTTTAGGAATAACAGTTCCAATGTGTTTTTTCACCAATTCAGGGTGTTTTTGGATAGCCTCCGAAATGGAACAGAAAATAATGCCTTTTTCCGCCAAAGTTTCTTGAAAAGTGGTAGCCACGGATACGGAGTCCATCACGACATCTACAGCCACGCCTGCCAATTTCTTTTGCTCTTCCAAAGAAATCCCGAGTTTTTCAAAAGTTTTCAAAAGTTCAGGATCTACTTGGTCTAGACTTTCTAATTCTGGTTTTCTTTTGGGAGCAGCATAGTATTTGATGGCTTGGAAGTCTGGTTTTTCGTATTTGATATTTGCCCAATCGGGTTCTTCCATTTTTTGCCAAATACGGAAAGCCTCCAGCCTCCATTCGGTCATCCATTCGGGTTCGTTTTTTCTTTTGGAAATCTCGCGGATAATATCTTCATTGAGTCCCGTTGGGAAATCTTCATACTCAATATCGGTATAAAATCCGGCTTCGTATTCCTTGTTTTTAAGGTCTTCCCTTAAATCATCTTCTGTATATTTTGCCATATTTTATGTAAATTACTTTTATAAATTCAATAATCGCCAAAGATATTATTTTAGTTTTGGAATATTCATTATAATGTAATAGATTTTCTAAATAATGTTTATTAGCGATTTTAATCGTTTGTTTTTATTTAAAGCTAATATTAATAAAGAAATGAGGTGTTTTTCTATAAAGAGAAACTCTCACCGCAACCACAGGTTCTCGTAGCATTCGGATTGTTGAAAACAAAGCCTTTGCCGTTGAGTCCGCCAGAATATTCCAAGGTAGTTCCAGCGAGGTAAAGGATGGATTTTTTATCCACAACGATTTTAATGCCGTTGTCTTCAAAAATATTGTCGCTTTCTGTCTTTTCGTTGTCAAATTTCAGGACATACTCCAAACCCGAGCAACCGCCACTTTTCACACCTACTCTTATGAAGTCATTTTCAGGATTGTAGCCGTCTTCTTTCATCAGCTGAATGGCTTTTTCTCTCGCTTGGTCAGATACTTTTATCATTATAATATATTATTAGTATTAATTTGAAAATACAAAAGTACAAACAAAATTAAATCTGACCAAGAAAATATTTTCAAGAAAAGTGGGTTAATGAGTTATAAATAAGGTAGATAGGATTGCGTGTTTTGATGTAGTTTTAGATATTCAATAAAATATTATATTTGCAATTAAATTTAATAAATTTTAGAAATGAAAAGATTATTTATCACCGCCTCATTTTTGGCGAGTTTTGGGTTTGCTTTTGCACAAGAAACCAAGGGAGATAACGATTTGAAAACTTGGTATCATAAAGATTTTGCAACAACGAGTGTTTATGGTGTAAATACCGATAATGCCTATAAGTTTTTAGAGTCTAAAGGTTTGAAACCAAGAGCTGTAGTGGTAGGGGTTTTAGATAGTGGGGTAGAAATAGACCACCCAGGATTAGCAAAAAATATGTGGAAAAACCCAGGCGAAGTTCCTAATAATGGGATAGATGACGATGGAAACGGCTATGTAGATGATGTATATGGTTGGAATTTCATTGGTGGGAAAAATGGCGATATTGATGCGGATAATTTGGAGGTGACGAGAATGGTGAAAAAATACCAAGATGTTTTTGAAGGGAAAGATTCTCAAAAAAATAAGGTTAATCAAGCTCAAATGCCAGAGGAGTATGAAATGTATCAAAAATCAAAAAAAATATTTGATGAAAAAGCTAATGAAGCGAGAAAAAATTATCAGTTTTTCCAAGGATTTAGCGATGCAATTCCAGCTATTGTAGCAACTTTGGGAGGAAAAAATTTAACGGCAGAAACTTTAGATGCTATAAAACCAACTTCTGCGGAAACAATGAGAAATCTACAAATTTTAGGGTCATTAATTCAAAACCCTAAAAATGTAGGAAAAACTCCAAAAGAAGTAGAAGAAGCACTTAACGAAGAAGTGAAAGATGCTTTGAAGCATTATAAATCTCAAGCTACTCAGCATTATAATTTAGATTTTGACCCAAGAGCAGAAATCGTGGGAGATGATTATGAAAATTATAATGAAAAACATTACGGAAACAATAATTATGAAGGTCCAGATGCTTCTCACGGGTCGCATGTTGCAGGGATTATTGCGGGGCTTCCTCACGGAGATGAGGTGCAGTATGGTGTGGCTCATAAAGTGGCAAAAATAATGGCAGTGAGAACCGTTCCAGATGGAGATGAAAGAGACAAAGATGTTGCCAATGCAATTAGATACGCAGTAGATAATGGAGCTAAAATCTTGAATATGAGTTTTGGTAAAGCCGTTTCACCTGGGAAAAAACATGTTTGGGACGCAATGAAATATGCCGAAGACAAAGGCGTTCTTCTAGTGAAAGCAGCAGGGAATGACAATCATAATATAGAAATTCACGAGTATTTCCCAACGAATTTCAAAACTCAAAAAGATGAAAAACCTTTCATTAATAATATGATTGTGGTAGGAGCAAGTACTAATGATAGCGAACTTCTAAGAGCTGAATTTTCTAATTATAACGGGAAAATGGTAGATGTTTTCGCTCCAGGTAAAGAGATTTATTCTGCAATTCCTGATGGAAAATATGCTTATTATCCAGGTACTTCTATGGCGTCCCCAATGGTAGCGGGAGCTGCGGCGGTGCTTTGGGCTTATATGCCAAACCTTACGGCTACTCAAATCAAAGAAGCATTGGTAAAAACAGCGAATAAATCAACCGTAAATGCGATGATTGATTCTAATGAGAACAATAGATTTGATTTAATTTCCGTTGCTGGTGGAGTAATAGACCTTTATAAAGCAGCTCAATACGCTTATGATAATTTCTATAAAGCTGAAGCAAAAAAGAAAGCAAAAAAATCATATCATTGCAGAAAAGCAAAATATAGAAAATCAAGAAAATAAAAAGAGTATAGGTATAAAAAGCAGGAGAATTTTTCTTCTGCTTTTTTTCTCTCAAAAAAAATAATTAATTTTGTTCGTATGGAAACTAAATGGATTTTTAAAGAAGCCCCTAAAAAAGAGGTGTTGGATAGAATCAATGAGTCGTTAGGTTTTGGGGACTTAGAATCCAGAATATTGGCTTTGAGGAATATTGATGATTATCCCAAGGCACGAACTTTTTTTAAGCCAAACATATCGGATATACATCCTCCTTTTTTGATGAAAGATATGCAGAAAGCTGTGGATTGCATTCTCTCCGTGATGAATTCTAATGGAAAAATACTGATATACGGCGATTATGATGTAGATGGTGTGAGTGCCGTTTCTTTGATGTACCTCTATCTTTCCCAAATTTACGATGAAGAACGCTTGGGTTATTATATTCCAGATCGATATACAGAAGGCTACGGTGTTTCTTTTAAAGGAATTGATTTTGCTAAAGAAAATGATTTCTCACTGATTATCTCTTTGGATTGTGGGATAAAATCCGTGAAAGAAGTAGAATACGCCCGTTCACTGGGACTTCATTTTATTATTTGTGACCACCATTTACCCGATGATGAAATTCCCAATGCCAATGCCGTTTTAGATCCAAAGCAAAAGGATTGCCCTTATCCTTACCGAGAGTTGAGCGGTTGTGGTGTGGGCTTTAAATTTTGCGAAGCCTTAAACACTCATTTCAAACTTCCAGAGGAAAAATTATACGAGCTTACAGATTTGTTAGCGATTAGCATTGCCGCTGATATTGTACCGATTACGGGGGAAAATAGAGTTCTAACAAAATTAGGTTTAAAAAAACTGAGAAATACTCAAAGAGTAGGTTTGAAATTACTTGTTCCCAGAGATAAATTGGCTCATTTTACCACTTCAAATATTGTTTTTGAAATTGCTCCAAAAATCAATGCGGCAGGGAGAATTGCTGACGGTAAAACAGCGGTAGAATTGCTCATTACTAAAGATGAAGTAAAGGCACAATCCATTGTAAAACAAATTATTGATTTCAATGAAAGGCGTAAAGAATTGGATAATCAAATCACTTCCGAGGCAGTTCAGCAAGTAGAGGCTACATTAATGGAAAAGTCTGCTCTTGTGGTCTATGCTCCCAATTGGCATAAGGGCGTGATTGGAATTGTGGCATCGCGTTTGGTGGAGGCGTATTATAAGCCCACTTTGGTATTTACAGAGGGGAGCGAAGGGCAACTAGTAGCTTCGGCTCGTTCTGTGGCAGATTTTGATGTGCATTGGGCGATAGGGCAGTGTTCGGATTTGCTCATTAAATTTGGCGGACATCGTGCGGCGGCAGGGCTTACGATGGAAAAGAAAAATTTTCAAGAGTTTAAAAATCGTTTTGAAGAAGTCGTAGCGAAAAACATTCAAGACCATCAAAAAACCCCTGTCATAGAAATTGATGCCGTGCTGAAATCTTCACAATTAGAGTATAATTTTTTTAATTTTCATCGCAAATTGGCTCCTTTTGGTCCAGAAAATATGAAGCCTATTTTTGTTTTACAAAATGTAGAGGCCATTGGAGTGGAGCAAATGGGACAACAAAACGACCACATTCGTTTTTATATTTCCAATGGAGCTAATAGATTGAATATTAAATGTGTAGGCTTTGGATTCGGAAAATATTTAAAGGAATTTAAAACTCAGAAAATGGATGTGGCATTTAGCATAGAGGAAAATCATTGGCAGGGGGATATTAGTTATATTCTTCAATTGAGAGATGTAAAATTTAAAGATTAATGAAAGTAGCGTTGTTTTTTGGGTCGTTTAATCCCATTCATATTGGGCATTTGGTTTTGGCGAATTATATCGTGGAGAATTCAGAAGTAGATGAACTTTGGTTTGTGGTAAGTCCGCAAAATCCTTTAAAATCAAAAAAAACGCTTCTTCACGACCACGACCGCTACGATATGGTAGAAATGGCGATAAAAAATTACCCTAAAATGAGAGTGAGTGATGTGGAGTTCTCTATGCCAAGACCATCTTATACCATTGATACGCTGATTTACCTTCGTGAAAAATACCCGAATTACCAGTTTAGTTTGGTAATGGGGGAGGACAATTTGGCAAGTCTTCCAAAATGGAAAAATTATGAATTGTTGCTTGAAAATTATTCTATTCTCGTTTATCCAAGAATTTCTTCGGAGGAAGTTGTAATTCAGCATTCTAATATTAAAAAAATTAATGCTCCGATTATAGAACTCTCGGCAACGGAAATTAGGAAAATGATAAAAGCCAAGAAAAATGTTCGTCCAATGCTTGCCCCAGAAGTTTTTGAATATATTGATAAAATGGGATTTTATTTGAAATAAATTTTATTTTAAAGAAGCCTCTACATTATTACAAAGCTCAATAAACATTTCCTCAACTTTCGAAAATTTTGTTGGTTTTTGAGAAGATTTATAAAAAATCATCGTTAAAGAATTCTGCCCAAAAGTTTCCACGAAGCGTTTTTTATTGAGCCGATACACCTCTCGGAGGAGCCTTTTTATTCGGTTTCTATCCACTGCTTTTTTGAAATATCTTTTGGAAACAGAAACCCCTACTTTTTGGTTCTCCAAATCTTCTTTAACCAAAGAGATAACTTGCAAATCCTTGTAAGAAAACCATTTACCTTTCTCAAAAAGCAAGGAAATTTCGGTTTTGTTTTTCAGTTTTTCAGTTTTAGGATATCCATTAATTTTCATCAGTATTTTTTTTTCAAAAGAAATTGAATAACTTCGGCGGCAGCATAAAGTCCGAAAATCGCTGGTATATAACTAATAGTACCATAAAAAGATTTTTTGAACTGACTTCCGTCGGTGAGTTTCAAACTGCATTCATCTTGTATCTCGGTAGAAAACACGCAACGAAAGCCTTTGTGAATATTCTCTTTTTTGAGTTTTTTTCGGATATGTTTGGCAAGGAAACAATTATTGGTTTTGCTAATATCTCGGACTTTCACCTTGCTTGGGTCGCATTTTCCACCAGCCCCCATTGCGCTTACTAATTTGATTTTCTTTCTCTTACAGGCAATAATGAGAGCCAGTTTAGGGCTTACGCTATCAATACAATCCAAGACATAATCAAATTTTTCCGAAGTTAAAATTTCCTCCATTCTTTCAGGAATGAGAAATTCATTGATTTTGTTTAAGTTAATATCAGGATTAATGTCTAAAATTCTATCTCCTACAACTTCTACTTTGTTTTTCCCTACAGTAGAATGCAGTGCAGGAAGTTGGCGATTGATATTGGTAATATCCACAGTATCTCCATCTACTATGGTTAAGTTTCCCACCCCAGCACGAGCTAAAAATTCAGTAGCAAAAGAGCCTACGCCTCCCAAACCAACGACTAAAATACGAGCGTTTTTTAGTTTTTCAAGTCCTTCTTGTTTTATTAAAAGCTCGGTGCGTTGCAACCATTCATTCTGCATAAAATTTAAATTTTTTTGGATGGTTGCAAAAATAGTAAATTATTCGCCGATAATGATTTTTTCTCCTCCAAATTTTGGCTCTTTACCGATGATGAAATCTACGAAAACCTTTACTCTGGCTAAATATTCTCTTAATTTAACTTTAATTCCAGAATATCGATTAAGAACATCTTCGGCATTGTATCCATAGGCTTCTATTCCGTTTTGTCGGGCAAGAAAAACGGCTCTTTCGTTATGGAATTTTTGAGAAATAATGATATAACTATTTTGACCAAAAATTTCTTTTGCCCTTACCACAGAATCCAAAGTTCTAAAACCAGCAAAATCTTCATAAATTCGGTCTTCGGGAATTCCTCTTGTGATGAGTTCCGTTTTCATATCTTCGGGTTCGTTATAGTCTTTTCGGCTATTGTCACCACTTACAATAATGTATTCTATTTTTTCGCTTTTGTAGAGCTTTTCGGTGGCATCTATTCTATGGTAGAAATAAAGATTTTTCCATTTTCCATTGATGGTTTTCGCTGTTCCAAGTAGAAGTCCAACCTTTTGTTTAGGTAAGTTTTCAATATCATTAAAAATAAAATCATGGGTTTTAATGCTAATGATTTTGTGAGCGGAATAAACAATAAGTCCCGAAACTCCGATTAGAATTAATCCAAAAACGAAAAATTTCTTTAACTTTTTAAAAATTAAAATCATATTCCGAGATTTTTTTTCTAAAAATGAAGAGCAATACACCACCGATGCTAATTGCAGAATCTGCCACATTGAAAACATATTTAAAGAATTCAATATGTTGCCCGCCAATGAAAGGAATGCTCTCGGGAACATCAAGCTCAAACAACGGAAAATGAAGCATATCCACCACGCAACCTTTCATAAAACCAGAATAGCCCGAGCCATTGGCGAAACTTGAAACACCTTCGTATCCCACCCATTTATTGGTTTCAGGGATAAAAACGCTTCCACTGTCAAATAGTATTCCGTAGAAAAGCCCATCAATCAGGTTGCCAATCGCCCCAGCAAATATCATTGCCATTGGGATAAGAAGTTGATTGGGAGCGTTTTGTTTGAGCCATTTTCGGAAAAGGTAAATCATTCCAAAGATGAGTAAAATACGCAAAGTAATTAAAAGGTATTTCCCGAAAAGTCCACCAAATTGGAAGCCATAAGCCATACCAGGGTTTTCAACAAAACTCAAACGAAACCAATCTAGCCCAAATACTGGAAGGCTATCTCCCAAAGCGAAATGCGTTTTGATGTAAATTTTTGAAAATTGATCTATCAATAAAATTAAAAGAGTGATGAAGCTTATTTTTTTCATTCTTCTATCGTTGCTGTTTTTTTGCTTCTATACTTAATGTAGCGTGAGGAACGGCTTTTAGGCGTTCTTTACTGATGAGTTTTCCCGTAGCACGGCAAATACCATAAGTTTTATTCTCAATGCGAATGAGAGCGTGCTTTAAATCTCTAATGAATTTTTCTTGTCGCCCCGCTAAGATGGCGTTTTGTTCTTTACTGAGAATTTCTGCTCCTTCTTCGAAAGCTTTAAAGGTAGGAGAAGTGTCATCAGTGCCGTTGTTTTGGTCGTTAATGAAACTCTCTCGTAGCAATGCCAAGTCTCTTTCGGCTTTTTCTATTTTATAAAGAATAAGCTCTTTAAACTCTTGTAAATCAGAATCGCTATATCGCTGTCTATCTTTTATCATAGTTTTAGAATTTGGGAAGCAAATATAATTATTTTATTGAAATGTGCTAATTTTTTCTCAAAAAGTTTTACTAAAAAATACTGAAACTCTTGTCAATATTAAATAAAATTTATATTTTTATAAAGTAAAAATTTAATGAATTATGACAACAATTATTTTACCAGTAGATTTCGGAAAAACAACAGATCAGCTTTTAGATGGAGCTGTGAAGTTTGCAAAAGAAGTGAAAGGAAAAATTTGCCTCATTCATGTCGCACCTATGGATTTGGGGTATGCAGTGGGAGATGTAGGTATGCAATATTTTCCTGATATTAAGGAAAATGAAATTAAGCAGGAGCTTTTGGAGATGAATGAATTGAAACAGAGAATTATTGCACAAGGTGTGGATTGTGAGCATATGCTCAAGCAGGGGATTGCTAAAGATATTATTTTGTCTTATGCAGAGCAAAAAAAAGCAGATTATATCGTGATGGGGTCGCACGGAAGAAGTGGAATTTATGATGTGTTCATCGGAAGTTTGACGAAAGAATTGACAAAGCTCTCCCCAATTCCAGTATTGGTGATTCCTTGCCACGAGAAATCATAAAATCAAAGCCTCTAAATTTTAGGGGCTTTTTTGTTATATCCAAGATTTTAATTGTATTTTTGGGAATTATTAAAATAAAAAATCAATGCTCAATATTCAAGAAATAAGAAGTCTATTTCCTATTCTGAACACCGAAATCAACGGAAAACCTTTGGTCTATTTAGATAATGCGGCAACCTCCCAGAAACCTTTGCAAGTGCTTGAAACATGGGAGAAATATTATAAAACCCTGAACGCCAATGTGCATCGTGGGATACATACCTTGAGCCAATTGGCAACGGAGGAAATGGAATTCGCACGAAAAAAAATCCAGAAATTCATCAATGCCAAAGAAGATTACGAGGTGATTTTTACGCGTGGAACCACGGAGGGAATTAATCTTATCGCTTATGCCGTCGGTCATTTGGTGAAAAATGGAGATGAAATCATTATTTCTCACTTGGAGCATCATTCTAATATTGTGCCTTGGCAAATGCTTTGTGAAAGGGTAGGAGCGAAGTTGAGAGTTATCCCGATAGATGAAAATGGCGTTTTGCAGGTGGAGGTTTTAGATGATTGGCTTTCGGAGAAAACGAAAATTGTTTCGGTTAATCAAGTTTCCAATGCGTTGGGAGTTGTAAATCCTATAGAAGAAATCATTGCTAAAACAAGGCAAAAATCCAATGCTTTCGTGGTAATTGATGGTGCTCAGTCTGTTCCGCATTTTAAGATAGATGTCCAAAAAATGGATTGTGATTTTTTCGTTTTCTCTGGGCATAAAATGTATGCACCTATGGGAACGGGCGTTTTGTATGGAAAAGAACAGGCGTTAAATCAACTAAAACCTTTTCACGGAGGAGGCGAGATGATTGCCACTTGCTCTTTTGAGAAAACCACTTATGCCGATTTGCCTTTCCGTTTTGAGGCTGGAACACCCAATGTTGGGGGAAATATCGCTCTCGGCGAGGCGGTAGATTTTATCCAAAGTTTAGAGCAAGAAAATATTAAAAATCACGAGGATAAATTATTGCAATACGCTCAAAATAGACTTTTAGAGATAGAGGGAATAAAAATTTACGGAGAAAAAACCAATCGCGTGGGCGTGGTTTCGTTTAATTTGGAGGGTGTGGGAATTTCTTCTGATGTAGGAATGATTTTGGATAAAATGGGTGTGGCAGTTCGCACGGGGCATCATTGCACTCAACCGATTATGAATTTCTTTAATATCGCTGGAACCGTGAGAGCGAGTTTTGCCGTTTATAATACATTTGAAGAAATAGACATTTTTATTGAAGGTGTGAAAAAAGCCAAAAGAATGTTGATTTAAAAATAAAATAAAATGCAAATAAAAGTAGGTTTAATAGGTGCGGGGCATCTTGGGAAAATACATTTGAGGTTGCTTAATCAATCTGAAAAATATGAATTGGTGGGTTTTTATGATGTAGATAAAGAAAATGCTAAAAAATTAGAAGCAGAATTAGGCTACAAATTCTACGAAAATTTAGATGAACTTTTGGAGAAAGTGGAAATGATAGATATCGTCACGCCTACTTTCTACCATTACGATTATGCTAAAATTGCCATAGAAAAAGGTCTGCATTTCTTTATAGAAAAACCAGTGATGCAAACTTTGGAACAAGCAGAGGAGATTATTCAGCTTTGCAATGAAAAGGGAATTAGAGCACAAGTGGGGCATGTGGAGCGATATAATCCAGCTTTTATTGCCACAAAATCTTTCATTCACGAACCGATGTTTATAGAAATCCATCGTTTGGCGGAGTTTAATCCTCGTGGAACGGATGTTTCTGTAGTTTTAGATTTGATGATTCACGACTTGGATATTTTGCTTTCGTTGGTGAAATCCCCTATCAGAGATATTCGTGCGAGTGGGGTTTGTGTGGTGAGCAAGTCGCCGGATATTGCCAATGCTAGAATAGAATTTGAAAACGGATGCGTGGCGAACCTTACCACGAGTAGAATTTCTATGAAAGCGATGAGGAAGAGCCGTTTCTTCCAAAAAGATGCTTATATTTCGGTAGATTTCTTGGAGAAAAAAGCCGAAGTTATCCGTATGAAACCAGCCCCTGAAACGCCATCGGATTTTGATATGATTATCCAAAATGCCGAAGGAGAGAAAAGTCAAATCCTTTTTGAATATCCTAATATTCAAGCAAATAATGCAATTTTAGATGAATTAGAGAGTTTTGCAACTTCCATTACAGAAAACAAACCTATTGAGGTCAGTTTAGAAGATGGAACGGAAGCTCTGAAAGTGGCATTAAAAATAATGGAATTAATTGATAGTAAATGATTTATAATTTAAATTAGTTTAATAGATGGTAAAGGTAAAGCGGAATTTAGTATAAATTAAGAGATGTTCTTAAAAGTAGAAACAGAAATAAACCTATCAAGTGGTAAAAATAATAGTAGTATAAAAAGTATTTTATATCAGAAAAAATTAAAATAAATATTAATATTCGGTTTTTATTGATTACCTTTGTGCAATAACTTTTAAAATTAAAGCGATATGAAATTACCAAAGTTTTTAATGGCAGATAATTCTGAGTTTCCAGAAGATTTATTTGTAGTACATACAGAATACCCAAGATTTATCCTAAATGTAGAGGAGGAAGAAGTAGAGTGGTTAGACGATTTGGAAGGAGATGATGAAGAGACATTGGCTAATGAAGCTACAAAAATCATAGAAGAGGCCTTCAAATGGTGCGATGAAGAATTGGCAAAGTATGACGATTTAGAAGATTAATTCAAATAAAGTCCCGTAAAAGCGGGGCTTTTTTGTTTATGTATAATTAGACCAATTCTAAATTTAGCGTTAAGGAAAGAAGGGCTTTTATTTATTTATACCTTTGTCTAAAATATGAAATAAAATGCTGAATAAAATCATATCTTTTTCTATAAAGAATAAACTCATCATAGCACTCCTTACTTTGGGACTGGTGATTTATGGTCTTTTTGAAGTAAAAAAACTCCCGATAGATGCCGTTCCAGATATTACGGATAATCAGGTTCAAATCATTACAGTATCACCAAGTTTGGGAGCAGAGGATATAGAGAGGTTTATCACATTTCCGTTAGAACAAGCCAATAATAATATACAAGGGATAAAACAAATCCGAAGCTTTTCGCGTTTTGGCCTATCGGTTATTACCATTGTTTTTGATGATGAAACGGATATTTTCCTCGCACGCCAACAAGTAGCAGAAAGGCTTCAGCAGATAGAGATTCCTAATGAATTAGGAACACCTACTATGGCTCCCATTACTACGGGCTTAGGAGAGATTTATCAATATGTAGTTCGCCCCAAGAAAGGCTATGAGCATCGATATTCTGCAATGGATTTGAGGACAATTCAGGATTGGATTGTTAGGAGGCAATTATTAGGCATTGAAGGAGTGGCAGATGTGGCAAGTTTTGGAGGAGATCTCAAACAGTACGAAATCGCCGTTAATCCTACCCAGCTGAAAGAAATGCAAGTAACAATGTCAGAGGTTTTTACTGCATTGGAGGAAAATAACCAAAATACGGGTGGAGCGTATATAGAAAAAGGACCAACCGTGCTTTTCATCAGAACAGAAGGGCTTGCAGGAAAAATAGAAGACATTGAAAATATAGTGGTGAAAAACCTACCTGATGGAACTCCCGTTTTAGTAAAAAATATTGGTAAAGTGCAGTATGGAAAGGCAATTCGATATGGAGCGATGACATATAACGGAGAAGGCGAAGTTGCTGGTGCAGTAGTGATGATGCTTAAGGGTGCCAATTCCAACGAGGTAATAGGTAAGGTGAAAAACCGTATCGATGAAATTCAGAAAACACTGCCAGAAGGTGTAAAAATAGAAGCCTTTTTGGATAGAACTAAAATGGTAAATAACGCCATCTCTACCGTCGCCAAAAACCTTACGGAAGGGGCATTGATAGTGGTATTTGTATTGGTGTTGTTTCTCGGAAATTTTAGAGCAGGGTTTTTAGTAGCCTCTGTAATTCCTTTGGCAATGCTTTTCGCTATTATTATGATGAATATCTTTGGGGTGAGCGGTAATTTGATGAGTCTCGGTGCTTTAGATTTTGGATTGATTGTAGATGGGGCGGTAATTATCGTAGAGGCGGTTCTGCATAAGTTCCACGATTTAAAAAGACAAAAAATCTTTGCTATCTCCCAAAACAGAATGAACCAAGAGGTGGAGGCTTCGGCTGGAAAAATGATGAATTCTGCCGTATTTGGACAAATCATTATTTTAATAGTATATCTTCCCATTCTTTCTCTTCAAGGGATAGAAGGGAAAATGTTTAAACCAATGGCACAGACGGTAGCCTTTGCTCTATTAGGAGCGTTTATTTTGTCTATTACATATGTGCCAATGATGAGTAGCTTAGTTTTGTCTAAGAAAATTAAAGATAAAAAGAATTTCTCGGATAAGATGATAGAGAAGCTGGAAGTGGCCTATGAAAAGACTTTAAACAAGGCACTTGCTGTCTCAAAACTTGTGATAATGCTCGTTGTGGCTTTTTTCGTTTTTGCCCTTTTTATTCTCTCGAGATTGGGAGGAGAGTTTATACCAACGCTTCCAGAAGGGGATTTTGCAGTGGATACACGAGTCCTTACAGGAAGTAATCTGAAAACTTCTACCGATGCCGTACAACAGGCCTCTAAAATCCTATTAGAAAAATTCCCCGAAGTGGAAAAAGTGGTCGGCAAAACAGGTAGCAGTGAAATCCCGACAGACCCAATGCCAATTGATGCAAGTGATATGATGGTTATACTAAAACCTCGTTCAGAATGGACTTCAGCAGAGACCTATGACGAACTTTCTGAAAAAATGACCAAAGAATTAAAGGAAAATACTCTCGGGGTCACTTTCTCCTTTCAGTATCCTGTAAATATGAGATTTAATGAGTTGATGACAGGAGCGAGGCAAGATGTGGTTTGTAAGATTTTTGGTGAAAATTTAGACACTCTCAAAGTATATGCGGAAAAATTAGGCGAAATTTCAAAAAAAATTCAAGGAGCAGAAAATATTTTCGTTGAACCTATTTCGGGAATTCCTCAGATAATCATCTCGTATCATCGTAGTGCAATGGCAAGGTATGGGCTAAACATTAAGGAGGTAAATCGTGTTGTTAATATGGCATTTGCAGGGCAATCTGCTGGTGCTGTATATGAGGGAGAAAAGCGTTTTGATTTGGTGGTAAGAATGGGGAGCGAACAAAGAAAAAACATTGATGATGTGAAAAACTTGCTCATTAATACCCCTTCTGGAATGGCGATTCCTTTAAGAGAGGTAGCAAGCGTAGAGCTGAAAGAAAGTATAAACCAGATTCAGAGAGAGGACACTCAAAGGAGAATATTGGTGGGATTTAATGTAAAAGGAAGAGACATACAAAATACGGTGGCAGATTTACAAACGCAGGTAGAGCAAGGCTTAAAACTTCCAGCAGGTTATTTTGTGAAATATGGAGGAACTTTTGAAAATTTACAACAAGCCAAATCAAGATTGTCATTGGCAGTTCCTGTGAGTTTATTGCTGATATTATTGATGTTGTATTTCACTTTCCGCTCCGTAAAATATGGTTTGCTTATTTTCTCGGCAATTCCTCTTTCGGCTATAGGTGGAATACTCGCTCTATGGCTCCGAGATATGAATTTTAGTATTTCGGCAGGTGTGGGCTTTATTGCTCTCTTTGGTGTGGCAGTGCTCAATGGTATTGTTCTTGTGGCAGAGTTTAATCGGCAAAAAGAAAATTATTCGGATTTGAAAGATGTGGTAAAAATAGGAGGCAAAAGCAGATTGAGACCCGTGCTAATGACGGCTTTTGTAGCATCATTAGGCTTCCTTCCAATGGCAATCAGTTCAGGAGAGGGATCGGAGGTGCAAAGACCATTGGCTACGGTAGTGATTGGGGGGCTATTATTGGCTACGGGGCTTACATTGTATTTATTACCAATTCTTTACATTTGGGTAGAGAAGAGATTTAACAAGAAAACATTAATAGAAAAAAATGAAGAATATTAAAATTTTATTTTTATTATTGATAGGCATTAGAGCTTTTGGGCAGATTTCTATTTCCCTTGATGAGGCGTATGAGAAAGCTTTGCAAAATAATTTAGATGTCAAAGGAGCCAAGCTAAAAGTAGAGTTTCAGAATAAAATTAAAAACTCTGGAATAGAGGTAGAAGCATTGAACTTCTCCACTGAAATAGGGCAAATAGATACGAAAGATTTTGATTATAATTTTAGCATTTCTCAAACTTTTAGATTACCTAATTTCTACAGAAGACAAAAAAAACTCTTATTAGAAGAGTGGAATGCTAGTCTGGTGGAAGAGAATCTCCAAAAATGGAAACTGAAAAAGGATTTGAGCTTGATTTTCAGTCATCTACATTATTTAGATGAAAAAAAGAGGCTTTTAGAAAAAACGGATAGTATTTATACTCAATATTTTAGTAAAGCAGATTTAAGATTGAGAAAAGGAGAAGCACACCTGCTGGAGGTATCAACAGCGGAGAGCCTAAAATCGCAGATTAATATTCAGTTATTTAATATTAAAAAAGACAAAGAGGTGGCTTTGCGAGAACTTAATTTTATCATCAATGACCACCAGACTTATACCAATAGGGAAGAGAAATTCAGGCTTGAGAAGAAAATCTTTGGCGAGGTTGATTTGAATCAACATTGGATAGTTCAGCGACTAGAACAACAAGAAAATATAGAATTAGCGAGGCTTAATGCTGAGAAAACCAAACTGTTGCCTTATTTTAGTTTAGGTTATAACAATTCCGCAAAAAGAGATTTGGATAGCCCGATTCGTTTGCATAGCCTTACTTTTGGGGTAAGTATCCCTGTTTTTAATGTGGGACAAAAGTCCGTTATTCAGGGGCAAAAAGTCAATCAAATCATCGCTAAAAATAACAAAGAAATAGGCATTCGAGATTTAAAAAAACAATTATCAGAGCTGATAGGAGAATATGAAAAACTACATTCCGAGGTGAATTATTACGAGCAAAAAGGCTTGGAAAACTCTGAAAAAATCATTGAAACAGCAAGTTCCCAGCTTTATAAAGGGGAAATTAATTTTTTTGAGTGGTTCGTTTTAGTAAATCAAGCTTTGGAAATTCAAAACCAATACATTGATAGAACCAAGGATTTGAATGATAAAATAATAGAAATTAACGCTTTGTTTATAAAATCATAGTTGAATCATGAAAAAAATGAAACATATTTTTTGGGCAGGAGGACTTAGTTTAATGTTCTTTTATTGCTCTGAACCCCAAGAACTTTCAGTAGAAGAATATCAAATTTCAGAGGAGGAGAATAAAATTACCCTGAACGATATTCAAATGAAAAATACAGGAATCCGAACCTCCTCGCTTGAAAACAAAGAAATGGCTATTAAAATAATAGTTTCTGGTGTGGTAGATGTCCCTCCTAATGCTATGGCAAGTGTATCAGCACCAAGTGGAGGCTATGTGCGAAGTACTAAATTTTTGGAAGGAAACTTCGTGAATAAAGGAGAAGTCTTGGCAATTTTGGAAGACCCTAATATCGTGCAATTGCAACAAGATTACCTATTAGCAAAGTCTAATTTATCCTATGCAGAAAAAGATTTTATTAGACAAAAAGATTTAAATGAAAGTAAAGCAAGTAGTGATAAAGCAATGCAAATGGCTGAAACTGAGGTTCAAAATCAAAGAATTATTCTTAATGCTATAGCAGATAAACTGAAGATTTTGGAAATCAACCCTAATGGGCTACACGCAGGGAATATCCAAAGGAGCGTGGCAATTAAAGCTCCTATTTCAGGGCATATTTCATCGGTAAATATTAATTTAGGACAATATGTCTCTCCCTCCGATAAACTCTTTGAAATAGTGAATACCAAAGAAAAACTTCTTGTTTTAAGGGTGTTTGAAAAAGATTTATCTAAAATCAAGATAGGGCAAAGGCTTTGGGCTTACACCAATGAAAGCCCTGATAAGAAAATACCAGCAGATATATTTTTGATTAGCAAAAATTTTGAGGCAGATAGAAGCGTCTTGGTCTATTGTAGGATAAAGACTGCGGTGGAGCATTGGGCAAGGGGGACTTTCATCAACGCAGAGATAGAAACCGAAAACCATAAAGGAAATTCTATTTCAGATGATGCTATTGTCACTTGGGAAGGAAAACAATATGTTTTTGAAGAAGTAAGCTCTAATACCTTTAAAATGCTTGAGATACAAATCGGAAATTCTGAGAGTGGCTATACAGAACTTAAAAATGTATCCGAAGATTTTTTAAAAAAGAAATTGGTGTATAGGGGAGCCTATTCTCTCCTAATGGGACTAAAAAATATAGAAGAATAAACCCGAAAAGCCACTCCGTTTCTGGGGTGGTTTTTCATTGAGTATTTATTTTCTTATTTTTGCCCAATGAATTTTCCAAGTAAAGTTTTATCCAAAGCCGTGGAGGAGATTTCTGGGCTTCCGAGTATTGGTAAAAAATCAGCATTGAGGCTGGTTTTACATCTTTTGAAACAACCCAAATCTCAAGGGCTTTCCCTTGCCAAAGCCGTAGAAAATTTGGTGAATGATATTCAGTATTGCAAAGAATGCCATAATTTTTCGGATACGGAGATTTGCGAAATCTGTGCCGATGAAAAAAGAATTGCCGATACGCTTTGCATTGTAGAAGATGTGAGAGATGTTTTAGCGATAGAAAACACGGCGAAATATCAAGGGAAATATTTGGTTCTTGGGGGTAAAATTTCCCCTATGGAAGGCATTGGACCGCATCAACTCAACATTGGTAGTATTGAAAATAAACTCAACAATGGAAATGTAAAAGAGATTATTTTTGCCCTTAGTGCTACGATGGAGGGCGATACTACGGCGTATTATATTTACAAAAAATTTAAAAGTTTTGAGGTGAAGTTTTCCAGCATCGCAAGGGGAATTGCCGTAGGTGATGAGTTGGAATACGCTGATGAAATCTCACTCGGGCGTTCCATTGTCAACAGGCTTCCTTACGATGAAACAAAATAAAAAAGCCAATCATTATAGATTAGCTTTTTTTATTTTTATCTGTTCGCAACATTTTGTGCAATTTGAATAATCACCTGCGTAGCTTTCTCCATTGACTCCAACGGAATGTATTCGTAAGGTCCGTGGAAGTTTTGTCCTCCCGTGAAAATATTCGGACACGGAAGCCCCATATACGAAAGTTGAGCCCCATCAGTTCCGCCTCTAATTGCCTTTACTACTGGGGTAATTCCCAAATCTTTCATTGATTGCTCGGCGATTTCTACAATGTGCATTTTCCCCTCAAATTGTTTTTTCATATTCAAGTATTGAGGTTTGATTTCCAATTCTACTGTGCCATCGCCATATTTTTGGTTGAATTCCGCCACTTTATCCGTGATGAATTTCTTTCTCGCCTCAAATTTCTCTTCATCGTGGTCACGGATAATGTATTGTAATTTTGCATCGGAAACATCGGCTTTAATATCCATTAAATGATAGAAACCTTCGTATCCTCTCGTAGTTGCAGGAGTTTCGTTTGCTGGTAAAGATTGGATAAATTCAGCGACTAAAAGGTTGGCATTGACCATTTTCCCGTAAGCATAACCTGGGTGAACACTCAACCCGTTGAATTTCACCACAGCACCAGCGGCGTTAAAGTTTTCGTATTCTATTTCTCCAACATCGCTTCCGTCCATTGTGTAAGCCCACTCGGCACCGAATTTTTTCACATCAAAAAGGTGTGCTCCTCTACCGATTTCCTCATCAGGATTAAAGGCAATGGCAATTTTTCCGTGCTTGATTTCAGGGTGTTTGATGAGGTATTCCGCTGCAGTCATAATCTCTGCAATTCCAGATTTGTCATCAGCACTCAAAAGGCTCGTTCCGTCAGTCGTGATGAGGGTTTGACCTTTATACTGCTTTAAACTTTCAAATTTATTAGGTGAAAGCGTGAAACCTGTTTCTTTGTTTAAAACCAAATCTCCACCATCATAGTTTTCCCAAACTTGTGGATTTACATTTTTCCCGTTGAAGTCTGGCGAACTATCAAAGTGGGCGATAAAGCCAATCGTAGGCACTTCTTTCTCAATATTTGATGGAATGTAGCCATAAACATAAGAGTGCTCATCAATGGAAACATCTTCTAAACCAATGGTTTTCATTTCCTCAAAAAGGTGTTTTGCCATATCCCATTGCTGTGGCGAACTAGGGGTTTCCTCACATTCTGGGTCGCTGGTAGAGTAGATTTTCACATAAGTTAAAAGCCTCTGAAGGAGTTTCTCTCTCCATTCGGCACTAAAATTTATTGCTTGCATTTTCTTTGTAATATTTTCGCAAAAGTAATGGTTTTGAAGGGAGTTTGCAAAATAATATTAAATCATTTGATTTCCCAATTTCTCTGCGACAAACTTAGCGGTGTGAGATTTTTTGTTTTGGGCTAAATCTTCGGGAGTTCCTGCGAAGACGATTTCTCCGCCGTATTTTCCTGCTTCGGGACCGATGTCTATCACCCAATCCGCAGATTTAATAATATTAGGTTGATGCTCAATCACGATTACAGAATGTCCCAATTCTACCAAGGCTTGGAGGGATTTCATTAACTTATTAATGTCGTGGAAATGCAGTCCAGTAGAGGGTTCATCGAAAATAAACAGCGTTTTTTCTGTCGTTACACCTTTCACCAAAAACGAAGCCAATTTCACCCTTTGAGCCTCTCCCCCCGAAAGAGTGGAAGAACTTTGCCCCAACTGCAAATAACCTAAACCGACCTCTTGTAAAGGTTTTAGTTTGGTAACGATTTTCTCATCTTGATGCTCTTTAAAAAAGGCAATTGCATCATCTATGGTAAGATGTAAAATGTCAGAAATATTTTTATCGTGGTATCTAATATCCAGAATTTCAGGCTTAAAACGATTTCCTTTGCAGTGTTCACACTCCAATTCTATGTCCGCCATAAACTGCATTGATACAGTGATAATTCCCTCGCCTTTGCATTCGTCGCACCTTCCGCCATCTACATTAAAAGAAAAATGTTTTGGTTTAAGTCCCAGCGATTTAGCCAATTTTTGTTTGGCAAAAAGGTCGCGAATATCATCATAGGCTTTGAGGTAAGTGACAGGGTTGGAACGCGAAGATTTTCCGATAGGATTTTGGTCAATCAACTCAATGTTTTTGATTAAATGAGGGAGGAAATCTATACTGTCATAATCAGCTTTTTTACCGCCCATTCCAAGTTGAATTTGAATTCCAGTCGTCAAAACTTCCTTCATCAGTGTAGATTTTCCACTTCCCGAAACGCCAGAAATGACCACCAAATTTTCCAACGGAATATCCACATCAATGTTTTTCAAATTGTTTTGCCTTGCCCCACGAATCTGAATAAATTCTTTGGCTTTTCGCCTTTTTTCAGGAGTTTTAATTTCTAATTTTCCAGTTAAATATTTTGAAGTTAAAGTATCTGCGTTTTTCAACTCTTTAAAATCCCCAGCAAAAACCAACTCACCACCGAGATAGCCCGCCTCTGGACCAATGTCAATAATATAATCGGCGGCACGCATCACATCTTCATCGTGTTCCACCACAATCACGGTATTGCCTAAATCTCGCAAATTTTTCAAAACTTCAATAAGATTTTCCGTGTCGCGAGAGTGTAAACCGATGCTCGGCTCATCTAAAATATAAATAGACCCCACGAGAGAACTTCCGAGGCTTGTTGCTAAGTTAATTCTCTGACTTTCACCACCTGATAGTGTATTAGAAGTTCGGTTTAAGGTAAGATACCCCAATCCTACTTTCAGTAAAAATTCCAATCTTGTGGTGATTTCGTAGGTTAGTCTTTTCGCTACTTCTTGCTCATATTCAGTGAGTTTTAAGTTTTTGATAATGGGTAGAAGTTCATCTAATGGTAAATCAATGAAAGACTGAATGTTATGTCCGTTAATCTTTACCCAAGCCGTTTCTTCTCGCAATCTTAATCCCTCACAATCTGGGCAAGTGGTTTTCCCACGATAGCGAGAGAGCATTACGCGATATTGTATCTTATAAAGATTTTCTTCCAA
Source organism: Flavobacteriaceae bacterium (assembly GCA_030529185.1). Lineage (GTDB taxonomy): Bacteria > Bacteroidota > Bacteroidia > Flavobacteriales > Weeksellaceae > JABCPE02. Next base: position 24,926 of record JAUMXI010000007.1, read on the forward strand.
CATTCGGAAAAAATTGTCAATGCACGGAAAATTTCTTTCGTCAGAGCCTTTCCAAAGTAGATTTTTTTGTTCTTTATTGAGTTCAAAATACGGCTTGTGAATTGGGAAATCAGGATTTTTCTTGATGAATTCTTGTTTCCATTCCTTCATCGTATCGCCTTTCCAACACGCCACCGCATCTTCATACACGGACAGGCGTTTATTGGGAATAACCAAATCTTCATCAATACCGATGATTTTGCCGTAGCCTTCGCATTTCGGACAAGCACCATAAGGATTATTGAAACTAAAAAAATGGACATTTGGCTCTAAAAATTCCTTGCCATCTAATTCAAATTTGTTGGAAAAAGATTTGAGATTATTTCCTGTCTCATCTCTTGTATCTGCCATCTTCAGAGAACATTGCCCGTGTCCTTCGTAAAAGGCGATTTGTATGGAATCGGCGAGTCTTTGCAGGAAACTTTCATCGTCTTCGTAAGAAAATCGGTCAATTACCAATTGGATTTCCATTCCTTCTTCTGGCACAAATCCGAAACTTTCTAGGTCTTCAATTCCAGCTAAATTTCCGTTGATTTCCAACCGCGTGAAGCCCGAAACTTTTAAGGTTTTTAAAATTTCTTTAAAGTTTGAAATTTCGTATTGTAGTGGCGACAGTAAAAGGAAAGTTGTATTTTGATTTTCTTTGATGAAATCCACCACATCGGAAACGGAATCTTTCTTCACTTCTTCCCCAGAAATGGGCGAAAAGGTGCGACCAATCCTTGCAAAAAGCAGTTTGAGATAATCGTAAATTTCCGTGGAAGTCCCCACCGTAGAGCGAGGATTAGACGAAATGACCTTCTGCTGAATGGCAATGGAAGGTGCCAAACCTTTAATATCATCTATTTTCGGTTTTTCCAATTTTCCCAAAAACTGACGAGCGTAGGAACTCAAGCTTTCCACATAACGCCTTTGTCCTTCGGCATAAATAGTATCAAAAGCCAAGGACGATTTTCCACTCCCCGAAACGCCTGTAATAACCACCAATTTGTTTTTCGGAATCAGCACATCTATATTTTTGAGGTTGTTGAGATGGGCATTCTTCACGAAAATATGTTTCTTAATATCTACTTCTTGCATCGCTGAAATCAAAAAGACAAAGGTAAGGAATTTTGAAAAGGAAGAATATTAAAATATTAAAAAAGAAAACAGCAGATATTTTTTGAAAACATCTGCTGTTTATGTTAAAACATTAACCCAATAAAACTATTTTTTCAATATTTTGATTGAGTTTTTATTATTTCCTGTTTTAATGTTTAGGATATATACCCCTGGAGCAAGAGAGCTCAAATCTAGTTGATGATTGGATTTGTTCTTAATGCTTTCCGTTTTCTTTAAGATCCCAGACATATCATATACAGAAACAGAATCCATTTCTCCGTCATAAGTAAGATTTACAAGACCATCATTACCCACTAATGTAGGATAGGCTTTTACTTTTGAAGACTCTTCCACTTCTTTGCTAAGAACTTTATTGTATCCCGTCACCAAAATGCTATATTTTTGGCTTTCAGTAACTCTTCTAACTTCAGTACTATTTAATAAACTTCCTTTGTGTGAAACTTGAATAAGATATTTTCCAGCTTTTGGGTTTTCTATTAATACTTGTTCTACATTATCAACCGTATTATCCCCTTTTATAGCAGGAGCCATCGGGTTATCGATGTTAAGTTTCCAAGGCTCATAAACTTCATTGGTTTGCGTGTTGATGACTCTTAAATCTAGGTCATTAACCAATCTTGAAGTTCTGATGTTATGGATATTTCTTGAGTTGCTCAAATCATCTGTTTTAGGTACATTATCTGGTGATGGATCTACCCAAGAGATGGTCACTTTTAATGGTTGAGTACCATCTGTTTCTACAAAGAGTTCATTCTTTCCTTGATTTTTAAGTTCCTTATCTTCAAAGATAATGGTTTTATTACTTTTATCTACCAATAGTTCGGCTCCTTTTTTAGCATCAACCATTCCCCATCCGTACCAAACATCAGGTCCTTTGTTTCCTGCGTCTTCTGCAGAGTGGATAAGGAGTGTTTTTGCTGAAGATGCATTTAGTAGTTCATTATTGAATAGATTTTTGTTGATTTCTGTCCAAATCCCTAAAACCCCTGTTACTTGTGGGGAAGAGAACGAAGTACCATCTCCTACCTTCCAGTCTATACTTCCTGAAGATGAGGTAGCTGGAAATAAAATGTTGTCTCCAACGCCTGTGATATCTGGTTTGATAGCGCCATCATCACGAGGGCCTGCACTACTATAGCTTGATTTTACAATTTTATTATCAGCTCCAATTTTTTTAGTAGCTCCTACCACGATAATATTTTTTGCTACAGCCCCCGTACTTATACAGTCATACCCTTTTCCGCAATTGTCTTCAGGGAATTTCATATTAGAAGTAAATTCTTGCCAACCATCTCCATCGTGGTAGAATTTATTATGAGGTTCGCCTGTAGGACCTTGTCCATAAGAATTCCCAGCTGCTTTTACAATGATCATAGAAGGGTTGTTATACACTATATCATCAAGGTCTTTATCTCCGTCTCCATAAACGCCATCTAAATTATAGCCTTCTCCAGTACTAGGATTGTACTCTCCCATCCAATACCATCCGATTTTTTTTGAACCTCCACCTACTTCTCTTTTCCAACCAAGATGGAAACCATAAGAGTGGTTAGAGATATTAAGTTTAGAACCTAATATTTTTTCTGTCACAGATTTTATTTCTGATTCTCCATCTAATACACTAGTTTCAAACCAATAGTTTTCAAAGGTAGCTTCAGGTAGTATTCCACGGGTGTTTCCAGAATATATTTTTTTATCTTTTTCTTTTGTTACAGATATATCGTGTCCTTTTGCGCCTATCATTCCTGTAACACCAGTAGCGTGATGACTATAATCTACATCTTGCTCAAATCTAATATCTAGAAGAAATCTTTCAACGGTACCTTCTTTATTAGTGATTCTTGTGCTTTCAGGGTCGTTAGGATTTACCAAAAAGTCAGGGTGTTTTTCGTAGGCTTTTCCTCCATCAAAAACTCCAATATGTATTCCTTTTCCTAAGAATTTCATGTTTTCAAGGCCTTTTAGCTGACCATTATGCAAAACATCTGCTTTGGAATTTTTGATTTGGTCTGTATCAAATTCTTCATAAAAAATAGGAATTCCTCTAAAGAAAAATGCTACTCTTCTTTTTTCTCGTTCTAATTTTTTCTTTACAGATAATCTTTCCTCTGTACTCATTGCTCTTTTTTGATTTTTAGCCAGTTCTTTTTGAGCATAGGCATCAAATCTTTCCAAAGTTTTCTTTGTTTTTTGAGCTAATCTTTTTTCTATATTCTCATTGCTTTGAGCGGAAAATAAAGCCCCTAATCCTACGAAGGCTAAAAGTATTATTTTTTTCATAAGCGTAAATTTTTATTGCAAATGTATCACTTTTCTTTGAAAAAATAATATTTTTTTATTAAAAAAATAGGTTTTATCAATAGTTTTGTATGATTTGGTCTGTCTCTATCTGTTGTTTTAAATAAAATTTTAATGTATAAAAAACTGATTATTAGTTTATAAAAAAAATAAAAAGATATCAATTTTTTTTGATATCTTTTTATTTTGAAGAAAGTAAAATATTAATATTTCTCGTATTTTTGCATCACCTTGGTAGAAACTCCTGTGTTGCTAAATCCTCCATCGTGGAAGAGGTTTTGCATTGTTACCATTTTGGTAAGGTCAGAGAACATTACGATGCAATAGTTTGCACAATCATTTGCGGTGGCATTCCCCAGAGGCGACATATCTTCGGCAAATTTAATAAACCCATCAAAGCCTTTTACGCCTTGCCCAGCGGTAGTCATCGTAGGAGATTGCGAAATGGTATTTACACGAACTTTTTTTTCGCCCCAGAAATACCCAAAAGTTCTGGCAATACTTTCCAAATAAGATTTGTTGTCAGCCATATCATTATAATCAGGGAAAGTTCTTTGTGCCGCGATGTAAGATAGAGCCAAGATGCTTCCCCATTCGTTCATACAATCTTTGTCCCAAGCCATTTTCATTACTTTATGGAAAGAAACGGCGGATACATCCCAGCCTTTTTCCAACCAATCGTAATTGATATCGGTATAATGTTTTCCTTTTCTAACATTCACAGACATTCCGATAGAATGCAGGATAAAGTCTATTTTCCCAAATTTTGCAATAGCGTGGTCAAATAATTTCTCTAAATCCTCAACAGAGGTAGCATCAGCAGGAACAATATCCGCTCCTGTTTTTTCAGCCAAGGTGTTGATTTGCCCCATTCTCATTGCGATAGGAGCGTTGGTTAAGACAAATTCTGCTCCTTCTTCGTGGCATTTTTCTGCTACTTTCCAAGCGATAGAATTTTCATCTAATGCTCCAAAAATAATTCCCTTTTTTCCTTTTAATAATCCGTATGACATATTTTTTATAATTAATTATTTAAGAAGATTAATAGATACGAGACAATAGATTATCTCGATTCTCAAAATCTTAAATCTTTTTAGTCTTTTCTGCTCATTAAAATTCTCAATACATACCAGAACAACAACATTATAGAGGAGAACAGTTGTAATGAAGCACCTACATATTGCTCGGTAGTGAAAATATTTTTAAGTTCGCTGGTTTGGTATAAAATACTTGCGGCTGCCAAAAGCACCATTCCCACAGAGAACCAAAGCCCAAGATTAAAGCCGAAAAGCATTCCAGCGATGATTAATCCTATTGCGATAAACCCTCCGATGATTACAATCCCTCTGAGGAAAGAGAAATCTCTGTTAGAAGTAAGAGCCACTCCTGTAAGCCCAACGAAAAGCATTAAAGTAATTAAACCTGCCTGTAGAAGCATCTCCGTACCAGCATCTGCCATAGACATTGCAATATATATCATTGGTAAGAAAATTACCGCTTCTAATAGTACATAAAATCCTAATCCTGCGTATTGTACGGCTCTGCTTTGGGACATTGTCCATTTATTCGCTAAAATGGAAGCCAACCAAAACCCTCCAATAATCAACAGCCAAGTGTATTGCCCAGAAAACATCATGGCAATATATCTTGCTGGGACAAACATCAACAAAGCTGTTTCTACAAAGATAAAAGCCAAAATAGCCAAAGCTACATGCAAATAAGTTTTTCTATAAAATGAGGCTTTTTGTTCTTCTGATGACAAAGCCACCAATTGATTTGTAAATTCCATTTTTTAGTCTTTTTTAAATTTTTTCAAAGATAATTAAAATTTTAAGAATAACAAATTCCTTTAAAAATACTAATTTTTATGCTAATTGATTAAGAAACTCCATTGTATCCACATTATCGGCGTAAGTATTGAGTGCAGGGCATTGAGCCTCGCCAAAATTTAGGCTATCTTGTAAGTTCAACGAAGGGTGAGCTACCACGCACTGAATATCATTTTCGTTGTGAGTAAGGAAATTTTGAACTTCGGAAATGTTTTGATATCTACTGAAATTAATCACCGAAAGAGGGCTAAATAATTTTTGGTCTTCCTTTAACATTACAAAATTATTATCCCAAAATTTCTCTTGATTAAGGAGATAAATCGCTCTGTTATAATCATAATTGTTTGCATATTTATGGTGATTTACCACCTCTTTGAAATTCATAAAATTCTCAAACAATCGTTCCAAAGGCATATTTTCAGGAATGAAAAGTCGCGTCACATTCCGGCAACCCAACCCAAAATATCTGAAAATATCTTCGGCTAAAAGTTGTAATTCTTCATTGGTTTCATTTCCCGACAAAACGCCCACCGAAGTCCTGTTTTTTCGGATAATGTTGGGAACATTCTTAAAATAATATTCCAAATATCTCGCTGTATTATTGCTTCCCGTTGCGATTACAGCATCGTAATTTTCTAATTTTTCTACCAAATGATAATGGATTTGATTTTTAGAAAATTCGTTCCATTTTTCAAGTAAAAACGGAAGTACAACTTGGTCTTTGGAAGACAATTTAATGAGAGGAATATTTCCGCTCAACAAAACGCAAATTACATCGTGGAAGCCTACCAAAGGGATATTCCCTGCCAATATCAATCCGATTTTTTTCGGAGAAGATGAGATGGTGTAAGATTTAAGCCAAGCCTTAATTTTATCCTCTTTTAAACTGTTTGCCCAGTGCTGAAAACAATATAAAAAACTCTCTTCATTAAACCAAGGGTTCTCTATTTCAGCCTTTTTCATTAAAGAAAATAATCGTTGTTGAGCTTCATTAAAATTATCTTTTGAGGTAGAACAAAAATCGTTAAAAAACTCACCCAAACGAACCAATCCGATAATCATTTTATCATTTTTCATAAATCTTCTTTTTTATGCTAAAAAGTTTTTAACTTTGTGCAAAATTATAAAAATATATAGCAATGGCTATTAAGATAACAGATGAATGTATAAATTGTGGAGCGTGTGAGCCAGAATGCCCCAATAATGCTATTTACGAAAGTGCGGTGGATTGGAGGGCTTCCGATGGAACGGCTCTTTCAGGAATGGTGAGTTTGCCTTCTGGTCTGACGATAGATGCCGATGAGCCACAGCCCCCAGTAAGCGATGATGTTTATTTTATCGTAACGGATAAATGTACGGAATGTAAAGGCTTCCACGAAGAGCCTCAATGTGCGGCGGTTTGCCCCGTAGATTGCTGTATTCCAGATGAAGACCATGAAGAAACAGAAGAACAATTATTACAAAAGAAAGCCTTACTCCACGGAGAATAAGGGTTTTGCCATTTGGAAAATAAGAGTTAATTTTACCTAAAAAATAGTTTTCAAGTAATATAAATACTAAAAAAATGAAAAAACACAATTTCAGTGCAGGTCCTTGTATCTTGCCACAAGAAGTATTCCAAAAGTCATCAGAGGCAATTCTTGATTTTAACGGAATCGGGTTGTCTTTATTAGAAATTTCTCACAGAAGTAAGGATTTTATTCCTGTGATGGACGAGGCGAGAGCTATCGTAAAAAGATTGATGAATTTAGGCGATGATTATGAGGTGCTTTACCTTGGTGGTGGGGCTTCTTTGCAATTCGTAATGGTGCCTTTCAACTTGATGAAACAAGGAGGGAAAGCCGCTTACACCGATACAGGAACTTGGGCTGCAGGGGCTATTAAGGAGGCTAAAAAATTCGGAACTGTGGATATTGTAGGCTCTTCTAAGGAGCAAAATTATTCTTTCATTCCGAAAGATTATAGCGTAGGTGCTGAATACGATTATTTCCACTGCACATCTAATAATACCATTTACGGAACGCAGATGAAATCTTTCCCAAAGGTAGATACTACTTTGGTGTGCGATATGTCTTCTGATATTTTCAGCCGTCAGTTAGATTTCTCTCAATTTGACCTTATCTATGCTGGAGCTCAAAAGAATATGGGACCTGCGGGTGCTACTTTGGTAGTGGTGAAAAAGGACATTTTAGGAAAAACAGGAAGAGAAATTCCTTCTTATTTGGATTATCAAGTGCATATCAGCAAAGATGCGATGTTCAATACTCCGCCAGTATTTCCTATTTATGCAACTTTATTAACGCTTCAACATCTTGAAAAAAATGGTGGAATTGCTGCAGCAGAAGAAAGAAACAGAGCAAAAGCAAAACTTCTTTACGATGAATTAGACAGAAACCCATTGTTTGAAGTATTCTGCAACGAGGAAGACCGCTCGGATATGAATGTTTCTTTCAAATTATTAGATGAGTCTAAAAAAGAAGTTTTTGATGCTGCTTGGAAAGAAGCTGGAATTAATGGTCTTAATGGACACAGAAACTTAGGAGGATATAGAGCAAGTATGTATAATGCATTGCCAATAGAGAGCGTTCAGGTATTGGTAGATGTATTGAAGTCTATTCAATAATACCTTTTTAATATGCCTGTATTTAAGCCATTTAAAGGGGTAAGACCACATCAAGATTATTTGGATTGCTTTCCTACTCACCCTTTGAGTAATTTTACTCCAGAGGAAATCAAGGAAAAAGCAAAGGAAGAATATTCTTATGTAAAAATGGTTTCTCCTTACCTTTTTGAGGAAGAGGATTATCGCAAAAGCTTGTCGGTAGTAAGGGCAAATTATGAGCAGTTTATCACAGAAAAAAAATTGCTTCAAGATGAATTTTGCTATTATCTTTATAGTCAAAAATTGCCTGATGGTAGAGTGTTTAGAGGGCTTTTGGGTTTGGTTTCTGTAAAGGATTATAACGAGGGTAAAATCAAAAAGCACGAAGAAACCCTTACGCATAGGAAGGATAAATTATCCCGATATTTAGACCAAGTGAATCTTCAAGCCGAGCCAGTATTACTTACTTATCCTGTGAATGATGAGCTGGAAACCTTGATGGATAATGAAGAAAAGCAACTCCCAATTGTGGATTACATTGATAGTAAAGGGGCTCAATATAAAATTTGGAAAATCGCTAATCAGCCTGATTTACAAAAGTTTGAGCAAATTTTATCCAATGTAGATGCTTTTTATATCGCTGATGGTCATCATAGAATGGGGGCTACAGCTTTGTGCTCAGAAAGAAAGGCGGAACAAAACGCCAACCATACGGGAGAAGAGCCTTATAACTTTGTTTATGGATTTATTGTATCTGAAAAATCCATCAAGATTAATGATTTTAATAAAGCGATAACCGACCTTAATGGTTTAACTTCTCAGGAGTTTTTGGAAAAAGTAAAGGAGAAATTCTTTGTAGAAGAAAAAGGAATAGAACCATATTTTCCTGCTCAGAAACAGCATATTTCAATGTATTTAGATGGAGTATTTTACGACCTTCAACCCAAAGAAAAATGTTGTGGAGGGGCTTGTTTAGATATTATTGATCATTATTTATTGGAAAAGCATATTCTTCAACCGATATTGGGAATTACAGATTTAAAAACCAGTAAAAGAGTGGATTATCAAAGGGGAACTTCTTGCATAGAGGGAATTAAAAAACTGAAAGCAAAGGTAGATTCAGGAAAGTATAAAGTAGCGTTTGGAGCGTATCCTGTAAGTTTTGAAGACTTAATAGAAGTCGCTGATAAGAATTTAAAAATGCCTCCAAAATGCACTTACATAGAACCTAAATTAATCACCGCTTTGATTATTTACGATATGAAATAAACCAAAAAACCCTCTTTTGAGAGGGTTTTTCATTACAATATTTTAGTTAAAAGAGCAATATTTTCCACATGATGCGTTTGTGGGAACATATCCACTGGCAAGATTTTCTCAACTTTATAAAAATCTTTCATCAATGCCAAATCTCTTGCTTGGGTAGCAGAATTACAACTCACATACACAATTCGCTCTGGGGCAAGTTTTAAGATTTGTTCCACTACTTTTGGATGCATTCCATCTCGTGGTGGGTCTGTGATGAGAACATCTGCCTTGGGGTGCTGTGCCAAAAACTCCTCCGTGAAGACCTCCTTCATATCACCACAGTAGAAAGTGCAATTATCCAACCCATTGAGTTTTGCATTTTCTTTCGCAGCATCTATTGCCTCTTGAACCGCCTCTATACCAATCACTTGCTTGGCGTGTTTTGCCATATACTGGGCAATCGTTCCCGTTCCTGTATATAAATCATAAACCACCTGATTTTCCTTAATATCAGCAAATTCCAAAGTTTTTCGGTAAAGGTTTAAGGCTTGTTTATAATTGGTTTGAAAGAAAGATTTTGGTCCGATTTTAAATTTCAGTCCGTCCATTTCCTCAAAAATAAAACCTTCTCCGAAATAAGTCTGAATATCCAAATCATAAACGCTATCATTCCCTTTGGAATTGATGGCATAAAGAAGCGTTTTAATTTGAGGGAATTTATTTAAAATAAAGTCTAATAATTTCTCTCTTTGCTCTTTTTCTTCTCTGAAAAATTGAATTAAAATCATCCATTCTCCTTTGGAGTTTTGGCGAAGCATCAGTGTTCTTAAAAAACCTTCCTGATTTTTCAAGTCAAAGAAGTCCAAGTTGTTTTCAATGGCATATTCACGAATTGCCAAACGAATTTCGTTGGAAGGAGCCTCTTGAAGATAACACTCTTTTAAATCCAAAATTTTGCTCCATTGCCCTGGAATATGGAAGCCTAAAGCGTTTTTTTGTGAAATATCAGCATCCGATTTTATTTCTTCTGGGGTGAGCCAACGAGCGTTGGAAAAGGAAAATTCCATTTTATTTCGGTAGAAATAAGTCTCTTCGCTTCCTAAAATTGGCAGACTTTCAAAATCATCAACTCCTCCAATTCGTTTAATGTTATTTAAAACTTCATCTTGCTTAAATGCCAATTGCATTTCATAACTCATATTTTGCCATTTGCAACCTCCACAAGTCCCAAAATGCTCACATTTGGGCTCTATACGATACGGCGAAGTTTCTAAAACCTCTATCGCTTCGGCTTCGTAATATTTACTTTTGGCTTTTTTTACTCGAGCATTGACCACATCACCAGGGATAGCTCCTGTCATCAAAACGGTTTTTCCATCTTCTGTTTTCCCTATGGAAACGCCCTTTGCCCCAGCAGAGAGCAATTTTATATTTTCTAAAATTAAGTTTTTCTTTTTTTTCATTTTGGCAAAGTAGATTTTATTTTTCTCGTTTGTATTTTTCTATATCTTTATAAATTTGAATGCTTTGGAAAGTGTTAAAAGCCTTCAATTTTTTTAGAAGGAATTGAGCGTGAGGCTCGGAAATATCCGCAGGGGTAAATTTTCTTTTTCCTTTGTCGCTCCAAAGATAATAAGTCGGCGAATTTTCAACAATCACCGCCCCCAAATCATCAGCGATGAAGTTGGAATTATTCACTGCAAATCGGAAAGTAGGCGAGGGGCTAAATAAATTATCACCCGAATAAATATATTTCTGGTTGGGCAAACTCAAATGGAAAATCGTCGGGAAAATATCCTTGTGAGAAGCCATTGTTTCGGCATTGAAAAACGCAGGTTTGTATTTTTCTGGAATGTAAAACAAAATAGGAACGCTGTATTTTAAAAACTGATTTTCAGAGTTATACTCAAAAGTTTGACGAATATTATGGTCGCCCGTAGCCACGATAATGGTATTTTCACCCAAAGATGAATTTTTAATTTCCTTAATGAATCTCGCCAATTGAGATGCTGAATACTGATGGGCGTAAAAATTGTCTTCAACCGATTTTTCATTTACCCGAATTTTGTTTTCAAGTCCTTTAATATCAATGGGATAAGATTTGTAATGCTTCGGAACTTCATAAGGCGTATGATTGCTCACGGTGAGCGAAAAAACAAATTTTGGTTTTTCGGAAGTTAGTAAAAAATCTTTGATATAATCAAACAAATAGCCGTCGTGTGTTCCCCAAGCAAAACTTTCGGCATTGGGATGTTTTTGGGTGATATGCGAATTTCCTTTAATAACATCAAATCCTTGATTTTTAATAAGTTGATCAATATTTCGCCAAGAAGTATGTGCCCCTGTGATGAATGCTGTTTGATAGCCTTGTTCTTTGAATGGAACTGCCACTGACGAGCGAAAAGGCGTTTCAAAATATGGCGATTGTGCCACCACTCCGCGATTGGTGTTTATCAAAAGATTTTCCAGTGATGAAATCGTGCCATTGTAAGAGGATAGTCCATTTTTGAAGTAATACAATTCGGGGAGTAAATTGTATAAATCACCCAATAAATTCAACTTTTCGGAGTGAAGTTCAAAGTAATGATTGCTCATACTTTCCATTAAAACGAAAACGACATTGGGCGGATTTTTCGCTAAAAAATCATTTTCGGGTGTATGGGCGTAGCCGTCCGAATCAAAATAATTTGACCCCTCTTGGTAGGCTCTGTACAAATCTTTTTCAGAATCAAATCCATTGGCATTCAGTTCATTATTAACATGAGGGTAAAGGTTGTTGTGTTTGAGTTCGGAAAAAGCAAATTTCAGAGCATAAACTGCATTGTAGCTCAGAGAGTTAATAAATTCGTTGGGGCTAACATTGGTGTATTCTCGGTTGAGAGGGAAAAGCCCAAGGCTTCCTCTTAACCCCAAGAAATATAAGGGGAAGATTAGCAATAAAACTGCCCATTTTTTAGAAATAGAAATCAAATTTTCTTGAATTTTGTTTCGTTTGTGAATGAAGAAAAAACCGAAAAATGTAGCGATGAAAATCAACAAAATTTTAAAAATCGGATAATCCGCCCAAGCTGAATGCAAGACGGCTTGGGTGTCATCTTTGAAAATTCCGAAGAATAAAATATTGATGTGCGTTTGGAAAAATTGATAATAAAAGAAATCAATCACGCACAGGGATAGAAATACAAAAAGAGCGAGAGGTAAGTAAAATTTGCATAGCCTAAAGTATATTTTCTGAAATTTCGCATTGTATCGGATTGGAATGAAAAGTGCCCCCAACCAGCCCAAAGCTAACGGAATGAAGGCGTAGGAGGTTGCAGAAACATCAAACCGAAGTCTCATCAAAAACGCTGAAATGAGGTCTGGTAAGTATTTTGGCAACGAAATATTTTCGCCGTAAGTGAGCCAAAAAATCAGTCGGCTGAGGAAAAATATTCCTAAAAAATACCCGAAATATTTCAGTGAATTGAAAAGAACTTTCCGAAATAGCGATAAATTCATGGCAAAGAAAAATTTACACAAAGGTAGAAAAATAAAATGGAAACCTTTTTAGATTTCCATTTTGAATGATTTTTTATATTAAAATTTATTCTCTTTCATCTTGTAGAGATTCTTCTGCTGGTATTTCCAAATTTAAACCTGTTTGTTTGTTCAAAACTTCAATCAGTTCAGGGGAAGCGAGGTGTAGAATGGATTTACTCGCAATTTTTCCGTCCTTATCCAATACTACAAAACTTGGCAATTTGAAGCCGTAAATGTGAAATTTCTCTGCCACATCAGATTTTAATCCTCCTTTTGAATAAACATTTACTCCTTTAAGGTCTTTCATTAGAGCCTTTGAAGTTTTTTGAAACTGCTGTGTATTATCGTCTAAATTGATATAAACAAAATTCAGTTTATCTTTATAAAATTCATTTATTTCTTTTAATAAAGGCAATACTTCCTCTATCATATTAGGAGCAAAAGAGCTGTAAAAGACTAATAATGAAGGTTTTCCTTTGAAGTTGGATAAATTTGTTGATTTACCATCTTGCTGAATTAGTGAGACTTCAGGAGTATCTGTTCCTAATTTTAAGCCAATAATGGTGGTATAAACTTTTTCCAAATCTTTTTTTACAGCTTTGTTTTTTACTTTTTCTTCAATGACTTGCATTACTTGCTCTGCTTTTTCACTTCTTGGGTGGAGGTCAAATTGAGTTGCAACGAATGAAATCAAATAATCTTTAGTTTCTTGAGAAAGTTCTTTTCGCGTTTCTAAGAACTTGGTAAAAACCTCAGTGCGAGACAATTTAGTATCTCTTATATTTGAAAGCACAAACTTTCTAAAATCCTCTTGTAATTTACTAATAATGTATTGTCTATAAGCAGGGTATTCCTTTACAAAAGACTCTTTTTCTATCTTTTTTCTCTGCTCTTTGAATTTTTCAGAAACTTTGAAATCGGGTTTATTGGTAATTCTTCCGTGCATCAATTCATACTGGAAGCTATTCATCAATAGATTAACGATCAAGTCGTTTTTCTTCCATTTTACAACATTGCTGTCGGCTTTTTTAGTTTTGGCAATTTCATCTAATTTTTTATTGATGTCCGTGGCGTATTTTTCCATTTCTTTGATGAAGTCAGCTTCGTTTTTTTCAAAAACTTTGACATTAAATTTTGATAAATACTCATTGGTGATTTTCTGGCTTTCCATCAAAAACTCATTATTTCCTTGTCCTTCTCCAGTGATTTTAATATCTTTTGGGAAAGTAAAGCTATTGCCCGTAAGATGAATGTTTTTTCCTTTTTGAAGGTAAATAAAATTAGCTCTACCTTCATAAATAATGGCATACACGCCATCTTTTTCTATTTTAAGGGTATCTGCGAAATTTCCATTTTTATCAATGCCAAAATTAGCAATAGGTAGGGTATCAATAGAAGCTATATCTATTACTTCTATTCGGCTAAGTGGGGAAGCGTTATATATTTTCCCTGAAATAATCACTTCTTTTTTAGAGCAAGAAATGATAAATACTGAAAAAAGCAGTAATAAAAAATACTTTTTCATTATAAGATAGTTTTAAATTTTAGTTGTAATCTTCATCTTCTGCTCCTTCGTCATAATAGCTGTCGCTGAAATCTTCTTCATCATTATCATCATCGTAATCATCAGAAAACTCAGAGCTAAAGTCTTCATCAAACATAAAATCTTCGTCCATCATAGCGATGTTATTTTGTTTTTTTGTTGGAGTAGCTCCATTTTTACTTGGTGCTTTCATCGGCACATTTCCAAAACGGAAAGTGGTAATGGGGTAATTAACAGATGGTTTTTCCTCCGTGATTTCCAACAATTCACAGAAAAATTCCCATAAATCCAAAAGTCCATATTTAAAGTGCATTTTGCTCCCTATACTTGGGAAGCCTTCGCTGAGATAGACATCGCTCATTGTTTCGCCATCGCCATCATCGGTCATGTCTTCCAATGGCACGGCTCTTCCCTCCGTCCAATCATCATCAGAAAAATAGAAAGAAGAAAGCTCTTCACCCTGCAAACTGAAAGCACTCTTGATACCCAAATGCAAGTTCCAAAGCGTTTGTTTGTCCTTAATCTCAATGTCTCTAAAAATCTGTTCCTTTGAATTATTCGTGTCTAAAATAACTCTTACCTTGTAAATCATAATATCCGTTCTGTAAGTTATATTGTTTTAAAATTCGGTTGCAAATATAATACAAATCATAAGTTGTTAAAATAAATTTAACTTTTTTGTGTAGAAAAAATATTTTGTTAATTTATTTTATGTTGATATTATAAGAAAAGACAGAGAATTTTTTCTCTCTGCCTTTTAAAATTAATCAAATCCTCAAATTTACGAATTTTACATCACCTCCATTTTAAAGCTCATACTTTCGATGACTTTCAGTACGGCTTCTACGGTATCCATAGCGGTGAGACAAGGTACGCCATTCTCTACGGACATACGGCGGATTTGGAAGCCGTCGCGTTCCGCTTGTTTTCCCTTGGTAGTGGTATTCACCACATACTGCACTTTGCCTTTTTGGATCAGGTCTATCAAGTTGATTTCCTCCCCTATTTTATAACCGATTTTGCACGGAACACCATTCGCTTCGAAATGTTTCGCTGTACCTTCGGTTGCCCAAATTCTAAAACCTATTTCGTGGAATCGTTTTGCTAAAGCGGTGGCTTCGTCCTTGTGTTTATCAGCAACGGTAAAGAGGATGGCTCCGTGAGTAGGCACTTTCATTCCAGCGGCGATGAGCCCCTTGTACAATGCCTTTTCCAAAGTGGTATCTTTCCCCATCACTTCCCCTGTGGATTTCATTTCAGGACCGAGGGAAATATCTACCTTCGTGAGTTTGGAGAAGGAAAATACTGGCACTTTTACAAACACTCCTTTCTTGTTCGGAACCAAACCATTTTCATAACCGAGGTCTTTTAGTTTTTTGCCTAAAATCGCTTTGGTAGCGAGGTTTGCCATCGGAACATTGGTGATTTTTGATAAGAAAGGAACGGTTCTGGACGAGCGAGGATTCACCTCAATCACATAAACATTGCCTTCAAATAAAACATATTGGATATTCATTAAACCGATGACATTCAGCCCTTTCGCTAATCTTTGGGTATAATCTACCAAAGTTTGCACCTCTTTCTCACTGATATTTTGAGGCGGATATACCGCGATAGAGTCTCCGGAATGCACCCCTGCACGCTCGATATGCTCCATAATCCCTGGGATAATCACCGTTTCGCCATCGCAAATGGCATCAATTTCCACCTCTTTCCCCAGCATATAGCGGTCTATAAGGACAGGATGTTCAGGACTTGCCTCCACGGCGTGTTCCATATAGTGGGCGAGTTCTTTTTCGTTATACACTATCTCCATCGCACGGCCACCCAAGACATAAGACGGACGCACCAGCACAGGATACCCGATTTCATTGGCAATTTTTATCGCCTCTTCTTTTGAAGTGGAAGTTTTTCCTTTTGGCTGAGGAATACCTAGCTCTTGGAGTGCCTTTTCGAACTTGTCGCGGTTTTCGGCTCTGTCCAAATCTTCCAAAGAAGTTCCCAAAATCTGTACGCCGTGTGCTGCCAATTTATCAGCAAGGTTAATGGCGGTTTGTCCCCCGAACTGCACCACTACCCCTTTAGGTTTCTCCAGCTCAATGATATTCATCACATCTTCCTCGGTAAGTGGTTCAAAATAGAGTTTATCTGAAATGGAAAAATCTGTAGAAACGGTTTCAGGATTATTATTGATGATAATCGCCTCGTAGCCCATTTCCTTAATTGCCCAAACGGAATGCACGGTAGCATAATCGAATTCCACGCCTTGCCCAATTCGGATAGGTCCAGAACCCAGCACGATGACCTTCTCTTTTTCCGTTACGATGCTTTCGTTTTCCTCCTCGTAAGTTCCATAGAAATAAGGCGTATCGCTCTCAAATTCCGCTGCACAGGTATCCACCATTTTATATACGGGCATAATGCCGTTTTCTTTTCTGAAATTAAACACCTCACGCTGGGTAATGCCCCAAAGATGAGCGATATTGACATCGGAAAAGCCTAATTTTTTAGCTTCTCTCATAACATCGATTCGTTCAGAATTTGAAAGGTTTGATAAGTTGGACAGAGTTTTTTCAAAGTCAATCAATTTCTTAATTTTCCAAATGAAAAACTTATCTATTTTACTCCATTCTACGATTTGCTCCCAATCATAACCTCTTCTAAGGGCATCGCCAATGATGAATAAACGCTCGTCATCGCACACCTTAATTCTTCGCTCAATATCCTCTGCAGTCAGTGCTTCGGCATCTTTGGTCTTCAAACCGATATGGCGAATGCCTGTTTCCAAAGAACGAATCGCCTTTTGTAAAGACTCTTCAAAGTTTCTACCAATCGCCATCACCTCTCCTGTAGCTTTCATCTGCGTGGAAAGTCGGCGGTCAGCGGTTTCAAATTTATCAAACGGGAAGCGAGGGAATTTGGTTACGACATAGTCTATCGTTGGCTCAAAACAAGCGTAAGTTTTTCCAGTGACTGGATTTAGAATTTCATCTAATGTTAAACCAACGGCAATCTTCGCGGCGATTTTCGCAATCGGATAGCCCGTAGCTTTACTTGCCAATGCCGATGAGCGGGAAACCCTCGGATTCACCTCAATCACATAATAATTAAAAGAATGCGGGTCTAGTGCCAATTGTACATTACATCCTCCCTCAATCCCCAAAGCTCTAATGATTTTCAGAGAGGCATTTCTCAGCATTTGGTTTTCCCTGTCCGTCATCGTTTGTGCAGGTGCTACTACGATGGAATCCCCTGTGTGAATCCCAACAGGGTCAATATTTTCCATATTACAAACCACGATGGCATTGTCATTGGCATCGCGAATTACCTCGTATTCTATTTCCTTATATCCCGCAATGGATTTTTCAATTAGACATTGGGTGACGGGGCTGTATTTTAAGCCTAAATCGGTGATTTCGCGAAGTTCCTCTTCGTTGGAAGCAATTCCTCCTCCTGTTCCTCCAAGTGTGAAAGCGGGGCGAATGATAACAGGATAACCGATTTCGTTAGCAAATTCTATCGCTCCTTCTACCGTATTTACAATATCAGATTCCGGAACGGGTTCGCCGAGTTCGTTCATCAATTCACGGAATAAATCCCTGTCTTCCGCCTGATTGATTGCCGAAAGTTTTGTCCCCAGAACTTTAACTTTACATTCGTCTAATACTCCTGCTTTTTGGAGTTCTACCGCCATATTTAGCCCTGTTTGTCCGCCCAAAGTTGGCAACAAAGCGTCAGGTCTTTCTTTTCTGATGATATGGCTTACAAATTCCAGAGAAAGTGGCTCTATATAGACCTTATCGGCGATTTCCACATCGGTCATAATGGTGGCGGGATTAGAGTTAATGAGAATCACTCTGTATCCTTCTTCCTTTAAGGACAAGCAAGCCTGAGCACCAGCGTAGTCAAACTCAGCTGCTTGACCAATGATGATTGGCCCTGAACCAATTACTAAAATAGTTTTTATATCTTGTCGTTTCATATCGTGTTTGATTTTTTTATTTTTGAATAAATTTTTTCATTTTAAAATTGTGGAAAAAGATTTAATTTTTAAACTCTTCCATCATTTTTATAAACTCATCAAAAATATAGTTGGTATCTTCTGCTCCTGGACTTGCCTCAGGGTGGAACTGCACGGAGAAACAAGGGAGTTTTTTGTGCCTAATTCCTTGATTGATATCCCCTACCACAGTGAGATAAGTTTCCTCTAAATCTGTGTTTTTTAGGCTTTCTTGCTCCAAAGCGTAATTTTGATTTTGGGAAGTTAATCTCACTTTTTGGGAAGCGATATCCAATACGGGTGCCCCACCGTGATTTCCCGTTTTTAGTTTGTAAGTTTTTGCACCACAGGATATTCCTAAAACAAGATGCCCTAAATTAATCCCAAAAACAGGAACTTTGCCTAATAGGTTTTTCACGGTTTCTTGTGCTTGAGTAAGTTCTTCGGGGTTTCCTGCTCCACTAGAAAGCAAAACGCCGTCGGGCTTCATTATTAAAATATCTTCCGCAGAAGTGTCGTAAGGAACGACTGTAATATCGCAATTTCGCTGAGATAATTCTCTAATGATGCTTGATTTAGCACCGAAATCTACCATTACCACTTTCATTCCCCTACCTGGATTTACATAAGGTGTTTTGGTGGAAATTTCCGATGTTTTAACAGAAAAATTCATATTTTTTAGTTCAGAAATCACGCTTTGTTCATCGGCGTTTTCATCAACAATTTTTCCTTTCAAACTGCCTTTATCGCGGAGAATTCTGGTTAATCTTCTCGTGTCAATCCCGTAAATTCCTGATATTTTTTTCTGTTCAAAAAACTCTTCAATGCTCATTTGACTTCTAAAATTAGAAGGGAAGTCGCAAATTTCCTTCACAATCAGCCCTTTAATAGAGGGGGTTATGCTCTCAAAATCATCTCTATTAATTCCGTAATTCCCAATGAGAGGGTAGGTCATACATACGATTTGCCCTGCATAGGCTGGGTCGGAGATAACCTCTTGGTAGCCCGTCATTCCTGTATGGAAAATCACTTCTCCACTGATGTTTTCCTTTGCGCCAAAGCCTTTTCCGTGAAATATATCTCCTGATTCTAAAATTAATTTTTTGTTCATTTTCTTTATATTTTATGCCATAGGCAATATTTTTATGTTTAATTTAGTTTTTTAACATTTTATACTTTACCCTCAAATAACTCAAACCAATTTCCGTCAGGGTCTTCAAAAGTAAGTAGTTTTCCATAATTTTCGTTTCTGATGCTTCCAATAAAATGAATACCCTTTCTTTTTAATTCTTCGTAAAGGCTTTCCATATCATCTACTTCAAACATAATTCTTGTTTTTTGTGGTATAAACTTTCCTTTCTCGGCAGGGCGTTTGAGAATGGCAAAAGAAGTCGCACCTAAATTAAATTCTATCCAATCCTCCTGCTGAAACTTTAGGTCAAATCCCAGTTTCTGAAAGAATGCTTTGGAAATTTCTAAATCACTCACATATACCCAACAAGCGTAGATTTTTTTAATAGTCATTTTCTGTTTTTTGTATCTCTTACCTCAAATCTTTTCTCTCAATACACTTGTTTTCCATCTACAAAGGTAGCGATAGGCCAGCCCGTACATTCCCAGCCGTGGAAAGGTGTATTTCTTCCCTTGGAAACAAAGGTGTTTTTATCTACTTTTTCAGTTTTATTAAGGTCAATAATCGTAAGGTCTGCACAATAGCCTTTTTTTATTTTGCCTACATTTTTAAGTTTGAAAACTTCGGCAGGTTTTATGGTCATCCAATCTACCAGTTGTTTCAGAGTCCATTTTCCTGTTTTCACGAAACGAGTATAAAGCACTGGAAAGGCCGTTTCAAAACCTACAATTCCGAAAGGGGAATTGTACATTCCTTGAGATTTTTCTTCTTCGGTATGAGGGGCGTGGTCAGTCGCAATACAATCAATAATTCCTTCTTCCAAAGCCTTGATAAGAGCTTCTTTATCTTCTTCGGCACGAAGTGGTGGATTCATTTTATAATTGGTATCGACATTTGGAATATCATTTTCCGTTAAAACCAAATGATGAGGCGAAACTTCGGCAGTCACATTAATTCCAGCCTTTTTCCCGTCAGTGATTACTCTAACGGATTCTTTTGTAGAAACATGGCATACATGATAATGAGCTCCAGTGGCTTCAGCTAATAGAATATCACGAGCGATATGAACGGATTCGCAAACGCTTGGGATTCCCTTTAAACCAAGTTCTTGGGATTTTTTACCATCGTGAATGCACCCTCCCAAAATAAGCGAATTATCCTCACAATGAGCTACAATCGGCAATTCCACCTTTTTGGCTTCGTGCATCGCTTCGTACATTACTCCTGCAATTTGAATTCCTACGCCATCATCGGTAAAGCCAACCGCTCCTTTTTCTTTTAAAGTTTTAAAATCAGCGAGTTTCTCCCCTTTGGAATCTTCCGTAATGGCTCCATAAGGACGAATTTTAATCACCGCCGACTCTTGAATTCTTCTCAATAAATCATCAAACCTTTCGGCTCTATCGGGAACGGGATTGGTGTTAGGCATTGGGCAAATGGTTGTATATCCGCCTTTTGCAGCCGCCTTAGACCCTGTAGCAATGGTTTCTTTATGCTCTCCACCTGGCTCACGAAGATGTACATGAACATCTATAAAACCAGGGCTAATGAAATTGCCTTTTGCATCAATAATTTCGGCATTTTCTTTTTCTATGTTTTCGGCAATATCTGTAATGATGCCGTTTTCTATTAATAAATCCCTTGCGATGAGGTTGCCTTTTTCATCAAGAATTTTTCCGTTTTTAATAATTTTCATATTTCCTTAATTTCAATGGGTTATTTCTTTAAATTTAAATCCTTTGTTTTCTAACGCTTGTTTCAGTATCGCCATTCGGGCGAAAACACCATTTTGCATTTGTTTGAAAATCCTTGAACGAGGGCATTCTACCAAATCAGAATCTATCTCTACTCCTCTATTGATAGGGGCTGGGTGCATAATGATGGCTTTGGGCTTCATTTTTTGTTCTCGCTCTTTGGTTAATCCAAATTTTTCAAGGTATTCTTGTGGGGAAAAGGAAGTTTCGCTTTCGTGTCTTTCGTGCTGAATCCTCAATAGCATCAAAACATCAACTTCTGGAATTAATTCATCTAAATCTTTGTAAAATTCATTAGAAACGCCTTCTCTAAACCACTCTTTCGGACCTGAAAAATAGACCTCTGTACCTAATTTCCTCAACGCCTCCGAAGTGGAATTTGCCACACGACTGTGTTTAATATCTCCTACAATTGCCACTTTTAACCCTTCAAATTTACCAAATTCTTGTTGAATTGTCAATAAATCCAATAAAGTTTGGCTGGGGTGATTTCCCGTGCCATCGCCCCCGTTAATGACAGCTATATCAATGTTTTCCAGCTCTTTATAATATTCATTTTGAGAATGACGAATTACCGCTAAATCTACTCCGATAGATTGCAATGTTTTTACCGTATCGTAAAGACTTTCTCCTTTATTGACCGAACTTTGAGCGACATCAAAAGGTATAACATTGAGTCTCAATTTCCTTTCCGCGACCTCAAAACTGACTTTTGTTCTCGTGCTATTTTCAAAAAATAGGTTGGCTACAAAAATTTCTTTCTCTGCTTTGTAAGATTTTCCATCGGCAATGGTTTTCGCTTGGTGGAGCAAACTTTCTATTTCCTTTGCTGAATAATGAGCTATGGCTAACATTTTATTAATTTTTGGTTTAGATATAAAAAAACGAAGTCCCTAAAAGACTTCGTTTCAATTAAAAAATATATTTTCCCAACTCAAAGTGAGTTGTTGTAGGCTTGTCCGTGAAAAGTTCTACATTTTTCATTCTTGCAAAAGTAAGAAAAATTTATAGAATAGGAAAAATAATTTTAATTAAGATTTTCCATATTTCCTAAATGCTTGAATGGTTTGATAAACTCCATAACCGATGAATATTCTGCCAATGAAAAGCCATGTATATTGCCAACTTGTAGGTTTTTCTCCTAAAAGGTGGAATTTATCCCATTTTGTGATATTCATTATTTCTCCAAGATTTTGTAAGAAATCTCCTAATCCATCAGTGTTTGGATTGAAATATACACAATCTTGATACCAAGGATATAAAACAAATGCACTAGTAATTAACCCAACCAAAGTAGTAAATATTACTCCTTTTACCCAATCTGTTCCAAAATCATTAGAATTTTTATTAAACCATAATAAAATTTTATCTTTATCAATATTAATTATAGTACCAAAGAAAAGCATACATGCTGATGAAACAAATAGTATCATTTTATTATTACTTTCAATTTCATTATCAAAATAATATACCCAGCTCAAATAATTATATAAGATTACTACAAGTAATATGTGCACTAATCCTAATTTATATTTTTCATTATTCATTTTTGCTTTAACGATTTCTCCTATATAAAATATAATGAGAGATAATGAAAATACATAATATGGAATTAGGCAGTTGCTATTAAAAGCATAAAATATCAGATTAAGTCCTCCTATTGTAAATAGTAATCTATAATAACATTTATTTCCTAATGAAAATGCTTTTTTATATACAGTTTCAATAATACGATATAATTTATAACAGATATTGAGGATTTTTATTTTTCCTAAAAAGGTTATTATATCCTTCATTACAGAGTCAAAAAATGAAGGAGCCTTCATTCTTATTTCTTCTCTATAAATTTCTAGTTCTTTTTTCTCAAACTCGCTACCTTCTATTTTATTGCCTTCTGAATAGAAACTATTTTTTATAAACCGCATACTTTCACGGAGTTTTTTAGGAACAGAAGGAGGGTATTCATTGTCTCCAAAATTATTTTTGTAATATTCAGAGAATAAAGCATCATCGAATAATCCTTCATCATCTACTTTTATATCCCAAAAAGATACTTTCCCTAGATTAAAATTGCTCCTTGATATATCTATTCCTTTGTTAAAGGTAGTTCCTTGAAAATTAATCATAGAAGAACTATTTACTTTACAATATAAAAACTGAACTTCTTGCTCAAAAGTTGCATCAGAAAATATTACTCTATCTAAAAAGTCTGTTAGATGAAATTGTTGGGGTTCTTTAAAGGTTGCACTATAAAAATCTGCTAGTTTATGGAACTCTGTATCCCCAAAAGAGATTTGATTATGAAATATACAATGATGAAAAGTGACTTTTTTCTTAAATTCAGCATTATTAAAATTTATATTCTTATTGAATATAATACTTTCTAATATTACATTTTCCTCAAAAACAATATTTGAAAAGTCTATGGGATAATCAATAGTTCTCTTTTCTACTTTAACTTCTTTCTTTACAAAGATTTTTTTAGATTTTACATGATAATTTCTTTCTTCCTCTCTTATTTTATGTATTTCATTTACCAAATCTTCAAAGTCAGAAAAATCAGAAATTACTATTTCTTCTTCTCCTTTATCGTTAAGTCTTGTTTTTATTTTTACCATAAAAATATTTTTTACAAAATTAACAAAAAACACCTATTATTTTTATCAAAAATTCATTAAAATGGGGGTAAAAACTATTTCGGAAGTGGTTTTTATCTGTAAAAAGATAGTTTTTATCTAAAAATAAATAGTTTTAATGCTCCTAAACATAGTAAAAACTTGTAAAAAGATAGTAAAAACCCCTTCTAAACGGGTTTTATCTCAAGAAAAAGAAGTAAAAACTTGTCGAGAAGGGGTTTTAGGTAGTAGTTTAGGCATTATTTGCCGTAGGTGGGGGAGTAGGAGCTGTATCAGGCTTTTTGGTGTTCGGTCTTCCTGGGAACTGCTGTTTTAGGTCATTATACACGGATTGGGCATTCGGAGCATTGGTCTCTGCAGAGGCTTTTAATCCCTTGTAATAGCTAATTGCAGTGCTGTAAAGGTCGCTTCCGAGAGCCAAAGCCGTGTCATCAATTCGTGCTTCAATGGCTTTTATTCGTCTCAAACGAGGCAAAAGGTTTTGCCGAGCAGCAAAATCCTTATTAAACTCCGCCGTATCTATATGCCTTAATACCAAATCGGGGTATTGTGCCATATAGCCTTTGGCTCTGCCTACCCAGTCTTCGGTTTTTGTCCCCAAACGCGAGTATTCTTGGCGTTGTTCGGCGGTTAAACTGATGAATTTTGATTGAACAAGTTTCTCCAACTCAGTAAGATGTTGGTCAAATTTCTGCAATTCTTGTGCGGTGAATTCCACGCTAATTAAATTCTCTAATGCCATAATTTTAAAATATTTAAGTGATACAAAAAACGAATTACACTCCTCCAAATTTACATAAAAAATAAATAAAAGTGCTACTTTTTAGTTTTATTTTGAATAAGATAGTGGTTTTAACGGATACAAAACCGAAAAATAATTTTTCAGTAAAAAATGATGTCTTTTTAGTTCTGATTTTCTGAAAATTTTCCTAAATTGCTCCCCTAAAAATTCTTTTTTAAAATATCTTTAATGAGCAATTATATAATTGAAAATCTACCAGATTATTTCAAACAATACGAAAGGTCTGTTAAGAACCCAAAAAAATTCTGGACAGAGATAGCAGAAAACAACTATATCTGGGCAAGAAAATGGGAAAAAGTTGTAAACTACGATATAGATGAGGCAAAAATAGAGTGGTTTGCAGGGGCTAAACTCAACATTACAGAAAATTGCATAGACAGACATTTAAAGGATAGAGCCTCCAAAACGGCGATTATCTGGGAACCGAATAACCCAGAAGAAGAGGCGGTATATCTCTCGTATCAAGATTTGTACGATAGAGTAGGGAAGATGGCAAATGTACTCCGAAGTCAAGGCGTAAAGAAAGGCGATAGAGTTTGTGTTTATCTTCCAATGGTGGTAGAATTGCCCATAGCGATGTTGGCTTGTGCAAGGATTGGAGCCGTTCATGTAGTAGTCTTTGCAGGATTTTCAGCAAATGCTTTGGCGTCAAGAATTAACGATTGTGAATGTGAGGTGGTGATTTGTTCTGATGGAAGTTATCGTGGAAATAAAGAAATAGACCTTAAAGGTATTGTAGATGAGGCTTTGGAGTCTTGCCCAAGTGTAAAACGCGTTTTGGTAGTGAACAGAACGGGGCAAGAAATTACAATGAAAGAGGGTAGAGATATTTGGTTAAAGGAACTTTTAGACAAAGCATCTGTTGAAAACTTGATGCAAATAATGGATGCAGAAGATCCGCTGTTTATTCTATATACTTCTGGTTCTACGGGGAAACCCAAAGGAATGATGCACACTTGTGGAGGCTATATGGTTTATACAGGATACACTTTTAAAAATGTTTTCAACTATAAGGAAAATGATATTTTCTGGTGCACGGCGGATATTGGCTGGATTACAGGACATTCCTACACGCTTTATGGTGCTTTAAATAATGGGGCAACTACAGTTATCTTTGAAGGAGTGCCTACTTACCCTAATCCAGATAGATTTTGGGAAGTGATTGAAAAACACAAGATTACGCATTTTTATACAGCTCCTACTGCCATTCGTTCCTTAGGGAAAGAAAATACAGAATGGGTAGAAAAGCACGATTTAAGCTCGTTGAGAGTGATAGGAACAGTGGGTGAACCTATTAATGATGAGGCTTGGCGTTGGTATAATGACAATGTAGGTAAAAAGCGGTGCCCTATTGTGGATACTTGGTGGCAAACAGAAACGGGAGGAATTTTAATTTCACCATTGGCATTCATCACACCTACAAAACCAACTTATGCTACGCTTCCTTTACCAGGCGTTCAACCTGTTTTAATGAATGAAAAAGGCATTGAAGTAGAGGGAAATCAAGTAGAGGGAAATCTTTGCATTGCTTATCCTTGGCCATCAATTGCAAGAACGATTTGGGGAGACCACGAGAGGTATAAAGATACTTATTTTAAGGCTTTCCCAGGTAAATTCTTCACGGGAGATGCCGCTTTGAGAGATGAGGTTGGCTATTACAGAATTACAGGTAGGGTAGATGATGTGATTATCGTTTCTGGGCATAACCTCGGAACAGCACCAATTGAAGATGCTGTAAATGAACACCAATCCGTAGCGGAAAGTGCGATTGTAGGTTATCCTCACGACATTAAAGGAAATGCACTTTATGGCTATGTTATCTTAAAAGAAATGAGCGAAGATAGAAATAGGGACAGGGTGCGTAGGGAAATAAACCAACTGATTTCCGACCAAGTTGGACCGATTGCCAAGCTGGATAAAATACAATTCGTGTCGGCACTTCCGAAAACGCGTTCTGGTAAGATTGTGAGAAGAATTTTGAGAAAAATCGCTGAAGGAGATTTCAATAGTTTTGGAGATACCTCTACGCTCATCAACCCAGAAATCATTGATGAAATTGTGAAAGAAAAACTATAATCTTTATCATATGTACTTAAAAAAGGTCGAAGATGTTTTCTCCGACCTTTTTAGTTAGGCATTTAACCTTAAAAAACTAATTAAAAAAACTTGCATAACATTATTAATACAATTGTTTATGATGCAAATATATGAAAGTTAGATTAATCTAACAAATTTTATTTTATAAATTATTGGAAAATTATTCAATAGTGATTTAATGAGTGAATTTTTTTATTATATATTTGCTTTTCACGATAAAAATGAAAGGAATATGGTGTCATCAGGTTTATTGTTGTTGATTATTTTAATGTATTTTGGTTTATTGCTTTTGGTTTCTTGGCTTACGAGCAGGGGGAGTAATAATGATAGTTTTTTTATTGGAAATCGTTCCAGTAATTGGCTTTTTGTAGCCTTTGGAATGATTGGAGCGTCGCTCTCTGGGGTCACTTTTGTGAGTGTTCCTGGTACAGTAGGTGCAAGTGGTTTTGGTTATTTGCAAATTACTTTGGGCTATATCATTGGTTATGCTATCGTGGCCTTTATTTTGTTGCCTTTGTATTACCGAATGAATTTAACTTCCATTTATACCTATCTCCAAGAGAGAATGGGCTTTTATTCCTATAAATCAGGGGCTTCCATTTTTATAGTTTCTAAATTGGTAGGGGCAACGGCGAGAATTTATTTGGTGGTGAATATTCTCCAAACGATGATTTTGGATAGTTTCGGGGTGCCTTTTGAGCTAACGACCATCGCCATTTTGTTAATGACCATTCTTTACACTTACGAAGGTGGAGTGAAAACCATTGTTTGGACGGATACTTTGCAGACTTCTGCGATGTTGATAGGGCTGACGGTTTGCATTGCGTATATTCTGAACGATATGAATTTAAACCCAATAGAAGGTTTTTGGGCGATGCAAGAAAAAGGCTATACTAAAGTATTTGATACCAATATAATAGAAAAAAGCTTCTTTGTGAAACAAATTTTGGCAGGGGTGTTCATCACGATTGCGATGACGGGCATTGACCAAGATATGATGCAAAAAACCATCTCGGTTCCGAACCTTAAAGATAGTCAAAAAAATATGTTGTTGCTCAGTGGGATTTTATTTGTAGTGATTGCAATGTTCCTTTATATGGGAGGGGTGTTGTACTTATTCGCTGAAAAAGAAAATATTACAGCCAGTGGTGATGCTTTATTTCCGACTATTGCCCTCACTCAAATGCCCTTTGCGATTGCCATTATTTTTATTATCGGGTTGATTTCGGCATTGTTTTCCAGTGCAGATGGAGCGATGACGGCCTTAACATCTTCTTTGTGTATTGATATTTTTGGAATTAAAGAAAAAGATTGGGAACATCAGAAAAAGGAAATTTTTAGAAAGAAAATTCACGCTATCGTTGCGGTATGTTTTTTGCTAATGGTATTGGTTTTCAAATGGATAAATGACCAATCTATGATTGGGGTAATTTTAAAATTGGCAGGATTTACCTACGGACCTTTGCTGGGATTATTCGCTTTCGGGATTTTTACAAAATATAAAGTTAAGGATAATTTCGTGCCTTATATCTGTATTGTTGCTCCTACTTTGAGTTATATTTTAGACCAAAATCAAGAATTGTTATTTGGCGATTTTAAAATTGGTTTAGAATTATTGATTATTAATGGCTTAATTACATTTTTTGGTTTATGGCTGATTAGAAAGAAAAATTAAATAGAACCATCTTTTCAATTATTTGAAAGGATGGTTTATTTACCCTAAAATCTCTTTTATTTTTTCTGCAACTTCTTCCAAAGTCCTTACAGAATGGACATTTAGTCCAGCCTCATCTATAAGGGTTTTGGCTTCTTCGGCGTTAGTTCCTTGCAATCGCACAATTAGTGGAACAGGCAAATTCCCCAAGTTTTTATAAGCATCTACAATCCCTTGTGCCACACGGTCGCATCTTACAATTCCTCCAAAAATATTGATGAGAATAGTTTTTACATTAGGGTCTTTTAAAATGATATTAAAGGCTTTCTCCACGCGTTCGGCATTGGCTGTTCCTCCGACATCTAAAAAGTTGGCTGGGCTTCCTCCCGCTACTTTGATGATGTCCATCGTTGCCATTGCCAAACCAGCACCATTTACCATACAGCCAACATTTCCATCAAGTTTGATGAAATTCAGTCCCGCCTCTCCTGCCTTCACATCGGTAGGGTCTTCCTCGCGTTTATCTCTTAATTTTGCTAAATCTGGGTGACGGAAGAGTGCATTGTTGTCCAAAACTATTTTGGAATCAACGGCAACTATTTTGTTATCAGATGTTTTTAAAAGTGGGTTGATTTCAATCAAAGTGGCATCAATTCCCGTATAAGCCTTATAGAGAGAATCTACAAATTTTAAAAAATCCTTAAAAGCATCGCCCTTCAAACCTAAATTAAAAGCCATTTTTCTCCCTTGAAAAGGCAAAAGCCCAACTTTTGGGTCAATCTCTTCACGGAAAATAAGATGAGGTGTATTTTCGGCAACTTGCTCTATATCCATTCCTCCCTCTGTGGAATAAATGATGATATTTCTTCCCGTTTGTCTATTCAAAAGGATGGAAAAATAATATTCTTTAATTTCATTTTCCCCTTCATAATACATATCTTCAGCAACAAGCACCATATTTACTCGCTTTCCTTCTGGTGGAGTTTGAGGGGTTGTGAGTTGCATTCCCAAAATTTGCTGGGCATTTTCTTTTACTTTTTCCAATGTTGGGGAAAATTTTACGCCGCCTCCTTTTCCACGCCCACCAGCGTGAATTTGAGCCTTAACCACCCAAGCCTTTGTATTGGTTTCTTCTGCAAGTTGTTGTGCCACAAGTACTGCTTCTTCGGGAGTTTCTGCAATTTTTCCTCGCTGAACGCCTACTCCGTAAGATGCTAATATATTTTTTGCTTGATATTCGTGAAGATTCATAAATTTTATTAAAATGAATTACAAAAGTAATGATTTTTTAGAATGAAATTTTAGAAAAAAAGAGTTTTATTTTGCCCTAAATTTATTCAATTCGTTAATAACTTCGTGGTGTGTTACCGTTATATCTTTAAAATAATTGGTAAAATATTGCTTCTCTTCCTCCGTAGCCCCAAACTGATTGAGAATGTTGAAAAGGTGCATTTTCATATGTCCTTTCTGAATTCCAGTCGTAATCAACGAACGCAGAGCAGCAAAATTCTGTGCCAAGCCAGAAACCGCCAAAATACTCATCAGCTCCTGTGCGGAAGGCTTGCCTAACAGTGCCAACGAAAATTTCACCAAAGGATGAAGGTTGGTCAGCCCTCCCACAACGCCGACAGAAATTGGGAGGTCAATCCAAAATCGGAAAATACCATTGTCAATAGAGCAATGCGTGAGCGAACTGTATTGTCCGTTTCGAGACGCGTAAGCGTGAGCAGAAGCCTCCGTCGCTCGGAAATCGTTCCCCGTAGCAATGACCACAGAATCAATCCCATTCATAATTCCTTTATTGTGCGTAGTGGCTCGGTATGGGTCAATTTCTGCAATTTTCACAGCTTGTTGAAATTTCCAAGCAAAATACTCGGGCGAAATTCCGCTATCGTCCTTTAACTCCTCTATTTTACACGAAACTTCAGCTCTCACGAGGCAGTTTGGCGTATAATTAGAGAGGATATTCATCACGATTTGAAGAGAATTTTTCTCCTCTTGACTGAAATTTTCTTCCTGCTCAATCATTTCTTTCAAAGTCTTGCCAAATTGCTCCAAACAAGAATTGATGAAATTCGCACCCATAGAATCTTTCGTATCAAAACTTGCCTTTAATTGGTAATAATTACGGAGTTCTTCTGTCTTGTCAATCAACTGAATATCCAAAATTCCACCACCTCTTTTTCGCATATTGGCGGTAATATTTTCAGTCGCTTCAAAGAGTTTTTTCCTTAATTTTAAATTGAAGAAATCTTGTAATTTCTGAGTTTCAATATCAATAATAAAATGCGTATGACCCAATTTTTCGGTGTTGATAATCGTAGTTTTAAAACCTCCTTTATTCAGCCAAAATTTAGCTGCTTTGGAAGCTGCTGCCACTACCGAGCTTTCTTCAACTGCCATGGGAATTGCCAATAATTTTCCGTCAATGAGGAAGTTAGGAGCAATGCCGTAGGGCATATAAAAGTTAGAAATGGTGTTTTCAGAAAATTCTTCGTGCAATTTTTGGAGTTCTGAATTTTTGTTCCAATATTGCTTTAAAATTTGTTCATATTCTTGATTTCCTTGAAGATATGATTTGATAATCCAGTCTATTTTTCCTTGTTTCGTTAGTTTTGAAAATCCTTGTATGGCTTGCATTTTAAATCAAATTTGATTTTCAAAGATAAAAAATAAAAAACAGAATCTTTCTTTTAAAATCAATAATTAAAATAATTGCTTTGTATTTCAGATGTTTATGATTTTTATAATCAAAAAACGGCTTATGATTTTGGAAGTAATTAAAAAAGTTGTACCTTTGCACCACTGAAAAGCTATAGACCCATGGTGTAACGGTAGCACACCAGATTTTGGTTCTGTTTGTCGGGGTTCGAATCCCTGTGGGTCTACAATGAAAAATAAAACCTCTTGATTATCAAGGGGTTTTTTGTTGCCTATTTAGGGAGTAGTTTTTTTGTTTTTAGATTATATAAAAAAATCATCGCAATGTTGCGAATCTTTTTAACGAATCAAAAAATATTCTTATATTAGCAAAAATTTTTACGATAAATAAAGCACATAGCTTTTTATTCTAATTTGTTAGGAATCTGGTAAATTTCATATACACTGAATAGAATATAAAGGTTATTGGCTACGCTTATAGGCGTGAGCTAATGATTATTTCTGTTTCAGTGTAGGTAGTACCAGAACCTCTAACATCAGAATTAATTTTATAAGCACACGCTTTTTTTATGGTTAAATTTTTTCACGAAATATAAAAAGAGCTATTTTATTCTGATGTTAGAAATCTGGTAAATTTCAAAATAACACGAAACAGAATAGGTTAGCCTATATAGGTGGAGGGACAGGTTTTGTTCCTCTGCTGTGTAGCACCCTCTATCTTGTAAGGAATAAAATTTTTGTTCCAGCTCTTTTTGAGTAGAATATTAACATCTCCCCAAGGAACAAAGGAGATATTTATTCTGTATCTAAGGGATCAGATGGAGGGGAAACAAGTAAAATCAAAACAAAGAGTAGCAGACCACGGCGAGGTTTTTACCAATGAAAGAGAGGTAAAAGCAATGGTAGATTTAGTATGGAAAAATTTAGAGCAAGGCACAACGGACAAACTCCTTACTGCTACATTTTTAGAGCCATCGTGTGGGTCTGGTAATTTCTTAATTGAGATTTTACAGCGAAAACTACAGGTGCTGAAAACTACCAAGAAAAATAAATTAGACTATGATTTTTATTTGGTATTGGTAGCAGGTAGCCTCTACGGGGTGGAACTCCTCTCTGATAATACCCAAGAATGCCGAGAAAGGCTCTTTACGGAATTTCAAAAATCTTATCCCAAAAAATTCATCGAGCGAAACGAAGACCATCAAAAGCTGATGAAGAGCGTGAAGTTCATTATTTCCCAAAACATCATTTGTGGAGATGCCCTGAACTATACCACGCCCGAGGGCGACCCTATCCTCTTTACGCATTGGTCGGGGATAAAATCAACGAGAGAGATTGTGACCAATTATTTTGATTACGGCGAAAAAGCCAATGTAAAAGAAGGTATGCTCTCCCTCTTCGCGGAAACTACCGTAAAAGAACCCATTACAAAGCATTTTTTGGAATTAGGCACAGAATAAAAAGCGATAGGCGATATGCCATACGCTAATGACCTAATTAGAAAAATGAACTACAACCCTGATGTGCTTACCTGCCTTGCCAACCTGAGCAATGATGAGGTTTTTACCCCTCCGCAAATTGCCAACCAAATGCTGGACACCCTACCGCAAGAGCTGTTTAGCAACCCCAAAACCAAATTCCTTGACCCTTTCTCTAAAAGTGGCGTCTTCTTACGCGAAATTGCCAAAAGACTTTTAAAAGGACTGGAATCCCAAATCCCCGATTTGGAAGAACGAATAGACCACATTATGAACCACCAGCTCTATGGGATAGGCATTACCGAGCTTACCGCCCTGCTTACACGCCGTAGTTTGTATTGTGCCTCGCGTGCCGATAGCAAACACTCTGTGACGGCATTTGATGATGATAACGGCAATATCTACTTTAAAGAAATACCCCATACTTGGGACAGAAACGGAAAATGCACCTACTGCGGTGCTACCGAAAAAGAATTTGGAGAAGACCAAAGAGAAGGACTTGCCCAACACGCTTATAATTTTATACACAACCATAACCCTTTTGAAAATATGCAATTTGATGTCATTATAGGAAACCCACCTTACCAAATGAGTGATGGTGGAGCACAAGCAAGTGCCAAACCTATTTACCAACTTTTTATCCAACAAGCCATAAAACTTAACCCCCATTACCTCTGTATGATTGTGCCGAGCCGTTGGTTTGCAGGAGGAAAAGGTTTAGATGATTTTAGAGATGAAATGCTCAAAGACCAAAGAATAAAAGAAATACACGATTATCCTAATTCTGCTGAGGTATTTCCTGGGGTTGATGTAGAAGGAGGAATCAATTATTTCCTTTGGGAAAGCAATTATAAAGGTGATTGTTTGATAAAAACCTATGAAGAGGGTAAAGTCATTTCTGAAATGCAAAGACCCCTAAAAGAAGAAGGAAGCGAGGTGCTGATTCGCTATAACGAAGCCATACCTATTTTAAGAAAAGTACAAAATTTTAAAGAAAAATCTTTTCCAGAAGTAGTGAGTAGTTTTAAGCCTTTTGGGTTAAGAACATTTGTAAGAGGTAATACAAAACCTTATAAAAATGAGGATAATATTGTGTTATACCAAAATGGAGGAACGGCTTATTATAAAAGAGATGAAGTTCCACAAAACACCCAATGGATAGATGCTCATAAGGTTTATGTAGGTAAAGCCTATGGTATGGGGAAAGAAATTCCGTATAAGGTAATTAATAACCCTCTTTATGGAGACCCCAATTCGGCTTGTACAGAAACTTATTTGGTCATCGGACCTTTTAGAGATAAAACACGATGTGAAAATGTGATGAGTTATATTAGAACGAGATTTTTCCGTTTTATGGTATTATTAAAGAAAAATACACAAGACGCTCCCAAAAAAGTTTATGAATTCGTACCAATGCAGGATTTCTCCAAGCCTTGGACGGATGCAGAGCTATACGCCAAATACGGGCTTACGCAGGAGGAAATCACCTATATAGAAAAAATGGTAAGACCAATGGAGTGAGCCCTCCCCCAAAGAGGGGCTTTACAGAGCACAAAATAAAAAAGCTTTGACAAATATTAAGGAACTCACCTGCAAGTGCAGGAAACAATCCCCAAGGTGTGGGAACTCAGCTGCAAGTGCAGGAAGTA
>JAUMXI010000032.1 GCA_030529185.1 Flavobacteriaceae bacterium
TTTTTTTATTAAAAATTAAAATTAAATTTTTTTTTAAAAATGCTTTATTTTTTAGCAATTTTAAAAGATTTTTTTTATATAACTATCATAAAAGAAAATAAAATCTTTTATAGCTCAAAATTTGCTTTAATCTTCCAAATAATCTAAAATTGGAATCAAATCACACCTACAATTAGGATGAAAAGGAGGTCAAGAAATATCTTCATAAGAATTTTTTTCAAAAATTTCTCAAATCTTCCTTTTTTATCAATACATCCTTTTACAAAAACTACATCACCTTTTATCAAGATGAGCATATCACTGTTTTTCCTTCACATGAGAATTTTGTTTCCAAGTTTCTTCACAGGCTTTATTTTCAGCTCTTGTGACTTTAGTTCTTGCAATTTTTTCAATTCTAGATTTTTTGTAATTTTCAAATTTATTTTTTACATCTCTCCTTATTTGCTCATATCAAACTCAATTTTTCACTCAAGTTCTTCTAAAAAATTTTGTCACTCTGAACTTGTTTCAGAGTCTTTTTTGATTTTCAATTTGTTTTTTTCTAAAATTTTAAAAATCTAATTTTCTTGCAAATAAAAAATTTTTTACAGATTTTCTTTAAAATATTTTTAATATTTAACCCCAAAAAAAATACCAACACCTGAAATATTTTTTTTTTTTTTGGTGGGGTGGGGTTTGGGGGTAGGGGAGCATAAGCCCCTCCCTCCGATAATAAAAGCCAACACCTTAAAAGGGTGGTGGGTGGGAAAAGATAACACTTATTATTGTGGCTCCGCCACGCCTACACCATAAGGATTTTTTTTATAAAACACAGCCCATATATTTTTCAACCTGTCAAGGACACATAAGAACTGGAAATAGGAGAGGGGTGTGCTTGTATTATCCTTGCAGGTAAAAATATATGGGCTACCTTTCAAAAATCCCTTATGGTGCCCTTATTTCAGGGGAGTGGG
The DNA here is from genome assembly GCA_030529185.1 of Flavobacteriaceae bacterium. Taxonomy (GTDB): domain Bacteria; phylum Bacteroidota; class Bacteroidia; order Flavobacteriales; family Weeksellaceae; genus JABCPE02. The sequence goes on from JAUMXI010000032.1 coordinate 954, forward strand.
TGGGAAGGGGAGGGGCACAAAGGGCTATGCCCGACTGCAAGCTAATAATTTTACATAATACCAAATTATAGGCTGACAAATGGCAGTTGCTATAACGAAAGTAGGGGGAAGTGGGGTGGAGGAGTGGTAGCAATCCCCGAAGCGGTGGGCTCAGAGTATAATTTTTATTATGTTATTTTATGTGGCAAGGCGTTGGCGAACGTTGGGAATATGCATTAATCCAACCAATGCACGAGGCTGTGCAGCCTACTGTTTGAGCAAGAGTTGGGTTTGCGGCTGTGTGAGTTTTAGGCTGTGAATTGGCAATTAAAACACAAAAAAATCCATCGTTAGGGGACTTGGATAGCCTTATAAAAAGATAGAGGAGGGCGGTGGTGAAGTTCTGGCAAATGTAGTGAATACTTGGAGCTACAAGCAGACAGACGAGACAAGACCGATGCTAGATTTTTTTTATACGAATAGAAAAAGCGGTGTAAAATTTAGTAAATGCCCCGGCTTTACAAAAAGACCGCAAGAATACCGCTTTATTTTGCCTAGGCTTATTTACTAAATTTCACGGGCTTATAGTTTTATTACAGCAACAAAAAAATACTACATTTGATATTCAGGATTGTATTTTTCCCTGTAATATTGGAGGCTATCGGAAACCTCTAAAAAAATGCGTTCTTGTGTGTCCTGTATGGTTCGCAAACGCTTATTTTCACTATGTAAATAAACGCAATAACCTATTAAAACTAAAACCAATATAGGCAAAATAAATTTATACATCATCACTTGAATTTAGGTAATACAAAATAATCAAAATAGCCGGAAAAAAACAAATCTTTATCGGAGTTTGTTTTTTTGTTGCTGATATAACGGAACGGCTTATTAAATTGAGATTGCAGGCCTGCAAGTTGGACACGCATAAGGGCAAGGCCTTTGCTATCTCTCGGAGCGTGGGATTTAATAAACTTTTCAAGGGAAATAATCCTATTTTTCAGCTCATTAATGGCGTAGGGTTCAGATGTGGTTTTGAGCTGTGCCTGTGCGGTGTGTAAATCATCAATAGCCTTATAATAAGGCTCATTCGCTAACCTTATAGCGTTTTCCTCGGAGGCAATCTGCGTTTGCTTCTCCAAAATTTGCTGTTGGATTTTGAGGCGGTTCTCCTCATACTTCAAACGCTGATTAACTTCGGAATTATCTACAATATGCGTAAGAGTATCCTTTAAAGATTTAGAAAAGAATAGATTATGCTCATTTTTCAACTCAAAATAATAATCGTGAACTTTTTTATTTTTCGTAACGACATCGGCTTTTTCTGTGGCAGTAATCTTGGTATAAGATATAAATTTATCATTCACCAAATGATTAAGACTATCCGCTGAAATATGGGAAAAATCAACCCTTTTGGTAGTGAGGGTATGCCCTGTATTGTAAGGTTTTAGGAGGTTGATTTTTAGCCCTTGCTGACCCTCACGGAGGTGTAAAATAGTATCATTAGAAACAATATACAACTGCTGAAAATCCGCATAAACGAGGTAGCCTGTGCCACTGACTGGGCGTTGAAAATCGTATAAATCATAATCAATTTTATACAAATGATTAGACTTTTTAAACTCTCTATAAATGTGTATAATATCGTTAAACTGCTGATTATAAGTAAGCCAAAACCCCTGCTGGAATAGGTTGGACATAAAAGCGGAGGAACAGGCAAAAATAAAAAACATAATTCCTTCTTGCTTTATATTGCCTGTGGTAAGGCGAAAGGCAGGGTTGCCAGGGATAACGCAGGGGTTTCGCCAAAAGGGGTAGAGTAGGGGCACTCCTGCGGTAGTGACCATATCTAACAGAAGATGCCCAAAATAGGCAAAAAAAACAATTTGGGTGTATTGGGTTGGCTGATTATTTAAACGCTCCCAAATGTAAGCCGTGAGGGTAAATATGGCACAAGATAGCAGGGAATGTGTAAGGGTTCTATGGCCATATTTACGATATAGCCATTTGGACAAAGGATAAAAAGGTTTTCCGATGATGGATTTGGGCGTGTCAATATCTGGAATGATGGAAAATAGGAGCGTAGCCCCTAAAAAATAGGGGTTGGAAAAAATATTGACATTCCAAAGGCTGGTAAAAATACCAGTAAAAACAATGCCTCCGGCTATATGGTTTGGCGTAGTCATAACAGAAACAAAAAAATATTAAATAAATTTTCTTTTCAATTCTTTAAACAATGGGCGTGAAATGATTAACAAAATTAAACCAATAGAGCCGATGAGCCTAAGAGCTGGTTCGTCCAGTTCTCGTGAGGTATAGCGTAGGGCTGTAATTACGCCTAAAAATACCACGATGATAAAAGTAAAATCAATTTCAGGTAAAGCCCCTGAATGTTTGATATTCTTAATGACATCCAAAGTTAGGAAAGGCTCTTTTTTGTAGCGGTCTACCATTTCAGTAATAGCCCTAGGGTTTCCGTTGGTTTGCTCAAAAATATGATTGCGAAAATCCTCCCAGTTCTCTACCTGCAAACCAGAGGAAATTTGCTGAATGAATTTAATCGCATAATCACGCTTTAAATTGGCAATCTCTAATTTTTCAAAATTCCATAAAAAAGAGGTTTCATTAGCCTTAACCTTACGAGCTGCACAAATAATGGTAAAAGTATCTTTAAGGCGTTCAATAATTCTTTTAGCAGTGGGTGTAATATCTGTAATATTATCAATTAGCAAAATATATTCTTTGGGTTCTACAAGGGTTTTAATCTTATCGCAGAGATATAAAGCACTCTCACGCTGTAATTTTTTCTCTACTTCTGGGAGTGTAATATCGCCATAAAGGAGATTGAGCATATGCTCTTTATCTCCTTTTAACAAATAGAGAATAAGAAACATAAGGGAGCGTTTCGCCATACGGTCATCCTCAAATTTTAAAATGCTTTTTTGCGTTTTAATATTCTCTAAAAGATGAGATTTACCAGTTCCAATATCACCGATGAGAATAGTATTAATACCCATTTCAGCATTTATAGAAAGGCGGTTTAACTCATCATTACGACCAATCGTAAAATATTCCTTATTAAAATCTAAATTGATTAATTTAGGTTTAGCAGGGGGAAACAATTTATTTTTAATCTTACTCCAAAGGTCCATTTTAGGGGTAGTAAGGGCATCTACTTTATTACGCAGTTGCTCCGTAGGAATAGAAGCATAGATTAAAGTAGTATCATAGGAGGAATGCCCCAACATTGTTTTAATTTCCTCTAATTTAGTGCCATTACTCAAATGATGAGTAGCAAAGGAGTGGCGTAAGGTGTGAGGGTGCAAGTTATGGATACTCAATTTATTGCCGTAGGATTTAAGGACACGCCACACGGTTTTACGACATAAAAAGCCCTGTGCTGTATAGCTTGGAAAGAGGAAATTATCAGGGGCATTGATAGGGATTTTGGACTGCTCCAAATATAGAGCAATGGCTCTATAAAGGCGGTCAGAAATGGGAATAGTGCGGTATTCCTCATTTCGTTTTTTAAGACTGCGAACGGTGAGGGTTCTTTTTTGAAAATCAAAATTTTTAAGCTGTAAAGAAATGGTTTCGGAAACACGCAAACCACAATCGAGCATTAAAAGAATAATGCACTTATATTTGATTTTCTTGCAATTGTCTAATAACGCAAGACTTTCTTCCTTTGAGATGTAATCTATCGTTATCATAAAATAAGCCTAAAAACTATCTAAAAATGATTGTTCCTCTAAATATTCTTGTGCTAAATCCTCTTGCATATCTCTACGAATGCTGTCTGTAATCTCAATTCTACGAGCACGGACAACCTCTAATTTACCGCTATTGATTAGGATATGCTCGGGGTATTTTTTATAATCTTCTCTGTCCTGCTGTGATAATTGATAAATATTCTGACAAGAAAAAAGAGAAATGAAAGATACGAATAAAAAAATGTATCTAAACAATTTTAAGCCAAAAATATTACCTAAATTACCAAAGCCTTTAATAAAAGGCATTTGGGAACTTACCGAGATATTACCGCAACCTACCAACCTACCTGATGAATTTAGGTAAGATAGGTAAGTATTAGGTAAGATAGAAATAATAAACTTACCTAAAAAATTTTTAGATAAAAGATTTAAGAACCAAGATTTTAGATAGATTATTTTTCCACTTGGTAAGATAGGTAAGATAAATTTAAAAATCATCATAATAGTCATCACATTTTATATTTTTTATTCTGATTATCTCTTCTGAATGTAGCACCCATTTAGTACTAATTTCTAGTAAAGCATCAATAAATTCTTCATTCTGATTAGAAAGCTTGAGAGAATCTCTATAGAAAAAAAATGGAGACTTCTTGCCTTCTGATTCGATATATACCCACATTGTACTACAAGTACCATTTGCTGGAACAAAACCTATAGTGTATCCTAGATATTTCGTCCAATATAATATATCAAAAATCTCCAAATCTTTTCCTTTTAAATCTGGTTCAAGCAGAGAATACCGCTCATTAATAAGGGCTAATTTTTCATTTTTTCGTTTTTCCATTTTCTCATAAAATTGAGCACGTTTTAAATCAATTTCTGATTTTTTGTTTGTTTCTGACATAATATAAATATTTTTTTGTTACTGATGATAATCTAATGTACTAAACACTCTATTTTTACAAAATGTCTGTATTATTCTAGGTGGAAAGCAAAATCTATTAATAAAGAAATTTGCTATATCTTCTGCTGGAATTTGAGTAGTAATAATATAGTGAGTATTGATAAGGCAATCAATCTCTTTCTGTTCTTCAAGATAAAGTTCATAGATAAAATGTAAGTCTGTGACTTCATCAAAAGTGAAATCATCAGACAAATTAAAATTCTGCTTAAACTGATTTAATAAAGTAGTTTTACCAGTTGCTTGTTTTCCTGTGATAATAATCATAATAAAATATTTTTTTGTTGCTGTTATAAAATTTTAACCCAATAGCCATAAGTTTGTTTTTGTCTGTGTTTCTTACGCTCAAAACCTAGGGCATTAAGTGCCTTACCGATTTGAACGGCTGAAAGCCGAATACCTAATTCGGAAAGGCGGAGGAGGATATCAGTAGCGGTAACGAAAGAGCCTTCATTCTCCTGTGCTTTGGCGTAATTTTGTGCGATGAGTTCCTGCTCGGTAGAAAGGATTTGATAGGTTTTATTGCGTTCCTCGTTTTCTTGGATTTCTTCAAAAGTCATTTCGCAATTAAAAGCACTATCAAAAGCAAGGGCATAAGCCTGTGACCAAAGCAAATCAATATTAAACTCTTGGCGGTAATTCCAATTAATACCAGTAATTTGGAAACAAAGCCAACGGACAGAACCTGTTTCATCATCTAAAAAAGTATCTCGATTGGTAGAGCCTATAAATGAAGAAATACGAGGCAGGATAGAGTTTTTCCTGTCGTATGGCAAACGCTCATTAATTTGGTCTTTTGAGAAATAAGATTTAAGCGTATTAATTTCCTTTTTAGCAAGGCTTGAAAGCTCATCAAGATTAATAAGGAAATTTTTACAAAGTAAAATTCTTGCGTCCTTATCATTAGAAATATCCTCTGCCAAGTATTGGGATAGCTCCGGAGGACAGAGGAAGCGACAGAAAGAAGATTTACCGCTGTTTTGTGCTTTATGGACTAAAACGAAAGCCTGTTTATTAAAATATCTATCAATAAGGGCACATTTAACGGCACGAACACACCATTTTTTAAAATGATGATTAAAACGCTCTCTATCCAATGGAAAAACATAATTAGCAAGATTGCTGATATAATCGGTTTTTCCGTCCCATTTAGGGAGGTTCTCAAAATATTCCTGTATAGGGTTGTAATGAGGGACAAAGTCGGATTTTAGGATAGCAATAAGATTATTTACAGAAATTTTAATGCCCTTTTTTTGCATTTCCAAATAAAGAGAGTTCTCATTAAGCGACTGCCAATCGTGAGTAGATTTTTTGCAATACTCAATATCAAGGGAAATCTTATTATACCTAAACTTATAAAAGGAGGATAAATAATCCTCTGCAATGTGAAAGATAGTGTTAGGAGTATCTTTTTTTGTTTCTGCCTCTTCTAACTCACGGATTTCATCTATCAATATCTGAAAATGCGATTTATCATAATGCAGGAAATAATCGGCAATATCGTTGTATTTTTCAGGCAAAATAATTTGCTTAATAGCATAGGTATTGCATAGTTTTAAAGCAGTTTCTAAACCTGTTTTATCATTATCATAACAGATATAGATATTATCAGATTTAAGGCGTAATTTATTAATTTCTTCTTCCTTGATAAATCCACTTTCGGAACGAAAGGAAACGGCAGGGAAGCCATTAGCATTAAGAACCAAACAATCTTTTTTACCAGCAGTAATGATAATAAAATCTTCCTTATTTTTTAATTGCTCATATCCAAATATATCGGAAAATTGCAAATTATTATAGAAGAATTTAGAAGCTTTTTCTTGCTTTGGGATATAGATTTCTGCGTTATTATTAACCTCATAAATAAAGCCCAAAACTCCTGTATAAAGTTTGATTTTTTGGATAGTGGCTTTTTTAGAATTGTAATACTCAAACTTATCGAGTGCCTTAACCTTATATTTTCGTAAAATAGGCTCTGTAATATTCCAATTACCCTGCAACCAAAAATCAAAATGAGCTTTGGCAAAAGCCTTATCAGAATAGGTAAAATGGCTTTCATTAGGCTTTGTAATGGGCTTCTGCTGTGTATTTTTTTGTTGCTGTATAATACCCAAATCATCAGAGATAATTTTAAGAATATCAGCAAATTGTGTTTTGCAATCTAAATTTTTAAGATATGCCACAAACTGCCAAACATCACCTTGATAGCCAGTGCTAAAACATTTAAACGACCCATTTTTAAAGACTTTAAAGCTAGGGTTTTTATCCTCAGAGAAAGGGGAGGATATTTTTGCATAAGGCTTAAAATCAGTGCCATAGTAGAAATTATAAATATCTACTTGCGAGACTTGTTTTAAAATTGTATCTTTGTCCATAAGTAAAAGAATTTAGAGCAGTAAGTTAAATGCACTATGCAGGAGGCTTACTGCTTTTTTAGTTTATTAATCAATTTTTCACGACGATTTAAATAATTTAACTTCCTAATATTAAAGGCATTAAGCTTATCATTAAGCTGTAATTCGTGCCTAATCTTTTCTTCTAAATTAATTTGATTTTGTTCATACTGCTTGGATTTTATTATGTTAAACTGCTGTAATAAATCTAGGTTCTTTTCTTCATATACCAGGGCAATACTATCACGCTGTATATCAAGTATTTCAGCTTCAATAGAAGATATTTCATTATTTAACTGCTGATGTAATGAAAGGGCTAATTTTTCTCTTTCTATGCGGTTGCGAGTATTATTTTGTAAATAATGCGATAGATTATGTAAGGAAATAGAAAAATTAATGCTAGGTCTATAAACCTGCGTAAATGGGTCATAGTGGCTAGAAATAGAAATATTAGGCAATAAAGATAACCAACGCCAAGAATTCTTATCACGAGTAAGAGAAAGGATTTTGTTATTTTTATGTATCTGATTTTCTACATATGATGATTTAAGAGAATACAAATCTTGTGCATACAGATGACATACAAAAAATAAAGAGAGTATATAGCAAAATCTAACCATTTGTAAATCAATTAATTTACTGGTTATTTTTCCTATAATTTATATTATGTTAAATTAAATCTCCCTTTTGATAAGAAAGGGGGATTTTTATTCTCTTAAAACTTTTATTCTATTGTCAGTCCAAACTCTAATGATTGATGAGCCTTCCCATTGGGAAACTCGCTCTCTGCTTTCTTCCGCAACGCCATCTACTTGGCGGATTAATTTTGTGGAAATCTCTGAAAATTTCATCGGACTTTTTTCGCCACTAAAATTTGCCGAAGTTGATACCAAAGGCCTATTCAGTTTGGAAATCAGTTTTTTACAAAAATTATCTTTCACCAAACGAATTCCAATACTGCCATCTTCCGCCAAAAGTTCTTGGGGTAAATTTTTAGGATTATCGTAAATAATGGTCACGGGTTTTTCGCTTAAATCTATAATTTCCCAAGCCATTGCAGGGACTTCGACCAATTCTTGCAAGCGTTTTTCACTTTCTACTAAAATTATCAGCGATTTCCCTTTTTCTCGGTTTTTGAGTTGAAAAATTTTGTTGATAGCCTCTGGATTCGTAGCATCACAACCAAGCCCCCAAATGGTATCTGTGGGATAAAGAATAAGTCCGCCCGACTTTAAAATTTCTACTAAATTTTCCATTAATTTGCTGGTTTATATTTACTTTTGTTGAAAATATCCGTAGCGTTCATTGTCAAAAATTCGGATAAAGAAACTTTTGGATTTTCCTTAAAGAAAGACTTTGCAATTTGCCAACCGATAAAAATTCCCACTTGTGGTGCCGAGTTATTATCCACCTCGGTGTAAAATTTAGAAAACGGAGCAATGCTTATAAATCTTCTACTCAACTGATTATCATCACTAAAAAGCAAATCGTTTTCCACGAAATAATTCCAAATATGCTCTTCATTTGCCATCGCCCAATTTTGCTGTTCTTGGATGTAATTCATTTTTAAATAATCAGGAATATTGGGTAAAAAAGCATCTTGCAAAATTCTGATTTTTCCATTAAAAAGCATCTCATCTATGAATTTATTTTCCTGAGGATTAGGCATTACAAAGCTTTCTGCTACAATTTCTGCCACTTTTGGCAAAATATTTTCAGGGTTCATCGATTTTCTCAAATATTGCTCAATTCCTTTGTAATTTTCATTATTTTCTCCCATAAAAGCAGAAATGTCAATGAATAGCAACCCTTCCTCTACTTTGAAGAAAATTGGTTCAATAACATGCTGTATATTAGAAGAATACAAATAAACTTTGGGCGTTTGGAATTTTGGAAAATAAAATTTCACTCTTGAAAACATTTCGGATAAATCAGCTTTTAATTGCTTTTCATCAATATTTTTAATGGCGTCTTGGTAAATTTTAATTTCCAAAGTGTCTTTTCTTCGTTGAAAGAACTCATTATCAGGGATATTCCCTTGAAACCAAGGATATTGCGATTTGAATTTTTCTAATGGAAGTTCAGAATTATAAAAGTCACCAGAAATGTCGAAAATCTCAATATTTTCCGTAGTTTTTATTTCTTTTTGGAATAAATTTTCCTCTTTTTCTTTACAATATAAAAAACTTGCTAATATTAATGATTTAAAAATCAGTAATTTAAATATTTTATGAAAAATGCCCATTATTTTTTATTATTTTTACATTGAATTTGATGAACAAAAATAAGAAATATTAAGAAGATGCAAACAGAAAAAGTAATTCTACATATTGTAAATTGGTTGAGAGATTATGCTCATAAAGCAAAAATGAATGGTTTTGTGGTGGGAATTTCTGGTGGGATAGACTCTGCCGTAGTTTCTACTTTGGTGGCTAAAACAGGGTTAAAAACTTTGGTGATAGAAATGCCCATTCGCCAAAAAACAGACCAAATTAGCAGGGCAAAAGAGCATATTTCATTTCTAAAAAATCAGTTTGAAAATGTGGAAAGTTTGCAAGTGGATTTAACGCCTACTTTTAATGTTTTTGAAGAAAGTGTAAAACAAGTTGAACCGCAATTTTTCCCTGACCAAGATTTAGCTTTTGCCAATTCTCGTTCCCGATTGAGAATGCTTACGCTTTATTATTTTGGTCAAATTCACAAACTTTTGGTAACAGGAACGGGAAATAAAATTGAGGATTTTGGTATAGGATTTTTCACAAAATACGGCGATGGTGGTGTGGATATTTCGCCTATTGGAGATTTGACTAAAACCGAAATTTATGCTCTTGCAAAGGCTTTAAATATCGTAGAAAGTATACAAAAAGCCACACCAACAGATGGACTTTGGGATACCGAACGCACTGATGAACAGCAAATTGGAGCTACTTATCCAGAACTGGAATGGGCTATGAAGCACTACTCTACTCATTCTGTGGAAGATTTTAAGGGTAGAGAAAAAGAAGTTTTTCAAATTTATGATAAATTACATCGTGCCATGCAACACAAAATCAACCCGATACCTGTTTGTGAAATTCCAGAAGAATGGAAATAGTAGAATTACTATTTTTTTCCAAATTCTTTTTCCCATTCTTCTGCCGCTTCGGAGAGGGTATTATAAAATTCTTCTCCATATTTGCGAATAAGAGGTTTTTTGAGGAACTGATAAACCTTTACGCCTAATTCTTTCCCCAAAGTGCAAGCATCAGAACATACATTCCATTCGTGATAATTTATCGCCGAAAACT
>JAUMXI010000033.1 GCA_030529185.1 Flavobacteriaceae bacterium
TGTTCTTTTATTTAAGGAGTCTCTGCCTAATATTAAAGATTTGTAATCTATTTTTTTTCCACATTTACACTGCTCTTCCTCTCGTTCTTTATAAGAAATATATTTTTTACATTTATAACAATAAGTTTCAAATACTTTAAAGTTTGTATCTAAAAACTTTTTATATTTATCACTTGGAGATTTTCCATAACAAATTTCGTTTGCCTCTTTTTCTGTAGAACAATGAAAATATACTACACAATTTACAATATACCAATATTTATAGTCTCTTAATTTTAATTCAAGTAAGGAATCTATATGCAGATTGTATAAATTTTCTTTATATTTTAATACCTGACTCAACGGCGTGTTATTGTTTATTTTATTATTCTTAACAATCCATTTTCCGTAATCGTTTATTTCATAATTGTTTAAATTCCAGTCTTTAACTTCAAAAATAATTACTCCTCCATCTTTTCTCATAAGTATGATATCGGGCAAATCTCCATTTAAAAAAGGTTGGAAAAATATCTCATATTCATCTCCATAATTCTTCAATAGAAATTGTATAAGTTGTTTTTCTCCCTCCGTTGGTTTTGGATTTATTTTCTTTATAACTTCAAGAGAAGGGTAAAGCTTTGCAGTAGGCATATTGATTAGTTTTTAATTTGCCATATAAGACATTTAGCTCTACAAATATAAACACTTATTTTTGACTTGTCAAATAAATCAAGTGGAAAAACATCTCATTCTTAAGCTTATGGACAAAATGCAAGGAGAGATAGGCCTTACTAATATTTCACGCATAAAAAAATCGGTGTATTTGCTTTATACACCGATGTTTCTTGCTTTGTAGCGGGGACACGACTCGAACGTGCGACCTTCGGGTTATGAGCCCGACGAGCTACCTACTGCTCCACCCCGCGGTATTGTGGTGCAAAGGTATGAAAATTTATTTAACCTGCAAATTTTTCACTCACTTTTTTATAAAAAATTAAAAAAACGAGGTTTTAGCCTATTAACTTCTTCATTTCGGCGATGGTTTCCTCTGGCTTTCCATTAAAAATCCCCGAACCAGAAACGATAATATCTGCACCTGCATCGGCTACGGCTTTTATATTATCCAGTTTTACCCCTCCATCTACCTCTATTTCTATATTATTCAAGCCTCTTTTATCCAATAAATCTTTTAGTTTTTTTATTCTTTCTAAACTATTCGGAATAAAAGATTGCCCTCCAAAACCAGGGTTTACAGACATTATCAAAATTAAGTCTACTTCATCTAAGATTTCCTCCAACGCACTAATGGGCGTATGAGGATTAAGAGAAACTCCACTTTTACACCCCAAACTTCGGATATGTTGGAGTGTTCTATGCAAATGAGTGCAAGCTTCCCAATGCACGGTGAGGTAATCTGCTCCTGCCTTTACGAAATCTTCTACATAACGCTCTGGTTTTTCTATCATTAGATGAACATCACAAGGCGTTTTTGCATATTTTTTTATCGCTTGAAGTACTGGTATTCCAATCGTGATATTAGGTACGAAATGCCCGTCCATTACATCAATGTGCATTATATCTGCCCCTGCACCTTCCAACATCTGAATATCCCTACCGAGATAGCAAAAATCTGCTGAAAGAAGCGAAGGTGCGATTTTTTTTGATTTAGCCATATTTAATTTTATTTAATATTAAATTTTTCCATAATGAATGCCTTCCACAAAACGAAGCGTCCCTGTTTTAGACCTGATTACCAAGCTTTTAGTACTAATAGAACCATCGGCATTCGTTTTCACCCCATCTAAATAACCTCCTGCTGTAATGCCTGTCGCAGCAAATATCGCGTTATCGCATTTCACCAATGTATCTAATGTTAAAACTTCATTAAGGTCTGCACCTTCATTTTTCAAATTTTCCAATTCATCTTCTTTTTGAGGGGCTCTCATTCCCTGCATTCCACCTCCAACGGCTTTTACAGCACAAGCTGCCAACACGCCTTCTGGCGTTCCTCCAATTCCCATTAAAACATCTACTCCCGTATTTGGCAAAGCGGCTAATAAAGCTCCCAATACATCGCCATCGGTATGAAGTGTGATTTTTGCCCCTATCTTTCTGATTTCTTCAATCATAGGCTTGTGGCGAGGTTTGTCTAGCATATATACCACCAAATCAGAAACTTTTTTCCCTTCTGCTTTTGCAATATTTTGAAGATTTTCGGTAATGCTTTTGGTAATGTCTATCACATCTTTTGATTTTTTTCCGACCACCAATTTATTCATATAAAAAGAACTACCAGGGTTCCACATACTGCCTTTTTCAGCAATGGCAATAGTCGCTACAGCGTTTGGTCTTCCCAAAGCCAATAAATTCGTTCCCTCCACAGGATCTACGGCAATATCTACTTTGGCTCCTTTTCCTGTTCCTAAAACTTCGCCATTGTATAGCATTGGCGCATCGTCTTTTTCCCCTTCTCCGATTACTACAACGCCTTCAATCCCGACTTGTTTCAAAGCAGTTCGCATTCCATCAACGGCCGCTTTATCACCTCCGTTTTTATCTCCTGTTCCGATGAATTTCGCTGCTGAAATTGCCGCTGCTTCCGTCACTCTCACGAGTTCCATCGCTAAATCTCGCCCTAATTCTAATTCCATTTTTTATTTGTTATTTTTTTTGATTTTTCAATATTAATATTTTAAGGATAATAGAAAACCACACAGACCAAACATCTATGTGGTTTTTGTTTTTATTTAAGACTTGCTCTTACTGTATCTAATTGATTAGTAGATAATAATTTATTAGATTTATCTACGATAAAATCAGCATATTCTTGAACGAAAATTTTACCAGGTGCTCTGAAATCAAACTGTTCTGGCTTTTCTTTAAAGAATTCTCTATGAACTCTCGTCCAAACCAATCTCCCATCAGTGTCAATATTTACTTTCGTCACGCCAAGTTTTACAGCTTTTGCAAATTCATCAGCATTTACACCTTGTGCAGATGGATCCATTGCTCCCCCAGCAGCGTTGATTCTCTCTACTTCATTTCTTGGAACAGAACTTGAACCGTGCATTACCAACGGGAAGTTTGGCAATTGTTTCTGGATTTCGGCAATTCTATCAAAGTGGAGCCCCTGCTTTCCAGAGAATTTATAAGCTCCGTGGCTTGTTCCAATCGCTACCGCCAAAGAATCACAACCCGTTAGTTCTACGAATCTTTTAGCTTCATCTGGGTCTGTAAGCATTGCGTGTTTTTCATCTACCATAATGTCTTCCTCTACCCCACCGAGCATTCCCAATTCTGCCTCTACACTAATTCCCTTTGCGTGAGCTTTTTCTACAACTCTTTTTGTAATTTCAACATTTTTTTCAAAAGACTCGTGGGAAGCATCAATCATTACCGAGCTATAAAATCCAGAATCTATGCAATCATAACAAGTTTCCTCATCTCCGTGGTCTAAATGCACTGCAAAAATCAATTCAGGGTAAAGTTCTTCCGCTGCACGGATAATCCCCTCAATCATTTTAGGATTAGCATACTTTCTTGCTCCTTTTGATAATTGAACGATGAAAGGTGCTTGTGCTTTGGCATGTCCTTCAAACAAGCCTAATGCCTGTTCCATATTATTAATATTATAGGCACCTACTGCAAATTTCCCATAAGCAGCTTTAAATAGTTGGTCTGTTGTTACAATCATTTTTTATAATTTTATGTGATTAAATATTTATTTAAAAGAATTTACAGCTTCTACAATCGCCTCCGAAGTAATTCCAAACTCCTGATATAACTTCTTATAAGGAGCCGAAGCACCGAATCTATCTAAACCGATTACTTTGCCTTCTGTCCCTACATATTTATACCAGCCTAATGTAGCCCCAGCTTCTACGGCAACCCTGTTGGTTATTTTTTTAGGTAAAACTTTTTCTTTATATTCTTCTGGTTGCTCCTCATAAAGGTTGATACAAGGCATTGAAACAATTCTCGCTTTTTTGCCCTCTGCATTTAGTTTTTCTTTAGCCTCAACTGCTAATTCTACTTCTGAACCCGTTGCAATGATAATCGTATCAAAATCAGCATCTTCGCAAAGAATATACCCCCCTTTTTGAGCCTCTTCTGCTTTTGCCCAACCTAATTTTTCTCTATCAAAAACGGGTAAATTTTGTCTTGTTAAAACCAAACAAGTTGGCATTTTTTTATTTTTCAAAGCAATTTTCCAAGCTTCGGCAGTCTCATTAGCGTCCATTGGGCGAACTACCGCCATATTAGGAATCATTCTGTATGCCCAAAGATGAGCTTCTGGCTGGTGCGTAGGTCCATCTTCCCCCAAACCGATAGAATCATGAGTGAGGACATAAATAATTTGTTGCTCCATTAAAGCCGACATACGCATTGCAGGACGCATATAATCCGAAAACACAAAGAAAGTCCCTGAATAAGGCAAAACTCCGCCGTGCAGGGCAAGACCATTCATTATCGCTGCCATTCCGTGCTCACGAATACCATATCTAATATATCTGCCTTTCGGAGTTTCTGAGGAGAAAGATTCCTCCCCTGCTGGTAAAGTGTTATTAGATGGCGTTAAATCCGCTGAACCTCCCATTAATTGAGGAATATATTTTGCTAAATGATTTAAAACTACCCCCGAAGCCGAACGCGTAGCCAATGGTTTTTCAGAGCTAAATTGAGGAATTTCAAACGCCTCAGCAGGGATTTCACCATTAATGCTATTTTTTAATTCTTTCGCTAAATCTGGGTATTGTTTTTGATAATTCGTCCAAACTTGTTCCCACTCTTCTTGAAGTTTTTGCCCTTTGTTTTGAGTTTCTTCTCTCAATCCAGCAATTTCTTCTGGAATGAAGAAAGATTTATCCGAAGGCAATCCTATTTTCTCTTTCGTTAATGCAATTTCTTCTGCTGGGAAAGGCTCTCCGTGTGCTTTTGATGTCCCTGCTCTGTTAGGCGAACCGAAACCAATAATCGTTTCGCAGATAATAATAGAAGGTTTATTTTTTTCATCTTTCGCCTCCTGAATGGCTTTTCTGATTTGGTCGTAATTATGACCATCAATCTTAATTACTTGCCAACCATAAGCCTCAAACCTTTTCTCCACATCTTCTGAATACGACATATGCGTAGGTCCGTCAATGGTAATATTATTGCTATCGTAAAGTAAAATTAATTTCCCTAACTGATTATGCCCCGCAAAAGAACAAGCCTCGTGCGAAATTCCCTCTTGCAAACAACCATCTCCTGCTACCACATAAGTATAATGGTCTATAATCCTATTATTCGGCTGATTGTATCTCGCTGAAAGAGAAGCCTCTGCCAAAGCCATTCCCACAGCATTTGCCACGCCTTGCCCCAAAGGTCCCGTAGTAGTTTCCACGCCTTCCGTTACGAAGTTTTCTGGATGCCCAGGAGTTTTGCTTCCCCATTGTCTGAAAGATTTTAAATCTTCTAATGTTAAGGAATAGCCATAAAGGTGCAATAAGCTATAAATCAACATACTTCCGTGTCCTGCTGATAGTACAAATCTATCCCTATTCCACCATTGGGTGTTAATGGGATTGTGATTCATAAACTCTGACCAAAGAACGGCACATACATCTGCCATCCCCAAAGGCATTCCTGGGTGCCCCGAATTTGCCGCTGCCACTCCATCAATAGAAAGTCCTCTAATTGTGTTTGCAATAATTTTAGTATTCATAAGTTATTTATAATCTCATCATAATTTATAAAATAAGAGATATTACCGCAAAATATCTCTCTATAAAAATCTAATATATCGCCGAACGAATAGCCTCAATCGTAATGTAAAAACGATTGATTACCAAATATTTATACAAAAAAGTATTCATTACAAATTTAGCTATTTCAATTCGTCTGTAAAGGTAGGGAATAAAATAACTATAAACCAAATTTTAGAGCTGATTTTTGAGCGGAATGTTTTTTCTAGAAAATAATAACGATGGTTATTAAAACAATAACTTATTTATAGTATCAAAGAATTTGATTTTTTATTAAATTTGCACTGATTTTAAACTTACTTTAACCATGAAAAATACTTTTTTTAAAGCATTAAGAAAATTAAAAGATGTAGCATATGAGCATTATAAAGGATTCTATAATTTTAATCGTGATAAATATCCAAAAACATTTTTAGCTTATACACATAAGTCTGAGAAATTGGTAAAAAGAAAAGATATAAAAGAGGTTGTTTATTGCTTCTGGACAGGCGACAATGAAATTACGGAAAATAGAAAACGCTGTTTAGATGAAATGAAAGAAAAAATTGGTTATCCAATAGTTTTGATTACAAAAGATAATTTAGCAAATTATATATTACCAGAACACCCTCTTCACAAGGCGTATGATTTCCTATCTGCGGTGCATAAATCAGACTATTTAAGAGCTTATTTTATGCATCATTATGGGGGGGGTACAGCGATATTAAAACCCCGCTAAATCAATGGAAAAACAGCTTTAATCCGCTTGAAGATGATAGCGTTTGGATTGTTGGCTACCCAGAGCCCTATGGTCTGGCGGTGGCACCTCCAAAATTTAAAGTAAAAGAAGGAGATTATAAGGCTTTAAGATTTGACTTGATGAAACACCATCGTTATGTTTCATATGCTTGCTCTTTCATCTGCAGACCTTATACCAATTTCACTTATGAGTGGATGAATAGGCTACACGAAATATTAGACAGAGAGCATGAGAATTTAAAGAAAAATCCAGGGAAAATCCACGGCTGGGAATATCCAGAATATTCTTTCTATGGAGAAGTAGGCTCGGCGGGATACACTGCTATTTTGGCTCAAATTTTTCATCCTTTGTGCTTGAAGTACCACAAGCATATTAAATTCGATAAAAATATACTTTTGTCTTTCAAAAATTATAGATGATTGTGCGATATATCGCATTCCAAAAATCTATACTCCCCCTCTGAAAACTGAGCGTAAATATGTTGTAGCCCATTGCTTAAAATAATTTCTGGCGCTAAAAGTATGGAATTATACCTCGCCGTCTGCTCAAAAACGCTCTGAGCAAGAGGGATTTGGGGAGCTTTGCATTCCACCAAAATTTTGGGTTGAGCTTTTTCAGTAATGAGTAAATCTATTCTTTTGGTGCTTCCGTTGAGTTCTATTTTTTTTTCCACGATGAGGGAAGAAAGACTTTTGCCTTTTACTTGATGGAAATAATGCACCCAGTGTTGCCTCACCCATTCTTCGGGAGTGAGTTTTAAATAAGTTTTCCTTACCAAATCATAAATAAAAAATGTATCTTTGTCTTGTCTGAATTTGAAACTAAAATCAGTATTAAAATTTAATTTTGGCAATTCCATTACAATGAAAGATTTAGAAAATATCCTCAAAAGTATTAAAAATAAAGCATTTCTTCCTATTTATTTTTTTCACGGAAAAGAAGCCTATTACATAGACCTTTTAGTAAAAGCTTTGGAAAACAATGTTTTAACCGAAGATGAAAAGGCGTTTAACCAGACCATTGTTTATGGAAAAGATACCAATTATGACAGTATTATTTCCTTGGCGAAGCAATTCCCAATGATGGGGGAATATCAACTCATCATCGTGAAAGAGGCACAAGATTTAAAGCTCAATGATGAGTATCAAAAAATATTTTTAAATTATATAGAAAACCCTGTAAATTCTACGATTTTGGTGTTTGCCCATAAGCACGACAATGTAAATATGCAGAAGAAATTTGCCAAACTTTTGGATAAAAAGAAAATGCTTTTCCTCAGCGAACCCGTTAAAGATTATAAACTTGCTCAGTGGATTCAAGGGGAATGTCAAAAAATGGGCTTAAAAATCACCCCCAACATTCCTCAACTTTTGGCGGAATACATTGGGAACGACCTTTCTCGGATAGTGAATGAACTTCAAAAAATAAAATTTATCCTCAAAGATGGCGAAGTGGTAGATGAAAAATTGATAGAAAAACACATCGGAATCAGTAAAGAATACAATGTTTTTGAACTTCAAAAAGCCTTAGGAACGAGGAATGCGACTTCGGCAATGAAAATCACGCATTATATAAGTAAAAACCAAAAATCCAATCCTTTGGTAATGATTATCAGCAATCTATATACTTTTTACTCTAATGTTATTTTGTGTCATACCCTGCGAGGTCAATCAGATGACAACATTGCTTCGGAGTTGAAAATTAATCCTTTTTTTGTTAAGGATTTTAAATTAGCCTCTCAAAATTATCCTCTAAAACACGCTACCAGAGCCATCTCTATTCTGCGAGAATATGATTTGAAAAGCAAAGGTTTAGGGGCTAACCAAACCGAAGAAGCCGAACTACTGAAAGAAATGGTTTATAAACTGCTCAACATCGCACAAATGAAAATTTAAGCTATACAGCACGACACATTACCAGTGAAGTAGATAAAGCAACCGCAAAACTCTGCCAAAAGAAACTGAAAAAAAAATTCAAGAAGAAATTTTAAAATAAAAAAATTGGCAAACCGCTTGAAAATTTGTATCTTTGCAATGCAAAGAACTGATAAGGGCTTTGCTCGTTAGTCAGCGACTACCAGACAATGGGAGTACAAAGCCGAACGCAATAGTCGGATGCTGTTCTATATGACGAAACGCGAAATTGTCAAAAATAAAAGGGCTGTTCAGTCCCTTTATTCGTTAAAAGAAACCCTTCAACATTTTTTCATATTTGTTGCTTATAAATTCTTTATACTCTATTTCTATCGCCTTTCCATACTTGTTAATTATAATCATATTGCCTACACCCTCGTTATCTTTCATCCACGCCTTAAAACTCTTCTTGCGTATTTCTTTTTTTCTTATCTTTGTATTAAAATTTCATCCCTATGGAAGCTAAAAAATTTCATCATTTATATTTACTTTTTTCAAACGCATCTATTGCACGCTTTTTAGCATTATTAAAATTGCTTAAATTATCATTTTGTAATATAACTCCGCCCCTTGTTTATTTGCTCTATTGGCATTTCGCACAAATGTAGATATCACTTTTCAAAGTCCTTTGCGTGAAAATATTACTTTATCTCTATTTGATTATTCAAATAAAATTTTGTATGTTTGTATTACAGAGGGACAGGGTAATGCCTCCCACTGTGCCCCCTTTGAAAATTAAAGGTTTAAGCCACCCCATTGGAGTGGCTTTTTAATTTTATAGAATTTTTGCTTCAATTTTTTATGGTAGTTGGCTAATTAATTATCAAACACTGTTTTTTTATTTTAATTTGTAATTTACCCCAATCTGAAAGACGCTATTTTTATAAGGAGCTACATCACTTATATCAAACAAGCCAAAATTGTATCTTACCTCAGCAGATAAATTGTCAGATAGTTGATAAGCAGTTCCTGCTAATAATCCCAAATCAATAGTATTATTACTGATACTGAGTCCATTAACATTTGAGCCGATAATAAATCCTACATATCCACCTGCATTTAAAAACAATTTATTAAATATTTCATATTTATAATAAACAGGCATATTCAGTTGAATAATATTAATAGATGTTCTTCCGGATACACTGTACCCTAATGCCTTTGCAATATTTTCATAATTAACACTTATATGGTCTATTTTTCTTGCTCCTTGAAAGGTAAAGATAGCCTCTCCCACTGCACTGCCTTTATCGGAAATAGTTTTCTCCAAATAAGCACCGAAATACACTCCTGCCTTAACCTCCATCTGGCTTTTGGTATTTACTGGCAACTTGTATAATTGAACAACATTATTATCTTCGCCGCCACGAAGCGAGGCAATATTCACTCCTGCCTTTACTCCCATTTTCATCTCTTGAGCCTTTCCTAATATAGCAGTTATACAGGCTACTAATAAAATTAATTTTCTCATAAACATTTAAAATTATCATGCTTCAAATCAACAAAAAAGCAAGTGGTTTCACTTTTATTTTTCGTTAAATTTTGCACAAATATACAAAAAACATTATAAAAGTCTCTCCATATATTACTTCCTGCCTCCTGCTTACGGCTTCCCGCTTAAAACGACAGGAGTTTTTCTCTGTAGTACTGGAATTGCTTTTCCCTTGCGTGGATTTCCGCGGGTATTCCCTCGCTGATGTCGTTAATAAGCTTATCAAACTGGTCTAATATCCCTACAATTCTTTTTTGCTCCTCTAATGGCGGGAGGGGGATTTTTAGGGTTTCTACAAAGCGATTGTCCAATGTGGGAATTCCAGCTTTTCTAACCTTTGATTTTATTGAATTTTCAATATTTTGTAAAAAATAAAATAAAAATCTTTGACTTAAAACATCTGTATGAGAAAAACAAAAACACCCATCAGAAGACCAAAATTTCTCATTACTATACCCAACCGTTCCAGCCGATGCCCCTACATTTATAATCATCGTTGAGTTTGCTTCTCTATTGTTTTGATTATAAAAACCAATCGGCTCAACTCCTCCGTGAAAAACGGCAAATTCTCCATTTTCTACCAAATCTCTTTTCGTTAATCTTCTCCCTCTTTGAACTTGGCACACCTCCCCCAGCGTTTTCCGTGGGGTGTTTTGGTCAAAGGTGAGGAGTTTTTCGCGGTAGTAGGCGTATTGCTTTTTGCGGAGTCCTAACTCTTTATTTAATTCCATATTAAGGTTGTCTTTTAGTTCGGTAAATTTATCTAAAATATCAGCAATCTTACGCTGTACAGATAACGGCGGGAGGGGGATTTTATACACTGGTAATTTCCCTGCTTGTAGGCGTGTAACCTTTGCCCCAACAGCGTATTTCTTTTTATAATTTAAAAAATCGTTGGTTCTTAATAAATGTCCGATATAATCAGCGTTTTGATTATGTTTAAAAATAAAAGTGTCTCCACTTACGCAAACCTCCTCATTACCTTTCCACACTACACATTTACAAACATCTTCCACATTTTCACTAACTCCAGCAATAATCAAATCGTTTTTAGAAGCTTTTCGTAATTTTTTAGCCAGTTCTTCTGATACAAAAGAAATCGTTTCAGATGTTGAATTTCCGTACTTTGTGTAAATCTGTCCGTAATGAATAGCTGGAACGCCCGTTTCCGTGAAGTCGCTTTTTTGCAGTCCTGTACCTCTTACGAACTCACCAATTTCCCCCAGCATTTTCCATTCTACGGGTTGTCCGTTCAGTAGTTTTTTTACAAATTCTATCATAGTTTTTTTATTAGTTGTT
>JAUMXI010000034.1 GCA_030529185.1 Flavobacteriaceae bacterium
CACAAATATCATCAGGATTTACGACATTGTATTTGGATTTTGACATTTTTTCTACTTCGTGTCCGACGATGTATTTTCCGTTTTCTTCTAAAATAAATTCAGCGTTTTTAAAGTCAGGTCGCCAGTTTCTAAATCCTTCAATATCCAATTCTGACGAAGTATTTACAAGTGAAACATCGGCGTGAATCGGTTGCACTTTTTTGTCGCCAATTTGTCCTTTGGAAACGAAAGTATTTGTTCCTTCTAAACGGTACACAAACGCACTGGTTCCTAAAATCATTCCTTGGTTGATGAGCTTTTTAAATGGCTCTTCGGCTTGTATAAAACCTCTGTCTTTCAGGAACTTATTCCAAAATCTCGAATATAATAAATGCCCTGTGGCGTGTTCGCTTCCTCCGATATACAAATCCACTGATTGCCAATAATTTACCGCTTCTGGGCTAACAAATTCCTTCTCGTTGTGAGCGTCCATATAACGCAGCCAATACCAAGACGACCCCGCCCAACCTGGCATCGTGTTGAGTTCCAGTGGGAAAATTGTTTCGTTGTCAATTAGTTCATTATCAACTATTTTGTTGTTTTTCGTATCCCACGCCCAAGCGGAAGCATTGCCCAAAGGTGGCTGTCCGTCTTCGGTTGGGAGGTATTTTTCAACCTCTGGCAACTCAATCGGAAGGTGTTTTTCGTCAATCATCTGTGGCAATCCATTTACATAATACACGGGGAAAGGTTCGCCCCAATATCTTTGACGAGAGAACACGGCATCACGCAAACGATAATTGGTTTTTCTCTCGCCTACGCCTAATTTTTCCAATTCGGAAAGGATTTTTTCAGTGGCTTCTTTGTAATCCATTCCGTTGAGGAAATCCGAATTTTGCAGTTTGAAGTTGCCTTTTTCTACAAATGCTTTTTCAGAAATATCTTTATCAAAAATGTTTTTTATTGGAAGATTGAAATGTTTGGCAAAGGCGAAATCACGCTCATCACCCGCAGGAACCGCCATTACAGCCCCAGTTCCATAACCCGCCAACACATAATCGCCAATCCAAATCGGAATATTTTCGCCAGTAATAGGGTGAATGGCGAACGCTCCTGTGAAAACGCCCGAAATGGTTTTGGTATCCGCCATTCTCTCGCGTTCCGAACGCTTTGAGGTAGCTTCGATATAATCCAAAACGGCTTGTTTTTGCTCGTCAGAAACGATTTTTAAAACCAACTCGTGTTCTGGGGCAAGGGAGAGGTAAGTGACACCGAAAATGGTGTCGGGTCTTGTTGTAAAGACTTCAATTCCTTTTTCGTTTTCAATCTTTGAATCTTCAATTTTAAATTTTACAGAAGCTCCCACCGATTTTCCAATCCAATTGCGTTGGCTTTCTTTGATGGCTTCGCTCCAATCAATGGTATCCAAACCTTGCAAAAGTCGCTCGGCATAGGCGGTAATACGCATTGACCATTGCGTCATCTTTTTGCGAACAACTGGGTGTCCGCCACGCTCCGAAACGCCATTGACGATTTCGTCATTTGCCAAAACCGTTCCGAGGGCTGGACACCAATTCACCTCTGTTTCAGCCAAATAGGTAAGTCTGTATTTGAGTAGAATCTTTTGTTTTTCTTCGGCAGAAAATCCGTTCCACGCTTCGGCAGAAAATTGGGGTGTATCTTCATCGCAGACGGCATTTATTTGTGAGTTCCCTTCTTTTTCAAAGATTTTTATAAGGTCGGAAATATCCTCGGCTTTGTCGGTTTCTTGGTTGTACCACGAATTGAACAGCTGAGTGAAAATCCATTGTGTATGTTTGTAATAATTAGGATTTGAGGTGCGTACTTCTCTGCTCCAATCAAAAGAGAAGCCAATTTTATCCAATTGTTCGCGATAACGAGCGATGTTTTCACGCGTGGTTTTTTCGGGGTGTTGCCCTGTTTGAATGGCATATTGCTCGGCTGGAAGTCCGAACGAATCGTAGCCCTGTGGGTGCAATACATTGAAGCCTTTGTGGCGTTTGTATCTGGCGAAAATATCCGAAGCGATGTACCCCAACGGATGCCCTACATGCAAGCCCGCCCCAGACGGATATGGGAACATATCCAGAACATAGTATTTTGGGCTATTAGCTATTGGCGATTGGCTATTAGTGTTTTCTGCTTTAAAAGTTTGGTTTTCAGACCAATATTTTTGCCATTTTCTTTCTATTTCTTGATGGTTGTAAAACATTTTAAGATTTTTAAAGTAGCAAATTTAAGATTTTAGATTGAAAAATAAAATCCTCACACTTATGGAGGATTAATTTTAAAAGAGTTTTATATTAAACTTTTCAGTTTCTCTTCATAATCTTCAAAATTGGTAATAGGATTTTTTGCAACATCACTCTCCATTGCAGCACGAGCTACGGCTGATGAAATTTTAGGCAAAAGCCTTTTATCTAAAGGTTTAGGGATGAAATATTCTCTTCCAAATTCTATGTTACCTAAATCGTAAGCTTTTTTCACATCATCTGGAACGGGTTGTTTAGCAAGGTCTGTTAAGGCATAAACGGCAGCAATTTTCATTTCTTCATTAATGTCGGTTGCACGAACATCCAACGCCCCTCGGAAGATATAAGGAAAGCCCAAAACATTATTCACTTGGTTAGGGTAATCGCTTCGCCCTGTTGCTATTATTACATCATTTCGGGTTTTTATGGCAAGGTCATAGTCTATCTCAGGAATTGGGTTGGCAAGTCCGAACACCACAGGGTTTTCTGCCATACTAAGGAGCATTTCGGGAGTCATTACATTACCTTTTGAAAGTCCGATGAAAACATCTGCCCCTACCAATGCTTCTTGAAGGGTGTTTTTATCTGTATCAGCAATGAAATCTATTTTTTCAGGAGTTAAGTTTTCTCGCTTGTTATTGATGACGCCTTTGCTGTCGCACATTAAAATGTTTTTAGGGTTTAAACCCAAGGCGATATATAATTTGGTACAAGCAATTGCCGCAGCTCCAGCACCATTTACGACTATTTTTACTTCATCTATCTTTTTCCCTGCGATTTCAAGGGCGTTGATGAGTGCCGCCGCCGAGATAATTGCCGTTCCGTGTTGGTCGTCGTGCATCAAAGGGATATCCAATTCTTCCTTTAACCTTTGCTCAATATAAAAAGCTTCTGGTGCTTTGATGTCTTCCAAATTAATTCCCCCAAAAGTTGGAGCAATAGCTTTAACGATTTCTATGAATTTATCCGGGTCTTTTTCGTTGATTTCAATATCAAAAACATTGATGCCGGCAAAGATTTTAAACAAAAGCCCCTTGCCTTCCATCACTGGTTTGGAGGCTTCTGCACCAATATCTCCCAAGCCTAAAACCGCTGTTCCGTTGGAAATTACCGCTACCAAATTCCCTTTTCCAGTATAATCATACACTTTTGAAATGTCTTTTTCTATTTCCAAACAAGGGAAAGCAACCCCTGGCGAATATGCCAAAGACAAATCTTTTTGCGTAGCGTGAGGTTTGGTCGGGATAATTTCTATTTTTCCTTTTGGTTCAGTATGATGGTAATTTAAAGCCTCTTGTTTAAGTAATTCTTGATTTGGATTGGACATTTTAATGTAGTTTTAAAATATATTTTCTGTGATAATTTATAAGATTTTCAATAGGTTTTTGCACGATGGTGCCAATGTTTAGTCGGTAATGAGAGGCTACAGCATTTAAAATATCTTGGTAAATAAAAGCAATAGAGCCTACAAAATTGACTTCACAAGAAAAGCATTGAGGATAGGGCAAAATGTGATATTCTACAAATTTTTTCAGTTCCTCATAAACCATATTTTGGAAGTAAGGGTGTGATTTTCTATCGGCTACAAATCGGTTAAAATCAGCTAAATAAGTATTTACACGAGGGTGGCTGTACATGGTTTGCACCAATTCTCCTGCCGTAATGCCATAAACTTCATCAAATTCTTGCTCCAAATCTTTTGGAAGTTTTTTCATAAAGCGATTGCGAAGAAGTGCTTTACCAATAGTCCCTCCACTGCCTTCATCGCCTATTAAATGCCCCAAAGAAGGGAGTTCTCTATGTAGCGTTTCACCATCAAAAAGGCAGGAGTTAGAGCCTGTTCCTAAAATACAAACAATGGCTGGTTTCGCTTGGTAAGCCGCATAAGCTGCCGCAATAAGGTCTTCTTTTACAATGATTTCGGCATTAGCAAAAACTTTTTGAAGTTCGTTTTTCAGAACCTCCTGATTTTCTTTAAATCCACAACCTGCACCATAGAAATAAAGTTGAGTAATCTCTTCTTTTACCTTGGTTAAATCCTCGTTTTTCAACAATTCTTCGGTGATTAAATCGTGGCGAATAACATTAGGGTTAAATCCTATTGTATTGGTTTTCAGTATTTCATTTCCTTGGTTATCTAGAAGCACCCAGTCGCACTTGGTGGCTCCTCCGTCTGCAATTGCAATCATTTTAATACAAATTAAATTTCTATCATAGGGCAAAGATAAGAAAAAAACAAGCTCGGAGATTTTTAGTGAGAAATTAGGCAAATCAATTTAAAATTTTAAATTTGTAGTTTATTTTTAAAGAAAATTGAAACAGATATTCACTTACCTTTGGAGGTTTTGGTTCGTTGTTTTGGGGATTATTTTAACCTTAATATTGGGTCCGTTTATTTATTTTTTCGCGTTGAGTGAAAGACATTTCTCTAAAAGTTATCAAGCGATGAGGCTTTGGGCAAAGGGAATGCTCTACGGAATGGGCTTTCGGTATGAGCTTATCAAGGAAACGGATAAAACGATAGACCCTAATAAACAATACATTATTATTGCCAATCACACCTCTGAAATAGATGTTTTTTTGCCGTGTATAATGTTGCCCAAGCATCCTCTTTCTTTCGTTGGGAAAAAGGAATTGGAAAAAATCCCTGTTTTTGGGACGATTTTCAAGAAAATTGCGGTAAGCGTGGATAGAAAAGACCCCGAGAGCCGTGCCGAAGTTTATACCAAATGTGCCGAACGAATTAAAGAAGGGAAAAGTGTGGTGATTTTCCCAGAAGGTGGCGTGACTGATGATATGTCCGTGGTTTTACAGAATTTCAGAATGGGGGCTTTTAATATGGCAGTTCAGCATCAATTTGAAATTATCGTTTATACTTTTATTGATTTGAAATATATGTTTCCTTTTGATAAATCCAAGGGCTACCCTGGAACGATAAAAGTTTATCTCAATGATATTTTAGAACCACATTCTGACGCAGAAGTTTTAAAAGAAAAAGCGTGGAATTTGATGCATAATACTTTAACTAAACATCTTAAATAAAATTTTATGGAACAATCTCAACAAACCAAGTGGTCGCAGTTCATTCCGCTCATTAGTATATTTTTCTTTTGGGGCTTTGTAGCGGCGAGTAATGATATTCTTATTCCTGTATTCAAGAAGAGTTTTACGCTTTCTCAATTGCAATCAATGTTGGTGAATAATGCTTTCTATGCGGCGTATTTCATCGGTTCGGTCATTTTTTTCATCATCTCTATGAAAGGTGATATTTTGTATCGTTTTGGGTATAAAAAAACTTTGGCTTTTGGGCTTTTTATTTCGGCGTTGGGGGCGTTTTTGTTTGTTCCAGCAGCAAAGTTGGAGAGTTTTTGGGTGTTTTTATTGGCGTTGTTCATTGTGGGATTGGGTTTTTCCGTTCAGCAAATTGTTGCCAATCCATTGGCGATTCAGATGGGAAGCCCTGAAACGGGAGCTCACCGATTGACACTGGCAGGAGGTATTAATTCTTTGGGGACAACGATTGGTCCAATTCTTTTAGGTTTGGCGTTTTTTGGTCGTGGCGAGAAAAACACTTCGCTTAATTTGGATGAAGTTCAGTTTCCATTCGTGCTTTTAGGTTTGGCTTTTGTGTTGGTAGCCTTCTTTTTATTAATTTCTAAAATTGAAGACCCAATAAAAGAAAAATCTACGGAAGAAAACACGATTGAAGGAAGTCAGTTTAATATTTTTCAATATCCTCAGTTGGTGTTGGGAATGTTGGCGATTTTTGTTTATGTTGGCGTTGAGGTTTCTATCGTCAGTAATCTCCCTGCACTTTTGCATACGGAAGCCTTTGGAAATGTTTTGGAGGAAAATTTGGCTCCATTTATTTCTCTCTATTGGGGAAGTTTGATGATTGGGCGATGGAATGGCGGTGTTAATGTATTTCAACTTTCGGAGGGGAAAAATAAAATGTTGAAAGTGCTCGTTCCTTTTATCGCTTTTGGAGTGATTATCATTGCCAATAGTTTGAGTGGGAAGGATATTTCATCGTTTTATATTTATCCGATTTGGATTGTGATTTTCATTTTAATGAGTTTTTTGGGTGGAAAAAACGCAGGAAAAACTTTGATGGTATTTGGTTTGGCGGGAACATTGATGATGGTTTGTGGTCTGATTTGTCCAGATAAAGAAATTGCAAAATATTTCTTTATTTCAGGGGGATTATTTTGTTCCATTATGTGGCCAGCGATTTTTGACCTTGCCATTGCAGGTTTAGGAAAAAATACAGGAAAGGCTTCTTCATTCTTGATTATGATGATTTTAGGAGGTGGAATTATTCCTTTAATTCAAGGATGGATTTGCGATTTTGATTTGACTTCCCCTGAAGGAATTTTTGGAATTTCTTATACTCATTTTTCTTATATTATTCCTGTTTTCTGCTTTGTATATTTGGCATTTTACGGATACATTTCGCCAAAAATTTTGAAAAAACAAGGCGTGAAAATCGAGGCGTAATTATAAAAAACACCTTCAATTTGAAGGTGTTTTTTTAGAGAGTTATTTTTCAATAAAGTAAGTTTTCCACATTCTCATAATACTTCTCTTTTTTCTGGTTTCGTACCTTGTGGCACAATCATTATCATTACACTCCATATATTCTTTAAACCAAGCGTTAAATCTTAGATAATTATAAAAATCTTGAAATCTTGTAGGCGGTTCAGTGGCATCATCAAATTCCTTGTGATTTGTTCTTATTTCGAGAATTTTAATATATTCCACATCTATACTTTCAAGTGTTTTAAGATGTTCGGGGTCAATGGCGGAATTATTAAGGTCATCAATCCTTATGTTTGTATTCAAAGGCAATTTAGATGAATTGGTTATTTGTAAAACATGCTGAGTAGGGAAATTTTTCTTTTTACTTTTAATTTCAGAGAGACAGTATTCGTAGCTTTTGGGGTTGAAAACAACTGAGGGTGTTTTTTCTGTTTGTTTGTTTTTTTCATTTCTATTACTACAATTCACAGAGATGATTAATGCGAATAAGAAAAAGAATAGTTTTTTCATAATGTAAAAATTTAAAAAAAGTTAAACAATAAATTTTGTAATTTGTAGATTTTTTTAATTAAAAATCTGTGTATCAAAGGTATAACTTTTTTGGCATATAACCAAATAATATAAAAAAAGAGAAATCTTATCTGATTTCTCCGTATCCCATTAGGGCATCGTAATTTTTTCCGAAAGGTCTGTAATACAGAAAGGCTTGGTATTGGTTTTGCGTTTGCCAAAAATTCCCATTAATTTCGCCTAAATTCAGTTTGCCTTGCTCATCTTTCGTAGCTAAAATATAATTGTAAAAACCTTGTTTTAGATAAATTTTAGCATAGTATTTCTGAGAAGTTTCATCGTAGTGCATTCTGCTTTCTTCATTGGCTTTATAATCATTGAACTGCCCTAAAACATAAAGGTTTTTCCCTTGTAAAGGCAAACTATCTAACGCAAAAACCACCCAAGAATAATCGGCTTCGTAGTCGGCGTTTCGCTCTTGCCCCATATTGTTGCTTCGGAAGTAAAATGCTCCATTCACATCAGGTTGATATTGATAGCTAAACGGCGAAGTCCAAGTAGGGAATAGGTAGGTGTAATTTTGTCCATCTTTTTGCTCATAACCTTGCACCATATCCATTGGAGCGTTGAGATTTTTATTGTCAAAATAAGAAAACTCGTTATTTCCAGCGAAAAGAAGGTTTTGTTGCTGAAATAAAATCTGACTTCCAGCAATTAACGATGAAGAAGGCTTAATATTAAAAATCCCCGCTCCGAAATTATTATTCTGAATGATATTCAAACTTATCGTGCCGATGTTTTGACTGAAACTACCTCCATTTGCTTGGATTTCTATTCTTTGGTTGAGGTGAGGCGTTCGGGCATTTACATATCGGCTGACTTTTACCCCAATATTTGCCATATTTTCCGAGATGCTAAAACGCTTGGTAAAGAGCGGATTTCTCGGAGAGTCTTTATAAACGATAATTTCAAAATTTCCCGATATTTTTGGTTGAATGTCCTTGTTTGGGAAAGTCAGCGTATAGTGAGTGTAAGGCTGATAGGTGTTAAAAGAATATTTGAAATCATCAATCACGGCGTTGAGGTTTCCCGTGGCATATTCGGTAAAAAATAGCCCATCGTCTTGCCAATTTCTATCCAAATGCTTGATGGTATAGCGATACATTTGGCTACCATTGTCCAAATCATCAAATCGGAGAATGAGCTGTTCGCCAAATTTGATGACAGGAGTTTCATCATTGGTTTGAGGATTAAAAAGCTGAATACTTCTAATGTTTTGCCCAAAGATGAAACTCGTTATCAATATGAAAAATAATCTTAACATTAATTATTTTTTACGATGGTTAATTTCGGTAAAGTATGGTAAATATTCGCTTTGAAGAACCTTGTGAAAAAGTCTAATTCGCCGTCAGAATAATTATTCTTAAAGAAAGCTAATTTCTTTTTGCTTACCTCAATGCAATAATTTACCAACTCTTTGGAGTAGAAATTTGCCAAGAAAATTTGGAAGAAATCTTGGTCGGATTTTTCTTTGTCCAAATAGGTGTTTTGCTTGATGTGGAAGGCACTTTCAATATTAGAATAAAGTTCAAAACCAGCATTAGGATTGTGGAAAAGCACCATTATTTGCTCTGGTTTTTCTTCCGATTTTTCTGCTTTTGGTTTGTATTTTTTTACGGCTTTTTTCTTTTCTTCGTCATCAAGTTCTAAGCTTTCTTCAAAGAATTTGAAATATCCATTCATAAAATCATCTACTTCCTCTTTGCGAAGGAAAGCCACAGGCACTTCTTTATTATAAATCAAAAATGCGTGATGATGTTTTTGTAAAGTATCTTTCAAAATATTTTGGTCTTCCATAAAACTCACCGACTGCTGAGAATATTGGTTGTTTTTTTCTCGCTCCAAAACTTCTTCGTTAAAATCACTCGCAATGGAAATTCCTGAAAACCACCATTCACCCTGCCATTCTACCATTCCCATAAAGATGATGCTTTTCTCTTTCAAATCTTTATGCTTTGCGTAGGAGGATTTTAGTAGGTTGAATTTCTTCCCAGAAGCGATGTGTTCCAATTCCAAATGCGTTTCGTTTTGACCTAAAAGCAAGAAACTTCCGTGAATACGCGGCGACATTGTAGATAAAGCCTTTGCTGTTTCATTTTCCCCTAAAATCAGGATTGCCCATTCTTTCGCAGAGAGTGCCAAAAGAGCCGTTTTCATCTCGTGGATAAAGTGGTCTTTGTTGTCATTAATGGCAGTTTCTATATTTCGCCCTCTTTGGATGATTTCATCTTCTTGGCGTAAAAGGGCAATTCCTGTATCTGGGAAGAAAAGGTAAGTTCTGGTAAGGATATTCTCCAAAAGTCTTCTCACCTCGTAATAATTTTCCGATGGCTCAATTTGATAATAAGATTTGAGCAAATCATTTTCAGGAGCGTATTCGTATTCGGTTTCCAAGATATTCATCAGACTTTCTGCCAAAGTTTGAACAAAAGAATCTTGTGGATTGAGCAAAATGTTTTTATTCACTGAATTGATGAAATACCAAATCAAGAATTTTACATCTTGGATATTGACTTCGCCCTCTATATAGTCGTTTTTCGTTTCGTAAAAGGGTAGGGGAGAGCTGTAAAGTTCCTTGTGCTTTTTCACGAAAGAATTCCAAACCTCCGAACCCGAAATAATATCTTCTAAATAAGAAGTGATGAAGATAGAAAAAAGTGTAATTCCTTCTTCTCTAATGAAATCTTGAAGCGGAATATGAAGTTGTTGCTTATAAATTTGCTCACGGATTTGGTTGGCTACCTCTAAATAGTAAGTGTCTGTTTTAGATGTATTTCTGTATGGCTTGATGTCTTGCCAGTCTTGCAATGAAATTTTATTCTTTGAAATCATTTCCTCATTTTTTATGGATACAAAAATAAGAAAAATACCAAAATAAAAAAGCCCCACAAAAGTGGGGAGAGATACTATATTTTACGGAATGCTTTGTGTAAGTGAATAAAACCTATTATACATACAAGTAAATTAAATATACTTACAATACCTTTCTGATATTCATCTTCCTGAAATGAAAAGTAAGATTGAACAATTAAGTAAATAGACATAGCTATACAAAGAAGTATATTGCCTATATTTTTATGAGGTTCATCATTTCCAAGTATAGCAAGTCCTGTTATATAATATACAAACATACTAGGAATGCTACATAAACAGGAAGCTATGAATTCGTTTGCAAGAAATACATTAGACTCGATAGTGAGAAAATTCCAGAAAATCAACCAAAGATAAAGCAATACCAGATAAAAAATGAGCCATACTAATATTGCTGTTGGAATAAACAGAATCCGTTTTAATATTTTCATTGTATAAAATTTTAATTATTAATTTTTTATTTCCAACCACCTTTTTAATGCTTCGGAAGACCTTATTAGGTCATTTTTACCACCT
>JAUMXI010000008.1 GCA_030529185.1 Flavobacteriaceae bacterium
AGGTTGTTTTGGAGTTTCAGGAGTTTCTACTTTTTTAGGTGTTTCTGTTGTTTTGTTGTCTCTTCCGCAACTTACCGCCGTTAATGTAATCAAGGCTAATGCTAATACTTTAATTTGTTTCATTGTTAATATACTTTTAATTATCCCTACTCTATCAAAGGCTTTTCGGGTTTCGCCCTTTTATTTTAATCTATTTTTTTCAAGTATTTTCTTCTTTAAGAAAGAATATAAAAACTTAATTCAGGACAAAGATAATATTTTTTTATAACATCTTGCTACTTTTTTAGGGAAAATTTCAATCTTATGATTTTTATCATATTCTAATAATGTAAAGGCTATGTAAGTGTATAAAATAGCGTTTTCTATATTTGATTTTCATCAATAAAAAACCCTTTAGGCTTAAAAAAACCAAAAGGGTAAAGAAAATATTTTGAGCATGAATGCTCAAGGGTTAAAATTATGAAAAAAATATTTCCAATAAATTAAAGAATTAAAATTTATAATTTAATTGAACTGCAAAATGGCGAGGCGTCATTCTATTGAGGAAACCACCGCGATAGTAGGCTTCGTATCCGATAGAATCCGTGAGATTATTCGCGAAAATCTTGATACTAGCGTTTCTATAAGTATAACCAATTTGTGCATTAATCGTGGTAAATGCTTTCAACATAAATGGTGTTGCTGACTTTGTATCATGTACTACATTGCTATTTTTCACGGATTCATTGATAGGCCTTTCCCCGATGTAGTAAACTCCCCCACCGATATTAAAGCCTTGCAATGCCCCCTCACGAACTTTGTAATTCAGCCAAGCATTCGCTGTATGATTCGGCATCATAAAAGGTCTTGCACCATCTACAAAAGAGGGGCTGTTTTGATATTGTGCATCTATGTAAGCATATCCCGCCATAATTTCAAGCTCTGGGAGGATTTTCCCGATAAGGTCAATTTCTACCCCTTTTCTCGTTAAATCTCCAGCCAGACCATAGAATTTCGTTGCTTTCCCAGCAATATCGGTAATGTTATAAGAAAGATTCGCTATTTTTTGGTGGTATAAATTAACATTGAATTTCAATTTTTCATCAAACCAATCGGTTTTTACACCTGCTTCCCATTGTCTTGTAACTGCTGATCCTACCGTTCCTCCATTTTCCAAAGGCAAATGGTTGCTTCTAAGGTCGGTACTTGTAGTATAAGAAGCATAAATATTGAAATGTTGCTTAGGAGAAAACATCAATCCGAAAGAAGGATTCCAAGCATCTCTTTTTCCTTTGTGGCTTTCGCCCGTCAATTTGCTATATCTTATTCCTAAGAAAACTCTCGCATGTTTTCCGATTTCTAAGACTTCTTGTGCCATTACTCCCCAAGTTGGAGTTTTTAAAGTATTGATGCCTTGTAATTTTAAAATATTTAAATCTATATGACTCGGAAGTATGTTATTGACCTCTTTGGTTACATCAATTTTATCAACCGCAATGTAAGGAGCTTTTACTTTTCGTTTTGTTCTTGGGTCTGCAATTTCTACACTTGGGTCTCTAAAATCATAGGTAGAAAGCTCGGAAGTTTTCCAATCAAAACCTAATTGGAATGTATGTTTTAAAATCCCTGTTTGAATTTCCTTCCCGATAAAATCAAATTGGAAAGTTTTACTCTTATCTATTCCTCTTTCTCTGGCAATACTTCTCTGTCTTATGGCATAATTGGTTTCATTTTTATCTAGCATCAACCTTCCTGTCGCCACTCCCTCTCTCTCGTTATCAGAAGCTATAAAAGCTGCACGAATTTTTAATTTATCAGAAAGTTTTCTATCAGCCGAAATCATATAAGTGAGCGATTTGTCCTTCATATAATCAGAAGCAAAGCCCAAGAATTTATTTTTAGGTAAATCATAAATGGCATAAGTATTATCATCAGCCAAATTTACCGTTCCTCTGTTGGGCGTTCTTTCGTTGTATAAGAAATCCATTTCTGCAACGATATTCGTCTTATCATCAGGGCGAAAAGCCACCGAAGGATTTACATAAACACGCTCCCCTTTATTATAATCGGCAAAAGATTTATTATTCTGGTAAGCCATATTAAAACGCACAGCTACCATACCTTTTTTATCCAAAACTCTTTGGAAATCCAAGGTCGGGCGATAAGTATCCCAACTTCCATAACGGAAACCTACATTCGTAGCATTAATAAATCTCGGAGTTTTGGTCACGATATTAATCACACCACCTGCTGCACCCAAATTAGTTCCAATCCCTTGCGTAATAGCAGAAACACCTCGAATAATCTGCACACTTTCCACTCCTTGCATATCGGGGATTAAAGTCACCCTTCTATAATCTGAATTAACTACTACACCGTTTTTCAAAGCAGGAACACCTCTATACCCTCTGATGGACATACTCTCTACTCTACCGCCATAAGTAGCAAATAAAACAACTCCAGCCACATTTCTTGTCGCTTCGTTCATCGTCACAGCACCCATTTCTGCGATGGCTTTTTCCGAAATGACCGATACATTTTGAACTAAATTTTGTGGTTTTATAGGCAGACGAGTAATAATTTCTAATTTTTTAGGAGTAATTTTTCTCTCTCCAAAAAGTTCCACCTCTTCTATTGTTGATATAGAATCGCTAACAATCTGAGCATTCATACTAATCAACCCCATTAGGAACATTGCCCCTACAACTGTTTTTTTCATAAAAAGTTTATTTTAATTAATTTTCGGCAAATATAATTATTTTTATTTATTCTAAATAAGAATTATAAGGAGTTTAATTATTTTAAAAATAATACCGACCTTTGCATTCTAAAAATTAGAAATATGAAAAACCTAAAATTTCCTACGCCTTATACGGTTTTGATGTTGGTGATTATTTTGGCGGCATCGCTCACTTTTTTTCTGCCATCTGGAAAGTATGACACGATAGAATACAACGCCGAACAAAAAGAATTTATCCTAAAAAGTGGCGAAGAAACTCAAAATCTTCCTGCTACTCAGCAAACCCTTACGGATAAAGGCATCGGGATTGATATTAAAAAATTTGAGGAAGGAAAAATCAAAAAACCTGTTTCCATTCCGAATACTTACAAGCAAAGCGAACCCCAGCCGCAAGGCTTTTCCGAGATTATTTTTGCTCCCATCAAAGGAATTTATGAAGTGGTTGATGTGATTTTATTCGTTTTGGTTTTGGGCGGATTTATCGGAATTTTCAATAGTTCGGGGACGCTCAACGAGGGAGTGGGCGTTTTGGCTCATCGTTTGAAAGGTCGCGAAGGAATTCTCATCATTTTGGTTTCTTCCCTGATTGCATTGGGCGGAACTTCTTTCGGATTGGCAGAGGAAACTTTTGCGTTTTATCCTATTCTTGTGCCTGTATTTTTGGCAGCAGGATACGATTTGCTCGTGCCGTTAGCCGTTATTTACATCGGTTCTTCTATGGGAACGATGGCATCTACCGTTAATCCTTTCTCCGTGATTATCGCCTCCGATGCCGTGGGCGTGGATTGGACAACGGGAATGGAAAGCCGACTTTTACTCCTCGTTTTGGGAATGGCAACTTGCCTAATTTACATCATTCGTTATGCCGAAAAAGTAAAGAAAAACCCTGAAAAATCCCTCGTATATGGCGTAAAAATCCCCGAAACATTTGCCACAGAAAAGGCAGAAGCCATCACCTCGCTGAAACTATCCAGCAAACTGCTATTGGGCATTTTTGCATTGACTTTCATTGTAATGATTATTGGAGTTTCTCAATGGGGCTGGTGGTTTGAAGAAATGACGGCTCTTTTCCTTGTTTCATCGGTGGTTATCGCCTTTCTACAACGCACAGGAGAGGAGAAATTCATAGAATATTTCATCGCTGGGGCGAAGGATTTACTGGGCGTGGCGTTCATCATAGGCATTGCACGAGGCGTGACTTTTATCTTAAATGATGGACAAATTTCAGACACTATTTTATTCTATTCCAGTAATTTGGTGGAGGGTATGTTGCCCTCATTATTCCTTTGTGTTTTGATGCTGATTTTCACGATTCTGACTTTATTCATCGCTTCCTCTTCAGGAATGGCGGTGGTCACGATGCCTATAATGGGGTCTTTGGCAGGAGTTATCGGCGTAGAGGGGCAAAGCGTGGTCAATGCCTACCTTATCGGAATGGGGCTAATGAGTTTCATCACGCCTACGGGACTGATTTTGCCTTCATTGGCAATGGTTAATCTCAATTATCATCAATGGTTAAAATTCGTGCTTCCTTTGGTAATGATACTCGCCCTGTTGAGTTTAGCCATACTTTTGGGAGAACATTATTTAGGATAAAATGAGTGCAAAACTTACCATATTGGGCTTTAATTCGGCGATACCGACCGTTAATTCATCTCCTACGGCTCAACTTTTGGAGATGCAAGAACGCCTTTTCCTCGTTGATTGCGGCGAGGGAACGCAAGTGCAAATGAGAAAAGCCAAAGCCAAGTTTTCTAAAATCAACCATATTTTTATTTCGCATTTGCACGGAGACCATTGTTTCGGTTTGCCTGGTTTGGTAGCTTCGTTTAGGCTTTTGGGGAGAACAACACCACTCCATATCTACGCTCCGAAAGGCATCAAAAAAATGTTGGAAACCATCTTTTCCATTACCGAAACTCAACGCGGTTTTGAGGTTGTTTATCACGAACTAAGTTCTCAAAATTCCGAGAAAATTTATGAGGACAAAAAAGTGGAAGTTTTCACCATTCCCCTAAATCATAGAATTTATTGCAACGGTTATCTTTTCCGCGAAAAACCCAAGGAGCGACATCTTAATATGGAGGAAATCAAAAAATACCCTGAAATTCAAATCTGTGATTATCACAACCTAAAAGCAGGAAAAGATTTCACGCTTAGCGATGGCTATCTTATTAAAAATGAAGCTCTAACAAAATCACCAGAGCCTTCCCTATCTTATGCTTTTTGCAGTGATACGCGTTATCAAGAGAGCATTATTCCGATCATTAAAGGCGTAGATTTATTATATCACGAGGCTACTTTTCTTCACGATTTGAAAGATATGGCAAATTATACAGGGCATTCCACAGCTTTGGAAGCAGCTATGATTGCCCAAAAAGCAGAAGTAAAAAAACTAATTTTAGGGCATTTTTCCAATCGCTATTCCGATTATTCAGTTTTAAAGAAAGAAGCACAAAAAGTTTTTTCCAATACTTTTTTGCCAGAAGTTTTAAAACCTATTGAACTATGAACGAACAAGAAATTTTTACTTTTTTAGATGAAAAGGCGGAGGAGTTTAACCACCCCAATTTTATAGAACACGACCCGATACAAATTCCGCATCGGTTTTCTTTGAAACAAGATATTGAAATTGCAGGTTTTTTTAGTGCTACCATCGCTTGGGGAAACAGGAAATCCATCATAAAAAGTGCCGAAAAAATCATTGATTTTATGGGAAATAAACCTTTTGATTTCGTGATGAACGCCCAAGAAAAACATTTTGCAAAAATAGAAGGAAAAGCCGTACATCGGACTTTCAATTCGGAAGATTTAAAGGCGTTTGTATTCAATTTAAAGAAAATTTATACCGATAATGATAGTTTGGAAAACCTTTTCACTCTCCACCAAGGTGAAGAGAATTTTTATCACGCTTTGGAACGATTTAGAAATGCTTTTTTGAATGAGGAACCTCACAGAAGTCATAAGCATATCAGCAGTTCGTATAAAAATTCTGCATGTAAAAGGCTGATGATGTTCCTCCGATGGATGGTGCGAAAGGACAACAAAGGCGTAGATTTTGGCATTTGGGAAAACATTTCGCCACGATATTTGTCTATCCCAATGGATGTTCATACAGGCAATATCTCCCGAAAATTGGGAATTTTACAGCGAAAACAAAACGACTGGAAAGCTGTAGAAGAACTCGACCAAATCATCAGAAAATACAACCCTAAAGACCCAGCCCTATACGATTTTGCACTCTTTGGACTGGGAGCAATGGAGGATTTTTAAAATAAAAAAGATTGCAACTCATCACTGCAATCTTTTCTTTTTCAAATTAAAATTGATCTAAAAGTTCTTTAATTCTTCTCATCGCCTCAGTTAAGACTTCCTCTGAAGTAGCGTAAGAGAAGCGAATACAATTTTTATCCCCAAAAGAAACTCCCCCCACCGTAGCTACATGGGCTTTTTCTAAAAGGAACATCGCAAAGTCATCAGAATCATTAATTTCCACTCCATCGAGAGTTTTACCAATATAATAAGAAATGTCTGGGAACATATAAAACGCCCCTTTTGGTTTGTTGATTTTAAAACCTTTAATATCTTTTAGTAAATCAAAAACCAAGTCCCTTCTGGCTTCAAATTTATCTATCATATAGCGATATTCGGAAGGCTGAGTTTCCAAAGCAGTGATAGAAGCCCTCTGTGCAATGGTATTTGCCCCAGAAGTCGTCTGCCCTTGAATTTTATCACAAGCTGCTGCCAACCAAGTAGGACACGCCGAATAACCTATACGCCAGCCCGTCATCGCGAAAGCTTTGGACATTCCGTTGATAACTGCCGTTTGCTCATACACCTGCGGAAATTCAGCGATAGAAGTGTGTTTTCCTCCGTAATTGATAAACTCATAGATTTCATCAGAAATAATGGTAATTTGAGGGTGTTTAGCTACCACATTGGCAATCGCTTCCAACTCCTCTCTTTCGTAATAGCTTCCTGATGGATTACACGGCGAACTAAATAATAAAGCTTTAGTTTTCGGAGTAATGGCTTTTTCTAATTGCTCTGCCGTGATTTTAAAATCGGTATCAATATTGGTTTGAACAAAAACAGATTTCCCGCCCATCATTTTCACCATTTCATCATAACTCACCCAATATGGCGTAGGTAAAATCACCTCATCACCATCATTTAAAACCGAAGCCAAAACATTTACAATAGCTTGTTTTGCTCCGTTAGAAACACAAATTTGATTCGGTTTGTACTCTAAATTATTATCTCTTTTTAATTTTTTGCAAACCGCCTCACGAAGCTCCAAAAAGCCAGAAACAGGCGAATAATGGCTATAATTTTCGTGGATGGCATCAATTGCCGCTTGTTTAATGTTCGCAGGAACATCAAAGTCTGGTTCGCCAAGCGTTAAACTGATAACATCTATTCCTTGAGCCTTCATTTCACGGGCTTTGTTGGTCATTACAAAGGTTTTAGAATAGCTCAATCTATTGATTCTATCTGAAAGTTTTTCCATTTTTTCTATTGTTAATTTTCTGCTGTAAAATTAAATATATTTATTGAGTTTTTGGGAAAATTTATTTACCAAAATTTTCTTTCAATTTTTCCAGCGTTTTCTTATCATTACCGATAAAAATTTCTTTATCTGAAATGAAAACCGGACGCTTCAAAAAGCTATAATGCTCTAAAATCAAATTTTTAAAATCCCCTTCTTTTAAAGTTTTTACATCAATCTCTCTCGCTTTGATTTGAGTGGATTTTTTGCTGAATAATGCCTCGTAAGACCCAGCCAAATCATACATTTCTTGTAATTCTATTTCACTGACATTCTGTGATTTTAGCTCTCGCTGTTCCCAAGCTTCAAGGTTGAGTTCTGCTATTATCTTCTTACAAGTGCTACAAGTTTTTAAAAAATATACTTTTTTCATATTTTAAATTTCGTTTTCCATTTTAATAAAATCTTCATATTCTTGCCAAAATTCTTCAAATTTCAGCATATTATCGTTAAGAAACTGCATTGTTTCTTGCCAAGTATTTTTATTGTGAATGCAAACTCCTGTTTTTTCTACAAAAATACAAGAAATTTCTTTTCCATTTTCCAGCTCAAAACTATCGGAATAGATGGCTTTAGGCAAATATTCTGTTTCCAAAATATCTTGTAAAGACTGCATTTTTTCAAAATATTTGATGCGATGCTCCAAACTTCCCTCTATCTCCATCATTACCATTGCTTTTTTGGTATCAAAATGAAATTTGAAACTCACGCCTTTTATTTTGGTTTGATACAAAATCCATTTCATAGGAAAGGATTTCCCAAAAGAAGTCCAAAACTCCTGACGCATTTTCGCTGATTCTTCTTTGCTAAACATAGTTTCTCTATTTTACCACTGCATTTTATCCTTTACCACGCCTCCATTTTGAGTATGAGGAAGCAATTCTTTTTCTATAAAGTTGGTAATCTGCTCAAAATCTTCTGCCGACAGTTTTCTCCCTACCGATGGAAATAATAGATGAACATTTGCCCCAGCATCAAGGGTGAAGAAAAGTGGCAATTGACTTTCTCTTCGGAAATTCCAAATTTTGTTGATAACTTCCATTGTACCTGTTTTCATCAAGATAAAAGCGGGTTGACTCATCATCATCATTGCGTGGAGCGTTAGTGCTTCGTGCTCTACCAGCGTGATGAAGCTTTCCAAATCTCCCGTTTTTAATATTTCTTTTAGCGGAATAAAATTTTCTCGTGCCTCTTGAAAACGGCGTTCTGCATAAGGATTGGTATTCATCAGTCCGTGTCCTACGGTAGAACTTACCGTTTTTTGTCCCTCGTGGATAAGCAACACCCAATCATTAAAATTTCTAAAAACAGAATGAATTTCATCATCAAAATATTTCACTGCGAAGAGGTCGGAACTCCCTCTTACTTCAGGAGTTTTGCCCCAAACGACCAAACCATTATACAAACTTCTACACGCACTTCCACTGCCTAATCGTGCCAAAAAAGAGGCTTTTTTTAAATCGTCTTCTGATTGCTGATTAAACGCCTTATCTATCGCCATCAAACACTTGGCAATGGCTCCAAACCCCGATGCCGAACTAGCAATCCCCGAACTGTGCGGAAAAGTATTTTCGGTATTGATGACAAAACTTCCCTTTAAAATCCAAGGTAGATAAGACTCTATATTTCGGAAATATTTCTCAATTTTTTCGGCAAATTTTGGTTCTTCTTTATCGGATAAAAAAGTTTTTACTGCAAAATCTTCCCCTGCCTTAAACGCCATTTTCGTTATCGTCTTACAATTTTGAAGCGTGTAGCTAATGCTTGGATTCGCAGGGATTTGGTTGGCGTATTTTCCCCAATATTTAATCAATGCGATATTGGAAGGACACTCCGCCGAAACTTCTATGTTTTTTATCGTGAAATTAGGATTTCCTAAAAATTGTTGAATCATTTTTATTTTTTAATAATGAATTTACTTTTTACTCTCTATATAATTTCTCAAATGAAAATCTATACTTTCCTCAAAAGGAATAAACTCATAATCAAGTTCTTTTTTAATTTTTTCATTAGAATACGAGGTAGAGGTAGTCACGGCTTCTATATTGGTTTTATTAATCATTCGGAGAATAGGGAAAAGCCAGCCCAAAAGTAAATTAAATACATAACCAATTTGTAGTAAAAATTTAGGGATAATTATCGTTTCAGATTTGCCTAAAAATCGTCTCACGCTATCGGCAACTTCCTTATATTTTTTGTTTTCAGAAATGAGAATATAGCGTTGTCCGAATTTTTCTTTTTCCATCAATTCCACAGAAATTTTCGCTACATCTCTCACATCTACATAAGCCAAACTTCCTTCAAAAATGAAAGGATTTTTCTCAAAATTTGGGAACATCTCGCCACTACTTTTGCCCCAATTTCCTGTTCCGATAATAACTCCTGGATTGACGATAACGACATTCATTCCCTCCGCAGAAGCCCTCCAAACTTCCATTTCGGAAAGATATTTTGCCAAGGCATATCCAGAATGCTCTTTTTTGGAATCAAATTCGGAATTTTCATCTATTTCGCCATTTTCATTTGTTTTATCTAAGGCTATGATAGAACTCACAAAAAGCAACTTTTTGATTTGCTTTTCCTCCACGATATACAGTAAGTTTTTAGTCCCTTCCACACTGGTTTTCAGCATTTCAGACTTATTTTTTGGGTGAAAACTTACCCTTGCCAAACAATGATAAACCTCTTCCACTCCGTCAAGAGCATTGCGAAGCGAGTCCAAATCCTCCAAATCTATATCTACCCACTCTATTTTTTGGAAGCATTCTCCAGCATTTTCGGTGTAAAATTTCAGAGAATCTTTCACCTCATCAAGGTTGCTTGACGCTCTTTTTGTTGCTCTTACCCGCTTACCTTTCTTTAACAATTCTAAAACCAAAACTCTGCCTAAAATCCCTGTTGCTCCTGTGACTAAAACCATTTTAATTGTTAATTTTAATTTTCAACTTTCAAAAAATTCTCTAAAATCTGTCTTCCTTCTGGAGTTAAAACGCTCTCGGGGTGAAATTGCACCGCATGAACATCATACTCCTTGTGTTGCAAAGCCATTATCATACCCTTATCATCAACCGCCGTGATTTCCAAATCTTTAGGGAAATTTTCAGCATTAACAATCCACGAATGATAACGCCCTACCTGAATGTTTTCAGGGAGATTTTTCAAGATTTTTGCATCTTGTTTCGTGATTTGAGTATCGACTCCCACTCCGTGAAAAATATCGCAAAGATTAATCAAACTACCGCCAAAAGCTTCTGCAATCGCCTGTTGCCCCAAACAAACCCCTAAAATAGATTTGGTAGAAGCGTATTTTTTTATCAATTCCAAAAGTATTCCTGCCTCTTGTGGCACTCCTGGACCTGGAGAAAGGATAATCTTATCGTAATCAGCGATTTGTTCTAAAGAAATTTCATCATTTTTATAAACATCCACCTGATGCTCCTCGCCCACAATTTGCTCCACCAATTGAACCAAATTGTAAGTAAAACTATCATAATTATCAAAAATAAGTATCTTCATACATTACAAATTCATATCTATAAATTACATATTAAAAATATCATTGGTGTGCAATTTCAAATCAGGGAAAATACGAGAAACAACCTCATCATCTACAATAGGATTTTGAGTAAAATATTTTCCTTGCTCTAACACATTTATCAAAACACTTTCTTGATTGGGATCAACAATCCAATACTCCTTTACTCCTGCTTCTTCATAAAGATGAAATTTGTCTTTCATTTCTTTTTTGGAATTCCCTGGTGAGAGAATTTCAATCACCAAATCTGGGGCTCCTATACATCCTTTTTCATCTATTTTATTAGGGTCGCAAATTACACAAAGGTCTGGCTGAACTACCGTAAATATTTCCTTATCTTCTTTGCTCTGTTTCGGAATTCTCACATCAAAAGGAGCAATATACATTTTACACTTTTGCCCTTTAAAAATATACCCCAAACCAAGAGTTAAATTCCTAGATATTTCTTGATGTTTCGTGCTTGGTGCAGGAGACATTTTTAAAAT
Organism: Flavobacteriaceae bacterium; assembly: GCA_030529185.1. GTDB lineage: Bacteria > Bacteroidota > Bacteroidia > Flavobacteriales > Weeksellaceae > JABCPE02. The sequence goes on from JAUMXI010000008.1 coordinate 11,289, forward strand.
TCTACCTTTAAACAACTCTACTCGTTCCTTGAATTTCCAAAGGAGATAATCGGCATAGGAATAAGTTCCATTTATATCTAATTGATTGATGTTTGTGATTTCCATATATAGTACTTTTTACAAAGTTAATATTTTATTGTGATGATTTGAATAAAAAAAAGACTTTGACAAAGATAATCAAAGTCTTTCATAATTTTAAGGATTAGTCGACCAAAGTGCTGCCGTAGCGAGCATTGCTCTTTTGTTGAGTTTCAATAAATCTACCACCAGCTCTGCAAAATCCTCTGGCTGTAATACTTTTTCGGGGTTTCCATCGGTGATTTTTAAAACATTCTTGGTCATATCCGAAGCAATAGTGCTTGGCGTTAAGGTAGTCACACGCACATTATGTTTTCTCAGTTCCAACATCATAGATTCTGACATTCCTATCAAACCGAATTTAGAAGCAGAATAAGCCGAAGTTGCCGCATTGCCTTTTAATCCAGCCGTTGAAGAAATGTTAATTATATCTCCCGATTTTTTCTCCACCATACTTGGTACCACCGCCTTTGAAACATAATACGGACCTAAAAGATTGGTTCTCACAATGTCTTCCCATTGCTCATCATCCATTTCTAAAATTCCACCAAAAGCTGCGATTCCAGCGTTATTTACCAAAATATCAAATGAACCAAAATCTTTCTGCAACTGCTCCAAAGCCTTATAAACTTCTGATTTTGAAGACACATCAAAAACGGCATAAGCAGATTTCACGCCTTTACTTTCCAATTCCTTCACTACGGATTTCAAAGTTTCTTCATTTCTACCCGTAATGGCTACATTTACGCCTTCTTCTGCAAGAGCCAATGCCACGGCTTTTCCCAAACCACGGCTACCTCCTGTTATTAAGGCTGTTTTTCCAGTTAAATTTTGCATATTATTTATTTTTTATTGATTTAAAAATTCCTTTACACAAGTATTAAATTCCATAGGATTTTCTACCTGAACCCAATGCCCCGCATTTGAAATTTTCACTAACTCATAATTCGGAAACTGCTGACGAATCAACAATTCATCTTGTGGTAAAATATAATTAGATTTCTCCCCTGCCACAAACAGCGTTTCCCTCTCAAAAACTCCAGATTTAATAGGGTTGGCAACAAAATCATCATATTTTTCCGCCAAAGTTTTTAAATTAAATCGCCAATTCAATTTTCCTTCTGCTTCCCAATACAAATTTTTCATTAAAAACTGAACCACAGGCATTGATTTAATATTTTCTGATAATTTCGTTTCCACTTCTTTTCTTGAAGACACAAGCGAAAAATCCACGCTTTCCAAAGCACTAATAACTTCCTGGTGATGTGGTATATAAGCCTTTGGGGCAATATCTACCACGATAAGTTTTTCAACTCGTTCAGGATACGAAATAGCGAATTGCATTATTGCTTTTCCACCCAAAGAATGCCCTAAAAGATGAACCTTATCTAATTGATAATGATTGAGATAAAACAAAATATCATCAGCCATTGCTTGAAGCGACATTTCCTCTGAATGAAAACTTTTTCCGTGGTTTCTCAAATCCACCAAATGGCAAGGCATCAGCTCTCCAAAAATTCTTCCAAAACTTCCCCAATTATCCAGCATTCCGAATAATCCGTGGAAAACCAAAAGTGAAGTTTCTTTTCGTTCAGCTCCGTATATTTTAGAATTTAAAAACATTTAATTAACTTTAAATCTTTTAGAATACACTATCAAAATTACCCCTGAAAGTATCAACGGCAAACTCAAAATTTGTCCCGTATTTAAGCTTAAAAATGATATATATTCCTCACCTTGAGGCTCTTTTAGAAATTCAGCAAAAAATCTAATCGTCCAAAGAATAGTGAAAAACACTCCCATTAACCAACCTGTTTGATGCTTTTTCTGGGTCAATCTATACAATGCCCAAAGTAAGAAAAATAACAATAAATAGCTGACCGCTTCTATTAATTGTGTAGGATATCGTGGAACGATTGCCCCATAACTCAAACTTTGTTGAGGAAAATAAACGGCTAAAAATGAATTGGGATCAATAGGTTTTCCGATGATTTCAGAGTTGAAGAAATTCCCTAAACGGATGAAAAACCCTGCCAATGCTACCACAATCGCTAGCCTATCAAACACCCAAAGCGGATTTTTCTTAATGATTTTCAAACTATAATATATCGTGGTTAAAATCAGTGCAATAGCCGCCCCGTGACTTGCCAAGCCAGAAAAACCTGCAAACTCAAGGGATGGTTTGGTTCTAATCGGTAAAAATACACTCCAGAAATCTTCTCTAAACAATTCTGCTTCGTAGAAAATTACATGCCCAAGCCTCGCCCCGAAAATCGTTCCAAACAATGTCCAAGTAAGCAACGGGTCAAGGTATTTCTCATCGGCTCCATCAATTTTAAACATTTTTTTCATTATCAAGAGCCCTAAGCCGAAAGCAATCACGAACATCAAACCGTAATACCTTAAATTTAACCCAAAAAGATTAATTCCCTCTTTGGGATTCCATATTTTGAACTCAGTTTTTAATTTTAATTGTTGATTTTCAATATATTGAAAATTCCTTAACTTTAAAATATATTGAGCATCTCCATTTAGTGGGTTTTCCACTTGTTGAAAGTTTTTATCCAAAATTTTATAATTCTTCTCTATAAAATCTTTATAAAAATATTGTAAATAATGCTCTTCTTCAATATTTCTTATTTCTAAATTAAACCTACTCAGAATAATTAAAACATCTTCATTTCCTGCTAAAACCTCAGCTATGTCCGTCATTCTCGGACTTGAAAATATTTTCACGGGAATATTTTCATTTTGTGAAATCTCCAAAACTCCCGAAGACAACTCTCTATTGGATTGAGCAACAGAAAACTGAAAACAGAATATTAAAAGTAATTTTATAATATTTTTCATTTTAAAATAAGTTTATAAGTTATTTTTTTGGTGGCACAGGGTCGTAGCCATTTCCTCCCCAAGGGTGGCAACTCAAAATTCGTTTTACTCCCAAATACAACCCACGAAACAATCCGTGGATTTTTAGCGCTTCCAGCATGTATTGAGAGCAAGTAGGCTCATATCGGCAGTTTTTCCCCAGCCAAGGAGAAATTGCCAATTGATAAAACCTAATCATTAGCACCAATGGAAAAATTAATATTTTTTGTAAAATTATCATTTCTTGCAAAAGTAATTTATTTTTTGCTAACTTTGTCGTCAAATTTATGATAAAAGGAGTTAAAATATTATTTTTTGTATTCTTTTTGGGGACATTGGTATTTCCTCAACAGATGGCTTTTGCCCAAGAAATAGCGAAGCACGAGATTTGCTGTTGCTCCACTAATCCTGAACATCAAAACGCTGAAACTTCTAATGAATGCTGTGGAACTTCTTGTCAAGATTGTTCTATTTTGCATTCTCATAACTTGTCGGTTCTTTATTTTCAAGTAAAAGAAGAATTTCAAATTAATAAATTTTTCACTGAAACTACACAGAATAATTTTCATTATCTCATTTCTTTACCCAAAGGAATGCACAACATTTGGCAACCGCCCAAGATAGGTTAAATCCAATATTTAAGCATTTTAATTGTTTAAAATGCCATGCTTATTATATTTTATATTTAACCTAAAATTCATCAAAAAATGAAAAATTCTTTAAAAGGTATCCTCCGTGTGGTATGCCTATTATTCATCAATATTTATTTTGCTCAAAACACAGAAAAGCAAGAATTTAAAGTAAAAGGAAGTTGTGGAATGTGCAAAGCACGAATAGAAAAAACAGCCAAAAATGCAGGAGCTAATTCTGCTGTTTGGAATATAGAAACACAAACTTTAACATTAGAAACAGACCAGAACAAATCTTCTTTTGACCAGATTTTAAAAGAAATTGCCAACGCAGGACACGACAACGAGAAGCACAAAGCTCCTGATAATGTGTATGAAAACCTACCTGGCTGTTGTTTATATGACAGAGAAAGCGATTATTCGGAAATGAAACCGCACTCTGAAATGCACGAAATGGAGCATTCTGAAACAAAAGAACACTCCATTAAGGAAATTAGTCTGGTATCCCATAAACAGGCAACCAGCGTTAGTAAAAAAGAGGTGGGTTTAACATTTAATATCAGCGGGAAGGAACTTCTGAAAGCTGCTTGTTGCAACCTCTCTGAAAGCTTTGAAACCAATGCTACCGTAGATGTTTCCTTCAATAATGCCGTGACCGGAAGCAAACAATTGAGAATGCTTGGACTTGACCAAAAATACACCGCTCTCACCAAAGAACAACTTCCTGAAATCCGTGGGTTATCCTCTGCTTATGGGTTGAATTTTATCCCTGGTAGATGGATTGGTGGCATTCAATTGACCAAAGGAGGAAGTACGGTAGTCAATGGTTATGAAAGCATCACGGGGCAAATCAATACTGAATTGGTAAAAGCAGAGCAAGAAGATAAATCCTCAATTAACATCTTTGTTGATTTTGATAACAGACAAGAGGCTAACATTGTACATACCGACCAAATCAATGAACATTGGAATCAAAGTATTTTACTTCACGGCAATACAACTTGGGGTAAAATGGATTATAATAAAGATGGTTTTCTTGACCGACCAAGAGGGCATCAGCTCAATGCTTCGTATTTGGCAAATTATGTAGATTTAGACCATACGGGCTGGGCTTCTCACTCAGGGATTAATTTCCTTTTAGATAAAAGAGTTGCAGGACAGGTTGATTTTAACGAGCATTTTCCTCAAAACCAACAATCGGCTTATGGAGTTGGGATTAACCTTAGCCATTTTCAAATTTGGAATAAAACAGGGCATATTTTCAAAGGGAAACCTTATCAAAGCATAGGTTTAATGAATCGCCTTACCTTCCACAAACAGGATAGTTTTTTCGGACTGAGAAATTACTTTGGAGAGCAGAAAACATTATATTCTAATTTGGTTTTTGAGAGTATTTTCGGAAATACCAACCACAAATACAAAACGGGGGCAAGTCTCTTATACGACCACTACCACGAAATGTTTTCTTCAGACCACTATATGAGAGAAGAATTCGTACCAGGTATATTCTTTGAATATACGCTAACTGGAGAAAAATATGTTTTGGTAGCGGGTATAAGAACTGATTTTCATAATCTTGCAGGAACTCAATTCACACCAAGATTGAACTTCAAATATGACATTACCCCAAAGACAATTTTGAGAATTTCTGCTGGAAAAGGATTCAGAACGGCGAATATTTTTGCTGAAAATCAACAATATTTCACTTCAAGCAGAGAGGTTGAAATTATTAACTCTAATGGTAAAATTTATGGTCTAAAACCAGAAATAGCGTGGAATTATGGTGTTAATTTACAACAAGAGTTTAGACTTTTTAATAAGAAGAGTAGCATTTTAGTAGATTTCTTCCGAACAGATTTTACCAACCAAGTTTTAACCGACTTAGATGTTTCTGCTCAGAAATTAGTATTTTATAATCTTAATGGAAAATCTTTTGCCAATAGCTTTCAGACACAATGGGACATTCAGCCTGTGAAAAATTTTGATGTTCGTTTGGCTTATAAATATTACGATGTTCAGGCAGACTTTTTATCAGGAAGAAAAGAAGTGCCTTTCATAGCGAAGCACAGAGCGTTTGTCAATTTAGCTTACTCCACTCCAAAAACAGAAAAAGGAAGATTTTGGGCATTTGATGCAACTGTAAATTGGATTGGGAAACAGCGACTTCCACAGATGAGCGACAATCCGAAGGAGTTTCAATTGCCTCATCATTCCAAACCTTATATTACGATGAATGCTCAAATTTCCAGAAATTTCAGCAAAAATATAAGAGTGTATGCAGGGGCAGAAAACTTGACCAACACCATTCAAGAAAATGCCATTATAGATGCTAAAAATCCTTTCAGTAATTACTTTGATGCTGGTATGATTTACGCTCCGATAATGCCTATCAATGTTTATATCGGTGTAGATATTGATTTATAAATCATAAAAAATCCCTTCATTTTGCGAAGGGATTTTTCTTTTTCTACAATATTTTTCATTAAATTAGCAAGAAATAAAATCTTTTAAAATTCCTTAATATTATGAAAAAGTTATTTTTACCAACTTTGGTTGCTTTGTTGTTTTCTTGTAGTGAAAGTCCAAAAGTAGAACGGATTTCATTTTCAGAAAAAGAAGAATTACTTAATAAGAACTTTCATCTTAAAATGAATTCTTTTTATGAGATTGATAATGCAGGAATATTAATTTTTCCTCTGACGGAAAGTCTTTATACAAAAGAATCTACGATAGGGAGAAATTCTTATGGAAGAACTTACAAAACAATCCTTGATAAATCTTATTGGAATATTGTGTTTTTTAATTCAAACACTAATGAATATCATTTGCTTACGGATAAAAAAGTTATGATTCTTGATACCGATTATGGCAATGATATTGATATTTCAAAACCTACAAAATATATTTTTTATGATGTTGTAAATATAGATTACAATAAAGATAAATTACTTAATGAAGATGACCCTATTTCATTATTTGTTTCAGATAAATTTGGTAAGAATTTTAGGCAAATTTCCCCTAAAAATACAAGCGTAAAAGATTGGAAATATATTGAAACTTCTAATAAAGTAATTATGAATACCATAAAAGATAGTAATAAAAACAATCAGTTTGATGATAATGATGAAGTTCTAACTTATGAAGTTGTTTTAGACCAAGCTGAAAAACCAAGAGAAGTTTTCAAACCAGAATTAAAAGAAACTTTGAAAAAACTTTATGATAGAGATTGGAGGAAAATAAAAAATTAAACACTAAAAAGGACTGCCTAAACAAGCAGTCCTTTTTAATAATTATAATCAAAAAACCAAAACTCTAAGGCATCACAAAGCCTTTTCTTGTAATTCTGCCATATTCATCGAGATACACTACAGAAACCGTTCCTTTGTATCCTTTCAAAATATTTTCAATATCTTTTTGAGAATTAACAGGTTTTCCATTCACCTCCATAATGGTGTAATTATCAACCACACCAATTTGAGACAACTCTCCACCATCTACGATGTTTTTGGCGATTACTCCACTATTCAGTCCATAGCTTATTTTCACTCTCTCGCTTAAAGGCTCAAACTCTCCACCGATTTTTTCCGTCACACTCAAATCTGCTTTACTTCTCAATGAAGTATTCCCTTTTCTGTCTTTTAGCGAAGCCGTAGTCTTGTATTCTTTTCCATTTCTGAAATAAGTAATTTGAACTTTATCCCCAGGTCTTTTGCTACCAATGGCTAATGAAAGATCTGAGAAACTTCCGATATTCACATCATCGATTTTCTTGATAATATCGCCCGTTTTAATTCCCGCATCTTCTGCCCCACTATTTTTGCTTACTTCGGTCACATAAATTCCACCTTCGGATTTCAAATTGGTTTTGTTTCTTTGATTGTAAGTTTTAACTTGAAGGAAATCCGATAAATCTAATGAACCAATCCCCAAGAAACCTCTCTGAACCAAACCAAATTTTTTAATATCTTCTACTACTTTTTTAGCTAAATTAGATGGAACTGCAAAACCGTATCCTTCGTAATATCCAGAAGATGAGGAAATTGCAGAGTTAATTCCAATCAGATCTCCGCGAGTATTCACCAAAGCACCTCCGCTATTTCCTCTATTAATCGCCGCATCGGTTTGAATGAAACTTTCAATCGGCGTTCTACTTTGTTGGCTCAAAATATCAATACTTCTTCCTTTCGCGGAAACAATCCCTGCCGTCACCGTAGAGTTTAGCCCCAATGGATTTCCTACTGCCAACACCCACTGACCAACTTCTACCAAATCTGAGTTAGCAAAATTAAGATAAGGCAAACCTTTGTCTTCTATCTTCAACAAAGCGATGTCCGTACTTGGGTCTGCTCCGATAAGTTTAGCTGTATAAGTTTTTTTATTACTTAAAACCACCTCCAATTTTGAGGCACCAGCCACCACATGGTTATTAGAAATAATGTATCCATCAGGGGAAATAATCACCCCAGAACCCAATCCAGAAGGCAAATCCTTTGGTTTTTCTCTTTGCTGACTTCTATTATTTCTGAACCCATCACCAAAGAAAAATTCAAAAATATCTTGCTCCATAGATCTTCCTCCTGCACCTGCTCTATTTTGGTAGTTTCTAATCGTCACGACCGCTGGAACGGTAGTTTTAGAAGCCTTTACAAAATCATCTCCCATCGCAGCGGCATTAATTCCCGCAAACTGAGCGTCTTTTTTAGATGTAGAAAAATAAGAAAAATCTGTATTGTTTTGATTGTCGTTAAAATATTGAACAGCCCCAAAAGTTGTCGCCCCAGAAATCACACCTACTAATGCCAATGGAGCTAATTTTTTAATTTTATTCTTCATATCAAATCTTTTTAATTTTTATACTATCGTTGATACAAATTTAATGCAAAAAATATTTAATGACATATTTTCCGATTTAATTTTAACGAAGTTTAACAAGAATTATAAGATTTTAAAACGGCGTTTTAAGACGGTAAAGGCTACCTACTCTCCAATAGCCCTAAATATTCTTCGTATCCTTCTTCTTTCATTTCTTCCCTTGGTATGAATCTTAATGACGCACTATTGATGCAATATCTCAAGCCTCCTCTCTCTATTGGACCATCGGTGAATACATGTCCTAAATGAGCATCGCCTGTTTTGCTTCTCACTTCGGTGCGGAGCATTCCGTGAGATTTGTCCAGTTTTTCATGAATCAAATTTTTATCAATCGGTTTGGAAAAACTTGGCCAACCACAACCAGAATCAAACTTATCCGTAGAAACAAACAATGGCTCACCAGTGGTAATATCTACATAAATGCCCTCTCGATTTTCGCTCCAATATTCGTTTTGGAAAGGTCTTTCCGTGCCGTTTTCTTGGGTCACATAGTATTGCTCAGCAGTTAATTTTGCTTTCAATTCTTCCTTGCTTGGCTTCTGATATTTTTCTTTTGGTAAAGGGTTGGCGTTTCGTGCCAGTTCAAAAAGACTTGGATGAATATGGCAATAACCACCTGGGGTTTTATCCAAATAATCTTGATGATATTCCTCTGCTGAATAAAAATTCTTTAACGGAATGGTCTCCACTACAACAGGTTTTGCATAATTTTTTGCCAAAGATTTTACTTCCTCTATTACAATGGTTTCATCTTCATTATCAGTGAAATAAATCCCTGTGCGATATTGATTGCCTTTATCATTCCCTTGCTGGTCTATGCTGGTTGGGTCAATCGTTTTAAAATAAAGTTGAATAAGCATTTTTAAATCTATCTGCTCCGTATCATACACAACTTTTACAGTTTCGGCAAAGCCTGTAGTATGTGTTAAAACTTGCTCATAAGTAGGATTTTCAGTATTTCCATTGGCGTATCCTACTTCGGTGCTGACTACCCCTCTTACCTGCTGAAAGAAATGTTCTGTTCCCCAAAAACACCCACCAGCAAAATAAATTTCTTTTAGATTTTTTGTATTCATAATACTTTGTTTTATTTCTGTATTTTTACTTTTTTCATTATTAAAAGCCCCTGTGCAATTGATATTTAATATTAAAATTAATGCTAAATTGCTTTTTATTAATATTCTTTTCATTATAATTTAAAGGAAATTAAATCGCCACTCAACTCCAAATGGCTTTCAAAATTATTGGTAAATAACGCCCCTGTTCCCAAACCTTGTGGCATAAGGTTTTGCTTGGTGTAAGTGTATTGGGCAATGGCATTAAGTCCGATATTGCTCTCCAAAGCAGAGGTAATCCACCAGCCAACATTTCTCTCTTCAGCGAGAGCAATCCACTCATCACTGCCTGAAAATCCACCACACAAACTCGGTTTTAAAATAATAAATTGTGGCTTTACCTCATCTAAAAGTTCTATTTTTTGTTGAGAATGAATCAGCCCTATCAAATCCTCATCTAAAGCAATCGGAATGGGCGTATTTCGGGAAAGTTGGCTCATTTGCTTCCAGTTTTTTGCCTTTATGGGTTGCTCTATGGAATGGATTTCTAATTTAGCTAAATCTTCCAAAACTCCTTGAACAAAGGGAAAATCAAAGGCTCCATTGGCATCTACACGAAGTTCTAAAACTTCTTTCGGAAACTCTTTGCGAAGATTTTGTAAAATTTTCTTTTCTGTTTCCCAATCCACACCGATTTTTAACTTAATGCAATGAAAACCTTGCGATAATTTTTCTTGAATTTGGCGAAGCATAAAATCTTCATTTCCCATCCAAATCAGCCCATTGATCAAAACACCTTCTTTCCCTTCTGTAAAAGGGCTTGGGAAATAAATTCCTTCATCATTTTTCAAGTTGAGCAAGGCTTGTTCCAAGCCTATAATAATAGAAGGATACTGCAAAAGTTCCCTCTTTAAATCTTCAAAATCACGATGAATATTGAGACAAAGCCACTGCAATTTTTCTTCATAATTGGGTAAATCATCATAGCTCAAACCACGAAAAACAGCACATTCTCCAATGCCTTTTTTTTCATTATCAAAAACTTCTAAAATAAAAGTTTCCTTTGTGGTCAATATTCCTCGCGAAGTTCCACTCGGTTGCTTAAAATTTAGAATGTATTTTTGGTATTTAGCCTTCATTTTTAGATAAAAATTCTTCTGCTTTTTCCACCATTGCTGGGCTTCCGCAGAATAAAGGCACTCTTTGGTGCAGTTCTTTTGGCTCTATTTCCAAAATTCTCTGTTTTCCGTTCGTTGCTTTTCCCCCTGCTTGTTCCGTTAAAAATGCGATAGGGTTGCATTCGTAAAGAAGCCTTAATTTCCCATTCGGAGCATCGGAAGTAGCGGGATACATATAGATTCCGCCTTTTATCATATTTCTATGAAAATCAGCAACTAATGAGCCAATATAACGAGAAGTATAAGGTCTGTCTTCCCCTTTTTCCTGGCAATATCTTACATATTCTTTCACGCCATTAGGGAATTTATTAAAATTCCCTTCGTTAATGGAATAGATTTTCCCTTTTTCTGGGTATTTCATTTGTGGGTGAGATAGGTAATAAGTTCCTACCGATGGGTCAAGCGTAAAGCCATTCACTCCATTTCCGATAGTATAAACCAACATTGTAGAAGAGCCATAAATTACATATCCTGCTGCAACTTGGTTTTCACCTTTTTGTAAAAAATCTTCCAACTGCACGGGCGTTCCCAAAGGCGTCACTCTTCTATAAATTGAAAAAATCGTACCCACAGATACATTCACATCTACATTAGAAGAGCCGTCTAATGGGTCAATCAGCACGATATAATTATTAAGATGAGAGTTTTCACTGCCTTTTATTTCAATAAAATCTTCATTTTCTTCGGAGGCAATTCCACAAACAATTTCACGATGAGAAAGTGCATCAATAAAGACATCATTAGCAAAAACATCTAACTTCATCTGTTCTTCGCCTTGCACATTTTCATTTCCTGCTTTCCCTAAAATATCAGCAATTCCCGCCTTATTTACTTCTCTATTTACGATTTTAGAAGCAATTTTTATAGAACTTAAAAGTCTAGAAAGCTCACTATTAGCGTATTTAAAATCATTTTGTGTATTAATAATAAACTCTCCCAAAGAGCGTAAAGTTTGGTCTGTCATGTTCCTTAAATTATCAAAAATATCTACAAAATTCGGAAAATTATCTTAAATACTCCTCTTTTTTTTCTCAATCTTATTTAATACTTTTGTGGTTTGCAATAGATTTTAGTTTTTAATCATAATCACCAAGGAGTACTCAATGAAAGTGTTTAAGTTTGGAGGCGTTTCTGTAAAAGATGCTGACGGAGTGAAGAATGTAGCTAAGGTTCTTGAAAATCAAGGATATAAAGACTGCTTGATTATCGTTTCGGCTATTGGCAAAACTACTAATGCATTGGAAAAGGTGGTCAAATCTTATTTTGACAAGGGAGATTATTCGGCTGATATTGAAAAAGTAAAGCAAGAACACTTGAATATTGCACAAGGATTGTTCCCTAAAAACCACCTCATTTTTGAGGAAATTGAGCATTTTTTTGAGGATATGAACTCCTTTTTGAGGAGAAACAAATCGCCTAATTATAATTTCGTTTATGACCAAATTGTCACTTGTGGAGAATTGATTTCTTCTAAAATTTTAAGCCATTATCTATCTGAAAACCAATTAAATAACGAGTGGATTGACGCGCGAGATTTCATCAAAACAGACTCCAGCTATCGCGAGGGAATTGTAAATTGGGAATTAACGGAAAAAAATATCTCTCAATTAGATTCCTCCAAAACTTACATTACTCAGGGCTTTATAGGAACGGACGAGAATAATTTTACCGTTTCTTTGGGGCGTGAAGGTTCGGATTATTCTGCTGCCATTTTTGCTTACTGCCTCAACGCTACGGATATGACGATTTGGAAAGATGTACCAGGCGTGATGACGGGCGACCCAAGAAAATTTCAAAATGTGCAACAAATTTGCCATATTTCTTATGAAGAAGCAATAGAAATGGCGTATTATGGAGCTTCTATCATTCACCCCAAAACCTTACAACCACTGAAGCAAAAGCACATTCCTTTCTTTGTGAAATCCTTTATTAACCCCGAAAACTCGGGAACAAAAATTGGAGTTTCGGAGAAAAATCAGCAGTTGGAAAGTTATATTTTAAAGGAAAATCAAAATTTGATGCACATCGCTACAAGAGATTTTTCATTCATCGCAGAAGACCATATGAGTTATATTTTTGGGCTTTTGGCAAAACACAATATTAAAGTATCTTTGATGCAAAATTCAGCGATTTCTTTGGCGTTGTGTTTAGAGGATAAATTTAACAAAGTTGATGAATTGGTAAGCGAATTAAGAAATAATTTTAATACCGAAATTTGCAAAAATGTATCGCTTTTCACGGTGAGAAACGCCCAACTGGAAAATTTAGAAAAAATCCGAGAAGGCAAGACAATTTTATTAGAACAGATTTCAAAAACTACCATACAAATGGTTATAAATTAATTTTGAAAAAAAATGAGTTTAATTACTAAAAAAGATTTGGCATTGGCTGCTGGGCTGAACAAACTGGGAATGCTAAAACACCCCATCGTTTCAGCGATTATGAAGTTTGCAAAAATCAATAAAGTAAATTCCCTTTACGATAAAGTAAAAAATAAGGAGGGGCAGGATTTTTTTGATAGTCTTTTAGAAGAGCTGAATGTAAAATATTTGGCTTTTCAAGAAGATTTGGCCAAAATTCCTAAAACAGGACCTTTCATTTTAGTGGCTAATCATCCTTTGGGTGCGTTAGACGGCATTATTATGTGCAAAATTTTATCGGAAATTCGCCCTGATTTTAAGGTAATGGCAAACTTCCTTTTGACCAACATCAAACCAATGGCTCCCTATGTAATCTCTGTAAATCCTTTTGAAAACAGAAAAGAGGCTTACAATAGTACAATGGGAATGCGTGAGGCACTTCGCCATTTGGAGGAAGGCGGCTGTTTGGGAATTTTCCCTTCGGGAGAGGTTTCTAACAAAAATAATGAATTTAACGAAATTCAGGATAAAGAATGGGAAGAAACAGTAATTAAACTCATCAAAAAAGCTAAAGTTCCCGTTGTGCCAATGTATTTCCACGCGAAGAATAGCAAACTTTTTTATAATGTTTCTAAACTTCATCCAGATTTACAAACCTTAATGATTCCTGCAGAGATGCTCAACAAAAGGGAAAAACCTATCAAAATAAGAATAGGAAAACCCATCACGCCGAAGGTTCAAAATGATTATGAAACCATCAAAGATTTGGGTAGATTTTTGAGAAAAAAAGTCTATATGATGAAGTCTTATTTTGAAAACCATAAATCTGTTGCAGAATTTTTAAAGGTTAAAAATCCCCATATTATTCCTCAAGAAACTTCCGTGGAAAATATTATTGATGAAACGCCTTTGGAAGAGATTTTGCAAGATATTCAGAATCTTAAAACCAAAGAAGGGAAATTATTATTCACCAATGGAGATTACGAAATTTATTTCACCAAATTTGACGAAATCCCTGCAATGATGCGAGAAATTGGGCGACAGAGAGAAATCACTTTCCGTGCTGTAGGCGAGGGTACTAATCTTCCGTTTGATTTAGACGAATACGACAAACATTACCACCATCTTATTCTTTGGGATAATGCTCAGCAGAAAATCGCAGGAGCCTACCGCATGGCATTGGGCGTTGATGTAATGAAAAACCACGGAATTAAAGGTTTCTATACCAGCTCTTTATTTAATTTTGACCAAGAGCTTCAACCATTTTTCCGAAAAGTAATAGAAATGGGAAGGGCTTATATTTCTTTGGAATATCAGCAAAAACCATTACCTCTATTCCTTTTATGGCGAGGGATTGTCTATGTTTGTTTGAGGAATCCAGAACATAAATTTTTAATGGGAGGCGTAAGTATAAGCAATAAATTTTCAGATTTTTCCAAATCTTTGATGATTGAGTTTATGCGCTCTCATTATTACGATGCTGTAGTTGCCCAATATGTTCATCCAAAGAACGATTATAAAGTTCATCTGAGCGAAAGGGATAAAGAATTATTTTTTGAAGGGGTAGATGATGATTTGAATAAATTAGATAAATTGATTGACGATTTTGAGCCAGAAATGCGTCTTCCAGTGCTTATCAAAAAATATATTAAGCAAAATGCAAAGGTAGTTGCATTCAATGTAGATCCTAATTTTAACGATGCAATAGATGGGCTAATGTACATCAGAATCAACGATTTACCAGAGAGTACCATCAAGCCAGTTTTGGAAGAAATGAGTGAGCAACTCCGAGACTCTGAGAGAAAAAATGCAAAATAAATTTGGATTTAATATTAAATTTTCCTACATTTGCACCAGCAAAATTGCTAATGGTTTCTTAGCTCAGTTGGTAGAGCAACGGACTGAAAATCCGTGTGTCCCTGGTTCGATTCCTGGAGAAACCACCAAGGTTTAAGTTTTTCCTTTAATAAAACTAATGGTTTCTTAGCTCAGTTGGTAGAGCAACGGACTGAAAATCCGTGTGTCCCTGGTTCGATTCCTGGAGAAACCACGAAAAAATCTAATCTTTCTTAAGATTAGATTTTTTTATTTTTAAAACTTACTTCTCAACTGAATTGCCGTCAATACTTTTTTTGTATAAAGCGGAAAATCAGCATTTTGAATCCAACCAAAATAGCCAATATCTTTTTGGAAAACCTCCTTTACTCTTTGTCCTTTGTATTTTCCGAAAGTGAAAATTTCTTGCTCTTCATCATCATAAGCAATAAAACCTGCCAAATCAGCAGATTTATTATGATAAGAAATCTTACTCAATCCAGCTATTTCTTTTGGCAAGTCTTCATATTTTCCGACTTGAGCATCTAAAACTTCAAAAGTAGCTAAAGTATCCGCTTCGGCAGAATGAGCTCCTTCCAAATCTTTTCCACAATAAAACTGATAAGCTGCAGTAAGATTTCTCGGCTCCATTTTATGGAAAATCACCTGTGCATCAACCAGTTTAAATTTTCTCAAATCAAAATCCATCCCTGCTCGTAGAAGCTCCTCAGCTAAAAGTGGTACATCAAATCTGTTAGAATTAAAACCGCCCAAATCTGCTCCATTGAGCATTTCCATTACTTTAGGTGCAATTTCCTTGAATGTCGGAGCGTTTTGCACATCTTCATCTGAAATTCCGTGAACCAACGAAGCCTCCGATGGAATGGGCATTTCTGGATTAACCAACCAAGTTTTGCTCTCACGAGAAGCATCTGGATTAACTTTTAAAATGGAAATTTCTACAATTCTATCCTTAGAAATATTCGTCCCTGTAGTTTCTAAATCAAAGATACAAAGAGGTTTATGTAATTTTAAGTTCATTTTTATTATATTAAATTTTTATTTTAATTGCTTTTGGAAAGCAATGGACACCAACATGTAATACACTATTGCTAACGGAATTCCTGCAAAATTGCCAAAAATCAGAATAGGAATTACCCCTAAAATTAAAGCTATTTTGGGATAATTATCTTCTATTTTTTTAGACTTAAATTTCATTGCAATCATCTTGATTGGGCTAACCAAAAGCCAAGAACTCAATGCAGTAAGACCTAATAAAAGCCATTTATTTTCCATTAAAAATAAAAAATCTCCTGTTTTTTGATATGCGTAATACAAGCCAAAAATCAAGAAAGTATTGCTCGGTGTGTTCAAACCTTTAAAATAGTAAGTTTGCTCATCATCAATATTAAAAATTGCCAATCTCAAACAAGAAAACAGCGTAATGAAAAGCCCTAAATATTTCAGCCAAAACAACTCTTCGTTAGGAATATTTCCGAGCATTACATACATCGTAAGCCCTGGCAACACCCCAAAAGTGACCATATCGGCAAGGGAATCCAGCTGAATTCCCAATTCCGAATTAGAACCCATAGCCCTTGCCACAAAACCATCAAAAAAATCTAAAATCGCTGAAAGCACAATGCAAATCGCCGTGATTTCATAATTGCCTTGCAAAAGTTGTATTGCCCCAACACTCCCAGAAAAAAGATTCCCCAGCGTGAAAAGGTTCGCTAAATTATTCTTAACAAAATTCATAAAGGCAAAGATAAAATTTTTCAACGATATTCAGGGTTTTAAATTTTATTAAAATTAATTAACATTGTTTAGTAAAATTATAATTAAACAATATTCAAAATGACCGTTTATTAAATTAAACTTAATTAAACAATAAAAATATTTTTTGTTTGTTTAAAATAAAAATGTAGTTTTGTCTCATAATTTTAAATTTGGAAAAAATGAAATTAAAACTTTTTTCAGTGATGGCTTTATTGGAAACTGCTTTTGCTTTTGCTCAAATAGAGGGAAAATGGAAAACCATAGACGACGAAACAAGAAAACCAAAATCTATCGTGGAAATTTTCAAGAAAAGCGATGGAAAATATTACGGCAAAGTTCATCAGCTTTTGATAAAACCCGCTCATCCGAATTGTGTCAAATGCAAAGACGACAGGAAAGACCAACCTATTTTAGGAATGGAAATCATCCGAGGTTTATCTAAAAAAGACAATGAATTTAGTAGAGGAACCATCACCGACCCAAAAACAGGAAAAACCTACAAATGTAGCATCAAAAAAGAAGGAGATAAACTTATTGTAAGAGGTTATATTGGGTTTTCACTCATCGGGAGAAACCAAACTTGGCACAAAGTAGATTAGAAACGCATTAAAAACCAACCTGATAACAAGTTGGTTTTTATTTTTTTTCAAAAAACTTGTAACGAATTTTATTTTTCTACACTAATGAGGTATAAAATGCATTTTACAAAACGATAACTTAACTTTTAAATTAAAACAAAAATGACAACAATACTTTCAACGAAAAATAAAACTTTAAACCTAATTGGTCAAATTGCATTTTTAACATTATTAGAAATATTTCTTTGGAGAGTTTATTTTCATTTTTGGGAAGGAAAAGAGCCTATTTTGATAATGATAAATCCTTTAATTTTGGTGATTAGAGCCATTTATTATCATTCTGAAATTAAAAAATCTAATGATTTAATCAACATCAAGGAAAACATAAAAACAGTAATCAACGCAGTGAAATTCACCAATTATTTCACCATTGCCGTTGTATCCTTTTCAAAATTTAAAGATATTTATATTCCAATAAAACAATTGTATGTGGGAAATATTTCGGTTGCTCATTTTAGCGAATTGTTTTTGAGTTCCCTTGTTTTTATTCTGGGAGTTTATTTCATCTACCGAATGACTTACTGGAAAATTACCAAAAAATTAAGTGAAAATGTCGTTTAATTAGGTAATTCTTTTAAATTCGCAACGATGAATCAATTACAAAAAGAATTTACGAAACAATTGAGCGAAAATCAGAGAATTGTCCATAAGATTTGTAAAATCTACACGGATAACCCTCACGACCACGAAGACCTTTTTCAGGAGATTGTTATTCAACTTTGGAAATCTTATCCGCAATTTCGTGGAGATGCTAAATTTTCTACTTGGATGTATCGCATTGGCTTGAATACTGCTTTGGCATTGTTCAACAAGAAAAGCAAAACGATTCTTATCAATACCGATAATCCTCTGGAAAACATCAAGATAGCAAATGAAGAACACGAGGAAGATTCTGAAAAGATAAAGGCAATGTATGATGCCATTCATCAACTTTCTGATGTAGAAAAGGCACTCATTATGATGTATTTAGATGATAAACCTTACAGAGAAATTGGTGAAATCCTCGGAATTACGGAAGGAAATGCCCGCGTGAAAATGAATAGAGCAAAAGAAAAACTACGAACCCTCATCAAAAAATAATAAAAATGGACGAATTAGAATTGCTAAAACAAGATTGGAGCAAGGAAAAAGACAACGAGTTTAAAATCTACTCCGAAGATGAACTCTTCCAGATGACCAAGAAAAAATCCGTATCCGTAGCGAAATGGGTATTTATCATTGCACTTTGCGAGATTTTATTTTGGATAGGTTTGGGGTTTCTTTTAGAAGAAAAATCGTTAGAAGAGCCTCCATTTAGAGGGGGAACTTTTGAAACCATTGTGGCTATATTTGATGCATTTGCCACAGCAATGCCTTTTTTATTTTTGGGGATAATTATTTACCTTAACTATAAAATTAGAAATACAGAAGACCCGAAAAAACTGATGAGAAAAATATTGCTAATGAAAAACGCTGTAAGGTGGTATATTAGAATATTTTTAATTGAAGTGTTATTGGTAATATTAATTTCATCTTTTTTTTCTATTTACGGATATAGTCGTGTTGATTATATGGTAATTATGATGATTATTCCAATTTTAGCATTATTTACTTTTATTATAATTTTATTTCTCCGATTTATTTATCATTTAATTTACGGAAATTTAATCTATAAATTGGAAAAAAACTACAAGGAACTCCAAGAGATGGAAACGCTACAATAAATAAAAAAAACTCCGTGATAGAAATCTATCACGGAGTTTTCATAAAAAAATAAACAAACTATGAAAACAAAAATTTATTTTTCTTTGTTTTTAATGGCTTCGGTTATCTTCTGCGATAGTTCTTCTACCAATTCCACATTGTCTTTCAATAGGTCTTTCACTGCATCTCTACCCTGACCTAATTTGGTATCGCCATAACTGAACCAAGAGCCACTCTTCTTGATGATTTCGTAATCTACTCCTAAATCCAAAATCTCTCCAATTTTAGAAACTCCCTCGCCATACATAATATCAAATTCTGCTTGTCTGAATGGTGGAGCAACTTTATTTTTCACTACTTTTACTTTTACTCGGCTTCCTACTGCTTCATCACCTACTTTTATCGGCGTAGAGGCTTTTCTGATATCCACCCTTACCGATGCGTAGAATTTTAAGGCATTCCCTCCCGTTGTTGTTTCAGGATTTCCGAACATCACACCAATTTTTTCTCTTAATTGGTTGATGAAAATCACGGTACATTTAGTTTTGTTGATGGTAGCCGTTAATTTTCTTAAAGCCTGAGACATCAGCCTTGCGTGAAGTCCCATTTTAGAATCTCCCATTTCGCCCTCTATTTCTGCCTTTGGCGTAAGTGCCGCAACAGAGTCAATCACCACAATATCAATCGCTCCCGAACGGATAAGGTTGTCTGCAATCTCTAAGGCTTGTTCGCCATTATCAGGTTGAGAAATGATTAAGTTTTCTACATCAATCCCCAATTTTTCAGCATAATGTCTATCAAAAGCATGTTCTGCATCAATGAACGCTGCAATTCCTCCTGCTTTTTGTGCTTCAGCAATGGCGTGGAGCGTGAGCGTAGTTTTCCCAGAAGATTCAGGACCATAAATTTCTATAATTCTCCCTTTTGGGTATCCACCAACTCCCAATGCAATATCCAACCCCAAAGACCCCGAAGGAATCACTTCTATAGTATCATCTACGGTAGTATCTCCGAGTTTCATCACGGTTCCCTTTCCGTAAGATTTATCCAATTTTTCCAGCACCAAACTCAGTGCTTTTTGTTTATCATCGTTTTTACTCATTTTAACTAAAATTAATTGGCTCAAAAATACAAAATAATTTTAAGAAAAGAAATAATAAATTTATAATTGGTATCAAAAAAATAAATATTACCTTTGTATGAATTAACAACTTTTATAAAAAATGATAGAATCAATATTACAAAAATTATCATCGGTAGATTACATTAGTATAGCGGGAAAAATTTTAGGAGCATTGCTTGTTTTATTCATAGGTTTATGGATAATTAAAATGATTTTAAAAGGTTTAAAAGTAGTATTAGTAAAAAAACAACTTGATAAATCTTTACAAGGCTTTTTGATGAGTTTGGTAGGCTGGGGCTTGAGAGTTTTTCTTTTCATTGCAGTGGCAGGAGAGTTGGGGATAGAAACTACATCTTTTGCGGCGGTGATTGCGGCGGCGGGATTGGCTATTGGTATGGCATTGCAGGGCTCTTTGTCTAATTTTGCAGGGGGCACTTTGATTATGGTCTTCAAGCCTTTCCGTGCAGGGGATTTTATAGATGTTCAAGGGCAGAAAGGGACTGTAAAGAAAATAGAAATTTTCACTACAACATTAAACACTACCGATAATAAAGAAATCATCATTCCTAATGGGATTCTTTCTAATGGAATCATCACCAATTATTCATCTGAAACCAATCGCCGTGTTGATTTATTAATAGGAGTTTCCTACGATGCAAATATTAAAAAAACCAAAGAAGTTTTATTAAATATCGTAAATAATCACCCTCTTATTTTAAAAGACCCCGCACCAGCTGTTATGCTATTAAATTTAAATGAAAGTTCGGTAGATTACGAAATTCGTTCATGGGTTAAAAACCAAGATTATTGGGCGGTATATTCCGATGTTTTAGAAAAAACAAAAGAGGCACTTGACCAAGCAGGCATTGAAATCCCTTACCCTCATGTAATTGAAATTCAAAAGAAAATCTAATATTTTTAACCATTAAAGCATGAAAATTAGCATCTTAAATAAATTCACGATTATTTTCGCTTCGTTTATTTCATTGTATAGTTTGGCTCAAACCCTTACTGCTAAACAAATCATCGATAAAAACATTCAAGAAACTGGCGGACTTACTCAGTGGAAACTCTTAAACACCATCTCTTTATACGGCAATGTAATTTTAGGAGACAAAGAGAAATACCCAATTAAAATTTATCAATCAAGACCAAATCTTACCAAGACCATCGTAATTATCAATAAAAAAGAGGAAGTAATAGAAGGTTTTGACGGAAAAAAAGGCTATGCAATGAACTATGCCAACAACAAACTCCAAGAATATCCCAGCTACAAACCAGAAAACTTTGATACCGACTTTATTGATTACGAACAAAAAGGCTTTACCGCAAAACTACTTGGGGTAGATAAAATCGCAGAACAAGAAGTCTTTAAAGTAGAATTAACTAAAAATGTAAATAAGACCATCTACTATTTTGATAAACAATCCTACCTATTAGTGCGAGAAGAAAGAAAGGACGAAACTATTGATTATTCCGATTATAAGATAGTAGGAAATCTATTAATGGCTTTTAGAATAGAAAGCAACTCTCCGAAAAATGATAACTACCTCATTATTCTCAATAAAATAGAAATCAACAAAGCTTTTCCTAAAAACACATTTAAGTTTAAAGTAAATTAGCTTGAATCATTTGGAAATTTTGCCCCCTCTTATCTAGCCTTCTCAAACCGAAATTTGAGATAACTAAATATTGTTCGCTGTTTATTCATTTTCATCATCTTCCCAGTCGTATTCTTCGTCATCATAGTCGCCATCTGTTCCATCACTGATTTTTGCTGGGTCGTCTTTGGGTAGCAGTTCGTTGTATTCCATTCCTGCGAAGAAACATTCGTCTTCTTTTTCGCTTCTATTGTATGAGATAAAAAAACCTTGTTCTTGTGCTTTCGTAGTTTTCTTTAAGCATTCTCATTCCTTCTGCTACCATTTTAGGAAAGTCCTGAAAGGAGATGTTTTCATTTTGCTCTTTGTAGTTTTTAAATGCTTGTTCTAAAATGTCTTTTTTTAATATCATTGTAATAATTTTTATACTACAAATATAAGAATTTTAGAGGTTGTATTTTCTATCTCAACTATACAAAAAAAGTAAGATGCTAATTTTTAACACCTTACTTTTTGCAGAAAGGAAGGGATTCGAACCCTCGATACGGTTACCCGTATACTACCTTTCCAGGGTAGCTCCTTCAACCACTCGGACACCTTTCTATGATTTTGCAAAGATATAAATATTTTATTTCAAAACAAAACTTATTCGGAAATTTCTCCTCGTAAGTTTTTGGCAAACAACATTGCGAAATCTTCGCTATAATTAGGGTTTTCCAGCAAGTGCATCGTTTTCGTTAAGGCACTTTCTACGCTAATATCCTTACCACTAATCGCGTTGATTTGCCCAAAAATATTGCTATTCTCATATTTTCCAATACTCACCCCTCCAGAAATACACTGACTAACACCAATGATTTCCGTGCCTTTTTTCCTCAATTCTTGGAGAATATTTAGAGTTTTTTCACCCCCGAAAATAGTTCCCGAACCAAAAACCTGAATAATCATCACCTTTACCAAAGAAATTTCTAATAAATAACTCAAATCCATTCCTGGGAAAATGCGACAAAGCAAAACGCTTTGGTTCAAATGATAATCTACCGAAAAAACCTCATCGGCATTAGGTCTGAAAAGGAAATTCTCCTTAATATTCAAAGAAACGCCAGATTTCCCCAAAATAGGATAATTAGGGCTATGGAAGGCATCAAAGTTTTCAGAGCTAAATTTCAAACTGCGGTTACCACGCAGGAGTTGATGCTCAAAATACAATGCAACTTCCTGAATTACAGCCTCATTGTTTTGATACAAACTCGCGTAATATAGACTCGTTAAAAGGTTCTCCTTGGCATCAGTCCTTAAATCTCCAATAGGAAGTTGGGAACCCGTTAAAATCACAGGTTTGCGAAGTCCTTTCAGCATAAAACTCAGGGCAGAAGAGGTGTAAGCCATTGTATCCGTGCCGTGAAGAATGAGAAAACCATCATAATGAGCATAATTTTCCTCAA
Source organism: Flavobacteriaceae bacterium (assembly GCA_030529185.1). Classification (GTDB taxonomy): domain Bacteria; phylum Bacteroidota; class Bacteroidia; order Flavobacteriales; family Weeksellaceae; genus JABCPE02. The sequence goes on from JAUMXI010000008.1 coordinate 34,413, forward strand.
TGACTTTGGCAATACTTACCCAATCTTGGGGACCAATATCCGAACTATCCAAAGGTGGATGGAAAGAATGAATATCGGTTTCGCATTCTAAAAGTTTGATTTCTGGGAGCTTATCAAATATCAAATCAAAATTAAATGGCTTCAAACTACCTGTGGCATAGTCTTTTTCCATTCCGATAGTCCCCCCTGTATAAATGATTAAAACATTCCTTTTCATAGGTCAAAAGTAAGAAAATACTTTCGGATATTTCACAAAATTTAATTAGATTTCTTAACTTTACCCCAATGATTACCAAAGAAACCATAGACAAAATATTTTCTACCATTCGGGTGGAGGAGATTATCGGCGAGTATGTTCAGCTCAAACGGGCGGGGGCTAATTATAAGGGACTCAGCCCATTCGTTGATGAGAAAACACCAAGTTTCATCGTATCGCCGAGCAAACAAATTTGGAAAGATTTCTCTTCTGGAAAAGGCGGAACAGCCATTTCTTTTTTAATGGAAATTGAGAATTTTACCTATCCAGAAGCCCTACGATATGCTGCTAAAAAATACGGAATAGAAGTAGAGGAAACTGTAAAACAACTCACCGAAGAAGAGAAAATTGCTCAAAGTGAAAAAGATTTGCTTTATAAAATTCACGAGGTAGCCAACGATTTCTTTCAGCAACAATTATGGCAATCTGAAGAAGGGAAGTTGATCGGACTTTCTTACTTCAAGGAGAGAGAATTGCGTGAAGATATTATCCAAAAATTCCAGTTAGGGTATTCTCCAGAGCAAAGGAATGCCTTTACTCAATACGCTTTGGAAAAAGGCTATTCCAAAGAAATTTTAGAAAAATCGGGGCTTTCCGTATTCCCAGAAAATGCTCCCAATGGCGTGGATAGATTTCGCGAACGGGTGATTTTCCCTATTCATAGTTTTTCGGGGCGAGTACTGGGATTTGGGGCAAGAATTTTAAAATCAAATGTGAAAGTTGCGAAATACCTCAACTCTCCCGAGACGGAAATTTATCATAAATCCAATATTCTCTACGGATTAAATCAAAGCAAACAAGCCATTTCCAAACAGAACAACTGCCTTTTGGTGGAGGGTTATATGGATGTGGTAGCTTTGCATCAGGCTGGGATAGAAAATGTGGTTGCCAGTTCAGGGACATCGCTGACTACGGAACAAATTAAACTCATCAAACGGCTCACGGATAATGTGACGATTTTATTTGATGGCGATGCGGCAGGAATTAAGGCGAGTTTCCGAAGCATTGATATGCTCCTCTCCGAAGGAATGAACATTCGCGTGGTGCTTTTCCCTGATGGCGACGACCCAGATTCGTTTTCAAGGAAACACCCAAGGGATTTCGTGGAGCAATTTATTAAGGATAATGCCAAGGATTTCATCAATTTCAAGGCCGAAATTCTATTAAAAGAAGTCTTAAACGACCCTATTAAAAAGGCAGAAGCCATCAGAGATATTGTGAAATCGGTGGCGTTCGTTCCCAACGGACTGAAACAAGAGGTTTATTTAAAGGAAATCGCCTCGCAGTTTGGCATTAGTGAGAGAAATCTTTTTACGGAGCTTCAAACTCAAATACAAATCATCAAAGGACAACCTCAACCCAAATCTAAAATGGAGGTCGTTCAGAACCGTGCAAAAGAAGGCCATCAGTATTCGGAAAAACTTGAAAATATGGCACTTTTGGTTTTGGAGGAGAAACTTATAGAACTGATGATGAAGTATGGAAACTACACCATCAAACGGAGAGATGAGCAAGGAGAAGTTTATGAAATTTCCGTTATTGAAGAGATTTTAAAGCATTTTGAGGAAGATAATATTGAGGTTTTTTCGGAGATTAATAGAAATATCATCAACGATATTAAAAACGGATTGAAAGAGCAAGAACTGAGAGTTTATCAGCATTTTCTCAATTTAGCCGATGAAGAAATCGTGAAAAAAGTTGCCGATAAAGTAATGGATATGCCCGAAACCAGCAATTGGACGAAATACAATATTTATTTTAAAAATTATGGAGAGAATTTTCAGGCAGAGGTAAATGATAGCATTTTGAGGCACAAACACATTTATGTAGAAAAAATGATGCGAGACAATGGCAAACTTTTAGACGAAGCCCGTGATAGCGATGAAGAAAAATACAACGAAATTTTGCTCCTCAACGCTAAATTAGCTCAATACAACGCTGAAATCAAACAATATCTTAATAGGATTGTTTAACATATATACCTAACACTCAACAGGTATATACCCGTATTTGAATACATATATACGCGTTAAATGATGGATATATACCCATTTAATTCATAATAAATTAGTATATTTGTCGCTATTAAATTTAATCTATGGATATAAAGAAAGAATTTAGAGATTTTTCGGTAAAGCATTTAGGAAACAACGGCTTAGCAACCGACCAATATATGGGAATGTTCAACCCTACCAATCTTACGCCTTACATTATGGAGGAACGCAGAATGAATGTCGCACAGATGGATGTTTTCTCGCGTTTGATGATGGACAGAATTATCTTTTTAGGCACGGGGATTGACGACCAAGTAGCCAATATCGTGACGGCTCAATTATTATTCTTGGAAAGTGCTGACCCTAATAAGGATATTCAGATTTATATTAATTCCCCAGGGGGAAGCGTGTATGCTGGATTGGGAATTTACGATACGATGCAAATCATCAAACCTGATGTAGCTACAATCTGTACAGGAATGGCGGCCTCTATGGGGGCAGTGCTTTTGGTGGCAGGAGAGAAAGGAAAGCGTTCGGCATTGAAACACTCTCGCGTGATGATTCACCAACCAAGTGGCGGTGCTCAGGGTGTTGCCAGCGATATGGAAATCAACCTTCGCGAAATGCTTAAGCTGAAAAAAGAACTTTACGATATTATTTCTCATCACTCTGGTCAATCCTTTGAATGGGTAGAAAAAGCCTCCGACAGAGATTATTGGATGACCTCCCACGAAGCCAAAGAAATGGGAATGGTAGATGAAGTTTTAGAGAAGAAATAAAAACTGAAAAGCATTAACTTAAATTGTTAATGCTTTTTTATTTGATTTACCTTTGATTTTTCAAAATTTCTCTTGCTTTTTCCAAATCTTCAGGGACATCTATGCCTACGCCTATAAAATCCGTTTCTATCATTTTGATTTTCATTCCGTATTCTAAATAACGAAGACACTCTATTTTTTCGGCAACTTCCAAAGGCTTCATTGGTAGTTTTGAGAAATTCAGCAAAGCCTCTTTCCTAAAAGCATACACACCGATATGTTTAAAATATTCTAGTCCCTCTTTTTCTCTTGGAAAAGGAATCACGGAACGGCTAAAATACAGAGCAAATCCCTCATTATCGGTAATTACTTTTACATTATTTGGGCTTTTTATTGCTTCTAAGTCGGTAAGTTTTATTTTCAGCGATGCCAATGAAATTTCCTGCTCATCATCTTGCGAAAAAACTTGAATTAATTGCTCTAATGGTTCTTTCTTTAAAAAAGGTTCATCTCCCTGCACATTGATTACAATATCGCAAACTATATTATTGACGGCTTCGGCGATGCGGTCACTCCCAGTTTCGTGTTTCCCTGTCATGACGGCTTTTCCTCCATTCTTTACGATTTCATTAAAGATAACTTCGGAATCCGTTGCCACAAAAACCTCATCAAAAAGCTGGGTTTCTACCACATTTTGGTAAGTTGTAGAAATCACCGTTTTCTCCCCTAACATTTGCATTAATTTTGCAGGAAATCTACTCGCTTGATAACGAGCTGGGATTACGGCGATGATTTTATTTTTTTTCATTTTTTTATCTTTTTTTAAAGAGAAAAGCAATCAAAAAAGATTGCCTTTACTTATCATTTTAACTTAATACATTTCCAATTTCCATCAATATAAATTTCCAAACAATGATGAGTGGTATTGTAAATCATTGTGCCTTCTACTACATTTTCAAATAAAGTTCGTTCCTCTGTAGAAAAACTTGGGAAGAGAGCTCCCTGTGGCGTGCTTATTGGTAGAATATTTATATCCTCTTCTTTAATATGCAAAGTTGCTTCTGGTTCATCTGTATTAATTCCTACCCTTCCCAAATATGAATTATTTGGTAATGTAGGTTGATTATCTTGTATAGTTGTAATATTAACTTGAATATTTACTGCATCGGATTTACTATTTCCATAGACGGCATAAACGCTATATTCATAAGTTCCATTTGCTGTAATTCGCTCTACATAAGAAAGTTGATTAATATCTGTAATTTCTCTAATTTTACTACCTCCCTTATAAATTTCATAACCTGTTAAACCATTTGTTCCATCAGGTTTTTGCCAAGTGAGTGTCATATTTTTTGAGTTGCTATCAAAGTTGGATTGCAAATTTCTAACAGGATTTTTTCTTGCGATTTCCCATCGTGGTTGCCCATTCTTTATTACTTTTACCAATGTAAAATCATTTGTATCTGGGGTAAAAGATATATTAACATCTGCATCAGAAACTGAGTTTCCTTCTATAAAAACCTCCCCTTCACTAAAATTACAAGTATTTTCACAAACAATATTCAGATTAAAAATCCCTGTAATTTTTCCATTTACATTGAGCTTTTGTCCTTTTTTTAGTTTGATAGTTCCTCCTTTTCCTTCTAAAATGGTATTAAAATTAGGAGTATCATCAGTCAAATTCATTGTATATCCATTACCTAAAACAATTTTTGTAAAAGAACTACTCCCTGATATTCTACTATGATTACCAGATGAGCCATTGGTTAAGGCTAAATTCTTTATTTGAGTAAATCTTGGGAAGCCATATCTATCTCCTCTTAATTCTAAAATATGGTCTGAGCTATTTACTCCATTATATTCATAAATATCTGTCCCTACAGCCTCTGAAATCACCGTCACTTTTCCTATGGTTCTATAACTTTGTCCTCCTGCAAGGGTTTCTCCACCTCCAAAATATACTCCACCATTTGGGTTGTAATTACTTCCTCCTACTTGAGTATTTCCTCCTATATTAATAGTCGTAGGAGTGCTTTTATCACTATTGCGATTTCCTGCTATAATGGCTTTAAATTTAGTTTCAGGATTAGAATTAACAATCACAATTTCAGCGTTACCTGCATCACTTGTATTTTTATAAGTTCCTGCAAATATTATAGGACGCGTGTTGGGATGCCCACCTTCAATATTGGTAGAAACATTATTAAATTCCACTCTATTGCCATTAGCATAAATGAAATTACTTTTCTCTTGTTGCCCTGAAAATGCATCAGTTAAATTGTCTAATGGTGGCAGTTCTAATTTTAAATTTTTAAATACTACATTTTTCGTTAAACTTAATGGAGAAGCAACTATTTTAAGTCTATTATTTTGTCCATCAATAGTTATTGCCTTATCAATCACTAACGGTTGCACTTCACTACCATTTTGGATATAGCTTTGGTCTTGCACATAAGAAACAAGTTTTATTTCATCACCATCTTGAGCATTGGCTACGGCTGTTCTAAAACTACTATAAGGATTTCCTTGAGTTCCATTCCCTCCACTATTTCCTCCTACATAAATTATTCTTTGAGAAAACACCAAAAAATGACAAAATAGCAGTAATAATATTCCTGTTTTATTTATCATAGATATTATAAATTAAAGTTTTAAATCTGCTTTGATGAGATGAATTTTCTCTTGTTGTAATTTTAATTTTGATGCAAATTCTTCCAGTTTCTCAATGTTTTCCTTCACAGAGATGTAGAATTTTATTTTCGGCTCCGTTCCCGATGGGCGAACGCACACTTTCGTACCATCTTCGGTATAGAAAATCAACACATTAGATTTAGGAATTTCAGTCATTGCCTCGCTCTTGTTCTGTTGAGGGAAAGATTTAGTTTGCTCCTTATAATCACGGATTTCTACCACTGGCGAACCTACTATTTCTCTCGGTGGATTTTCTCGGAAATCTTTCATCATCTGCTGGATTTGCTCTGCCCCCTCACGCCCTTTTCTTACTACATTGATAAGTCCTTCATAGTACAGCCCCACCTCTTTATAGATGTCTATCAGGTATTCATACGGTGTTTTGCCATTGGCTTTGCACCACGCCGCAATTTCACATGCCAAAAGAATAGAACCACAAGAATCTTTATCTCTCACGAAATCCCCTGTCATAAATCCGAAACTTTCTTCACCTCCGCAGATGAATTTTTCCTTACCCTCCACATCGCGAATCATCTTACCAATCCATTTGAAGCCCGTAAGTCCAGCCTTGCAAACCACTCCAAATTTCTCTGCTAAATCAAAGAAAATATCCGAAGTTACAATCGTAGAACCGATGAACTCTTTTCCAGTGATTTTTCCTGCTTTTTTCCATTGTTCAAGGATATAATAAGTGAGAATTGTATTGGTTTGGTTTCCATTGAGCAGTTCCATTTCTCCATCCAAATTTCTCACCGCAATCCCCAGTCTATCGCCATCTGGGTCTGTACCGATGACAATATCAGCATTCGTAATTTTTGCCAAATCCATTGCCATTTCAAGTGCGGCAGGTTCTTCTGGGTTCGGACTTTCCACCGTTGGGAAATTACCACTCGGAATCATCTGTTCTGCTACCAAATCTATTTTCTTAAATCCTGCTTTTTTTAAGGCTTTCGGAATAGAAGTATAGGTTGTCCCGTGAATGGAGGTAAAGACAATATTCAAGTTTTCATAACCGATTTTATCTTTTTGGTAAAGCGAATTTTCTATACAAGCATCAATATATACATCATCTTGCTCTTCCCCTATCCATTCTATTAAATCATCATTTCCATTAAACTTAATATCTTCAAAACGAGTAGCATATACTTCTTTGATGATATTTTCATCGTGTGGCGGAACAACTTGTGCTCCATCATTCCAATAGACTTTGTAGCCGTTGTATTCTGGTGGATTGTGCGAAGCCGTAAGCACAATTCCTGCATTACATTTTTTATCTCTTACGGTAAAAGAAAGCTCTGGTGTAGGGCGATGTTCCTTAAATAACAATACTTTAATGTCGTTTGCGGTAAGCACATCAGCCACTATTTTTCCAAACTCTTTGGAATTGTGGCGAACATCGTAAGCAATGGCCACTTTAATTTCTTCATTGGGAAACTGCTGATGCAAATAATTCGCCAAGCCTTGGGTTGCCTGACCTAATGTATATTTATTTAGTCGGTTGGTTCCTACGCCCATAATACCACGCATTCCACCTGTCCCGAATTCTAATGCTTTATAAAAAGCGTCTTCCAACTCAGGAGAATTAGCATCTATAAGGGATTTTACTTTATTTCTGGTTTCTTTATCAAATGTTTCGGTAAGCCACTGCTGGGCTTTTTCTATCGTTGTCATTATTATTTTTTTACAAAGATAGTATATTCCACCAAAATTTCACATTCTAAATATCCGAAAAAAGTTTATACATACTCTCTCTATTTAAAACATTAATAAATAAAATCTATTTCTACTATAGAAAAAACATAATAATAGTGATTAATTTTAAATATTTTTTATATTTTTGCCAAGTCAACAAACACCAATGTATATTAAAAATGAAGGGAGCATTATATAAAACACTGATTTCAAGGGAACTCCCCCCCTATTTTTATATTAACCTATATTCCAGACATTTACATATTTTCAATAACAAAAGACCTTAATTTTAATTACAGGTCGTTTTCTGCATTGACATTTTTTAACTCAAAAATAAAATTTAATAAAGATATGAAGCATTTTTTTACAAAAGTCAATTTTCTCATGCTATTAGGGGCAAATGTGCTCACCTATGGGCAAGTTGGGATTAATGAGCCTACCCCACAACAAACCCTTGATGTGAAAGGAACGGTAAGGCTGAAAACCCCAGGTAAATACACCTCAAGGGCAAAGCAACTGGCACGAGATGATAACGGGAAAGTAGTCACGCAAGATTTTCCAGATTCTGGAAGGCTATTTGTTTTAAACCGAGATTTCCCTACAGGGTCCAGCTCTGCTGCAATTACCACCCAGAGAATCCCCAAAGGAGATGGAACAAACTACCATTCAAACTCATCATTAGTCTTTATGCTTAGAAACGAATTGGAAGTAGCAGGCAATCCAAACGCATTAGTAGGATTGAGACCCCTAACGCTGGTTGCTGGTGTGGTCGCTGGCTCTCGCCAACATAGAATAGGAATGGTGAAATCTGGAACGGGGCAGTTTGCTGGAAAACTAGTACATACCGATAGTAATGATATAATGTCTGGAGTACCCAATGACCAAATACAAAGTGCTAATAGATTTGATAGAAGAAGCCCAATCCTTTTCCGTCCTATGGGGAATTTTATCTCAGGAGTTGAGCCGGTAAGAATACTAAAAGAATGGGAAACCACTCTTGGAGCTACCAGAACCAAGCACTATAAAGAAGAGAACTTGGTATGGAAAACAGAAATGGTAATAACAGAAGGGCTTAACTATGTATATGATCCCTGGAATGGACAAAAGGGAGGAAGAGCCGCTTGGAGTACTGGTATGACTGTAGAAGGAGGAAATAGTACAGCAGAGCCAGACCCTATTAGCGGTGTTGATCAAGGTGTAGCTAACTAAAAAACAAAAAAATGAAGAAATTAATTTTATTATTACTAATATGCGTTTGGGGAGTAAGCAGCGCCCAAATCAAAAAAGTGGGCATCAATACCCATAATAGACCCGAAGGAGAAAAAGAGCCTAAATATACATTGGATATAGAAGGGACAATGAGAATACAAACCACTGGAACTGCCAGTAATGCTCAACCACTCGGCTGGGACCCTGATACCAAACAAGTAGTGAAGGGACCACGCAGCTGGAATAATGACAGCAAGGTATATCATAGATTTTACAAAATAAAAGTAGCAGGAAGAGATTTCTCCAAAATAAAAGTAGAAGCAGCAAAACTAGGCATTGATGCTACAAAATGGGACGCCGTTCTTATAAAAGCCACTTTAATGACAGAAAACTTCAGATGGGATAATCCTGATGCAGGAAAAGCCTTTGTACAACTCTTAGGAATTAAAGGAAATACCAAAACCCCAGCAACCATCAAAAATATGAGAATAAACCCTGCTGATACTGATTTGGTATATGTACTCCCTAAAACCAAAATAGTAAATGAGGGCGGACAATGGGTATTCTATGGAGACTACCCAGAAACTCAAGCTGCCACTACAGATGTCAGACATATGTGGTTAGTAGATGTATTAGTAGCACCTAAATTATAACAAAAATGAAAAAGATATTCGTATTTATACTCGTAGCTTCTTCCTTTTTAGGAACAGCACAAAACAAAGTAGGAATCAATACCAACGCTCCTAAACAAACCTTAGATATAGATGGAGACGAAGGGACACTCGGCATTAGCAATACCGAAAAAACAAACGAAAATGATGCAACCACCCCTCTTGGCTGGATACCCAGTAGTATAGAAGGAAATACCGCTGATGATAATGGAAAAATTGTAGATTACTCCGCAGGAGCAGGAGGTGGAAAACCTGGGATTTTTAGATATGCACGATGGGCTGTAAATATCAGTACTCCTAATAGGGATAAAGTTAATAATATAAAAATACATCCTATCAATATTCAAGAAGATAGAAGAGTTGCAGGTAGCCCTAAACCACACGAAATTATTCTTACTTCCGTACAACTACAAGGAGGAGCTGATGGTTTCCCTTTTCTCTATCTTGTGAATGTACCAGACTCAAGACCTAATGGAGCAACAGGAAGCCTCAAGGCATTCCCTATTGTAGGAGCTAATAACAGAATTGGGACTGGAAAAAGAGGAGACATTCTTACCGTAACAAATTTTGCTCACAATGCTGTAGATATTACAAGTAATATTACTTTAGGCAATGTAAATGGCAAATTGGCAATGCCTGTAGCCATCACACTTATCCATAAAGAAGTGGGTGGAGTCTGGCGTTTCTATGGCGATTATCCTGATACTTTCCCTATGAGTTTCATCTTATCCGATACTACTGGAGGAGATTATATTACAACGACTGGAGCAGGGGGAGAGGCTAAGAATCAAGGGTTTTTTGATAAGAATCAGCAATTACTTTGGAATACAGGACTAATGCTTATCCCAGAAAAACATTTAGGAAATAGAAAAATATTAGAAATTGATATGGATACAAATACTCCCCCTACAGACTCTGATTTAAACTAATTTTCTTTATCAAAACACATTAATCTTATTAGATAAGACTACTCTATTTTTAGAGTAGTCTTATTATTTTATCTCAATGATAATAAAGTATTTTTATCCCTAAAAAATATGATTTTTAACATTTTTTTCAAAAGATGAGTAAAAACAGTTCCATTTCTCCATCCAAATTTCTCACTGCAACCCCCAATCTATCGCCATCTGGGTCGCAACCAATCACAATATCAGCATTGGTAATTTTTGCCAAATCCATTGCCATTTCTAGTGCGACAAGTTCTTCAGGGTTGAGGCTTTCCACGGTAGGGAAATTACCACTGGGAATCATTTGCTCCTTTACTAAATCCACTTTCTTAAATCCTGCTTTTTTTTAAGGCTTTAGGGATGGTGGTATAAGTGGTACCATGAATGGAAGTAAAGACAATATTCAAATCTTCATAACCGATTTTATCTTTTTGGTAAAGCGACTTCTCTATACAAGCATCAATATATACATCATCTTGCTCTTCCCCTATCCATTCTATTAAATCATCATTTCCATTAAATTTAATATCTTCAAAACAACGCCCATTACTCCACGCATTCCCCCTATTCCGAACCCCAATGCTCTATAAAAAGCATCTTCCAACTCGGGAGAAAAAAATCTACTATTTCACTCTTTATCATTTCATCAACATTGTTATACTTCAGTACTTTTCTTTATTCTTACAATATTTTAAATTTCCTTATCAATATGATAATTTTTATGCTCTCTGTGTGTTCTGATAATCAATTCTCCAAGGAAACCACCAATGAAAAGGAGCGTTCCTAAAATCATCATCGTGAGGGCAATAAAAAACCAAGGATTTTCCGCAATAAGGTTGCCATAAATTTTGTGATAATAAACATCTATCAATTTAGAAAGTCCCAACCAAAACGCCGATAAAAACCCCACAAGAAACATCATCGTGCCAACGGCTCCAAAAAAGTGCATTGGGCGACCTCCGAAACGGCTTACAAACCACAATGTTATCAAATCTAAAAAACCTCTGATAAATCGCTCAGTGCCAAATTTAGAACTTCCGTAAAGCCTTGCCTGATGCTGAACGGACTTTTCTGTAATTCTCCTAAACCCAGCATTGACCGCCAAAACGGGGATATAGCGGTGCATATCGCCATAAACATCTATGGATTTTACCACCTGCTTTTTATAGGCTTTCAGTCCGCAATTGAAATCGTGTAATTCAACTCCCGAAACTTTTCTCGCTACTGCATTGAATAATTTAGAGGGAAGATTTTTGGTGATTACATTATCATATCGCTTTTTCTTCCAACCACTGACAATATCATAATTTTCATTAATGATTTTATAGTAAAGCTCTGGAATTTCCTCTGGAAAGTCTTGTAAATCAGCATCCATTGTGATAACCACATCACCACTCACTCTCTCAAAAGCGGCGTGAAGAGCCTGAGATTTCCCATAATTGCGAGAAAATTTGATACCATTCACTTGGGGAAATTGCGACTTTAAGCCCTCAATAACAGCCCAAGATTGATCGGTGCTTCCATCATCTACAAACCAAACTTCGTAGGAAAATTTATTCTTCTCACAAACTTTCTGAATTCGGAAAAAAAGTTCATTCAGCGAGTTTTTTTCATTGAACAAAGGAATAACTATGGATAAATTCATTCTTTCAAAAAATATGGTCAAATTTACACAAAACAAATGATTTTTAACACCGAAATATTTTTCATTTGAAAATCAGTAAATTATATAAAACAAGCTTAAATTAAAATTTAGTTTTTGAAGAATTCATAAAAACTTCCTATATTTGCAACGGCAAGTCCTAAACAACCAGCTCCTGAAAATCCTCCAGGGTGGGAACGCAGCAAAGGTAATCGGTTGTAGCGGTGTGATTTAGGTAGCTTGCCTTTTTATAAGAAACTTCTTTTTTAAATTAATAAAAAAATCCTTTAAAATGATTTAAAGGATTTTTTTATTTTTTATTCTTTACTTGATATAGCAGAAGTTACGAAGGATAACAACACACTAAATATCAATGCCCATAAAATTCCATCAATATGAACTCCTTGAACAAAAAATTCTGCTAATAGCATTACTACTGTATTAATCACCAAAGAAAATAATCCCATAGTAATTACAGTAAGCGGAAGGCTTAACATTTTGAGAACTGGTTTTACAAAAGCATTAAGCAAGCCTAAAACTATTGCAAAAATAATTGCTGTTCCAAAACCTTCAAAATGTACACCGCTCAATAGCATTTGCAATACATAAGATACGATAGCGGTAATTAATAAATTCACAAACATTGTTTTCATTGCTTTTTTTTTAATTATTACTAGTATTTATATAGCAAAATTTATGCCTAACTCAGGAAGTATAAGATCTGTTTTATTTTCGGCAAAATATCGCTCTACTTCCGAATGATTAAGCGTAATTGACGGAAATGTGTCAAAATGACAGCCTATAACTTTCTTTGTCTTTAAAAGTTCTCTTGCGACAAAATTAGCCTGATATGCATCCATTGTATAATGCCCACCGATAGGGAGAATAGCAACATCTATTTCTCCAAATTGCTTTGAAAATAACGCCATTTCAGCCATTACACCTGTATCTCCTGAAAGATAAATACCCTTATCTTGATATCTTAAAATATATCCACTCGCAATTCCTCCATAGCTTCCATCAGGGAAAGAGCTTGTATGTGAAGCCTGAACCATAAAGATTTTTAAGCCCTCTATCTGCGTCATTCCACCTATATTTAAATCAATAAAATGGGAATGCCCGAAATAACCACAAACTTCGGGTTGAGCAATCACCACCGCCTCTGGATAAATTTCCAAAACTTCTTTTACATCTGCAATATGGTCTTCGTGTGCATGGGTAATTAACACATAATCAATTTTTTGTTCTGAAATATCAAACCCCGATTTTTCTTTTTGAAAATTATAAAATGGATCTGACAAAATATTTTTCCCTTGATACTGAAACAGAAAACAATTCTGCCCTAAAAATTTTATTTTCATTTGTTTATTTTTTATTATTTAAAAATAATTCAACCCCAAGGCCACCAAAATAGCCATCATAAAAGTGATAATCCCCACTTGTTTTAAGAATGGGTCAAAATCTTGTAGGTTTTTCACTTGCATTATTCTTCGGCGAAGGGCAGTCATTGGGAAAAATAGAATCATCACGATAAAAGCGTAATATTTCCCTTTAATATGAAGTTCATTCATCATCAAGAATATCAGAATGAAAATCAAAGGCAATTGCATCAGAATAATTTGATATACCATTGCCAATTTCACCCCCAAGCGAAGTGCCAAAGTGTTTTTTCCAGAGATTTTATCGCTTTCTAAATCCCTCATATTGTTAAGATTTAACACAGCTGTAGAAAGCATTCCCACCGCCGAAGCAGGAAGTAAAATATCCCAACTCCACGATTTGGTAAAAAGGAAATAACTCCCCCCTACCGATACCCAACCAAAGAAAATAAACACCATCACATCTCCCAAGCCTAAATACCCATACGGCTTTTTACCTACGGTATAACCAATCGCAGCGAGAATACACGCCACTCCTAAACCGATGAACGCCCAAAACTCTTGAATAAAATTAGGAAAAAACGCTCTATACAAAAGCCCCAGCGTAGCCAAAAAGGATAAAATAGCCGTAATGAAAATCGCATTTTTCATCTGCTGTGCCGTAATTTTCCCCGAGGCTACGGCTCTGGCTTCCGCTTGGCTATTCCTTTGATTATCGGTTCCTTTAACGCCATCGCCATAATCATTGGCAAAATTAGACAAAATCTGATACAATAAAGTTACCAAAATTGCTAAAGCAAAAATTTGCCAGTCCCACTCTTTTCCTTGTTCACTTAATCGCCATCGGGCAATGAATGCCCCCATAATAATTCCACTCATAGAAAGCGGTAAAGTACGAAGCCTTGCGGCGTGTATAAAGTTTTTCATTGATATTTTTAATTTTTATTTTCGTTAATTGCATCTATTTCTCTCTGCATTTTTTGTTCCCAACCCTTCCCATTTCTTTTGTCCAAATATTCTTTTACCAACGATTTATATTTCTGCTCTAAAATCACTTGATGATGGTCAATTACACACCCCATCTGCTCTGCTCTCACTCCATATTTTGCCAAAATACTATCTCTGCTTTTACTTACTTTTTCGTAATTTTCTAAATCAATGATAAGTCCGTGTTCAAAAATCCAAACTACGCTATCTTTCTTCATATCTCTATGGGCTTCATCTATCATTTCCTTCTCCAAATTGCTATACAATTCTTTATTCTCAAAATATTCAGGTATTGACCTACTCATCATCCAAATAACAAAAATCAAATTAAAGATGGCTAAAATTACAGTCCATTTCAATTTTCTGCTAAAAGACTTTATCGGAATAAAAGACAGCAACCCAGACAGTCCTACATTCCCCAATAATATGAGGAAAAAGAATAGCCATTCCTCTATGTGGATTTCTATCTCGGATAAACTCTTAGGATAGTAAAACGCCAAAAAACCGCCTATAAATACGGCAAAAGCCAATACTAATAAAACAAAATTAAGGATATAAATTTTCTTTATCATAATCACTCTGTTCCGAATAATTTTCCGTTAAATGTATGTGTGCAACAATCACAAAAAGGTTTCATATCTTTGGCTTTTAAGTTGGGATTACACAACTGCAACTTCCCATTCTCATCTACAAATAAACCAGAGAAATAAGAAGATTCTCCTGCTCGTATGAAATCTTTTTTATCACCATCATTAATAGCCACCATGTGAAAAATAGGCTCCGTTTTGTCCAAACGAGATTTTGCTTCACTAAAAACTTCATCCCAATTCTTGCCAACCTTGGACAGAAGAAAGCGATAAAGTGGCGTATAGTCTAATCCCCTCTGTTTTTTTTGGCATTTTCCCCTGCATTGTTGGAGAAGAATTCGGCTTTTGATGGTGAGAATCTCTAAAATCTCCTCCAAAATTATGAGCAACATTGTAAGTTTTGGTATTTACTTTTCTGTAAAGTTTAGATTTTGGTTTGTTCATATTTATATAGAGCTTACTAATTTTATTAATTGTTTGTCATATTCTTTATTTCCAAAGTTTATAATATAAATTTGACCTACTTCGAGTAATCTCCGTATATATTAGTTCAACTTTCTATTACTGGCAAACTAACTCCAAATTTAAATATTTTATAATAAGATTTTATCTCATTCTCTTCTTTTAAAAATTCCTCCCAACATAAGTTCTTGTTAGCCTCTACTATTTTGGGGTAAATAATCAGACAGTTGATATTTTTGTCATTTTGTTCCGAAAATCCTATTTTTTCGCGTACTTTTTTCAGTCGAGCGTAGCCCGAAACCTGCCGAATATCTTCGTGAATATGTCCGTAATCGTATTTTAATTTGTATTTGGTATCAATAATTAAGGAATTTTCACCATCGGAAATGAGAAAATCCAATTGATTTCCGTGTGTGCCAAATTGATAATGAATTTTGGAATGTAAATCCTCATTTTCCAACAACTTTTTATACACATACAGCTCAAAAAGTTTAGGCATATCTATCCAAAATGGAGGAATTTCTATCTGCTCCTGTTGTGTTGCCCTTGAGATATTATAAGAAAATCGTTTTAGGATTAAATTGCCTATTTGTATGGCTTCTTTATATTCCTTAAAAAAAGGATTATGTTTGATGTTTTTTAACTCACTTTGCTCAATATCTGTAGAAATCAATTCAAAAGTAGGACGACAGTAGTTGATGATTTGTTGCACTTCGTTTTTACTGGGAAAACCTTTGAAATTCTCTATATAATGAGAACAAAACTGAAAAACTTTCTTTAGAAATTGATTTTCTAAATTGTCTTCGCCAAAAACTTGATACTCGCAAAAAGTTTTAGTGAATCGGTTTTTCAATACATTTTGTTTGATGTGCGTACCGACCAAAATTTTACCTTTTACACGATTGTTCAGATTTTCTCTGACCTTGTAATACGATTTTTTCAAGCCTTTTCTTACAATATTTTTCAGAATCCCCAAAAACTGCACCACCAAAAAAGGCGTTAAAGTATCCTGATTCTGCTCGATAGGTATTGGTTTTTCATTCCAAAAAATATTCACTAAATCGGCGGTGTGTTCAGTCGATATCTCAGAAGCATAGACATCAAGCAACATTTTTACAAAGTTGATTTCCTTTACATTATCGCTTTTGTCATCTTTTTGGTTTGTTGTAGTTTGTTCCCCTTCTGCATCTATATTTTTCTCAAAATTATCAAAATTATCAATATGTTTTTGATTGATTTTTGGTTCAACTTGTACAAATTTTTCACCTTCTATCAGCCAATCTACCCCGATGTAATAATCTGCTTGTAATTGATAGCAATTCTCTTTTTTCTGAAATAAAAAAGGTAAAATTCCTTTAAAAATTTTTCTTGATTGATATTTTTCTAAAAGAGCAAAAGAATCTGGAGACAAAGAATATTCATCTTTATCTAAATCTTGTTTTTCCTTATAAATTTTAACTGAATAATGTTCTTTTAAAAGAATTTTCATCATTATAGATTAAAGTTTTTCTATCTCATCACTAGCCAATTCTTTTAAAACGCCATCTTTTACATATTCACGCAAAATAGGTTTGATTTCGTATTCTAAACGGGTTTGGATATCAATATTTTCCGTAATAAAATACGAGTGCCCTAATTGCACTTCTTCTTTTTTGAATTCTTGTGATAAATGTTTATCAAATAAATCAGCAACAGCATTGAATTTCTCGGAATTAAAATTCTCTCCCAACTCACTTGACAAATCCCTTGGCGGAACATCTACAAAAGCAAAACGCCTTCTGATGGCATAATCAATATGCCCCACACTGCGGTCAGCGGTGTTCATCGTACCAATAATATAAAGATTAGGCGGAAGTGTAATTTTATTGCTCCCATCAACTGCGTACATCGAATCCACTGCCTCGCCACGATATTCCAAGGCGTAAATCAATTCTCCCAAAACCGAGGAAAGATTTGCACGGTTGATTTCGTCGATGATGAGGACGAAGTTTTTTAGATCATTTTCAGGCTTTTCCTCTTTTATCAAATTTGGACTATCTTCGATAAACTTTTGAAATAAATTTAATACTCGAACATAGTAACTTGCGTGTTGTCTTGCCAAGCCCGATAAGTTTTGATTTTTCTTTATGTCTTGTCGGCTGGTATTTCCATCAAAATGAGCTTGTAAAATATCTTTATGCAACATTCTCAAATTTCCCCACTTTTCACCTTCACCTGTGTATCTAAATGCATCTGAGTCACCCGAAGGAAGTAATTGAATTTTTCCTGTCAAATATAAACCATTATCTTCCTCAATTTTATCATTCAAATCATCTTTAAAAGCCTCAAAATATTTCAAAAATTTATTTTCCTTACTCAATGTTTGTACATCTTTTTGGCTATTTTGATAATTTTCGAATGCTCTCTTCGCAAACTTAGCCAAAATTTTATTCTCCGCTTCATAGGTTATTCCATCTCCATTTGAATTAGGTTTGGCAACTATCCCACGCACAAAATCTTCATACGAATAACTTGGGTGAAATTGTATGATTTGGAATTGTTCGCTATTTTTTAAATTTTTATCCTCCGCAATATTGAGCAACGCTTTTGCTATTTGCTTGGCTTCTCTGGTTTTTCCTGTTCCCGGAGGACCTTGTAAAATGATTTGTTTTTTGTATTTGAGGAGATTTGTTTTACTTTTAATATGGGAGTTATTCATTTCATTAATTGTTAAATTATTTATTGAATCTTCAAAAATTATTTTATAAGCTTCAAATTGTCTATTTGCCAAGTCGTAAAGCATCTCTAAAAGTTCTAATCCTTCTATTTCAAAACTGTTGCTTAAATTATTTATTTGTATATGTTTTCCTAAAAGACAAAAATCTCCTACTTTTATATTTTTTAATTTATCTTTAATTGATTCTATTTGGTACCCTTTTAAAAGTTTCGAAATAATATCTTCATTGCGAAAAAAAGAATCCACCAAAGGTTGTACACATGATAATGGATCTGTATTATTTCTACTTGAATGTGCATTAAATCCTAAACCATAATTAATTTTAGAATCATCAATGCTAATATGGTATTGTATCTCTCTTTCAGCACCAATATTTATTGTCCAATAATCTTCTCTAACATCTCCAAATATCTTACTTAGTGGTGCTACTCTACTATTACCATTTAACCTTATTCTTTCTTTTTGAAATACCTTTATGAAATAACTATTGTTGTAAAATTTTTCTTTCAGAAATTTTTGATGAACAAAATTTATTAAGTCTTGTAAATTATTAAACATCATCTTTTTGTCAAACTCTAAAAACAATCTATAATGTTTAATTATTGATTTTGGAATCCCGCTTCCCTGCTTATCAGAATAACTTTTGAAAGGTTCTAAATTAAAATTCAAGTTTTCTATTTCGGAAGGACTTATTTCCAGAAAATTCTTTCCAAAAGTTGATGTGAAATTAGAAATGCATTCAGCTATTCTATTATCAAAATTTTCTGGATTCCAAAACTTTTCATATGATTGATTTATAGGAAATACAACTTTTAGATAAAAATTCTTAAATTGTTCTATATTAGCCATTACTATTAAATTTATCTTTAATATGATTTAAAGTATCACGAAATCCACTTCCCCTCCCCGAAGTCAGGCTTTCTTTTCTCTAAAAAGGCGTTGCGTCCTTCCTTGGCTTCGTCGGTCATATAGGCAAGGCGAGTGGCTTCCCCTGCGAATACCTGCTGGCCTACCATTCCGTCATCGGTGAGGTTCATTGCGAATTTCAGCATACGGATAGAAGTTGGCGACTTGGCAAGGATTTCTTGAGCCCATTGATACGCTTCCTCTTCCAAACGAGCGTGAGGTACTACTTTATTGACCATTCCCATTTCAAATGCCTCTTGTGCGGAATAATTTCGCCCTAAAAAGAAAATCTCACGGGCTTTTTTCTGTCCAACCATTTTTGCCAAATAGGCAGAACCATAACCGCCATCAAAACTGGTAACATCGGCATCGGTTTGTTTGAAAATGGCGTGTTCTTCGCTGGCGAGAGTCAAATCACAAACTACATGTAAAGAATGTCCGCCCCCCACAGCCCATCCATTTACCACGGCAATCACCACCTTCGGCATAAAACGAATGAGCCTTTGCACTTCTAATATATTAAGGCGATGTCTTCCATCTTCGCCCACATACCCCTGATGACCACGAGCCTTTTGGTCGCCACCGCTACAAAAAGCGTGTCCGCCGTCCTTAGGGCTGGGACCTTCGCCTGTGAGTAGCACTACCCCAATGCTGGAATCTTCGTACGCATCATAAAAAGCATCATAAAGCTCGGAAGTGGTTTTCGGGCGAAACGCGTTACGAACTTCTGGTCGGTTAAAGGCGATTCGTGCTACGCCGTTGCATTTTTTGTAAGTGATATCTTCGTATTCTTTTACGGTTTTCCAGTTCATAATATTTATTAAAAATGTAAAGATATAAATTTCATATTACCTATAACATTATTCATCTTTAAAAAATAATTGTTAGATTTGTCAAATATTTATTCTAATTTAATGAAATCACTAACAGAAGAAAATTATTTAAAAGCTATTTTTCATCTAATTAATAAAGATAACACTTTCACAATAAATGAATTAAGTAAATTTCTAGGCGTTAAAATGCCTACTGTAAACAATATGATGAAAAAATTTGCTCAAAAAGAATGGATCATATACGAAAGCTATAAACCTATTATATTAACTGATTTAGGAAAAAAAGAAGCTTCTCTCATTGTAAGAAAACATCGCCTTACTGAAATGTTTTTAGTGAAAAAAATGGGATTCGGATGGGAATCAGTACATGAAATAGCAGAACAACTAGAACATATTCATTCTGATGTTTTATTTGATAAAATGGATGAACTACTAAACTACCCTAAAATAGACCCTCATGGCGAACCAATCCCAGATAAAAACGGAAATATCATTGAGCTTAATTTAATGAAATTAAGTGAATGTAAGACAAATGATAAAGTAGTTTTAGCCTCTGTCACAGAATCTTCTGACGATTTTCTTACCTACTTAAGCTTAAGAAATTTAAACCTCAATACTTGTATTCAAATATTAGAAATTGAAAAATTTGACCATTCTATGACAATTCAATGTAGTGATGAAACAAAAACTTTGAGTAAAATAGTATGCGACAAAATCCTCGTTAAAAAAATATAATAACATGGATTAATTATTTTTTTCTTTTCATAGTTAGTTAAAGA
>JAUMXI010000035.1 GCA_030529185.1 Flavobacteriaceae bacterium
CTTCAATTTTTGTCATTTTTGGCGAAATTTCTGTTACTAAGAATAAAAGCGAACGCAAAATATTTTAATTAATTATAATTCTGTTTTTTTATATCATTTCCTTAACATTTTTATGTTTCAACAAAGATAAGAATTTATCAATTAAAGAATAAGATTTAATATATACTTTTCAAAGTGTCTATATATTCGTAGCCTGTAAGGTCAAATTTCACTGGCACGATACTGATGTATCCGTTGGCCAATGCAGTTTCGTCGGCATCTTCACCATTGTCCATATTGTTGAAATATCCCGTGAGCCAGTAGTATTTTTTGCCTTGTGGGTTGAGTCTTTCGTCAAAATTTTCTTCCCATTTGGCTTTGGCTTGTCGGCAAATTTTAATGCCTTTTATCTCTTCTTTTTTCAGTTTAGGGATATTTACATTAAGGACGATTCCCTCTGGCATTGGGTTTTTCAAGGTTTTAAGAGTAATTTCTTTAATGAAATCTCTGGCTTGGTCAAAGTCGGCTTCAAAACTAAAATCCAAAAGAGAAAAACCTATGGCGGGGAGTCCCTCTACACCTGCTTCTACGGCAGCGGACATAGTCCCTGAATAAATCACATTGATAGAAGAATTCGCTCCGTGATTGATGCCTGAAACTACCAAATCTGGTCGGCGAGGCAGAACTTTATCCAATGCCATTTTTACGCAATCTACGGGGGTTCCACTACACGAAAAATCTCGCTGAACGCCTTCCATTGTTATTTCTTCCAGCATTAGGGTAGAGTTGATGGTAATGGCATGTCCTTTTCCACTCTGTGGAGAATTTGGGGCAACGACTACCACTTCGCCAATTTCGTTCATTATCTCTACGAGTTTTCTTATTCCTGGGGCGGTGATG
The DNA here is from genome assembly GCA_030529185.1 of Flavobacteriaceae bacterium. Lineage (GTDB taxonomy): Bacteria > Bacteroidota > Bacteroidia > Flavobacteriales > Weeksellaceae > JABCPE02. Next base: position 880 of record JAUMXI010000035.1, read on the forward strand.
CCATCATCATTGGTGACTAAAATAAGTGGTTTTCTCTGCATATTGTTTCTGTAAATTAATGCAAATGTAATAAAAAAGACCGCATATAGCGATCTTTTTTAAATTTTATGTTTTGGTTTATTTTTTATTTTCAGAGAAAGCTACACGGAAACCAATAGTGTAGTTGTGGCTAAAATGGAAGCGTCTCGCAACTCTAGATAATGCAGAAGTATTACGGAAACTACCTCCACGATATACACGAGAATAACCTGTATTTGGTCCTTCTGGATTGTGTTGGTCTTCCGAAGGATATGGAGCGTAAAAATCTGATGTCCATTCTAAAACATTTCCGCTCATATCGTGTATTCCGAGTTCATTGGCTTTTTTTGTACCTACAGGCTGAGCACTGCTTTGTGAATTTCCTAAGTGCCAAGCAACATCATCTGGATTATTGCTTCCTGAATAAATAAAGCCTTCGCTTTTCTTTCCTCCTCTTGCTGCATATTCCCACTCTGCTTCTGTCGGAAGTCTTCCTCCAGCCCATTCTGCATAGGCATTTGCTCCATGCCAAGGCACATTTACCACAGGGAGATTTCCTTTATTTTTACCAGGAACCCATTTTCCGTCTTTATACTCTATATCAAGACCGTTGTATACTCTTCCTTGAAAGCGACCTTTATTCAAAAACTCTGCAAACTGAGCGTTTGTGATTTCATATTTACTGATGTAGAAGCTCTTGAGGGTCACATTATGTTGTGGGCGTTCGTTTTCTTCTCCCTCTCCATCAGGGCTTCCCATCTTAAAGCTACCGCCTTCTACAAATATTTTTTCTATATTGGCAGGGTCGTTAGAGACAGGCTGTCCAGTATTAGGAGGAGTAGGCGTTTCGCCTGAAGGAGGTGTTGGTTGTCCTGTATTAGGAGGAGTAGGCTCTCCAGTATTGGGAGGAGTAGGCGTTTCCCCCGAAGGAGGAGTAGGCGTATTATCTTTCGGCGGGGTTGGTTGCTCGGTGTTAGGTGGAGTAGGTTGCTGTTTATTGCTTACTCCGTCTTCTCTTTTGCATTGCGATAGCACTAGTACTCCCATTAGCACTAATGCCCATTTACTCATTGATTTCATTATAATTAAATTTTTTTAGTTTTTCCCTACTCTGTTGTAGGCTTTTCGGGGAACGCCTTTTATTATATTGTTATAGTTTTTTTCAATGTGTTGATATTGTTGAAACAATTTACCAATAAGGCAATGAGAAAGAGTTTTTCAGTTTCTTAATGTTCATCATTATCATTTTATAATTTGATTTTCGTGATACAAATATAATAAATTTTGTTATTATCAACTTTGTTTATTATATTTAAATTAAAATTTTTAATAAAAATAATTGAAAAATTAGGTTAGAATACAAATAAGATATTACATTTGAAGATTAAAAAATAAAAATTAAAATAATGTTTAAGAAATTTGCCAAGTTGAAGAAAATATTGTTTTTGGCACCACTAATGTCGTTAATATTTTGTTTTAACGCTCCTAAAAATGATGATGAAAAGATGCAGATGATAATGGTTCATATCAAAAATGCACTTTCGTATTTACATTATAGCCCCAAACCGATAAATGACGCCTATTCTCGTCAGGTTTATGACAAATATTTTGAATCTATTGACCCTGCCAAGCGTTATTTTTTGCAATCGGATATGGACGAATTTGTTAAGCATAAAAATAAATTAGATGAATATTTAGATGAAGGAAATTTGGGTTTCTATAATCAAACCATAGATAAACTTTACCAGCGTGTCGAAGAAATTGACGAAATTACTCAAGATATACTTAGCAAACCTATTGATTTGGAGGAAGACGAGGAGTTGATTTTAGAGTCAAAACTAAAGAAACATCCTGCCAATAAAGAAGAACTTTACCAAGAGTGGAAAAGATTCATTAAGTATAATATTTTGCAAGAAATAGAAACAATGACCAGCAAAGAAGAAGCTCAAAAGAAAAAAAGAGATTCTGTAATTGCTCATAAATTGAAAGATACTATTAATGTAAAGGAATTGCCTTTGGAAGAGAAAAAAATCAAAGCAAAGGAAGAAATTAAAGACCTTATTTCTCATATGTTTAAAAGATTAAAAAAGAGAAAGAAAATGGATTGGTTTAGCGTTTATATGAATGCTTATACTGAGGTTTTTGATTTGCACACCAATTATTTTTCTCCAAAGGATAAGGAAGATTTTGATAGTAATTTTAAAGGAAAAGTCATCGGAATTGGAGCACAAATTCAAGAGAAGAAAGGCTATCTTTATATGGGACCACTAGTAGTAGGTGCTCCCGCTTGGAAGTCTAAACAAATTTCCGAAGGCGACAAGATTTTAAAGGTAAAAGCCAAGCCCGACGCCGAGCATACCAATGTGGTAGGAATGTTGGTAGAAGAAGCGGTGAGACTCATTCGTGGGGAAAAAGGCACAGAAGTAGTGCTTACCTTACAGAAAAAAGATGGAAGCGTAAAAGAGGTGAAGCTCATTCGCGAAGAAGTCTCTATTGAAGATACCTTTGCAAGAAGCATTGTGGTTGATTCTCCAAAAGGAGAAAAATACGGCTATATTTATTTGCCAAGTTTTAATGTTGATTTTGAAGATGCAAAAGGAAGAAATGCTTCCGATGATGTAAAAGCTGAAATCTTGAAATTGAAAAAACAAAATGTTAAAGGAATTATTCTTGATGTAAGAAGTAATGGAGGAGGCTCCTTGACAGAAGTCGTAGATATTATGGGCTTATTTATGAAAAATGGTCCTGTGGTACAAGTGAAAGATGGCGAAGGAAGAATTAATGTGCTGAATAATAAGACCAACGAACCTGTATGGGAAGGAGCTTTGGTATTAATGCAGAATGAATTATCCGCTTCAGCATCTGAGATTTTGGCGGGTGCCTTGCAAGACTATAGAAGAGGAGTCGTCATAGGTTCGCCACACTCATTCGGAAAAGGCTCTGTGCAAACTTTCGTAGAGTTGAATCGTTTTTTGCAAAAAAATGATGATTTTGGAGCTTTAAAACTAACGATTCAAAAATTTTATAGAATTAGCGGAAAATCTACCCAGCTAAAAGGAGTTGAAGCAGATTTGGTAATGAATGATTTTATGACTTATGCTGAAGTAGGAGAACGATACAGAGACCATTTCTTGCCTTGGGATCAAATACCATCGGCAGAATACGAACCCCTGAATTTGTTTGATTTAGAATTGTTAAAAAAGAATAGTACCAAAAGATTAGAGGAAAATAATGAATATCAGCTTCTTCAAGAATCTGCAAAATGGAGAGAAAAACTAAGTAAAGAAGAAAAAATTACATTGAACATCCATAAGTTTAATGACCTGATGAAATCCCGAAAACAACAAATTAAAAAATTCAAATCCTTATCTAAATATGATAATCAATTGAAATTTGAACTCCATAAAGATGAGCAAGAGAGAGCCAAAAAAGATGAGGTTTTTGCTAAGAAAAATGAATCTTGGGTTAAAAATTTGAAAAAAGATATTTATCTCAAAGAGGCAATTAATGTAATCTCTGAAATGAAATAAGATTTTGCTTTTAATTATTTTGAGTTTTATAACAAATAATTATTTTTGCTGAAAATTTATAATAGATATGAAAACAATCATTGCAGGATTATTATTGTCAGCTACGACCATGCTTTCAGCTCAAGAATCCTTTACAGGAAGAGATGATATAAGAGGCTATGTAGGGCTGAATATTCAAGATGGAGGAACAGGAATTGCCTTTGGAGGAGATTATGGTTTCGGGGAAAGCATCTCTTTTGGAGCACAAGCAGGTTATCTTATTTCTTCTAAATTAATAGGAGATACGAAGGCGAAATTTGGAGATAGAATAGACATTAAGGCGAGATTTAATACGCACTTAGGGCGTGTGATGAATTTATCCCCTCAGATTGATATTTACCCAGGTTTGGATTTGAGTTTGAAAAATTTCGGTGCTCACATAGGGGCGAGATACTTTTTCCAGAAAGGCTTGGGAGTGTACTCGGAAATAGCTTTTCCTTTGGCGAGATATAACACTGAACCGAAAAGATACGACTATTTGAATAATCAATTTACCTTTCAATTAGGGCTTGCTTTTGATTTAAACTAATCTTAAAAAATAGAAAAAGGTCTCAAATTTGAGACCTTTTTTGGTTTTATTTCATCAACCCACTGCTTTCCTCTTGTTGTTCTTTAAGGAGCAGATTTGGGTCTTCTTTGGCAAGTTTATTTCGGGTTGGAATTTTATAATTTACTGAGATACCAAAACTACGCGAATTATTTTTAAAATTCACAAGCACAGGTGGTTGAATGCCATTTGCTTCTATCACGCCACGATTCGTATCAAACACATCATTGGCAAATAGCGATACATTCAGCTGGTTTTTCAAGAATTTTTTGGAGAGCGTAAGGTTGAGCGTGTGTCCCAATGGTTCAAGGAGTTTGTAGTAATAATAATTCCCATTTTTAGGCATTATCGTATAATTGAAATTAAACTTAATCCCCTGTGGCAAACTCAAATTCCCATTGGCATTTAGGTATAAAAACCCATTAGTTTTAAAGTCTGGAATATCTTGTTTTTGGTAAGCAAGAACAAAATAAATCAAGTTCAATTTATCGGGGTGCATACTCATCATTTCCTTAAACGAATGCTTGAAAATTGCCAACGGAAAAGGCACGCCCACCGAAAAGTTATGCGTTTTGGTAGAAGGAAGGTTGGTATTAATCATCAAAACTTTGTCGCCATCTCTCACAAATCTATCTAACATATCATTTTCTTCCAATCCCAAAGTATAACTTACAAAGAGATAATTAAATGCCGTAAATTTCGCCTCAAAATTATCATAAATATTAGGTTGAAGATTAGCGTTTCCTACATTGGCAAAAGTGTCATTGGCATACTCTCTTGCATTGGGATTAAGCTGATTAACACGAGGTAACCAGATTTTCTTGTTATAATTCAATGCCATATTCATCATTGGTGAGAAATTATACTGCACACTTGCATTGGGGAAAAATCGGTATTGCTTGAAGGGCTTCAAATCTTCATATTTCTTATTTTTAGTATTATAGGTAATTCCGCCAATGTCATAATCTTCGCCACGAACGCCCAGTGTGAAGTCAAATTTCCCCTTACTCGTTTGCAACTCTGCAAAGGAAGCAATCGTTTGCCTTTGATAATCTAAATTTTTGACATCAAGCCCCGTGGTTGTTAGGCTCAATCGTTCGTAAAGCCCACCAATATGGATTTTTCCTTTATCTAAAAGAGGAACATCTTGAGAGTAATTAATTCTAAATTCCGCCGATTTGGAATTGGAGTTCGTGTGATAAAGCGGTTGTTTGCTCTCAACAGAATTTAATCTAAAGAACTGATTTTCCTGCTCAAAGTTTCTATTAAAATTATTGTATGATAGTTTGAAATCTAACCTTTTACTTGGGTCATCAAAGCGTTTTTGGTAAGTTGCCACCGCCTCGTGTCGGAGGTTTTTGTTCTGCACGGCATCGTATCTTTCAAACGCCAAATGGTTGATTTTCCCAAAGCCATCTACCTGCCCATTGTTGTTATTGTGGTTGAGGTTGTAGTTGAGCAAAAGTCGGTCTTTTCCCAAATGAAAATTAAGTGCCGACCTCAAAAAATAGCCCCTTGCTCTATTGTCTGAAAAAGCCTGGTTAAAATCCCCCATTTTTGAATTATCCATATTTTCATTATAATTTACTCCTGTGTTCAGTTGCCACCCAAACCATTGATTTTTAGCATTTAATAAAATATTTTGATTGGTTCTGTGGCGAAGTTTATCATAATTACTAAACGAATAATTCCCTGAATAAGTAGCGGTTAAGTAGTTTTTTGCCGTTCTCGATGTAATGATGTTGAGTATCGCCCCACCGCCTGTTGCTGGGTATTCCGCCCCAGGGTTGGTGATGATTTCTATCCTGTCAATGGCATTCCCAGGCAGACCATCTAAAAACGCAGAAAGCTCTGTACTATTGATGTTGAGCGGTCTTCCGTCCATATACACGGCGAGGTTTTTCCCTTGATAAGACATTCCCGTAAGGTCGGAACTCATCAACCCTGGTAGTTTTTTGATGCCTTCCATTGCGGTTCCCGTGTTGAGATGTTCCTGCTCAGAGAAGTCAAAAATGGTGCGGTCAGCTTTTTGTTCAATGGCTTTTTTTGTTTTTTTAATGGTCACTTCCTTGATGTTTTTTGTTTCGGAAGTTTGGTCTTTTTTCTCTTCCTGTGCGTATCCTAGTGCCGACGCCAAAAGGGATAAAATGATAATCTGTTTTTTCATATTGTGATATTTTAGTTAAGTTCTCAGTTATTTTCTAATCCAAATATATGAATTTAAAATTACCATGTAATACAAAATACTATTTTGTTTTTTAAACTTTGTAGTCTGTTATCAATTTTTGTTTTATTAAGGATTTGATTTCCATTAAATTATTTTAAAAATAAAATTTCACTACAAATATAAAATAATTTTACCCCCCCCCATTTTTTAACATAATTTTAATATTTTTAATGCAAATTCAATTTCATTGATTTAAATCCCCTTCAATATAGTAATTGGTGGAGCGGATTACGGAGTGTAGCACTGGGTGTGAGGGCAATTTTCGTTCGGATACTCCATTTCAAAGGTAGCGTGATGAATGTTTTGGTGCAACAAATCGTGGCGGAGAGCTTTTTTCATTGCTTTTATTTGCGTTGGAGAAATGCCTTCTTGCACCACCAAATGCACCGTAAGTGCGTTTTCACTGCTACTCAATGCCCACAAATGCAGGTGATGAATTGACACGATTTGCGGATGATTTTGGAAAATTTGACGGATTTTTTCGGAATGGATTTGTTGTGGAACGCCGTCTAAAATCAGTTTCACGCTTTCGGTTAAAAGTCCCCAAGTGGAAAATAAAATCACTATGGCAATGATTAAACTCGTTACCACATCAGCCATATCCCACCCTGTGAAATAGATAATTACCCCTGAAACAATCACTCCAACCGATACCAACGCATCAACCAACAAGTGCAAAAACGCCCCTTTTATATTGATGTCCGATTTTTGTCCTTTGTAAAACAAAAACGCCGAAATGGTATTGATAATCACCCCAATACTTGCCGTAATCATAATAACATTTCCTGTCATTTCAGGAGGTGCATTGAGGCGTTCTATGGCTTCAATACCGATTTTTATCACGATGAAAATCAGTAAAATCGCATTGATAAGCGATGCCAAAATGGAAGCCTTTTTGTACCCGTAAGTGTAGGCTCGGGTACTTGCTTTTTGTGCCAATTTCATTCCGATAAGAGAGATGATTAAACTGGCAACATCGCTCAAATTATGCCCCGCATCGGAAATTAAAGCTAAGGAATTGATACGAAATCCGACGATGAATTCCATTATTGTGTAAATTAAATTCATTCCGATACCGATATAAAACGCTCGGTTGATATTGTCTAAACTTGCCACCGAATGGCAATGTCCGTCGTGTGAATGGCTCATTTTTTGAATGTTTTTATGAGTTAATACGCAAATATACAATGATTTATGAAAAAAAATAACAGGCTTTTAAATAAAAAAACTCTCAAAAAAGAGAGTTTTAATTTTCATCATCATAGTATTCAAACAAGAAGTCATTATAAGGAAAACGAGAAATATGAATTTTTAGTACTTCATCATAGATGAGTTTCTTCATTTCAGGGAAGTTTTCCTTGGTGAGGGCAGAAATAAACACGGTAGGGAATTTACTCTTTGCCATCCAAGTTTTTTTCCATTCGTCTAAGGAAATATTCTTTTTGGTAATAGGGGTAAGGTCATCTTCATCTTTCTTTTCATAGGAGAAGTCATCTATTTTGTTAAAAATCATGATCATTGGTTTTCTATGGGCATCTATTTCTTGCAAAATTTGATTTACTGATGCGATATGATCTTCAAAACTTTCGTGAGAAATATCTACTACATGAATCAGTAAATCCGCTTCACGGACTTCGTCCAGTGTGGATTTAAAGGATTCTACCAGTTGAGTAGGAAGTTTTCTGATGAATCCTACTGTATCCGTAAGTAAAAAAGGTAAATTGCCAATTACCACCTTACGCACGGTGGTATCCAAAGTGGCGAATAGCTTATTTTCTGCAAAAACTTCTGATTTAGAAAGAGCATTCATGAGTGTAGATTTACCTACATTGGTATAGCCTACCAGTGCTACCCTTACCATTTTTCCACGATTGTTTCTTTGTGTAGCCATTTGTTTGTCAATGGTTTTTAGCTTATCTTTAAGCAAAGAAATTCTATCACGGATAATACGGCGGTCGGTTTCTATCTCGGTTTCCCCAGGTCCACGCATCCCAATTCCTCCTCGCTGTCTTTCAAGGTGCGTCCACATTCGTGTTAGCCTAGGCAATAGGTACTCATACTGTGCGAGTTCTACCTGTGTTCTAGCATAAGAAGTCTGGGCTCTCTGGGCGAAGATGTCTAGAATGAGATTGGTTCTATCCAAAATTTTTACCTCCATTTCTCGCTCTAAGTTTTTAAGCTGAGAAGGGGAAAGTTCATCATCAAAAATTACCGTTCCTATTTCATTTTCTTTGACAAAATCACGGATTTCTTCCATTTTGCCTTTTCCTACGAAAGTTCTAGAATCAGGTGGTGATAGTTTTTGAGTAAATCTTTTCTCCACAGTTGCTCCAGCGGTATAAGCGAGAAATTCTAGTTCATCTAAATATTCTGTGAGTTTATCTTCATCTTGCTCCTTTGTAATCAAGCCTACCAGAACGACTTTTTCGTATATGTGTTCTTTTTTTTCTAGCATGTTTAGAATATATAAAGTACAAAATTAATATTTAAAATGATATTTTAAATGATTTGAGTGAAAAATACATAAATATAATGTTTTTTGTTAAAGCTAAACCCTATATAATACTTGTTATCTCAGTATATATGTCCTATTTATATTGCGATATAGTTTGTTATTTTAATTTTTTCAATTTGTAAATCAGTTAATTATGGTATTTTGCATAAAAAAG
>JAUMXI010000036.1 GCA_030529185.1 Flavobacteriaceae bacterium
AAGTGGCTTGGATTAATGATTCAGGTGGTTTTGATACAGTCGCTTGTTTTAATAAAATTTTTTGCGCTCCCAATAAAATTAAATAAAAAAAATTATTTTTAAATATGAAAGGTAAAGAAAAGATGAAAATACCCATTGCTATTCCCTGTCGCATACCATTAAAAGGATAGGTAAGGTAAAATACCAACAGATAAATAAAAAATGATATAAACATATATTTTATATCCATTCTTTTTAATCCTAAGTACATTGGAAAAATAGATAAAAAAGCACAAACAAGGAAAAAATAGAGTGATTTTGCTGTGAACAATTTTATAAATGAAACAAGAAAAACAAATCCAGGCTCTACTGCAATCATTTGAAAAGTAGAGATCCTAGAAATAGGAGATATTGCTTTCCAAATATCTAAATAAGCAAGATAGTCTATTCCTGTATTGACTCTAATGCCTGCCAAAAATATAAGTAATAGCATTGAGAAAATTGTTATAATTTTAAATGCTTGCTTATAAATTAACTGAATAACAGAGAGATAAAAAAAGTATAAATATAAAATGAAATATATCATTATATGTATTTTCTGTAAATTTCATAAAATCGACCCAACAATAATTCTTTCAAGAACTTGTTGAGAAAATATCTGTTATGTTTTTTTCCTGAAATATGTCTTTCTTCGATCAACAAATCTAAGGCAGAAGATGATGATAGTCCCCCATACAGAAATTTTGACACAATGACGTCTTTGTATTTGAACTTTGCACCTTTATTATATATATCAAAAAAGAATTTATAATCAGCACATATTTTATAAGTTGTGTTGAACAAATGCTTTTTGTGGAGGTTGCTTTTAATGAAAGTACTTTGGTGACAAAAAGGCATTCCTTTCTCTAGATGATTTATTGGTAAAGGTTTTTTTAAAGAGGTCTTTTTAGGAAAAAGAACAATCATATTTCCGTATATTATATCAACTTCTTTTAGATTATTTGCTGTGAAAAATTTATTCAAAACATCATTGTTGTAAAATTCATCTCCTGCATTCATAAAGTTTATCCATTCCCCAGTTACTTTGTCTATACCTTTATTCATAGCATCATAAATTCCCTTATCTGGTTCACTAACCCAATAGGCAATTTTATCTTCGTATTTTTTGATAATATCAACTGTACCATCGGTACTTCCTCCATCAATGATAATATATTCGACGTTAGGATAGGTTTGATTGATTACAGATAAAATGGTTTGTTCAATGGTTTTTACGGCATTAAATGATACAGTAACAATTGAAACTAAAGGACTATTAATTTTCATTGATGATACTTTTGTAGAGTTCTATGTATTTGGGTATTAAAACATCGTCAGAAAAACACCTCTCAATTTTATCACGAGCATTTTTTGACAACTGTTCATAATTTTCATTGTTTAAAACCCACTCTATTCCATTTTTTAAATCCTCACTATCAAACGGAGAAGCCAAATACCCATCTATTTTATGGTCAATAATCGTAGGTATCCCAGTTGTATTAAACGCTACTACAGGCACGCCACAAGCCATAGCTTCCGTAACAGTTTGTGGAAGGTTTTCCTGTTTGCTAGGTACAATCATGACATCGGCAGAGCTATATAGCGTGACCAAACTTATATCGTCGTATAGTCGACCAATATATGTAACTTTATAGTTTAATTGTTCTTCTTTTTTGGGAGTAGAGCTACCAAAAATAATAATCTCAAGATTTTCTATTTGTAAACATTTTATGGCTTCCTTTAATAAATCATAGCCTTTGTTTGGGTCACTTGTTGCACTTATTGCTCCAAAAATAATAATTTCTTTGTCTTTAGGTATATTCCATAAGCTTCTGGCTATTTGTTTATTGATTGGCTTGAAAATTTTGGTGTCAAGAATATTAGGCAAATGAATGTGCCTCTTACTTCTCAGTAAAGAACTTTTTCTTGCTTCATCATACATCCATTTGCTTGGACTAACAATAACCAAATTTTGTATTTTTTGATATGTCTTTTTTTTTCGCTCCCAACCTTTCCTACTTAGGTCTTTTTCCTTTCCTGAGTTTAAAACTTTTGAATTCCCACAATTTTCTATATAATGTCTTTGTCCTTCATCAATATGTTCGCCTCCCGTAAAAGCCCACATATCATGCAATGTCCAAACAATAGTTTTTTTAATTTTAGCTAAATCTTCTATTGGTAGCATTCCTCCTGCTATCCAATGTAGGTGAACAATATCAGGGTTTAATTCGTTAATTCTAGTAACGACTTTACTGAAAGGTACCCAAGCTGGTGAAAAAGGGGTTTTAGTTCTATTTCTATAGAAAATTTTTAGTGGAAGTACATCTAAAAAGGGACGTAAGATACTGATAATTTTCCCTATTTTTGATTTAAAAATAGTTTTTACGGTATAATCGTCACTTTTTTTTGTTTGTACCAACATATTGCTATCTATTCCAGCTTCAAGCAAGGCTTTATGGAGACGATAGGCAGCTCTTGCCGCTCCTCCTTCTATATCGGTTGTGTTTATGTGTAGTATTTTCATAAAAACTCAGATTATTGCTTCTTAAAAATACGTTTTATTTTCCCTATAAAGAAGAAGCATCCTTTCAAATCATTGATTAAAATATTTTTATTTTCGTAATTATTACAATTGATTATGATATGAAATAAACTACCTAAAAAACCTAAAAAAGTAGGATTGAGTAGATATTCATTTAAGTATTTTTCTTTATTCAGATATTTTTTATCACTTTGGTCTAATTTATGTTCATATTTTTTTAGGATAACATCAACTACTTTTATTCGGGAAATCAATAATTGTTCTCGTTTTGATTTCGAAACTACTCCAACCCCTAATCTGTATACAGGGAAGGCTTTATCTATGAAGTAAAAAGCGTCGCTTTTCTCTATTTGGTCAATAGTGTATAGCCAATCGGCGTGATATCCCAAATCTAACCTAATGGGAGAAATCTCTTTCCAAAGTGCTTTGCTGAACCCAGTTTCTCTGAAATTTAGAGCATAACGTAATTTTACTTTGAATAAGTTTTTGTTACGATATGTGTAGTTGTTGTATATGAGCTCTTTACCATCAGGATATAAATCTATGGCATTACTTATTAGCAACCATTTGTCAGAGGGGTTAAGATTGTTTTCGTTGATTTTTTTATTAAAGGCTTCTAACATACCTGCTTTGTACAGGTCATCGCCAGCGAGTAGAGATATTACATCACCAGTAGGTAAGGACTTCAAGCTGTTTATATGCTGAAAAACACCCAGATTTTTTTCCTGTTTTATAGGTTTGATAATATCTGGATATTTGTGATAATATTCCATAATAATTTCCCAAGTTTTATCGGTGGAACAATCATCACTAATGATAACTTCAAATGGGGTAACCGATTGGTTAAAAACAGAATTTAAAGCTATGGGCAGAAATTCTTCTTGATTGTATGTAATAACTACGATTGAATGCTTTATTGTTGTCATTTTTTGTATTTTTTAAAAAAAGCCGTAATGTTTATTCTCTTATTAAGTTCTATAAAAGAATAGTATAACGATATGAAAAGCAATAATATGGATATCCAGTTGTAATTGTTGGGGTAGTATAAAAAAAATACTGAAAATGAAATTAGAACGGATTGTGTAAAAATAATTTTAAAAAAACTTTTGCCGATAGAATATTTGTATCTTGAGTTTGCAATTGCATATATAACAAGCCAATAAACAATATATTGTATCAAAAATGCAATGCCAACTCCTGTCAGCCCCCCAAAGCGATAGCCAAAATAACTCAGTATAAAATAAATTGTACAAGAAAAAATTTCAAAAAACAGAAACATTTTATTATCCCCCTTTGCTCCGGGAATAAATGAGATAATCCAAGATAGAGCCCTGAAAAACATTCCTAACGCCATAAATCTGGCTAATGTAACGACACTTAAAAACTCCGTACTGAAAAGAATTTTTACAGCAAAAGGCAATACCAGTATGAAAAACAATAAAAAGGGCGATAATAACAAAATAGTTATCTCTCCTTGTTGATTTGCAACGTCTTTGAGTTTTGAATTGTCGTTACTTACGGCTGATAAACGAGGGAAATAATCCATCAAAATAGCAGAAAAGATAAGCCCTGCGTACTGTGTGGTTAATGAATATCCTGCATTATACAGCCCTACTTCATCCATATTTCCTAATGTGCGAATAACCAGTACGATTAGGTAAGCGACCAGTTGAGATATTAGTCCCCCTAATGCCATAACCACTCCTAATTTTACCATATCTTTCCCCTGCACAAATGCCTCATTCCAAGATATGGTTACCTTTGGAGAAGAGACTTTCTTAAAGAAAAGATTGGTAGCGAAAAGGGTTGCCACAGCGGTAACTAATATTGCAATGCCAATCCCATTTTCTCCCAGAAAGTAGTACAAAGGTATGGATAATAACAAGCCCAAAAAAGCACCTAATATAGAGCTGTTAATTGAAGCAGGAATAAACCTCATTCCCCTCAAATACGCCAATTGTGCGTTGTTAAAGGTAGTTAGTAGTAGCGTTATTGACAAATATACAAAAACAAGAGTGTACTCATAATTCCCAAAAGACCAATAGCTTAATAAAGGAGATAATATTGTGGCAACAACCACTCCTAATCCTCCGGAAAGCAACGTCCATTTACTTAAAATAGCATATGCTTTGCTTACTTTCGTGTTGTCTTTTTTTTCTTTGGCTAATGCGATGTCTCGTACGGCACTTGATGTAAGTCCTAACCCTGTTATAGAACTTATTAACTGTATGGGTGCATTTAAAAGGCTGAATATGCCAAATCCGGTAGTTCCTAACCACAGAGCTATTATTTTGGAACGCAAAAGACCAATGATAACAATAATAATCTGTGAACCAGCAAATAATCCGGTGGATTTGAAAACTTCCTTGTATTCTGCTTTTGACTCCTTCATTCTGAGAATGAGTTAATTATTCTAACCACCCTTTCAGTGTCTTCCAAAGTTTGTGTCGGACTCATAGGAAGGCTAATGACCTCACTATGAATTTTTTCTGATATGGGCAAACTCAAAGAATTCCATTCTTTATAAGCCTGTTGCTTGTGTGGAGGAATGGGATAATGTATTAGCGTCTGAATGCCATTATCGGTCAGATGTTGCTGAAATTTTTCCCTATTAGTAACACGAACCACAAAAAGATGCCAAACGTGTTGCAAATAGGTTTCAGCATCAATATCACTCAAAGGAAGTTCTATCAATGGATTTTGTATTTCTTTCAGGTATAGGTTAGCAATTTTTCGGCGATGGCAGGTTTCCTTGTCCAGAAATTTCAATTTTACCGAAAGCATCGCAGCTTGTATTTCGTCCAAACGACTGTTAACTCCTGTTACTAAGTTATGATATTTTTGATGTGAACCATAGTTTCGTAGAGCTTTAAGCATATCATACAAATTTTGATCATTTGTCGTGATTGCTCCTGCATCGCCCAGAGCTCCTAAATTCTTTCCGGGATAGAAACTGAAACCTGAAGCATCTCCCCAATTTCCTGCTTTTTTACCGTCAACACTTGCTCCGTGTGCTTGTGCGGAGTCTTCCAAAACCAATAAGCCATATTTTTTGGCAATTGCCATAATTTCGGGCATCGGAGCCAATTGCCCATATAAATGTACGGGTAAAATAACCTTTGTTTTCGAGGTGATTGCCTTCTCAATTTTAGAGGGGTCTATGTTGTATGTGTTGATGTCAGGCTCTACCAAAACGGCTTTAAGTCTGTTTTCTGTAATAGCTAAAATGCTGGCAATATAAGTGTTAGAAGGTACGATAATTTCATCTCCTTCTTGTATTTTGCCCATCTCCTTCCAAGCACGAAGTATCAATATAAGTGCATCCAAGCCATTAGCCACACCAAGAGCGAATTTTGTTCCACAATAGGTAGCAAAATCTTTTTCAAAAGCCTCCAGTTCTTTTCCTGTTATGTACCAGCCTGAGTTGATTACCCTTGAACAGGCTTCAATAAGCTCCTCTTTATATTGATTGTTTACCGATTTTAAATCCAGAAACTGTATCATAACTTATAGCTTAAAATTTGTTACTTTGTTTACAACTTTTGTTGGTTTATAATGTTCTATATTGTATTGATTCATTATGCCAGATAAGACTGCACAAGTATTAATCCCTAATTTCTTTCCTGTTTCTATATCGTGTCCAGTATCTCCAATAATCCAATCTATTGAAGAAATGTCTTTGATGTTTTCTACAATCAGTTCAGTCTTTGTTTTTTTTTGCTCGGTTACCAAAACTCCTTTGAAAAAAGGTAAAATTCCAAAACTTCCTAATTGCTCCAGTGTACCATTCTTTGATTGCCTTGCGGTGCAGACATATAAATTTGCTTTTTTAGTTATACTTTTTAGAAACCCTTCTACATCATCGAATAAAGAATCATAAGCTATGAATAGCGGGGATTCTATTAAGTTCATCCACTCTTTTGTGAAAGTATCTGTTTGTTGCTGTGAATAGCGGAAATAACGCTTTAAAATTTCTTGGTTTGTTAGATTAGCAAATTTTAATGTCCAGTATGATTCGTAGGAAATTTCAGAATCTTTAACCAAATAATCAAATAGATTGTATATTCTCTTTTTACAGCAACTCAAGGTTCCATCTAAATCAAATACAATGTTCATAACTCTTTAGCATAGTCAAATTCTTCCTTCAGAGCAATATCAAAATTACGCTCTTTAGGTAATAAATATTTTTTTAATAAAGTTGCATCAAAGATAAAATTTTTATTCGGCACTTTTGTTTCTATGTGTTTAACTGCTATTGTTTGTCCCGAAAATGAAATGATTTTATTAACTAAATCTTTGATCGTTATAGAGTTTTCTGAAACTACGTTTATTGTATTTACACTGACATTCGTTTTTATCGCATTGGATATTGCGGTTACAACATCTTGAACATTTAGAAAACTTCTGATAGCTAAGCCATCACCATATATTTCAACAGGATTTCCCTCTAAAACTTTTTGAATTGTTACTGGAATTATTTTATGGTATTTTTCTTCCCCTTTGCCGAAAATATGTCCTAATCTCAAATTTAAAAATGAAATCCCAAATTTTTTTGAGTAAAATGAAATCATTTTTTCACAATATAACTTGGAATCACCGTATAGTGTAGACGGGTTGATAATTGAGTTTTCGTTTATTGTATTAGTGCCTACTGTAGAATAAACATCTAATGTGCTGATATAGATTATTTTTTTACATTGTTTTTCGTCAATATGCTTAATCAATTCAGCAGTGAAACTAATGTTCGAATTACAAGCCTCTACATTGTTTGCTTCTTCAACTGACTTAGGAGTGTAAGCTCCAACATGTATCACCACCTCGGCCATTATTTTCTCGTTAGTAGCGAACTTCTTAGAATCCTTATTGTAAACTATTGTGTCAATCTGTAGATTTTTCTTTGAGGCAATTAATAAGATATTTTCATGACCATACTCCACTATCAAGGATTTTAGTAAATTTTTACCAATAAACCCTGTTGCTCCTGTTAATGCTATCTTTTTCATAGAAAAGTTATTTCTGATTTTATTGTATTTTCATTCACCAGTCTTGGAGAAACATCCATTCCTCTAACCCACATTAAATTATTAGGTAAAGGATTTATTTTTTTTTCTATGGGCTGCAATCCCTCATTAAGAGCTAGTTTCTTAAATATTTCGGGCATATTTAGTCCTGCTTCTGTAAAAAAGCGTATTGTTGTAAAGAAACGTGAAATGTTAATTTCTGTCGGATTAGGGATTCCTTCATCGTCATAAGCCATATCAACTCCAAAAATTCCATGAGGTTTTTTAGATACAGCATGAACTGAACTTATCGCAATTTTGTTAACCTCCTCCGACTCTGTTGTAATGCCAACCTTTGTTACACCTGTTATTCCAGAAATTGTTCGATTACCATGTGTCCAACCGCTTCGTAAACGAGTTTGTGCAACTTTCAATTCTCCTTCATGCCATATGGAAAGCCATGTGACTGTTTTTGCTGTAAGTATCTCAGCAGCAACAAAATCTCCCCATCCCTTATAATGATCTATCCAAGATTTTGCTAAATTAAAATCATTCGTGGGTAAAGAACCTTTTCCACCGCCACCGATAGAACTAGCCCTTAACCAAATTTTCCCCTCGTTATTTGCTAAATTATCAAAAGCCTTACGCAGATCATTTTCATTATGAATCATCATATTTTTAGGAACTTTTATTCTCGCTTCTGAAAATTTCTCGTATGACTTAAACTTATGTACACAGATGTCTATTACATTGTGTTCAGGCATAAAGAGTTTCACTCCTTGTTTTAGTATTTCTTTACGAATTAATGAAGCGTGGTAGATTTCCAAATCGTTCTGGAAGTGAACCAAATCAGGTTTCTCTTTATTCAAGATTTTAAGTAATGAAGATTTGTATTCTGGAGTGTTTGCATATGGAATATAATACTTTCTATGAGCTGCTGATAAAATTAAATCAGTAGGTTCAGACCCCATCCCAATAACTTCATTTTCTGGATTCTTAAGTAAAGAGTGAATAACTCCTTCTGATGGAGCTCCACCAGCTCCTGCTATTAATATTTTAGCCATTATTCGTATATTTTAAATAATCTTCGTAATTTCTTATATAGTCTTTTTCATCATACGTGTGAGAAGCCAAGACTAAACAGATCGCTCCTGAGGAAAAATCCTTGATTTCCCTCCAAATGCCTTTCTTAATGTGCAATGCTTTTGAGGGATTATTCAAAAAAACTTCTTTTTGGGTTGTGCCATCATCTAAAATAAAGGTAAAAGAACCACAAGCAGCGATTATATATTGCTCCAACTCATAATGGGCGTGTCCTCCCCTTTCGGAAGAAGAAGGGACGTCATATAAGTAATAAACACGCTCAACATTAAATGGAATACTTTTATTATTTTCTAAAACTGTGATGCTTCCTTTTTCATTGTAAATTTTTGGTAAATCAATAGCTTTACAATCAGATACTTTAAATTTTTTCTTTGTGGTCATTTAAAAAATTATCAAAATTTCTTATATAATCATTTTCATCATACTCTTTGTCGGAAACTATTAAAGCCAAAGAA
>JAUMXI010000037.1 GCA_030529185.1 Flavobacteriaceae bacterium
TTTTTTTTGGTCTTTAACTAACTATGAAAAGAAAAAAATAATTAATCCATGTTATGATTAATATTTTTAATGTTTAGTGTAAATATATTTATGTATGCAAGCTGAATGATAATAAAATAGAAAAAACCGAAAGAATTATTTATTCTTTCGGTTATAAATTTATTACAAAATACCTTTTTATTAGTATCTTTTCTTCAAAGCAATATCACCTAAATCTCCTAACTGTTCCTTTGATACAAAAATAGCTTTTCCTCCTTTAGAGATTACTTCCCAAGCAATAATGCTTACAATATCATCTATTGCTCCATGTTCATTAGCATCGTTTATTAGTTCTATTGTATTTTCTTTTACTATTTTTGCTGGTTGTGTAAAATCTTTATTTACTAAAAGAAACTCAGCGTTTCCTTCAACAGAAGCTTTATAAATTTCAAATAAATCAGTAGATAATTTACCTTGAGATACAGAGGCTTTTGCATCTTCTATGTCTTCTTCAACCAATTTTTGCTGGTTTTCTTTTGCAACTTCCCAAGCTTGTTTTGCTAAAAACCACGGTGAATTCTCTTGTTTGTTATGATTAACTTCAAAACTTCCAATATAAGTTTCTGGGCGAGTACTTGCTTCTAATAAGGCGTGGTAGTTTTCTTCAGTAGTAGCCACAACAACCTTCAGTGATTTATCATTTGTTAAGATGTAATCTACAAGAGCCTTATCTATATCTCTAAAATGCTCCTTTAATAGGTTGCCAACATATTCGGAATCACTTTTTTGTATATTTCCATTTGGTAAATGAGGAGTTTCTCCAAATGGGAAGACATGATTACGAATCTCTTCTTCTACACTTTCATCAAATATTTTAAAGAGTTTTGTTTCATTCATTGCCAACTGAAGAAGTAGGTATTCTTGGCTTCTATTGAAAATTTTAACTAGAGGTTTTATTGCAAATTGCTCATCTACATATACTTTATTCTCTTGTACCTTCCATATTGATTGTACGATTTCTTCAGTTTTTTCTGATACGAAGATATGCAGACTATCTAAAAGATAATTAACATCTATTTTCTCTGAAATTGCATCTAATTTTTCTAAAACAATTTTCAACTCATTGGTATCCTTAAATTCTTCTGAGATACGGTTTTTTGCCTCTGTTATTAAATTTTTAAGGACAATTTCATCTTGTAGATTGTCTGGGTGTGTTCTGTGGGTGTTTAGTGATATTGTCACACAGATTTTACTTTGTTCTTCCGCTAATTTTTTTAATGCTTTTTTCGTCATAATGTTTTAATTTATGTTATAAATATACGAAAAAAAACGCTAAATATTTATAAAAACAGATGCATTAACAATATTTTAACATTTGACAATAGATAAATTTGATTTATAATTTACACCATATCCGAAGGTTTTACCCATTTATCAAATTCTTCTTCGGTTAAATAACCTAAATTAATAGCTTCTTGTTTTAGGGTAGTTTTATTTTTGTAGGCTGTTTTGGCAATAATAGCAGATTTCTCATAACCAATATGAGGGTTTAGGGCCGTCACCAACATCAGAGATTGGTCTAACAATTCTTTTATTTTACTATGATTCGGTTCAATGCCTATAGCACAGTTTTCATTAAAGGATAAACAAGCATCACCCAATAGTTGAGCTGATTGTAGGAAATTATAAGCCATTAGAGGTTTAAAAACATTGAGTTCGTAATGTCCTTGGCTTCCTGCAAAAGAAATACTTGTGTCATTCCCCATTACTTGCACACAAACCATCGTAAGTGCTTCACATTGAGTAGGATTGACTTTTCCGGGCATAATAGAAGAACCTGGTTCATTCTCTGGGATGAAAATTTCGCCAATACCGCTTCTTGGACCAGAAGCCATCATTCTAATATCATTAGCGATTTTAAATAGAGCTACGGCTAATTGTTTCAAACCTGCGTGGCTTTCTACCATTGCATCGTGTGCTGCCAAAGCCTCAAACTTATTGGGAGCAGTAATAAATGGTAAATCAGTAAATTGAGCAATATATTTTGCTACCAAAACATCATAGCCTTTGGGCGTGTTCAGCCCTGTTCCTACGGCAGTTCCCCCCAAAGCCAATTCTCGCAAATGTTCTAAACTATTTTTTAGGGCTTTTATCCCATAATCTAATTGTGCTACATATCCCGAAAATTCTTGCCCCAAAGTGATAGGCGTGGCGTCCATTAGGTGGGTTCTTCCGATCTTAATTACATTTTTGAATTCTTCTGCCTTTTGAGCCAAAGTATTTCGCAAAGTTTCCACTGCTGGAATGGTGTGTTGAACGACCTTTTTGTAGGCAGCGATGTGCATTGCCGTAGGATAAGTGTCGTTAGAAGATTGAGATTTATTGGCATCATCATTAGGGTGAATAATGGATTTTTCGCCTAAGGTTCCACCAGCTAGAACATTTGCTCTATTAGAAATTACCTCGTTAATGTTCATGTTAGATTGAGTTCCAGAGCCCGTTTGCCAAATTACCAAAGGAAACTGGTCGTAGAGCTTTCCAGCTAAAATTTCATCGCAAGCTTGGGCTATCAAATCTCTTTTTTCTGCTGAAAGAACTCCTAATTCACAATTGGTATAGGCAGCCGCTTTTTTTAGGTAGGCAAATCCATCTATAATTTCTTTGGGCATAGAGGCTTCTTCCCCGATTTTAAAATTATTTCTGGAACGCTCCGTTTGTGCTCCCCAATATTTATCAGCTGGGACTTTCACTTCTCCCATTGTATCTTTTTCTGTTCTGAAATTCATAGTTTTTAAATAATTAATTGCTTCAAATTTACGATTTTAATGAGAAATAAAAAAAAGCATACTCTCATAAAGAATATGCTTTTTAGGGTGGCTGACCGGGATCGAACCGGCGACCTTCAGGACCACAATCTGACGCTCTAACCAACTGAGCTACAGCCACCGTATTTTTGTGGTGCAAATATACTAATATTTTTATTACTACCAAATAATTCCATCAAAATTTTTAAATGCCAATAGTCTTTCACTGGTAAATCCTTCGGCGTAATCTACACCGCTTAATCTCCCTAAATCTTGGGCACGATAGGTTAGGCTCTCAAAGAAATCTTTGGTTGCAGTATGGGTAATTGGTTCCTGTGAATTGGCGTTATAAAGTTGAGTTTCATAAGCTTTACAAACTTCTATTTTTTTATCCATAAAGTCGGAGATATCTACCACGAAATCAGGTTCTATGTGTTTCCATTGAATATAATGGAAGACATGTTTTGGGCGCCAAGTCTCTTGTTTTTTACCCTCGTATTCTGTTTCAATTTTTCTTAAACCAGAGAGAAAACACGCATCGGAAGCCAGTTTTGAACCTTTAGCATGGTCTGGATGACGATCTTCCCAAGCATTACAAAAAACAATTTCGGGTTGATATTTTCTTACCATTTGCACAATTTTCATTTGATATTCCTCTGAATTATTAAGAAAACCATCTTTCATTTTAAGGTTTTCTCTTGCGGAAAGTCCCATTAATTTCGTTGCATTTTCCGCTTCTATTTTTCGGGTTTCGGCAGTACCACGCGTTCCTAATTCGCCTTGCGTTAAATCTATAATTACCACTTTTTTTCCTTCGGAAATCAGTTTAAGAAGAGTGCCGCCACAGCCAAATTCTACATCATCTGGGTGAGCACCTATTGCCATAACATCTACTTTCATTCTTGATTTATTTTAATTGTTCTCGGATATATAAAAAAAGGTTGAAGCCCTTCTCTGCCTACAATTTTTTGCCCAATGCTTGTACAAGAATATCGGATTAATCCGTTAGCTAAGCCAAATTTAGGTTCATTCGTTAGGAAATATAATAATTTGGTCAGCGGGTATTCTTGCGATTTTAAACTTTCTTTATTAGGATAAATCAATATATCTCCTACTTTTATAGGAAGAATTTTAATATTTTCCTTTAATGAGTTAATTTTTTTACTGTGCGAATTGCTAATCGTGTTATAACTTACAACGCCTATTCTATTAGGGTATTTTTTAACTTCTTTGATTATCTCTTTATTTCCATCAACTTTATAAAATTTCATTTCTTTTGGAGATAAGTTTAATTTTTGCATCACAGCATTAAAATTACTCGTATTATATCCCTCAAAAATAAATTTCTTTTCTGAAATGAGGGTTTCTTTTATTTCCTTCAAAGAAATAAACTTTTTTTTCGAACTTTGATGAACCACGAAACAGACTGCATCAGCAGCGAAATAAGAAGGTTGCCAAGGCAATTTAGTTTTTATATCCCAATATTCTCGCTCTTTTTCGTTAAGCTCTCGCGACATAATAATGGCATCTACCTTTTTATTCAATAAATCTTCTAAGGCTTGGTCTTCTTTGCTGACTTTTAGATTGATTTTTGTATCTTGATAAGTTGCTCCATACTGATGTACTAAAGCTTCTGCTATATTAATGTAGGCGTCATCATACTGCAAAGTGATTTCTCCTTTGTTATGAGTATTCGTTTCTTTTTTTTTCTTACAAGAAGTCATCAAAAGAAGTAGCAAAACAAAAAATAAAATTCTATTCATCATTGTTTTTTCTTTTTAGACGAATAATAGCTCTGACGATTCTGAAAACACCATATAAGCACAGAAGTCCTCCTAAAATATTGGCTATCATGGGGTCTAATTCTACTGAAAAAGATTTGGTGATGATAACAAATACTCCTACTGCAATGTAAAGCATTCCTGCTATTAATGATAAACTATTGTATAACATAGCACAAATATAATAAAAAAAGAGAAGTTTTAACTTCTCTTTTTATTTTTAGATTATTCGAATCTCATTTTCATTGGGAAGGTGTAGTATGAACGCACATTCTGTCCGCCTTTTTTAGCAGGAGACCATCTCGTTCTAATAGATCTAATTACTCTTTCAGCTTCTCTATTAAAGTCAGAATTATTTCCTTTTGCTTTAACTTGAGTAATTGTTCCATCTTTTTCTACTACGAAAGTTACCGTTGTAGTCAATATACCTTCTCCTTCTACAGCCTCTGTATCAAAGTTTTCTTGAACTCTCGCTCTGAATCCATCCAATCCTCCTCCTGGGAATTTAGCCTCTACATCTACCTCTTTATGTATGGTATTATCTACTTTGTAATCAACTACTTTTGTGTTTTCTTGTTTAGATTGATTACCTTGTCCCCCTTCTACACCATCTTTTCTTTGGTCACCTTGATAAAAGTTTGTTTTAGCTCCTTCTTTATTTTCAGTGCCGTAGTTAATATCCTTGTTTTCTTTACTATCAGCAGCTCCTGTTTCTTTTTTAGGATTGTCTGTTACGGTCAATTCTAAATTTTGTACAGTAGCTTGTTCTGGAAGGTTGTCATCAACTTTCTGTGCCAAATCTTGTATGGATTGAACTTGCTCCTCTACTTTGTTTTCAAAGATTTCGTCCTCTTCCTCTTCTTCTATTTCTTCGTGATGAAGTAACTCTACCTCTACTACTTTATCTTCACCTTTTTTACCCTCTGAGGAACTGATGAAAAATACCGATAAAATTGCCAATAAAAAAATACTAGTCCCAATCAAGAAAGCTCTTGTAAGATAGCCAGGATATGCTTTTCTCAAATCATAGGCACCATACTCTTTATTTCTATTTTCAAATACAAGTTCGTCAAAATCTCTGTATTTATTTTGTTCTTCTGCCATACTTTCTTGGGTTTAATTTTTTACTTTTTGTTCGTAAGCACTTTTCTCGTGAGGTTTTACATCTGAGATTGAAATTCTGCTGTTTCCTGTGATGTCCATTTCATCAAGAATATCCACAAAATTTTCAAATTTAGCATCCTCCATCGGTTTAATAATTACCGTAAAGATATCTTTTCTTTTAGCTCCTTTTTTGGCTTTGTCTAATACTTTTCTTATTCCATCTTTATCGTAAGATGTTTCAAATAATGTTTCTGAATTAAGCCCTTTTGCATCTTTTTGATGGTAAAACAACTTATCATCTTTTGCTACGATGAAAGTAATAGAGTTTGATAAATCAATCTCAGCCGTTGGAACTTTTTGCCCAGGTTTTGGTTTTGCAGGAAGTCCTAAATCCATAATATTGGGCTTGGTAAATGTTGTGGTAAACATAAAGAAAGTAATCAAAAGAAACCCCAAATCCACCATTGGCGTCATATCTACTCTTGTAGATTGTTTTTTGGAGCGTACTTTTCCTCCTTTGTCTCCTTTTTCTTGTACTTGTACTTCTGCCATTTTATTACTCTTCTGTAGTTACCAAAACAAATTTATACATTTCTATATCTCTCAATCCTTCAAACAAAACTTTCAATTTTTCATAAGAGGTTTGTCCGTCGCCTTTTACGGCAAGTTTAGCATCTCTATTGATTTTCAAGTTAGTTTGTACCCAGTCTATTAGTTGTTTGTTAGTGCTATCTAACGGCACAGAGCCTCCTTTTACATTTTTTCTTTGTTCTTCTGTAAGTTGTAAATATTTTTTCATTTGAGCCATAGGAACCCCAACAAACTGTACATTTTGGAATGTAGCTTTTTCAGAATCGCTAAATTCCACTTTGTATTTTTCGCCCATTTTCTCTAATAAAGCGATTTTATCCGCGTTATTATTAGTTGGTGAAAAATAATATCTTCCGTCTTTCGTTACGCTAATGGTCATTGTATGGCTCCCCTCTGTTAATTTTGCTTTTGAAATAGAGGAAGGAGTGACAATGTCTTCAACATCAGGTTGTTTGAACTCTGTTGTTAAGATAAAGAAGGTAAGAAGCAGGAACGCAACATCAGTCATAGCTGTCATATCAACTAAAACTCCATGTCTTTTTGGTTTGATTCTTGCCATTTCTTATTATATTTTAAATTAAACTTCTAAAAACTCCGTATTTACTGGAATAATTATCTATTATTTTCAGCGAAAGATTGTTGGATAGACATTGCAATTTCATCAATTTTGAATGTCATCCCATCAATTTTAGAAGTAAAGAAGTTGTAGAATATAATAGCAACAGCAGATGTCCCAATTCCTAATGCTGTGTTAATCAAAGCTTCGGAGATACCGATAGATAGAGCAGCTGCATCAGGTGTTCCTCCACCAGACCCTAAAGCGTAGAACGCGTTAATCATCCCCATTACCGTACCTAATAAGGCAATCAAGGTAGCTACTGTACCTAATGTAGAAAGGATGGTCATGTTTTTTTCCATCATTGGCATTTCTAATGTAGTTGCTTCTTCAATAGACTTAGAAAGAGCCACCATTTTTTGCTCTTTATTTAATTGAGTTTCTTTGCTCAACGCTTTGTAAGAAACAAGAGCTTCTTTTACTACATTACCTACAGAACCTTTTTGTCTGTCGCATTCTTCTTTTGCTTCTTCGATTTTGTTTTCTTTTAATAATTGTCTAATTTTAAGAACAAATGCTTCAAGATTACCTGCACCTTCAGCTCTATTAAGAACGAAGAAACGCTCCAAAGCAAATACAAATACAGTAAGCATACACATTACCAAGATGTGTACTACAGGACCTCCTAAATAAATCATACCAATGATAGCGTTAGGAGTAAGGTCTTTCATGGGTACATCCGATGTAGCCACAGTTAATCCTGATAGACCTTCATTTTTAAAGTTTCCAGGATTACCAAATACAAAAAAGTAAATACCTAATGCAATAACATAAAGAATAGGTAGTACAAATGTAGGGTTAAGTCCTCCTGATTTTCTTGCAACTACTTGTTGCTCTTCTTGAGTTGAAACATTCATTTCCATATCTAAACTAAATTATAAAATTAAAATTTGAGTGCGTAAAGTAAAGGCAAATATTTTTATTATGCAAATTTTTTGTTAAAAAATGATGAATAAATAATATAATATATCTCATTTTCTGAATAAAAATATTAAAAATTATGTTAAACTGTAAGAATTTCGCAAAATAAAAACCCACCTATTTGGCAGGTTTTATTTTGATTTATATCACAATATTAATGATTTTTTGAGGTACTACGATGATTTTTTTTGGAGTTGCTCCATTTAGTTGTTGTTGAACTTTTTCGTTTTCTAATAGTGTTTTTTCTATTTCCTCTTTGCTTAAACTTGCTGAAAAAGTTAATTTAAATCTTACTTTCCCGTTGAAACTCACGGGGTATTCCTTGCTGTCTTCCACCAAATATTTTTCCTCAAAAGCAGGGAACGGCACACGCGAAATACTTCCATTATGTCCCAAAACTTCCCACAATTCCTCGGCGATGTGCGGAGCGTAAGGGGAAATAAGTACCGCCATCGGCTCTAAAATCGCTCGTTTGTTGCATTTGATTTTTTGCAAATCATTCACGGCAATCATAAACGCCGACACCGAAGTATTGAACGAAAAATGCTCAATATCGTATTCCACTTTTTTGATGAGCGTATGCAATATTTTCAACTCTTCTTTGGTCGGATTTTCATCAGAAATAGCAATCGTATCGCCCTCAAAATAAAGGTTATAGAATTTCTTCAAAAAGCCCGAAACGCCCGTAATTCCTGCCGTATTCCAAGGTTTTGCCTGTTCCAACGGGCCAAGAAACATTTCGTACAAACGCAAAGTGTCTGCTCCGTATTGCTCACAAATATCATCAGGATTTACGACATTGTATTTGGATTTTGACATTTTTTCTAC
>JAUMXI010000009.1 GCA_030529185.1 Flavobacteriaceae bacterium
TTATTGTTTTTTTTCCTTTCCTCCAAAATATTGAAGGCTAAGCCCTCCTTCTGTAAATACTGCAGGGTCTTGAGACATTCCTCTTAAAGTAATCTTATCACCTTTATTTAAATAATGAACTTTGGTTATAGCGTGGTTCAAATGGGTGGTATTACCAGTAATATAGCCTGAAGTAGAATGGATAATATCTGTTTCGCCTCTGTAGATGTATGTAGCCGCTAATCTGTTTTCACTTCTATTGCTCGGGGTGATTTTATAGGTTAAATACGCCGTCACATAATAGAAGCCTGGCAATACTATTGTAAAACCATCGTGCGAAGGAATAGCATACTTGTTTAATTGTAAGGAGTGTTCGCTAAAAGTCACTTTTGCAGGGTTGTCTATTCCCGCAGTTGTTGTTCTGTCGCTTTTTAAGAAACCTGCTTCTTGTGGGATAAAAGTTTCTTCTATTTTTTTCCATTCTGGGCTTTTGCCTTCCCCGCGAGACATGAGAAAATACCCATCCTTTCCTTCTGTAGCTTTTGGCTCTGAGGCAAGGGTATTGTCCCCAAGAAACAAGGATTTGGTAATCTGTAAATTTCCATTAATGTGGAGGTTTGCTTTAGGAGTCTTTGTATTGATTCCTACATTTTGTGCAAATCCACTGCCCCATAATAATATAAAGGCTAATAAGATTTGTTTTTTCATGAAATTAGGTTTTTTTGTTTTTTCTAAATTTTACCTGATGAAACTTTTGGGTAGATTCTTATTTTTCCTAATAGTGGCGAAAATCCTGCCCTTATCATATCACCAAGATATAGTAAGAGTAAAATCTGCAAAACATGGCAGAAATACCTTTCTTATGAAATGGTTTTCTGTATTCTACAATGAGAGACCCTCATCGTTTTTGCAATTCCGATACCAGTGTTTAGTTTAAATAAGAATATCTCCAAGAAATGTGAGATAATGGTTTTAGACAATCATTAATGTAATACCTCACGCGTGGGTCTCTTGGCAAGACGCCTATATTTTTTGCAAATCTCCCACCCTTTCGTTGAAGATTCTAGTTTTTTGGTTTTCATAAGGTTATTAGTAAATGTTATGGTTAGTTTAGAGCACAAAAGTATAAAAATTTTTAAATAAAACAAGTTTTTTGCAAAAAAAATTTGCTAAATAAAAATAATTTTTTATTTGCTTTCAAAAAAAATCTTTTATTCATCGCCCCTGAGCGAAATATTTTTTTCGGAGTAAAGGAGTGAAATTTTTTATAAAAACAGATAATTTTTAATATGAGGGATTTTTTTTCCATCTTTGGCAGATATATTTTTTATAAATGTTGCTGAATTTTTCATCAAAATATTCATTTTCAGTGCCAAAAACGGAGTTTGAAAAACAGGTTTTGGAATTTGTGGAAGAATGGTTTTCGCCCTCTACAAGCCTAAAAGTGCAGACTTCTGGCTCCACAGGAACGCCTAAAATCTTTGAAGTAGAGAAAGAACGAATGCGTTATTCGGCGAAAATGACCTGTGATTTTTTAGGTTTGAAAAAAGGCGATACGGCACTGCTTTGCCTCCCTGTGGAATACATTTCAGGGAAAATGATGCTGGTAAGAGCCATTGAACGAGGATTGAAATTAATCGTGAGAAATCCCTCAATTTCACCATTGGAAAACTTAAATCACGAGGTTGATTTTTGTGCAATGACACCTTTGCAGGTGGAAAATTCATTGGGTAAAATTCATTTGATTAAAAATTTAATCATCGGTGGGGCTTCCGTTTCCGAAAAATTGAAAATGGCTATTTGCCATTCGCTATTCGCTAATAGCCAACAGCGTATTTACGAAACTTACGGAATGAGCGAAACACTTTCGCATATTGCTTTGAAATCTATTTTTCCAAATGATGAAAACGGTTTTAAATGTTTAAATGGCGTGGAAATTTCCCAAGATGAACGAGGTTGCTTGGTGGTCAATGCTCCAAAATTAAATCCCGAAAAACTGATAACCAATGATTTGGTTGAGTTGGAAAATAATAAAGAATTTCGGTTTTTGGGACGAATAGATAATATAATTAATTCTGGTGGAGCAAAAATTTTCCCTGAAATGTTAGAGGCATTGGTGAAAAAAATCATTCCCAATGAAGTGGTTTTTGTAGGTTTGCGAGATGAAATATTGGGGCAAAAACTGGTTTTGATTGTTGAAGGGAAAGAATCGGAAACCATTCGCCATAAGCTATTTGCTATTGTTTATGAAAAACCTTTTCATCGCCCAAAGGAAATTATTTTCATTGAAAAAATTCCCCGAACGCCTAACGGAAAAGTCAATCGTTTAGAGTTATTTAATTTTATAAGAAGAGAATAAAGAAAGGTTTAAGGTTTTTATCTTGGTCTTTTATTTTAAAATAATATTCTATTTTTGCAAAAAAATTTCGGTATGTCAAAGAATTTAGTTATCGTGGAGTCTCCCGCAAAGGCGAAAACCATTCAGAAGTATTTGGGTAAGGATTTTGAAGTGAAGTCCAGTTTTGGGCATATTCGCGATTTGCCTAAAAAAGGAATGGGGATAAATTTGGAAAACTTTACGCCAGATTATGAAGTTTCTGCCGATAAAAAAAAGGTGGTTGCCGAGCTGAAAACCGCTGCTAAAAAAGCCGAAACGGTGTGGTTGGCTTCCGATGAAGACCGCGAGGGAGAAGCGATTGCGTGGCATTTGGCACAAGAATTAAAACTGAAAAAAGAAAACACGAAGCGAATTGTCTTCCACGAGATTACTAAAAACGCGATTCTGAAAGCAGTAGAAAACCCGAGAGATATTGATGAAAATTTGGTGAATGCCCAACAGGCAAGGAGAGTTTTAGACCGAATTGTAGGTTTTGAAATGTCGCCCGTGCTTTGGAAAAAAGTAAAAACGGGGCTTTCGGCGGGGCGTGTGCAGTCGGTGGCGGTAAGGCTTATCGTAGAGCGGGAAAAGGAAATCCGAGAGTTTAAACCTGTGGCTTCCTACAAAGTAGAAGGCGTTTTCACCAATGCTGAAAAACAGGATATTTCAGCGAAATTAAAAAAAGATTTTACCGAAGAAAAAGACGCAGAAAATTTCCTTCAACTTTCTCAAAATACTGAATTTAAAGTTTTAAATGTAGAGACCAAACCTGGGCAACGCTCGGCATCGGCACCTTTTACCACCTCTACTTTGCAACAGGAGGCGAGTAGTAGGCTAGGCTATGGGGTGACGACTACGATGAGGGTGGCTCAAAGGCTGTACGAAGAGGGATATATTACTTATATGAGAACGGATTCCGTGAATCTCTCCCAAGAAGCGATTGAAGGGGCGAAATCTCAAATTATTTCGGAGTTTGGAGAGGAATATTCTCAACCGAGAAATTATACCACGAAATCAGCATCGGCACAGGAAGCCCACGAGGCGATTCGTCCTACGGATTTTGGGGTGAAAACCATTGGCGATGTTCAATTGAATAAACTTTACCAGCTGATTTACAAACGAACTTTGGCAAGTCAGATGGCAAATGCCAAAATAGAAAAAACCATTATTGAAATCGGGAATCCTGCTTTGCCACAGCATTTTGAGGCACAGGGGGAAGTGATTGTTTTTGATGGTTTTCTTCGTGCGTATGGCATT
Source organism: Flavobacteriaceae bacterium (assembly GCA_030529185.1). Classification (GTDB taxonomy): domain Bacteria; phylum Bacteroidota; class Bacteroidia; order Flavobacteriales; family Weeksellaceae; genus JABCPE02. Next base: position 3,614 of record JAUMXI010000009.1, read on the forward strand.
CATAAAAATGAAGATGAGGATACAGAAGACAACGAGAAAGTATTGCCAAAAGTAAAAGTGGGTGAAATCTTGACTTATAAAAAAATCACGGCTACGGAGAAATTTAGTCGTCCTGTGGCTCGTTTTACGGAGGCTGGTTTGGTGAAGAAGTTGGAAGAATTGGGCATTGGTCGTCCCTCTACTTACGCTCCTACCATTCAGACGATTCAGAATCGTGAGTATGTGGATAAACGCGAAATTCAGCCACAGGAAAGAGAAATTTCAAAGATGACTTTGACCAAAACTCAACTTAAAAAAGAAATTTTAACGGAGAAATTCGGTGGTGATAAAAATAAATTCGTTCCGACCGATATTGGTGAGGTGGTGAATGAGTTTTTAACGGAAAATTTTGCTGAAATTCTGGATTATGGTTTCACAGCGAAAGTAGAGCAAGATTTTGATGATATTGCGAGTGGTTCCGAGAAGTGGAAAGATATGCTGAAAGGTTTTTATGATGCTTTCCACCCTAAGATAAAAGAAGTTGATGAAAATGCCGATAGGGCAACGGGAGAGCGTTTGCTGGGGAAAGACCCTAAAACGGGGAAGAATGTCTATGCCAGAATTGGGCGTTTTGGGCCAATGGTGCAGATTGGAGAGGCTGATGAGGAGGAAAAGCCAGTTTTCGCTTCGCTAATGGCAGGGCAAAATGTGGCGACCATCACGCTGGAAGAGGCTTTGGAATTGTTTAAAATTCCGTTTGATTTGTCGGATTACGAGGGCAAGTCGGTAACGATAGGCGTTGGGCGTTTCGGTCCTTATGTGAAGTGGGGCGAGGCGTTCATTAGTTTGCCGAAGGGCGAAAATCCTTTGTCTGTGGATTTTGACCGAGCAGTGGAAATTATTGAGGAAAAGAAAAAAGCCGATGCTCCAGTGGCGAACTACAAGGGAGAACCGATAACCAAAGGCGTTGGGCGTTTTGGACCATTCATCAAATACCAAAGTATGTTCATCAATGTGCCGAAGAAATACGATTTTGACAACCTTTCGCAGTCGGATATTGAGGAGTTGATTGAGGCAAAATTAGAGAAGGAAGCCAACCGCTATATCAAGCAATGGGAAGCGGAAAAAATTTCTTTGGAAAATGGGCGTTGGGGGCCATTCATTCGCTTTAAAAAGGCAATGTTGAAAATCCCTAAAAAGGCAGATGATACCAAATACACCGCCGAAGACCTGAAAGACATTAGCCTTGATGAGGTGAAAAAATGGATTACAGCACAAGATGAAACCGCCTTTGCAGAGAAGAAAACCAAAAAGAAATAAATAAAAGCGGTAAGCATTTTGGAAAAATAAGAAAAGCATTAAGGAAATTTAAAAAGGCAGATGGAAAATTAAAAATCCTATCAAGGAAATTTAAAAATACAGGTGGAAAATTTAAAAAAGTAGATGAGAAATTAAAAATTCCATCAGGGAAATTAAAAAGTATAGATGGAATATTCAATAATTTATATTAACCTTTAAATATTTTTTAATTATGGCAAAAAAACATTTGCAGAAACTTTAACCAGCACCAAATTGTTGGTAGAGGGTTTAAAAGGAAGACAGGCGAGAGAATTACCTGCGGGAGTAGTTGCTCAGCAAATCACGGAAATAGAGCAATTGCACCAAAAAGCGGAGAGCCTAAACACCCAGCAGGAAAAATTAAAAGCCGATCTGAAGGTGAAAACCGCAGAGCTGGACGCTACCGTGAAAGAAATGGAAACCAAAGTGGCAGTGGTGAGGAAATATGTGAAACTCGGAACCCAAAAAGAAGAATGGAGAGAGTTTGGCATTGAAGATAAGCGGTAAAAATTTGTAAAGGGGATTTGCTCCCCTTTTTTTGTTTCTAAAATACGGAGGAGATTTTTTTTCATTTCCTTTTTGTGTAAGGTTTTTGAATAGTTATAGATAAAAACTATTGTAGTCAATAGAAAAAATCAATTTTTATAGGGGGGGGTAAATCTTTTATCTTTGCATCAATAAAATTAAAAACTATTTGTAAATGAGAAAAATACCTTTACTTTTTTGGGGGTTGGGTTTGTCTATGAGCCTAAACGCCCAAGTGGGGATTAATACGGAAACTCCCGGAGCTGCTTTAGATGTAAAATCCAAAGACAATGATGGTAATAAGGTGCTGAGATTTTCCACCAAACCCAATGAAATTGGAGTCGCTGAAAAGTTCGTCTTTTTTGTAGGAAAAGAAGTAGCTGGAGGCTATGACCTGAGGCGAATCACTTTGCAGGAAATTGTAAAATCTTTATCGGTAGAGATACCCTCTTTGAGGCGAATTGCAATCACGAATACAAGAGGACAGCTTTTTTCAATACAGGGAAATTATCCCGTGAAGGCGGATAAGTTGATTTTTAACTCCAGCGAAGAGGATTTTGCTCAGACTCCAGATGGAGGGGTAAAGATAAAAAAAGCAGGGGCTTATGAGGTATCTTCTTGGGTAGGGTTTAAGGTATTGAGTATTTATGAGGGGGATATTATCATCTCTTTGGCAAAGAAGTCTAAAGGTCAAACGAAATATACCAATTTTAAAAGAGCGGTTCTTTCTCGCTCTAATAACAGAGGGGTTTATGATCAAGGTAATGGCGTGGGTGCATCTTTTTCTTTTATAGAAAATTTTCAAAAAGATGACGAGCTTATTCTACAAGTAAATATTGTAACCTCTCCTGCTGTGGATACTATGCCTGGCAGTGTTAATCTTAGTGTTACTAGAGTAGATAAAGACTCTACGGTAGTAGCAGTAGGGCAATAAGCAGTAATACTACAATGGAGCTTAGTACGCTGAAACTCGCTACTTACTTAGTATAATTTTTATATAAATAGAATATAAGCTAAATTTTTTTATTTGATTTCTATCCGTGCAAAATCTTGCACGGATTTTTATTGCAAAATGCTGGTGGTTTTTGTAGGTTTGTAAAAAAAATAAGCGAAAATGGGCGATAAAGTCGTATTGTTATACCACGAAGTGGCAGATAAAGCTACGGATTCTGGTTTTCAAAACAAGGATAATTTTCCTTATATCCATAGTGTGGCACAGTTTGAGAGAGATTTGAATGTGGTTTTAGAGCAAAAAGAAAAAGCCCCTGCAGAAGTGGTATTTAGTTTTGATGATGGTGGGGTGAGTAATCTTCGTTCAGCGGAAATGCTTCATAACGCAGGGCAGGTGGCGTATTTTTTTATCACGACTTCAAAAATTGGTTCTTCTTCTCATTTTTTAAATAAAGAAGAGATAAGGAAAATTCGTAATCAAGGGCATATTGTTGGCTCACATTCTCATACTCACCCTATGATTTTCAAGAATTTGTCTTATGCTCAAATGTTGGAAGAATGGAAAGTTTCTAAAAGTATTTTAGAAGAGGTTTTAAAGGAAGAAATTACAACTTGTAGTATTCCTGGTGGAGATAGCGACTCAAAAACTTATGAGAGTGCTTTGGAGTCTGGTTTTTTACGGGTTTTTGATTCAGAGCCAATCATTAAAAGAAGAATGTTGGGAGAAATGGAGATTTGGGGGCGTATCAGTATTAAAAATTCTGTTTCGGAACGAGAGTTAAGAAAAATATTAGCTTTGGAGTCTCTCGGTTCACTTCAACGAAGAAGAAAGATAAAAAAGTGGATTAAAGCAATGATTTTCCCTTTGCATAATTATTTACAAAACAGAAAAAATGAAGTCTCCTATTAAGCAAAGAGTGGTGTGTCTGTTTGGCACAGGAATAATTTTTGATAAAACCTTGAGCGTACTTCTTGATAATGATATTGAGGTGGTGGGGGTTTGCAATGCTAATAAGCATACAAAGAAAGTGGATTTTTCTTATTTGAAAATTGCTGTGAAAAAGTATGGTTATTGGAAGGTGTTTTTACAGATTTTGGGTCGATTTCTTTATAAGATTTTGAATGCAAGGAAGGATAAAGAAATTTTTAATCAAATTTATAATGATTTTGAAATTCAGGAAATTATAAAAACAAAAGGAGGTGGAATTTCTTATCATTCTACGACGGATTATGCTCATCCAGAGACTATTTCGTGGTTGAAAGAACAAAAAGCAGATATGTTTATTATTCATACGGGATATTGGGTTGGTAAAAAAGTAAGAAACATAGTTGATGGAAAATGTTTGGGAGGTCATCCAGGGATTACCCCGACGTATAGAGGGGTGCATTCGCCTTTTTGGGCAGTGTATAATGATGATTGGGATAATATTGGATACAGTGTGTTTTGGGTAGATGGAGGAGTAGATACGGGAGATATTTTGGCACAAGGAAGATTAAATCCAGAGAAAAACGATAGTTTTTTTACAATGAGCTGGAAAGGAATGGTTGGGATAGCAGAGCAACAAGCTAAAATCATAAAAAAGATTGAAAATGGAGAGGATTTGACGGTGAGGAAAGTGGGAGAAGTGAGTGAAGATACAAATTATACGCACCCTACAATTTTCCAGTATTTAAAATATATTTTTAAACAAAATAGATTAAGATAATGAGAAGGATATTTTGGGTCATTATGGGCTTATTACTATCAGTATTATTTTATACGACTTATGATAAGTTTTCTATGGCTAAAGAATTTGATTATTATGAAGTAAAACATAAAGAAGATGGTATGCTTAAAATAGGAGTTGTGGGAGATAGCTGGACTTCTCGTTATCCGTTGGATTCTCTTTTAGAGAAAGGTTTGCGAGGAGAGGGAATAGAGGCGAAAGTTATAGGTGCGAGTTGTCCAGGAGGAACTTCAAAAGTAATTTATGAAAATTTATTTAAGCCAAAAGGAGAGGAATGTTCATCAAGGTTTGTTGTTGAGAGTTCACCGAATTATTGCATTGTGATAGCAGGAGTTAATGATAGTTTTAGAGGATTTGGTAAGGAGTTTTATGCAGGACATATGCTAAAAATCGTTGAAGCTTTGATGCACTATCAGATCAAACCCATTGTTTTTGAGATACCTAATTTTGGGATAGAGAGAAGCCAGATTAGTAGACAGAAATTGAGTATATATAGAGATGATATTATATACACTATAAAAGGGGAAGACTTTAAGGATATAGAAAGTTATAGAATAGAGTTTAGAAAATTACTGAAAAGTAGAGGCTTGTTGGATAAGGTTATTTTAATCAATGATGAAAATCAAAATATTGATTATGATCAACATAAGGAAATGTATAGCGATGCTCTTCATTTGAATGAAAAAGGTTATGAAATATTGCTTGATATTATTGTAAAGAAATTAAAAGAAGAATTACAAACAAAATAGTTTTGATGAAAAAGGTATCCATTATAGTTCCTGTTTATAATGTGGAGAATTACTTGGCAAAGTGTTTAGACTCTTTGGTTAATCAAACTTTGCAGGATATTGAGATTTTGGTTATCAATGATGGAAGTCGGGATAATTCTCAAAGTATAATAGAAGAATTTCAAGCGAAATTTCCTCTGAAAATCCGTGCTTTTCAGAAAGAAAACGGAGGTTTGAGTGATGCGAGAAATTTTGGTTTGGATAGGGCGTGTGGCGAGTTTATTGGTTTTGTAGATAGTGATGACTATGTTTCTGAAACGATGTTTGAGGAAATGTATGCTTTGGCTAAAAAATATCGGGCGGAAATGGTGATTTGTAATCTTCAAAAGGTAGATGAGAAGGGGAATATTACCCAAAAATTAACTCAAATTCCTAATATGCCGGAGAAAATCAATTTGGAAGAGCATTTTTCGGTGTTTTCAGATTTGAGTTATTTTGCTTGTAATAAGTTGTTTAAAAGAGAACTTTTTGAAAATAAAAGATTTAAGAAAGGAGTTCATTTTGAAGATATTCAGCTCATACCACAGCTTTTGTTGGAGTGTAATGTTTTGGCTCATACGCAAAATTATCATTATCAATATTTAGAGCGAACGGATTCTATTACGAAAACCCATACAGAGAAGGGGTTGCATATTTTAAGAGCGGTAGAAGAGGTGGAAGAAGCTTTGAAAAAGTCAAAATACGCCGATAGGAAGGAAGAATTAGAAAACTTTTGGATATTTGAAGGAGTTTATTCTTTTTTGGCGTATTTGGCGTATGTGAAAGATGATGGGCTTTATCAGAAAATGTCTTCTGAGTTTAAAAGTATTATTGCAAAAAAAAACATATCTATTTCAAAAATATTGAAATATAAAAGATTTAATCAAAATTATCTATTATCTTTGTCTTTGAAAAAACAAATATATTATTTGTTGTATTTTTTTGGTCAGGAATGGCTTTTAAGAAAAATACTTTAAAATAAAACGCATGATAGTATTTCTACATCCTGTTTTTACGGCAGTTTTTATAGCTCTTATGGTGTATAGCTTTTTAGAGGTGAATCACGATAGAAGCTATAAGTCTGCTTGGTGGGTGGTGGGTTTTATGATATTTCTATTAGGTTTTAGAGATTGGGCAGGAGCAGATTATGGTGTGTATGCGAGGTTATTTGAGTATTACGGAAAGATGCCATATGCTTTTGTTTTTAATAAAGACATTGTAGAAATGGAATGGCTTTATGTGTTGTTGGGTAAGGTAATATACGATGCGAAACTTCCTTTTTTTATTTATACTTTTATTATAGCCTTGATAGCCCTGATTTCTAAATACATGACTTTTGAGAAGGTTGTGTATTATCCTGCGATGGCAATGCTATTGTATATGATTCCTACTTATTTTATTGCAGATGGTGGGCAGATGAGGCAAGGGGTTGCTATGGGGCTTTTAATGTTGTCTTTCTTGTATATAAGAGAGAGACGATTGTTGATGTTCCTTTTCGTAATATATATGGCCATGGGATTTCATAAATCGGCGTTTGTTTTTATTTTCGCTTATTGGATAGCCATAATTCCATTAAACCCTACAAGGATATTGCTGTTGATTTTAATCAGTGTTATTTTGTCTCCGTTTCAGGTGTATAGCTATATATCTTTGTTAGACTCTATTGCACCGGAAGAGGTGTATGAGGGGTTTCAGTCCTATGAAACAATAGAAGAGGCGAATAAAAGTAGTGTCAAGTTGTATGATTTAATAAGTATTTTTTACACCTATTTTTTGGTAGTTTATAATAAGGAAGCTTGTGAAAGGATTCCGTATTATGAGTATATGAGAAATATAAGCGTTGTAGGGATTTGCATGTATTTTATATTTAGAGGGAGTCCTATTTTTTCTTCGAGATTATCCATAAATTATTTTATATTTATGATAATGGTTCTGCCTAGTATTGTTGCGGCAGTTCAGAAGCCTTCTTTAAAGAAAGGTTTGCATCTTGTAATTATGGGATTTATAGTATTTTATTATTTTGTATTTGCTTATATGCAAGGTGTTAAATTGGGATATACTTGGGAGGGATATGGAAATTATTTTTGGTAAAAAGAAATGAGTGAGTTAGAATTATTTTTTAAATCAAAAGAGTTTTTTGAGGCTAAATTGTTCCTTGTTTTTGTGTTATCAGGAGTGATAAGTTATCTTACTATTCCTATAATTTTGAAAATTTCTAAAAGGAAGAATTTATTGGATATTCCCAAGGAGAGAAGTTCTCATGATAGACATGTGTCTAATCTAGGGGGTGTGGCTTTGTTTTATAGTATAGGCATTTGTTCTCCTATTTTTGCATACGAGTTATTTGAGAGTTATCAATTTTTATTTCCTGCTTTGGTGATTCTGTTGTATGTGGGGGTAATGGATGATATTATGGAAGTAAAGCCTTATGCTAAACTCATTGCACAGATTCTTGTCGCTGTTTTGATGGTTATAGGCTCTGATGTCAGAATCAAGAGTTTTTCGGGGATTTTCGGTATTTACGAGCTGAATTATTGGGTGAGTGTAGTGATGAGTATATTTACTTTTATTATTATGATTAATGCTTTTAACTTAATAGACGGAATTGATGGTCTTGCGGGGGTGTTTTCTGTTATTTGTTGTATGTTTTTCGGATTGAGTTATTATCGTTTAGGAGAGCAGAATTATCCTATGGTGGTGCTTTGTGTTGTGATTATAGGAGCTTTACTGAGTTTTCTCTATTATAATTTATCAGAAGTAAAATCACGGAAGATTTTTATGGGAGATACAGGCTCTATGTCGATTGGTTTTTTATTGGTGTTTACAGCCTTTTATTTTATGGATATATTTGCAGTGAAAGAAAATGAAGTTTCCTTTTATTATCTTAGCTCAGCACCTGTTATTGCATTTTCAGTTTTGATAGTTCCTATTATGGATACATTGAGCGTTATTATTATAAGATTGGTCAATAAGCGTTCTCCAATGAAAGCGGATAGGAATCATATTCATCATAGATTATTAAAATTAGGATTGACGCATAAAAAGGCAACATTTTATATTGCGGTATATTATGTTTTTACGATAATGATTACCTATTTTTTGAGGCATTTGGAGGTTAATTTGCTCTTTTTGATAGTCTTGTGTTTAGGGTTTTTAGGTGTATTTTCACCGAATATTATTATGAAGTATAATAAAAAATAGTATTTTTGTAAAATAATTGAAATAAAGAATCAATGAAAAATAATACCTTTTTTGCATTATTGTTGATGTTAATTCTTTCTTCTTGCATTGGAACAAAGGATATAAAATATCTACAAGCAAATGAAAACTTAGAAATTAACTCCGAAGGTTTAGTGTCTTATAATATACCTACTTATAGGGTGACGAGAAATGATATATTAACTTTAAATATCGTGACCACGCCAAAAGGAGATGCCGCTCAGTTTTATTCGGCATATAACACATCAAGCGGAAGAAACTCAAATGTAAATCATAATACAGGTGGCAATATTTCAGGGGGTAATATTTCAGGGGGAAATGGTAATTTTTATTTTAATGGATTGAAAGTAGATTCTAAGGGAGATATTTATGTTTTTGGTATTGGTTTTGTGAAGGCAGAGGGGAGAACCTTGGAAGATATTTCTAATGAAATTCAAACCAAAGTGAATAAAAATTTTGTAGAAGGAAAATCAGAAGTAAGGCTCAATATAGATGGTATAAGATACTATGTGCTGGGAGATATAGAAAGTGTAGGAATAACAGGTGAAAAAGTGGTGTATAAAAACACCCTTAGTATTACTGAGGCTCTTGCACTTAATGGAGGATTAAATAGAACAGTAGATAGAAAAAACATTCGCCTCCACAGAAAATTTCCTGAAGGAATAAAAATAGTGACTTTGGATTTAACTCGTGAGGATATTATGAACTCTCCATATTATTGGGTTCAAAATGGAGATGAGTTTTATCTCAATACAAGAAGTAGAAACCTGCACGGATTTGGAAAAGAGCCCTTGCAGACACTTACAACAGGGGTTTCTGTGGTCACAACAGCATTATCTATTTATTTATTACTTACAAGAACTTTTAAATGATACCGACAAGCAATAAACAACCAGAAGTCAGCGTGAGGGAAAAAGAAAAAATGGGTTCCTTTGACTTATTTAGCATAGAAAATTTTATACGCAGAGTTATTCGAAATTGGTATTGGTTTGTAGCATTAGGAATCATAGGCTATGTTATTTCTTATGTGTATAATAGATACTATGTTCAGAGAATATATGCCTCAAACTTATCGTTAAGTGTTTCTAATAATACGGCGAGTTATTTCACGCCCAATCAGTCTATTAACTTTATATGGGGGCAAGGAGGCAATCAAGATGGGGTCTTTCTAAAAAAAATGCTTCTATCTCGTAGTCATAATGAGTATTTAGTACAAAAATTAAACCTATTTGTAGATTATTCCACAAAAGGTATAGTGAAGAAAACTCATTTGGATAAGCATGATTCTCCTGTGTTTATAGAGGTGGATAAAAATTATTTACAGCAAGTAAATTACCCTATCACCCTACTTCCGCAAGGCAATGGTAAATATGAAGTAGTGCTACCCGAAGACGGACACTCTACCAGCCTATATAATTATCGTACTGAAGCCTTTGAGGTTATTTCTAAAGAATATAATCGTCCTGCTAATAAGGTCGTATCCCTAAATCAATGGTATCAAACACCTAATTTAAGATTTAGATTAATTGGCAACCCCAATGGAAGTGGAGATTTGGAGAATATCATCATAACCCTTAAAACCATTAACGAAACGGTACAAGAGATAGTGTCTAATATCTCAATAGAATTTGATAAAGAATTGTCTTCCGTGATGATCATCACAAAAAGAGGTTATAATTTAAAAGGTACGGTGAATTTTCTTAACCAAACTGTAGGAGAGCTTATTGAAAAAAGAAAAGAAGACCAAAGCTTAGTAGATAGAAATACGCTAAAATATATTAATAACAACCTTGATATTATCCGAAGAAAATTAGATTCAAGTGCAGCAAATCTAAATGTGTTGAAAATCAATAAAAAACTTTTTGATGTAAAAGGTAAAGATGTTTCATTATTAAAGAAAATAGAAGAGCTAGAAGCTAAAAAAGCAGAAATAATATCTAAACAAAATTCATTAAATGTTATTAGAAACTCTGTGAATAAAAATTTGGATAACATGATTAATCCAAATATCGCAGGAATAGAGGATGGAGGATTTAACGCTTCAATATCAGAATTGAAAGCACTTTATGAAAAAAGAATAGAGTTAGCATCTATCTACACGCCTAATTCAGAGCCAATGAGAGAAATCAATAGGCTAATTAGAGAAGCAAGAGGTAATTCTTTCGGAAAATTGAATGAGTATTCGGCTTCTTTTTTAAGAGAATTGGCAAAAATCAACCAAGATATTGCAGAAGTAGAAAGGGAGCTAACTACATTTCCTCAAGACCAAAGGGCTTATATGGATGTGGATAGAGAGTATAAAATTATAGAATCAACTTATAACGCATTACTCTCAAAACAAGCCGAAACTCAGATTCGTCTCGCTACAAGCAAATCTGATCTAACGATCATAGACCCAGCGAAGAATTTAGGGCAAGGGCCTATAGGACCAAATATCAATCTATTAAAATATGGAATCATATTTGTTTTAATGTGTATCCCACTGCTGTATATCTTCATAGGAGAGCTATTGGATACCAAGATTAGATCAATTAAAGAACTTGTAAGTGCAGTGAAAATCCCGTTGCTAGGGGTAATAGGTAAAAGCAGTCATGAAAATAATCTTACTGTTTTAGAACAGCCAAAATCCTCTATATCCGAATCGTTTAGAGGGATTCGTGCGAATCTTAGGTTTTTATACAAAGAAGATGGTAAAAGCAAAGTGTTGCTAGTGACCTCTTCCGTTGGAGGCGAAGGCAAAACCTATTCTTCCATTAATATTGCTTCCGTGTTAGGACTAAGTGGGAAGAAAACTATTCTATTAGGAATGGATTTAAGAAAACCAAAAATCTTTGGAGATTTCAAAATGAATAATAAATATGGAATTTCTAACTACCTTTCAGGAGATGTAGAAATATCACAAATCATCAATAAAACTACCATTCCTACTTTAGATGTGGCAACTTCTGGTCCCATCCCACCAAATCCCTCAGAATTATTAATGAGTGATAAAAATAAGGAGTTTATTGAGGAATTGAAAAAGGAATATGATTTTATTGTGATTGACTCTCCGCCAGTAGGACTTGTAGCAGATTCATTTGAATTGATGAAATTGTCCGATGCGAATATTTATGTCGTAAGACACGAATATACCGAAAAGTATATGCTAAAAATGATAGCTGAAAAATACCATTCGGGAGAAGTGAGTAGCATAGGAATTATATATAACGATTATATTGCTAAACAAGGCTATGGTTACTTTGAAGAAGATAAAAACTATCAAGAGCCTTTCTTGATTAGGCTGAGGAATAAAGTAAAAGCAATATTTAGAAAATAGACGCAATTAAAAAGCATATAGAAATCCTATATGCTTTTTTGATTATGATATTTCCCATTCTATCAAGTAGCCTTCGTGGTTTCTTATATTGATGAAGTTGCCATCATCAAAGCAGAGGTATTGTCCCTTAATTCCTTTTAAAATTCCCTCAAATTCGGGTTGTTTTTCTAATGTAAAAGCACTGATTTTTTCAGGGGTAGTGTAGGGAAATTTTAATTGTCTAATATGTTCATTTTTCAGAATAAAAGGCAAACTGTTTTCAGGGAAATGATGGGAAATTTGTTGGCTAAACTCAATCAAATCAATCTCTTCTCTCTCATCTTGTAGCATCTTTCGCCAATTGGTTTTATCAGCGATGTGTTTTTTCAGTTCAACTTCTATCACCCCTGCTTCGTAGCGGTTTTCAGTCCTTGCAATAGGTAGGGCGAGAGTTGCTCCTTGGTCTATCCATCGGGTAGGGATTTGGCTTTCGCGAGTAACACCAACTTTTACTTCGCCAGTATAAGCCAAATACACAATATGCGGTTGAAGTTGAATTTGTTTTTCTATTTCCAAATCTCTTTCGCCAATGCCTAAGTGGGCAGTGGAAAGTTCTGGTTTTAAAATAGTTTCACTGGCGTATGGACTTTCAAAAAAACATTTTTTACAAAATCCCATTCGGAATATGGGCGAGTTTTCATCACACTCTATGCATTGATAACCGGTGTGTTTTATTCTGATTTTCTTCTCAAATAATTGATTAACATGAATTAAATCATTAGAAAGATTGAGGTAATATTGTATAGGTGCTCCCCATTGTGTGAGCATTTTTCGCAATTGTCCTTTAAAAAGCATATATTTTTAAATTTGCGTAAAAATAAGAAAATTAATTTACTTGGTGTTTTGAAATAGGCTTCTTATATTTGTGATGTTTAAAATAAAGAAAATGACTTATCTTATCACGGGAGGAAGTGGATTTATCGGTTCGCATTTGGTGGAAGTTTTATTAAAAAACGGACATTCTGTCATTAATATTGACAATTTTGATGATTTCTACAATTACCAAATCAAAATTAAAAATACTTTGGAGTCCGTCGGGTTGCCTACCGATTTTGAGTTTAAAAATAAGGAAGATGATATTCAGAATCTCAAATCTCAAATCTTAAATCTCAAATCGTATTACCTTTATTATCAAGACATTCGTGATATAGGGAGCTTAGAGCAAATTTTCCAAAATCACAAAATAGATATGGTGATTCATTTGGCGGCATTAGCGGGGGTTCGTCCTTCTATTGAGCGTCCCTTGGATTATGTAGATGTTAATATTCGTGGAACGATGAACTTGTGGGAATTGTGCAAAAACTTTGGAATTAAAAAGTTCGTTTGTGCTTCGTCATCAAGTGTTTATGGAAATAATGAAAAAATCCCTTTTGCAGAAACAGACAATGTAGATAGACCGATTTCGCCTTATGCGGCAACTAAAAAATGTGGGGAGATTTTAGGGCATACTTATCATCATTTGTATCAAATTGATATGATTCAATTGAGGTTTTTCACGGTGTATGGACCAAGGCAAAGACCCGATTTGGCAATTCATAAATTCACGAAAATCATTTCCGAAAATGGTGAAATTCCTTTCTATGGCGATGGTTCTACGGCTCGAGATTACACCTTTGTGGAAGATATTATTGATGGAATTTTGAAATCTATTCAGTATTTAGAGCAAAATAATGGCGTGTATGAAATTCTAAATCTCGGTGAAAGTGAGGTGATTAACCTCAAAGAAATGCTCTCCACGATTGAAAGTACAATGGACAAAAAAGCGAACATTAAACCAATGCCAATGCAACCTGGTGATGTTCAGAAAACCAATGCTGATATTACAAAAGCAAAATCTTTGGTAGGCTATGCTCCGAAAACTAACTTCCAAAATGGCATAAAAAAATTTGTGGAATGGTTTTTGAGAAATACAACCAAATAAAAGTGTAATTTTTGAAAAAAAAACAAAAATATGTTGAATATCAGCATAAGAAATCTGAAAAATATCATTTAATTAATTACTTTTGCAAAAATTAAATCATTATGTACTGGACATTAGAATTAGCGTCTTATCTTAGCGATGCCCCTTGGCCAATGACCAAGGCAGAATTGATAGATTATGCTATCCGAACAGGAGCTCCAATGGAGGTGGTAGAAAATCTTCAAGCGATTGAAGATGAGGGAGAAATCTACGAAAGTATAGAAGAGGTGTGGTCTGATTACCCTACCGATGAAGATTTCCTTTGGAACGAAGATGAATATTAAAATGTTAAGCCCTTCGCATTATAGGGCTTAATGTTTTTCAGTTTTAAAAAAATGTTTTCGCGAAAATAAAATCGTGAAGCTGTATTTTCATTTAAAGAAAGAATAAAAATATATGAGTTTTTTTGATAAAATTTTAAAAAGTTTTTTGGGAGATAAAAACCAAAGAGACTTGAAAGAAGTTGGGAAAATAGTTGCTAAGATTAAAAAAGTAGAACCTGCTATTCAGGAGCTTACAGATGATGAGTTGAGAGGTAAAACTCGTGAATTTAAGGAGAAAATAAAATCTGCTACAGCTCATATTTCAGCTAAAATAGAAGAAATCCGTGAGCAAATAAAAATAACAACTAATATCGACGAGAAGGAGGAACTTTTTTCAAAAATTGAAGATTTGAAAAAAGAATCTTATAAGATAGAAGAAAAAATCCTGAATGAAATTCACCCAGAAGCCTTTGCAGTGCTGAAAGAAACGGGAAGAAGATGGTCGCAAAATGGGCAAATCGTGGTAGAGGCAACGGATAGAGATAGAGAATTGGCTCAAACAAAGGATTTTGTTGAAATTCAAGGAGATAAAGCGGTTTGGAAAAATCACTGGAATGCAGCGGGAACAGATGTAGTTTGGGATATGGTGCATTACGATGTGCAGTTTATCGGAGGCTCCGTGTTGCATAGTGGTAAAATTGCCGAAATGGCAACAGGGGAAGGTAAAACTTTGGTGGGAACTTTGCCGATTTATCTTAATGCCTTGCCTGGGCGTGGTGTTCATGTGGTGACGGTGAACGATTATTTGGCAAAAAGGGACTCCGCTTGGATGGGACCGCTTTACCAATTCCACGAACTAACGATTGATTGTATTGATAATCATCAACCAAACTCCGATGCAAGGAGAAAGGCATATCAAGCGGATATTACTTACGGAACAAATAACGAGTTCGGTTTTGACTATCTTAGAGATAATATGGTCAATACTCCCGACGAATTAGTTCAGAGAGAGTTAAATTTCGCGGTAGTAGATGAGGTGGATTCTGTTTTGATTGATGATGCAAGAACGCCACTCATTATTTCAGGACCCGTGCCACAAGGAGATAGACAAGAATTTGATGTGTTGAAACCGTCTGTGGATAGAATTGTAGATGTGCAAAAGAAAACGATTTCTACTATTTTTAATGAAGCAAAAAAACTCATCGCACAAGGTAATAAAAAAGATGGAGGATTTAAATTGCTACAAGCATACAGAGGTCTTCCGAAGAATAAACATTTGATTAAATTCCTCTCCGAAGATGGAAATAAAGTGCTTTTGCAAAAAACAGAAGCTTTATATATGCAGGACAATAATCGCGAAATGCACAAAGTGGATAAAGATCTTTATTTCGTGATTGATGAGAAAAATAATCAAATTGATTTGACGGACAAGGGGATAGAATATATGTCCCAAGGAAATCAAGACCCGAATTTCTTTGTCTTACAAGATATAGGAACCGAAATCGCAGAATTGGAGGCTAAAAATCTTCCAAAAGAAGAAGAGTTTGCCGCAAAAGATGAATTGTTCCGAGAGTTTGCCATTAAGTCTGAAAGAGTGCATACGCTAAATCAACTTTTGAAAGCCTACACTTTGTTTGAGAAAGATGACCAATATGTGGTAATGGACGGCGAGGTAAAAATCGTAGATGAACAAACTGGGCGTATTATGGATGGTCGTCGCTATTCAGATGGGCTTCACCAAGCGATTGAGGCGAAAGAAAATGTGAAAATTGAAGCGGCTACTCAAACTTTTGCTACAATTACCCTTCAAAATTATTTCCGTATGTATAACAAATTGGCGGGAATGACGGGAACGGCAGAAACAGAAGCAGGAGAATTTTGGCAAATTTATAAGTTAGATGTGGTGGTAATTCCTACCAATAGACCAATTCAAAGGAAGGACAAGCATGATTTAGTTTATAAAACTAATAGAGAAAAATACAATGCTGTAATTGAAGAAATTGAAAGATTAACCGCACAAGGAAGACCTGTTTTGGTGGGGACAACTTCGGTGGAAATTTCACAATTATTATCAAGAGCATTGAGTTTAAGAAAAATTCCTCATCAGGTTTTGAATGCTAAGCTTCACAAAAAGGAGGCTGAAATTGTAGCAGAAGCTGGTAAAGCAGGCGTGGTGACCATTGCAACGAATATGGCAGGGCGTGGAACGGACATTAAGTTGTCAAAAGAAGTGAAAGACGCTGGCGGTTTGGCGATTATCGGAACGGAAAGGCACGATTCTCGCCGTGTAGATAGGCAGCTGAGGGGGCGTGCTGGTCGTCAGGGAGACCCAGGAAGTTCGCAGTTTTATGTTTCGTTGGAGGATAATTTGATGCGTCTTTTCGGCTCTGAAAGAATTGCCAATATGATGGATAGATTGGGGCATAAAGAGGGTGATGTTATTCAGCATTCTATGATTACTAAATCTATTGAAAGAGCTCAAAAGAAAGTAGAAGAAAACAATTTCGGTATCAGAAAAAGATTGTTGGAATATGATGATGTGATGAACAAACAGCGTGATGTAATCTACAAAAGAAGAAAGAACGCTTTGTTTGGCGACCATTTGAAATATGATATTGAAAATATGATTTATGATACTTCTGTGGCTATTGTTTCTAAGGCAAAAGCAGCGGAGGATTATAAAGATTTTGAATACGAAATCATTAAATATTTCACGATGGAAGCACCAGTTTCTGAAAGTGAATTTAAGTCAAAACAAATCCCAGAACTGGCTGATATTGTGTATAAAAAGGCATCGGAAGACTATCAAATGAAGTTGAAAGTAATGAAAGATAGAATCTTGCCAGTGATTGAAAATGTGTATAACCAACAGGGGTCCCTTTTCAGAAATATTCAAGTACCGTTTTCTGATGGACATAGAGTGATGAACATCGTCACAGATTTAAAAACAGCAGTTGATACTCAATGCGATAGCTTGATTTCTGATTTTGAAAAGAATATTTCTTTGGCAATTATTGATGAAAATTGGAAGTTGCATTTGAGAGAAATGGACGATTTGCGTCGTTCTTCACAAGGGGCGGTTTATGAGCAAAAAGACCCATTGGTGATTTACAAACAAGAGTCTTTTCATTTGTTCAGCGAAATGATTGATAATGTAAATAAGGAAATTATTTCTTACTTGTTCAAAGGGGAAATGCCGACTAATAATTAGTAAAATAAATAAAGACAGCGTTTTAGCTGTCTTTTTTGATATGATGAAAAAACAAAAATCAGAATTGAGAAAAATCTATTCGGAGAGGAGAATGGCTTTGTCAGAACAAGATATTGATTTTTTTTCTCAAAAAATTACGGAAAAGATAATCACTCATTTTCATTGGGAAAAAATTCAGAATGTTCATTTATTTCTCCCGATTAAAAAGAAAAAAGAAGTCAATACTCAATATTTGCTTGATGATTTATGGCAAAAGGGGAAAAGAGTCTTTGCCCCCAAAGTAGTAGGGGATTTTTTGGAATGCCACGAGATTAACCCAAAAACAGAATTTTCTGAAAATCATTGGGGGATTTTGGAACCAATGGGGAAATCTTTGAAAGATAAAATTTCTTTTGATTTGGTGGTTACACCTTTGCTGTATTGCGATAAGTTGGGGAATAGAATTGGTTATGGAAAAGGTTTTTACGATAAATTTTTCACAGAAATCAATCCTGACACAATGAAAGCAGGGGTTAATTTCTTCCCTCCAAAAGAAGAAATTGCAGATGTTTTTGCTGGAGATATTCCCTTAGATTACTTATTTACACCAGAAGAATGCTTTTCTTTTAAGTCAAAATCAATAAAATAAAATTTGAATTCTTTTACGAATTTCACGGGAGATTTTTTAAGAATATAAGTCGCTGTTTTGTCAAAATAGCCTAAATTATTTCTAGTTTTGCCAAAATATTCCACCGTGAAAGAAGCGATATTAAGCGTATCTTTTTCCGTAAATTCTTGATGAATATCCAAAGATTTTACACTGATGTTTTTCACCTTTAGGCTATCTAACTCTTGAAGAAGTGGCGAGATTTTGGTAGAGTCGGGTTGAATGAAATAACCGCATATCTGTTTGTAAATCAGTGTATCTACTTCGGTGTTTTTATTCCCTTGTGCATAGATGACGGAAAGATCTAAAAGCTCCTGAATTTTCTGTTGGGTAATTTTATGAATGGCTTGAGCACTATCCATTTTCACAGACGGATAGCTTTTTCTGTTGTTTTTTCGGATTTTATCCAAATCACTCATTTCCTCTTGCACTTTTTTATTACAAGAAAAAAGAATTAAGAATGCTAGTAATATACTGAAAATGAATTTATTTCTCTTCATTGGATTCGATTTTAAATTTAATAGAGACTATTTTTCCGTTTTCTATTTTAGTGGATAATACTTTTAGGTTTTGTAGAGATTGAGTGGGGGTAGTTACCAGTCCGATATATTTTTGTTTGCTCAATGTCTCTATTCCATATATTTCATTATCAAATACTTGGTATATTAAGGCGTCTTCATTAATGAGATAGTTGAGCTTTTGTTGTTTGTTTTTAATATGCTCCAAAGAATTGTTATTAGTGTCTTTCGTAGAGTAGTAATAAAGCATTAATGCGTAATCATCAGGTTTTAAGGCTATGTTTTCTACTTCTGGGGCATTTTCTAAATTGCGATAAATTTCTACTGTTTCATATAATGGAGAGGAAATTTCCATTCTTAAAACCTTATCTTTGGTGCTGATGACAAAGCATTCTTTGGGTTTTACTCTATAATGAATAGGCGATTCGTTTTCTTTAAATACTTTAATATCAATAGTGTTGTGGATTGCCGTACCTCTATCTGCATCTGTGAAGCAGAATTGATAAGTTTTTTTGAACCAATTGTCAGAAAATATTAGAGTGAAAAAAAGCATCAAAATGAGCAAAATTCCTAAGCCTATATAAATTCTATAACGCCTAAACAATGGTATATTTTCTTTCGTGGAAATCTCTTTTTCGTTAATATTCTTGATATCAGCCTCTTCTGTATAAGGTTTTTTCTTTTTGAAATCATACCAAGATTCGTATCCAGCATAGATGGATAAGAGGTTGAGCATATCTATTCTTGGTAGTTTTTCTAAGGGTTGAGTCTTGAAATAAGTATAAAAACTCTTCTCGCTAATATTTCCTTTTGCTTTTTTTCTTAATTCTTCTTGAAAATAGACAATGTCAATACCTTTCCATTTGCTGATTTCCTCATCAGAAGGAGTGTTGTTTTTAAGATATTCTTCTTGAATTTCTCTTTTTAAATTTTCAAAATATATAAAATCCAAGTTTTTCAAAATATTTAATTTATTGTTTTTCAGTATTATTTATTTGTAAAATATTTTACAAAGATAATACAAGTAATTTTCTAATCCAAATTTTAGGACTATTCTATTTTTGCTGTGTTCAAAATGAACAAAGTGTAAATCATTAATTTTAATTAATTATTCAAAAAAAATTGTATTATGAAAAAATCATTGTTTGTTGCAGCTGTTGCTGCTTTGGCATTAGTATCTTGCAAAAAAGAAGAGAAAAAAGCTACTGAAGAAACTGCAGTAGAAGCAGTAGAAGCTGCTGTTGAAAAAGTAGAAGAAGGAGCTGCTCAAGTTGAAGCTGCTGCTAATGAAGTAAAAGCTGAAGCTGCTGCTGAAACTGAAGCTGCTATTGAAAAAGTAGAAGAAGTTGCTGCTGAAGTAAAAGAAGAGATTAAAAAATAATTATCAGTAGATAAGTATTTTAAATATCCCACTAATTTAGTGGGATATTTTTTGTCTTAAAATTTCATAACAACTAACAGCTACGGCATTGCTCAAATTCAGTGAATCTATGCTTCCTGCCATTGGAACTAAAATGTTTTCGCCTTTTCCTTTCCAGAAATGGCTTAGCCCGGAGTGTTCTGTTCCGAAAATAATGGCGGATTTTATAGTAAAATCTTTTTCGTGGATATTTTTAGCAGAGTTACTCATTAATGTAGTGAAAATTTGAAATTTATTTTTTTGAAGAAATTCCATAATCTCTTCATTTGTAGAATCAAATACATTCATTCCGAAAAGACAACCTACGCTACTTCGGATAACATTAGGGTTGTAAAAATCGGTTTTAGGATTGGTAATAATGAGAGCCTCAATGCCAAAAGCCTCGCAACTTCGGAGAATAGCTCCCAAATTCCCTGGTTTTTCAATGCCTTCTAAAATGATAATTGATGAATTTTCTTTAGGAAAGAATTTGTTGAGCTCTTGTTTTTTTTCTTGATAAATGCCGACAATCCCTTCTGTAGAACCACGATAGGCAATTTTCTCGTAAATGGAAGCGGAAACAAAATTGATTTTTCCTTTTTGAGGCAAATTTTCCCTGAAAATATCTTCACAAATAAAAAACTCTACTGGCTCAAAATTGAATTTTAAAGCACGATGATTTTCTTGCTGTCCTTCCACTGCAAAAATTCCTTGCTTTTTTCTGAAACGATTGTCATTATTAAGACGAATGAGATTTTTTATTTTAGTGTTTTGCAAACTTTCTATCATTTTTTAATCATTATTTGAGCGTTCTATTAGAGATTCAGGGAGGTTTTTCTTGCTTTTTACTCCAAGTTTTTTTAAACTTTCAATACGATTGACAATGTTGCCCCTGCCTTCGCAAAGTTTATTCATTGCAGCTTGGTAGTCAGATTTTGTAGCTTCTATTTTTTTGCCAATATTAATAAGGTCGCTAATCAGCCCCTCAAACTTATCGTATAAATCTCCTGCTTGTTTAGCAATTTCTTCGGAGTTTTTATTTTGGTCGTATTTTTTCCAAACTTCCGAAATTAATTTAAGGTAAGCAATGAGATTGGTTGGGCTTAACACAATGATATTCTTTTGATAAGCGTAGTTCCAAAGTTGTGCGTCGTGTTGCATTGCTACCAAAAACGCAGATTCTATCGGGACGAACATAATGGTAAAATCAATCGCATTGGCGTGTTTGTGATAAGCCTTCTCTGCCAAAGTATCAATATGGGTTTTGATGGCTCTAATGTGGAGATTGAGGAATTGCTCTTGCTCTTCGGCGGTTTCCGATGAAGACATTTTTTCATAAGAGTTGAGCGAAACTTTGGAGTCAATGATAACTTCTTTATTATCAGGGAATTTTATGATGAAATCTGGTCGTTGGTTTTTCCCTTCCTCGTCTTTTAAATTAATTTGTGTAAAATATTCTCGGTCTTTGGTTAGTCCTGAATTTTCTAAAATTCTTTCCAAAATCATCTCGCCCCAATCGCCTTGCACTTTGGTTTGTCCCTTTAGGGCGGAGGCAAGATTGTTGGCTTCTTGACTGATTTTATTGGATTGCTCCATCATTAGTTTGATGGTGTTGTTGAGGGAAAATCGCTCTCTCGCCTCGTTTTGATAGACTTCATCTACTTTCTTTTTAAAAGCTTCTAAATTTTCGCCCAAAGGTTTTAGAATATGATTGAGGTTTTCCTTGTTGGTGTGTGTAAATTTCTCTGTTTTTTCCTCTAAAATTTTATTGGCAATATTTTCAAACTGAATTTTAGATTCTTCTTGAATTTTTTTTATGGCGTTTTCTCGCTCCTGAATTTCTTTGTTAAGGCTTTCATTTTGAGCGTTTAGCTTAGAGATTTCCGCAAAATATTCTTGGTTTTTATGAATGAAATCCTCATTTTTTTGTTGAAGATTTTGGTTAATTCCTTGTAATTCTTGAAGTTGCTGAATTTGAAAATCTCGCTGTGCTGTAATTTTTGCCAAATCATTTTTTAATAAAGTTTGATTTTCAGTTAATTGTAAAGAAATATTCTTTTCCGATTGTAATTCAGAATGTAGTTCCTCTATTTTTTTTTCAGAATTGGTAAGCTCTATTCCTTTTTTAATGAAATTTTGTTGAAGTTCTTCAAAGATAGAGCGGTTTATTTTGTTAGATTTCAGGTAGAAAAAAATCAATAAAGCACCAATAATTCCGCCTAAAATAACACCTAAAAGTAAATCAATCATCATCTTAAAATTTAAACTGCGAAAAATACGAAAAAGAATTTATTTTAACAAAAACGAAGCGAAAATCAAGAAAAAAATAAAAAAATGATGTTTTTTGATGATTAATTAATATCTTTGTCTATTAAATTTAATTTTTATGAAGTTTATTGTTGCAAGTGGCGAATTACAAAAGGCATTAAATACGGTAAGTGGTGTAATTTCAAATTCGCAATCAAGACCTATATTAGAGAATTTTCTTTTTGAGTTGGAGGCAGATTTGTTGAAAATTACGGCTACCGATGGCGAAACTACACTTATAACTTCTTTGGAGGTGAAGTCCGATAGCACAGGGAAAATTGCCGTTCCTGCGAAAATGTTCCAAGAAATTGTAAAATCTTTTGGAGACCAGCCTTTGACTTTCGTGGTGAAATTCAATGAAAACCAAGACGGAGGAGAGTTGAAAATTTTAGATGAAAAGGACGACTATTCTATGGCGTTGGATAACGCAGAAGAGTATCCAGAATTAATGGAATTTGACACAGAGCAAAAAGTGGTGGTTCCATCAGGGGTTTTAGCCGAGGCACTGAGCAATACGCTTTTTGCAACAAGTAATGATACATTGCGTCCTGTGATGTCTGGAGTGCTTTTTCAGTTTGGAGAAAATGAAACCAACTTTGTAGCTACGGATTCTCATAGATTGGTGGTGTATAAAAGAACAGATATTACCCACCCAGAGCCTTTAGAGTTCATTATGCCGAAGAAACCTTTGAGTATTTTTAAAAGTATTTTGGCAAATGCAAATGAAGATGTAGCGATAGAGTTTAACGAAAATATGGCAAAATTCTCCTTCGGAAATCATATCTGGATTTGTAGATTAATTGACGGGAAATACCCTAACTATTCCGCTGTAGTGCCAAAGGATAATCCTAATGTATTGGTAGTGAATAGAAATTTGTTGTTGAGTTCTATTCGTAGGGCTTCCATTTTCTCAAATAAATCTACCAACCAAGTAAGGTTTAAAATCGCTGGAAATGTGCTACATATTCACGCAGAAGATACAGAGTATGCAAACAAGGCGGAAATGCAAATTCCGTGCAACTATAGTGGGGAGGATATCAACATCGGGTTTAGCTCTAAATTCCTCACAGAAATGATAGGAATCTTAAACTCTGATGATTTGATTATCAAAATGTCTCAACCAAATAGACCTGGAATTTTAGAACCAGCTGATGGATTAGATGAAAATGAGCATATCTTTATGCTTTCTATGCCTGTGATGGGAATGTAATTTTATAAAAAATATTGAAACATAACGAGATGTAGAGCCTAATACTTTGCATCTCACTTTATTTAATCAACACAAATGAGAATTTCAAATAATTGGCTTAAAGATTATATTAAAACAGATTTAACTACAGAAAAAATAGGAACTTACCTTACGGACATTGGTCTGGAAGTAGAGGGAGTTGAGAGGTTTGAAACTATTAAAGGTAGTTTAGAGGGAATTGTGGTAGGAAAAGTTCTGACTTGCGAAAAACACCCCAACGCCGATAAATTGAGTAAAACTACCGTAGATGTAGGAAATAATACCGTCTTGAATATTGTTTGTGGAGCTCCCAATGTGGCGGTTGGGCAAAGAGTAGCAGTGGCAGTAGTGGGGGCAACTTTGTATGATAAGGCTGGTGGGAGTTTTACCATTAATAAAACCAAAATTCGTGGCGAAGTTTCCGAAGGAATGCTTTGTGCTGAAGATGAAATCGGTTTGGGAGAAGGACACGATGGAATTATGGTTTTAGATGAAAGTTATGAGGTAGGGCAACCTTTAGCATCTTACTATAAGATAGAGAAAGATGAAATTTATGAAATTGGTCTGACTCCGAACAGAACTGATGCGATTTCCCATTATGGAGTGGCGAGAGATTTGCAGGCTTTTTTGTCTTGTAATGGAGTTCCGTCCGAGTTTTCAAAGGTGGAAAGCGTTGTCTTAAATACAGAAGGAACTCACGATTTTTCGGTTGAAGTAGAAAATAATGAACTTTGCCCGAGATATATCGGTGCTGTGATAGAAAATCTTGAAGTAAAGGAATCACCTGAATGGCTTCAAAATAGATTGAAAGCCATCGGACTCGCGCCTGTTAATAATGTGGTGGATATTACCAATTATATTCTTCACGCTTACGGTCAGCCACTTCACGCTTTTGATGCTGATAAAATCTCTGGGAAGAAAATTATCGTTGGTAATGTTAAAAAAGATACGAAATTTACTACATTAGATGGTGTGGAAAGAACTCTGAATGGAGAGGAAATCATCATTAAAGATGGAAATCATACGCCTTTATGTATCGCTGGGGTTTTCGGAGGAGTAAATAGTGGCGTAACGGAAGCTACCAAAACTATTTTCTTGGAAAGTGCGTATTTCAATCCTGTGGCAGTTCGTAAGGGAGCAAAATTCCACGGCTTGAATACTGATGCGTCTTTCCGTTTTGAAAGAGGAGTAGATGTGAATAATACCAAAACTGCTATTTCTTTAGCAATTCAACTTTTGCAAGAAATCGCAGGAGGAAAGTTGTTAGGGGAATTGATGGAGCATTATCCAGAGAAAATAGAGCCTCATTATATCGTTTTCAGATATTCTAAATTAGACCAAATTTTAGGAATAAAAATTCACAGAGAAAAAGTAAAAGAAATCTTGAAATCTCTTGAAATTGAAGTGCTTAATGAAATTCAGGACGGGTTAGAATTGTCTGTGCCGAATTACCGAGCTGATGTGACGAGAGAAATTGATGTAATTGAGGAAGTATTGAGGATTTATGGCTATAACCGAGTAGATGCTCCGCAAAAAATTTCTTTCACCCCGATTAAGTTGAGCTTTGATGACCAAGATGTGTTGGAAAATCAATGGGCGAGAACATTACAAGCCAATGGTTTTTATGAAGTGATGAATAATTCTTTGACTTTGGTGAAAGATGAAACCGATGCGGTGAAGTTATTAAACCCGTTGAGCAATGATTTGGCTTTTATGAGAAAGTCTTTATTGGAAGGGCTTTTGAGTAATGCTATTTATAACATCAATAGAAAAAACGCAGATATTAAGTTCTTTGAATTAGGCAAAATTTATCATAAAAAACAATCCTACGAAGAGAGAAAGCAATTGGCGATTTTGGTTTCAGGGAGAAATCACAAGGAGAATTGGCTTTTACCAAAATCTGCGGTAAATTTCTATGATTTAAAGGCTTACACGAAAATTCTTTTAGATAAATTAGATTTAGATATCACGGAAAAAGCATTGAATGATGAGCGTTTTTCAGATGCGATTGAATTAATTGCCGAAGGAAAAACGGTTGCAAGAATCGGAAAAGTAAAGGTTTCTTTATCGAAAGAATTTGATATAGAGCAAGATACATTCTATGCGGAGATAGAATTGGAGGCTTGTCATAAACTTCGTAAGCAGGAAAATTTGAAATTCAAAGATATTCCTAAATTTAATAAAAATAGAAGGGATTTAGCATTATTGGTGGATAAAAGCGTTTCGTACGCAGAACTTTATGCTGTGGCAAAGAAAAATCCATCTCCATTCTTGAAGGCGATTAATCTTTTTGATGTTTATGAAGGGAAGAATTTGCCAGAAGGAAAAAAATCTTACGCATTGAGTTTTGAATTGCTCAACGAGGAGAAAACTTTGGAAGAAAAAGAAATTACCCGAGTGATGGATTCTTTGGTAGAAGGCTTTAAGAAAGAATTTAACGCAGAACTTCGTTCTTAAAATATTATGAGATGAAATACTTATTTTTAATAATAATATTACTGATTTTTGGAGCTTGTACTTCTACTCGTTCGGTTTTTTCAGAGAATCTTGCTGATACCGAGTGGGTATTGGAGGATAATCATTTAAAATTAATGAATGAAATTACTCTGAGGATAGAAGAAGGCAGAGTTTCTGGAAATGCGAGTTGTAATAATTATTTCGGAAATGTGATTATAGATACAGCAACTAGGCATTTTTCTGTAGGGAAATTGGGAGTTACGAGAAAGGCTTGTTCTAAAATGTCGCCCGAAAGTTATTTTCTTAAAATGTTAGAAAAAACGAATAAATACAGATTGAATCGGGGTGTTTTGGAGTTGTATCAAGACCAAGTTTTGTTATTGAAATTCAAGAAAAAATAATTTCAGGAGAAGAATTTAAATTATTTTTAAAATTCATTTTGCTGTTTTAGAAAAAAGATTTATTTTTGCAAACCCATTTATGGATAAGTATAGAAACTATAATATTAATTTTTCGGGATTAAAGAACGGAAAACACGAGTTTGAGTTTCAACTTTATCAGGAGTTTTTTGATTTGTTTGAGACTGAAAAAGAATTTACGAATGCAAATTTAGTTTGTGAAGTTTTATTAGAAAAACATACAACTTTTTTAGATTTTGTAATTTCTGTATCGGGGAAGGTAAATTTGATTTGTGATATTAGCAACGAAGAATTTATTTATCCTTTGGAAAATGAAACCAAAGTTTTGGTAAAATTTGGAGAGGAGTATAATGACGACCACGAGGAGATTATTACTATTCCGCATCATTATAGTGATTTTAATATCGCACAGATTGTGTATGAAATGGTGATGCTTGCTATTCCAATGAAGAAATTAGCTCCTAATATTGATGAAAATGAGGAATATCAAGTTTTGTTAGAAAAATTCAGTCCGAAACAAGACGAAGAGAAAAGCGAAGACGAAGCAATAGACCCAAGGTGGGCAATGTTGAATAAATTGAAAAAGTAAAATTGTTAATTATAAAAAGTAGTAATACTTATTTTTTAATCAAATAAAAAATTATTAGAAATGGCACATCCTAAAAGAAGACAGTCAGCTACAAGAAGAGATAAAAGAAGAACTCACTACAAGGCAGTAGCTCCTCAATTAGCAAAAGATGCTACAACAGGAGAATATCACCTATATCACAGGGCTCACTGGCATGAAGGAAAACTTTATTACAGAGGGAAAGTAGTTCTTGAAAAAGAAGTAGAATCTGCTGAATAATTAAGGGATTTTTTTAGAGAAATCCTAAAGAAATTGTTGTATTAAAAATAGAACCATCCTTTTTATAAAAGTGTATGGTTTTTTGTGTTTTTTGCTTATATTTGAACAATTAAAATAGAAAATTATGGATATTAAAGATTTGCAAAACCTTATCAAGTTTGTTTCAAAGGCTGATGTAGCTGGAGTAAAATACAAGACTAAGGATTTTGAGATAAATATTACCAATCATACTTTTGGAACGATGGTTTCTTCTCCGCAAATGGGGCAATTAATCCATAACCCAGTAGTTCCTGCAATACCTACAGCACCTGCAGAACAACCTACTCAGGCAACGCAAACGAATGATGATAGCAAATATATCACAATAAAATCTCCTATTATTGGGACTTTTTATAGAAAACCATCACCAGATAAAGAACCTTTTGTAAATATAGGAAGTGAAATTTCGGAAGGAACAGTGGTTTGTGTGGTAGAGGCAATGAAATTATTCAACCAAATAGAATCTGAGGTAAGTGGTAAAATCGTGAAGATTTTAGTAGATGATGCTTCTCCTGTGGAGTATGACCAACCTCTATTTTTAGTAGATCCATCGTAAATTTAGTTAGAAATTTTGAAGGAAGAGATTGTGATTATCTCTAAAAATGAGAAGTAAATTAACCAAAATTCATTTAACTAAAATATTATGTTTAAGAAAATATTAATCGCCAATCGTGGGGAAATTGCAATGAGGATTCTTAGAACTTGTAAGGAAATGGGAATTAAGACCGTTGCAGTTTATTCTACGGCAGATAAAGATAGTCTCCATGTAAGGTTTGCAGACGAGGCGGTATGTATAGGACCTCCCGCAAGTAAAGATTCTTATCTTAAAATTCCTAATATTATTGCGGCAGCAGAAATTACCAATGCAGATGCTATACACCCTGGTTATGGATTTTTAGCGGAGAATGCTAATTTTTCAAGAATTTGCCAGAAAAATGGAATAAAATTCATTGGGGCAACTCCTGAACAAATCGAGAAAATGGGTGACAAAGCTACAGCAAAAGCAACGATGAAGGAAGCGGGAATTCCGTGTGTGCCTGGTTCTGATGGACTTTTGGAGTCTTTAGAGGAAGCTGAAAAAATCGCTGATGAAATTGGTTATCCTGTGATGGTTAAAGCTACGGCAGGTGGTGGAGGAAAAGGAATGCGAGCGATTTGGAGCAAGGAAGAGTTGAGAGAAAATTGGGACTCTACCATTCAGGAGGCTGTGGCGGCTTTTGGAAATGGGGGAATGTATATGGAAAAACTCATTGAAGAGCCAAGACATATTGAGTTCCAAATTGCAGGGGATAGATTTGGGAAAGCTTGTCATTTATCCGAGAGAGATTGCTCAATCCAGAGAAGAAATCAAAAATTGATAGAAGAAACGCCATCTCCATTTATGACGGATGAATTAAGACAAAAAATGGGAGATGCAGCGGTAAAAGCAGCGGAATATATTGGCTATGAAGGCGTTGGAACGATAGAGTTTTTAGTGGATAAGCATAAGAATTTCTACTTTATGGAGATGAATACGCGTATTCAGGTGGAGCACCCAATTACAGAGCAAGTAATTGATTATGATTTGATTCGTGAGCAAATTTTATTGGCAGCAGGAGAACCTATTTCAGGTAAAAATTATTTCCCTAAATTGTATTCTATAGAATGTAGAATTAATGCCGAAGACCCTTATGCAGAGTTTAGACCTGCTCCAGGGAAAATCACTCAACTAAATATCCCTGGCGGACACGGAGTGCGTGTAGATACGCATGTTTATGCAGGGTATAGCATTCCGCCGAATTATGATTCTATGATTGCCAAGCTTATCATTACCGCTCAAACGAGAGAAGAGGCAATTGCTAAGCTGAAGCGTTCATTAGAAGAATTTTATATTGAAGGCGTGAAAACTACGATTCCCTTCCATAGGCAATTGATGGACCACCCAGATTTCCTTGCGGGGAACTACACCACCAAGTTTATGGAAAGCTTCGTGATGGATAAAGAATATGAACATATTTAAAAATAGAAAACCTGCTAATTTTTAGCAGGTTTTGTTTTATCTAATGAAGCGAAATGTTTTCTGACAATACCAATATAATTTTTTAAATTGAAAATAAAAATTATATTTCGCTTAAAATTTTTTTATATATATTGAGATAGTCATTTAGCATTTCATTTTTGCTAAATTTACTTGCCCATTTTTTGATTTTTTCGCTCATTATTTTCTGATTTTCAGTGTAAAAACTCATTTTATCTTGAAAGGTTTTTGCCATATTTTCAGGATCTAGAGTTTCAAAATAAAATGCAACTTCTCCTCCTATTTCGGGCAAACTCGTGAAAGTGCTTAAAAAAACAGGTTTTCCGAAAGCCATTGCTTCAATGGGAGGAATTCCAAACCCCTCTGCAATAGATGGATGGCACATCGCTTGGCAATGCTGAATAAGGGCATATTTTTCTTCCTCGGAAATGTTGGATAAAAAATGAACTCTGTTTTCTAATTTTAATTGATTGACAATTTGCTTAGTTTCAGCTTCATAATTCTTATTTTGGGCAGAACTTACCAAAACCAAATCTTCTTGAATATAAGGTAACATCTGAATTAATTTTTTCTGATTTTTTTTATCAAATAAAACTCCAATATTCAAAATAAACCTTTTATTCTCTAAAAATTGGTATTTTCCCAAATCATATTTTTTATTCTCTGGTAAATCTACCCCATTATAAACTACAAAAATTTCTTTGACTTTCTCTAAATTTAAAAGATGTTGATTTTTCAAAACTTCCTCCTTTACAAAGTGCGAAATACAAACAAGATAATCAGCATTTTTCAAGTTTTGATTCACTTTGTTTAGCATTTTTTTCTTTTTTGCATCACTCAGATTTTCGTGTAAGAAGTTCAAATCGTGGAGAGTAAGAAGTTTTTTAGCCTTTTTATAATCTCTGTGGAAATAAGACGAAAGCTGATGACTTGCGTGAATCAAATCAAATTTTGGGCTGAAATTCTCAAAAAATTTGTGCCAAAATTTCCAGTCAATAAGACGGATTGACGGATTTATTTTTTGTAATTCTTCCTTAGGTCCGAAAAAAGAAAAATCAAACTCTTCATTTTCTTGAAGTTCTTTTCCTAAATTTCGAAAGACATTGGCTATCCCTGAATTTGGATAACGGAGCCGTTCTAAATCTATGAGTATTTTTGTCATTTGAAAATTGTATTTAAAATTTCCTGTTCTTTTTCTGGTGTATGATTTTGAAGAAAATATTTTTTAGATTCATCCTTTTTTGAGCGATACAATTTGTTGTCATTCAATAATTTATTTATGACTTCTGCAAATTGTTTTCCATCATCACAAACAATACAACCATTTTCCGTTTTGTTGATAAGCCCATCAATACCTCTTCTGTGAGTAATTACGGGAAGAGCATACGATAAAGCTTCTAATACTTTGATTTTGACCCCAGTTCCCGAAAGCATTGGGCAAATCACCACTTTTGCATTATGATAAATTTCTTCCAAGGAATCAACCAATCCGTGTTTTACAAAATTAGGATGGTCTGGAATTTCAGTACAAACTTTTCCGATAATATGCACTTTAATTCCTGACAAATAAGGTATTACTTCTTTAGCAAACCATTGAATTCCAGTAATGTTGTGGGGATTATTACTTCCTACAAAAATAACATCATACAGATATTTATCTTTGATTTGAGTTTCATTGTAGGGAAAAGAAATGGGAATGAGCGTAATTTTTTTATCGGTAAATTGTCCAAAAATATATTCCTCTTCAACGGAGTAAGTCCAAATTTCATCAAAATTGTTTAGAATTTGCATTTCACTTTGGAAGAATTTACCAATTTTATCTCTTTTATTTCGCTTTTGTCCTGTAATAAAATCGTGGGTATCAAGTATTAGATGTGTTTTGTATTTGATGTTTTTTATCAAATTTCCCCAACTGGCATAGCTGATGATGATTTTATCATATTTTTTAGCATTAATGATTTTTGCGAATCTTTTGTTTAGAAAAGGATTGGAAATATCCACACTGATGCCTCTCAAAAGTTTAGGAATAAAGTTTGGGATTTTATAAAAGAGCCAATGCAGGAGAAAATTTCTCTTATCATTTTTTCTTTCAAGAAGAATTAAATTTATATTGGGAAATATTTTCTTAAATTTTTGTATGTTTTCAGGAAACCAGTCGCCCCAATCACTAAGTGAAATAAAATCTACTTCGGCATTTTGCATTTCATTGAAATAAAAAAGCATTTGTTTAAAACGGGTAATATTGCCTGCAGCTCCCGCTACGGGGCAATCTGGAACGAAATACAATATTTTCTGTTTCATTATTTTTCACTTTTGTTTAGCACTTCATCAAGTAAGGTTTTCCACTGTTGTTTTATATGTTCTGGGGCAAATTGCTTCACGAAGTTTCTACTAGCATTTCCCATTTTTTGCCGAAGATTAGAAGAACTCATTAATTTTTCAAGATATTCGGCAATTTCATTTTCATTCTTTGCCAAATAACCATTTTCATTATGTATGATTAGTTGATCGACACCACTGCAACCCTCCAAGCCAATCACTGGCAAGCCAACTGCCATTGCTTCTACTAATGCAAGTGGAAATCCTTCATATTTGCTTGGAAATACAAAAATATCTGAATTTTTGAGTTTTTCTATTGGTTCAGATATAAATCCGTTGAGAAAAACCCTTGATTCTAAATTTAAATTTTGTATAAGTTTTTCAATTTGGTCTTTATCACGCCCTACACCCCAGAAATGTAAATTCCATTGAGGAAATTTATTACAAACTTTTTTAAAACTACGAATTAAAACATCTTGTTGTTTGTGGCTTAATACCAAAGAGCCTACATGAGAAATAATATAGCTTTCTTTTTCAGAGGAATGAGTAGCGATGCTGTTGTCCTCAATTTGAGGAATAAAATTTCCGATGTGAAAACATTTTCCTTGAAAAGAAGAAGGGAGAAAATCTTTGTAATTTTCAAACAAAACTTGAATGGCACTGAGTTTTTGATATGAATTTTCCAAATGTCGCATATCAATTGCCGTTCTATCCCAAAGAACATCAGTGTAGTCGTAGTCTGGTCGCCCATTAGTGGAATTAATTATAGGAATATTATAATCATTTTCAAAAGTGATTTCCAATAACGATCCGATAGACATTGTAATGATGGCGTCTGGTTTTGATGAATTGATGAATTTTCGCCAAGCCAAAGCCCTTTGTCGTAAGTTGAATTCATAAACTTTATCTTGTCCCCCCGCTTTTTTTGTAATTTTTTTGTTGATGTATATATCGTAATTTTTTTTCAATTTGTGTTTTATCCATAGAATAGGATTTTTTCCTGTATAGTTCTGAATTTTACGAAATTGGATTTGTTTAATGTCATCAGAATAAATATTGATGAGTTTTACTTTTTCGCTGAGCGGATAAACTTCCTTTCCTATGATATTTTCATTGGTGGCAACTTCTACTTCATAGCCTAAATCACAAAAATGATTGGCTAAAAAAGAACAAACTTTTTCCGTGCCTCCGTGTCCGTTAATGAATGAATTATGCTGGATTAGTAAAATTTTCATAAGTAAAATATTATTTTAAAAGCAAGTTTAGTTTTTTTCTTTGCTCCCTGCGAATGGTATTGAATGGGATAAATTTCGTGAAAAATAATTGAACTTTAACCCAAAAATTATGTGTTTTAGAATATTTTTGATAAAATTCATCAAATTCAATGCTGTTATTTGTCTTTATGAAATATCTAAAATCTCGACTAAGAATTTCCTTTTGTGTTTCACAAAGGTGTAGGTTTTTGTTAAAAAAAGTTTTAATAAGTCTAAAAACAAATTCTTTTTGCTCCCTATTCAAAGGCATGTCCAAATATCGCAATTGGTACGGCTCGTGCTGTAAAAATAAAGCTAAATGTACATTTTTTTGTTTAAATAAATCATATTTTATATAGAATTTTTCCAAGATTTCAAACCATTTAGGGATTTGAGTTAAAACATCATCTGTATTTTTCTTTATTATTTGAGTGTTTTGATTATGGTGCTTTCTATAATGGTAAATTCCTAATGGGTTAAATCCAACTTTTTCCGTTAATGCTAATAATTGATGCGAAAAAAGCCCATCTTCACAGGGTTGAATATTTTTAGGAAATCTAATGTCAGAATATTTTTTTAAAAAAGAGTGCTTTAAGAACATTGCACAAGTAGGAAGAGCATAAATATTAGGAAATCTTTGTTTGAAATATTCACCAACTACTACAAGGTCGTAATTTTCTTTTGTAGCAATTTCAATACAAGTTTTAATAAAATCTTTATCAATGGTGTCATCGGCATCCATAAAAAAAATATAATCGCCAGATGCTTGTAAAAGTCCGTTATTCCTTGCGATAGATACTCCCGAATTATCTTGTTGAAACAATTTAATTCTCATATCTTGTAAATATTTTTCACAAATAGAAACCGAAGAATCAGAACTTCCGTCATCTATCAAGATGAGTTCCCACTGGTTAAACGATTGATTGATAACACTCTGTATTGTGTCATCTAAAAAATCCTCTACATTATAAATGGGTATAATGATAGAAACTAAATGTTTTTCGTTTCTCATAGCCTGTTATTTTAAAAAATACCTTTCCAAAACCAACAAACTACACAAATCTTCCATATCTTGATTGAAAAATTTCTGGCAATGCTGGTGGGCGTTTTCAATAATTTTTAAACATTTTTCAGGATTGTTGATGTAGAACTTCAACTGCTCTTCCAAATCTGAAAAATCGGGTTTTAGCTCAATATAATGTTTTCCGCCCTCCAATTTCCCCTCCATAAACCAAGTTTCAATCGTAGGTTTGGGCATCACGGCAATGGAGTTGGAAGACATTATCCATTTGAGATTGGTAGCGACATCATTGCCTTGCAAACTTAAAATAAATTTAAAATTCAAGTGTTCAGCGATGCTGATTTTCGGCTTTTGCCAACCTAAACTTTCAAAATTATTGGTCGTCCCTAAATCGCAAAGTGAGTGCGAAAAATATTTTTTGTAAAAATCAATTCGGTTGGTTTGATTACCATAAATTGCTCCCCTACCGATGAGTTTATTTTCTTTGGAAAGGAAATTTTTATCGTTTTTCACCCAAACAAAATGCCGAGCTTTATCCAAATTCAACAGAATGCTATTCTGATTTTCATTGCAAATAGGACGACTTTTCACGATGGACGGCGTTTTCGGAATGTGAATGACATCACCAAAAACAAAATCCAAAGGCAAATTTTCCTCAAAAAAACGAGCGTATTGGTAAGTATCAAAATAGTAAGCCTTCGGAGTTTTGGGCTTTTTAAGGTCTTTCACAAAAGTTTTTTGCGAAATTTTCTCTGCGTTTCCTTCACTTTGACAATAATAATTGATTCTTTGCTCAATCATTTGCAATTCAGCAGCGGAAAATTTGGATTTCAACTGCTGAATTTTCTTTTTTGCATCAGTAAAACAAGGAAACAATAAATTCCCATACCCCCGAAGGTAAAACAAAAATTTATTCTGTTTAATGAGATTCATCTTGTCTTGCGTAATCGTCCTCCAATCGGATAATGTCATCTTCTCCGAAATAAGTTCCCGTCTGAACTTCTATGAAAACCAAAAGCTCCGAAGTTCTGTTTTCTATTCTGTGTTTTGCTCCAAGTGGAATGAAAATGCTTTCTCCGTATTTTACGACATGTTCTTCTCCATCTAAAACCACTACTGCCTCCCCTTGAATGATAGTCCAAAATTCCTGCCTGTGGTGGTGGTATTGGTAAGATAATCTGTGCTTTGGATTTACCTCTATTCTTTTTAATTTATAGGTTGCTTCGTCTTCCAAAACATAATATTTCCCCCAAGGTCTTTCTCCTATTTCTAACATAATTTATATTATTTCAAAGTGTAAGTTGTTCCGTCTTTTCCGTCTTTTAGTTCAATTCCTTGTTCTAATAATCTATCGCGAATTTGGTCTGAAAGCTCAAAGTTTTTGGCTTTTCGTGCTTGATTTCTCAGTTCTATTAAAACTTGTAATGCTTCATCAAGTTTTTCGCTATTGCCTTTATCCTCTATGTTTTTCAGTCCTAAAACATCAAATACTAATGCGTTTAAGAAAGATTTTAAATCTTCTAATTCTCCTTTTGAAATTTTTTCACCTCCATTTTTTAATTCAAAAATCCATTTTACAGCTTCAAATAAATGAGAAATTAAAATCGGCGAGTTGAAATCATCAGTCAGAGCAGTATAGCATTTTTCTTTAAATTCTGCAATGAGTTTTGAGAAGTTAGTTGATTGTTCTTCTTCTGTTTTTGCTTCGTTGATGAACTTCACAGCTTCCATCAGTCTTTGGAAACCTTTCTCACTCGCTACCATTGCCTCGTTGGAAATATCCAAAACGCTTCGGTAATGAGCTTGAAGGAAGCAGAAACGAACTACGCTCGGTGAAAATGCTTTCTCAAAGAAATCGTTATTCCCTGAAATCAATTGCATTGGTAAGATGTAATTTCCTGTGGATTTGCTCATTCTTTGTCCATTCATTGTCAGCATATTCGCGTGTAGCCAATAATTCACGGGCGAGACGCCATAGCAACCTTTTCCTTGTGCGACTTCGCATTCGTGGTGAGGGAATTTTAAATCCATTCCACCTCCGTGAATGTCAAATTTTTCGCCTAAATATTTGGTGCTCATCGCGGTGCATTCTATGTGCCAACCAGGGAAACCCTCTCCCCAAGGGGAATTCCAACGCATAATATGGGCAGGGGAAGCCTTCTTCCAAAGGGCAAAATCTTGTGGATTTTTCTTCTCGCCTTGTCCGTCCAAATCACGAGTATTGGCAAAAAGTTCCTCAATATTTCTATTGGAAAGTTCTCCGTAATTTAAACCTTGACGATTGTATTCCAATACATCAAAATATACAGAGCCATTGCTTTCGTAGGCTAAACCTTTGTCAATCAGCTTTTGAGTTAATTCAATTTGCTCAATGATATGCCCCGTGGCAGTCGGCTCAATGGTTGGCGGAAGTAGGTTGAATAAATCCAAAACTTTGTGAAAATCAACCGTGTATTTTTGCACCACTTCCATTGGTTCTAATTTTTCCAAGCGAGATTGCTTTACGAATCGGTCGTTTTCTACATTGCCATCATCTGTTAAATGCCCTGCGTCGGTAATGTTTCGGACATAGCGAACTTTATAACCCAAAAATTGCAATGCTCTGAAAATGAAATCAAACGACATGAAAGTCCGCACATTTCCCAAATGCACATTGCTATAAACGGTCGGTCCGCAAACATACATTCCGACATTGTCCTCTAAAATTGGTTTAAAAACTTCCTTTTGTCCCGTAAGGGAGTTGTATATTTTAAGTTGATGAGCCATATTTATTCCAAATTAAGTGAATTGACAAAATTAGTAAAAAAAATAGAACCTTAATTTGTTTATAAATTAAAACTAATTATTTATTTTGTCGCTTAAAATTATAGATTAATGAACAAGATACAATTTATACACCAAAAACTCAATATTTCGGAGAAAAATATTCAAGCCGTATTGGATTTGCTCTCGGAAGACTGCACAATTCCTTTCATTGCGAGGTATAGAAAGGATTTAACGGGAAATTTAACCGAAGTTCAGATAGAGCAAATCGCAAAAACCAATAAAATTTTTGAGGAAATTATCAAAAGAAAAGAGAGTATTTTAAAATCTATTGAGGAACAAAATGCCCTCACGCCAGAGCTTCAGCAAAAAATAGAAAATAGCCTTGATTTGCAAGAATTAGAGGATTTGTATCTGCCTTTTAAGAAGAAAAGAAAAACTAAAGCCGATACTGCGAGGGAAAAAGGTTTGGAATCTTTGGCGAAGCAAATAATGGCTCAAAAAAGCAGTTCTGATGCGATGGATTTGGCGACAAAATACCTGAATGAACAAGTGGCTTCCGAGAAAGAGGCTTTGCAAGGGGCGAGAGACATTATAGCAGAATGGATTAATGAAAATGTTTTTGTTAGAAAAAGTATTCGTAGGACTTTTCAGAGGAAGGCGGAAATTGCTTCCAAAGTGGTAAAAAGTAAAGAAAAAGAAGAAAATGCTCAAAAGTTTTCTCAATATTTTGATTGGCAAGAAAGTTTGAGTAAAATCCCTTCTCACAGGTTTTTGGCGATGCTTCGTGCCGAGTCCGAAGGGTGGGTGAAAATTAGCATTGAAGTAGATAAAGAAGAAATTTTTGATTTTATTGAAAAAACATTGCTGAAATCCGATAATTCTTGTTCGGAGCAAATAAAATTAGCAATTCAAGATGCGTATAAACGACTTTTGGAGCCTTCTATTTCTAATGAAGTTTTGCAAGAGGCGAAACAAAAAGCAGATGAAAAAGCCATTGGAATTTTTTCGGAGAATTTAAGTCAGTTGCTTTTGGCGGCTCCATTGGGCGAGAAAAGAATTTTGGCGATAGACCCGGGGTATAGAACGGGTTGTAAAGTGGTATGTTTAGATGAAAAGGGAGATTTGCTTTATAATGAAACCATTTACCCTCACGCTCCACAAAACGAAACGGGAGTTGCTATGAAGAAAATCCGTTCAATGGTCAATGCCTATCAAATTGAGGCAATTTCTATTGGGAACGGAACGGCATCTCGTGAAACGGAAAATTTCATTAAAAAAATCGCTTTTGATAGACCTTTGCTGGTTTTTGTAGTGTCGGAGGCTGGGGCTTCTGTTTATTCGGCGAGTAAAATCGCAAGGGAGGAATTTCCAGATTATGATATTACAGTGCGAGGTGCGGTGTCTATCGGAAGGCGATTGGCAGATCCTTTGGCGGAGTTGGTGAAAATTGACCCGAAAAGCATCGGAGTGGGGCAATATCAGCACGATGTGGAGCAGACTAAACTCAAAGAAGAGCTGGATAATACAGTAATAAGATGTGTGAATGCCGTAGGGGTGAATATCAACACGGCGAGCGTTTCTTTGCTTAGTTATGTCTCAGGAATTGGGGAGAAATTAGCAGAAAATATTGTGAAATACCGAAGCGAAAACGGGGCGTTTCAAGATAGAAATCAAATCAAAAAAGTGCCTCGTTTGGGAGAAAAGGCGTTTCAACAAGCAGCGGCTTTCATCAGAATAAAAGATGGAAAAAATCCGTTGGATAATTCGGCGGTGCATCCCGAGGCTTACAAAATAGTAGAGCAAATGGCGAAAGATTTGAAAATTAAAACTTCGGAACTTATTGCCAATGAGGAGAAAATCAATCAGATAAAACCTGAAAATTATATCACGAAAGAAATTGGAATTTTGGGGATTCGGGATATTTTAAAAGAATTATTAAAACCAGGGCTTGACCCAAGGAAAACTGCGAAAGTCTTTGAATTTGACCCCAATATCAAAACATTTGAAGATGTAAAAGTGGGAATGATTTTGCCTTGTATCGTGAATAATATCACGGCTTTTGGTTGTTTTGTAGATTTGGGAATTAAAGAGAGCGGACTTATCCATATTTCTCAACTAAAAGATGGCTTTATTAGCGATGTGAATGAGGTGGTTAGGCTTCATCAGCAAATAAAAGCTAAAGTGATTGAGGTAGATGAACAAAGAAGAAGGATAGCCCTATCGCTGTTGTTTTAATGGAAAAATAAAAATAGTTTTGTGAATGTTCATTTAAAATTTATACGGAATTGCCCAATTTTAATTACATTTGCAAGAACAAATTAAATATAAATTATGAGTTGTGGATGTAGAACATCCGGCGATTCTTCTTGTGGTTGCTCTACAAAGAGTGCTACGGGCTGCGAAAAAGTAGATACCTGCGGGAATAGTTATAAATTAAAGGTTTTTGATTGGCTTTCTAATATAAAATCTCCACAGAATGAGTGTGATTTTGTGGAAGTTAGGTTTAAAAATGATAGAAAAGGAATTTATCATAATGTCAATAAGTTGCCCTTGCACATTGGTAGCATTATCACAGTAGAATCTAATCCGGGACACGATACGGGAGTGGTGAGCCTTACAGGGGAGTTGGTGCGAATTCAGATGAGGAAAAAGAATATTCAGAAAACACAAGTTTTGAAGGTCTATCGCATCGCTTCTCAAAAAGATGTAGAAATTTGGCAAACTGCCCGAAAAAAAGAAGATAGCATAAAGATAGAGGCGAGAAAAATTGCCCAAAGCCTTAACCTTGAAATGAAAATCACCGATGTAGAGTTCCAAGGAGATGGCTCAAAAATCACCTTTTACTATACAGCAGAGGGGAGGGTGGATTTTCGCCAGTTGATAAAGGAATATGCGGTGGTCTTTCGCTCAAAAATTGATATGAAGCAGATTGGTTATCGCCAAGAAGCGGCGAAAGTTGGTGGGATTGGCTCTTGCGGTAGGGAACTTTGTTGTTCCACTTGGCTCACGGATTTTAGGTCGGTGAATACCAATGCTGCAAGATATCAGCAACTGAGTATCAATCCTTTAAAATTGGCGGGACAATGCGGAAAACTCAAATGTTGCCTTAATTTTGAGCTGGATAGCTATGTAGATGCGTTGAGCCATTTTCCTTCTTCTAACACCATTTTGGATACAGAGAAAGGAAAGGCTTTTTGCATTAAAATAGATGTTTTCAAAAGGAGAATGTGGTTTGCCTATATGGAAAACTCTATGATTTGGCACGACCTTAGCGTAGAAGAAGTAAAGAAGCTGATTTCCATTAATAAAAAAGGAAAACAAACCTTAGCTTTAGAGGATTACAAAAATCAGGATTTTTTGCCAGTCAAAGAGGTGGATTTAATTCAAGAGAGCAATATAGATCGCTTTGAGAAGAAGAAAAACAATCGCAAGAAACCTAAAAATAAACCTCAAAAGGCAAAAGAACTCAACTCTTCTGAAAATCCAATTAAAGAAAAAAAGAATACAGAGCGAAATAACGAAGAGCAAAAGGTAAAAAATAAACCTAAAAAATTTCATAAAAAACCAAAACCTCCTAAACGCAATGACAATGAATAAATATTTTTGGTGGCTTTTCTTGTGGTGTATTTTGGGTATCAGTTGTTCAGATGAGGTAGTGGTGCATATGGTTTCTGTAGATAATTCGTGGAAAAAAAATGAAGCCAAAAATTTGGAGTTTGAAATAAAAGACGCTCAAAATCCAAAAAATATTATATTTGTTGTAAGGAATAATAACGAATATCCTTATAGCAATTTATTCCTCATCGCTTCGCTCAAAAATGCTAAAAATGAGGTGCTAAAGACAGATACTTTGCAGTATGTTTTAGCAAAACCGAATGGCGAATGGTTAGGCAAAGGCTGGGGAAGTGTAAAGGAAATTTTATTGCAATACAAAACGAATTATCAGTTTCCTTTTCAAGGGAAATATCATTTGGAGGTAAAGCACGGAATGAGGCGAGATACTTTGCGGGGGATAGAAGATATAGGTATAAAAATAGAATCATTGAGTGATGAAAAATAATAAAACGACAAAAAACAAATCCTATGCTGGTCGGTGGATTAAGCTAATGTGGATGGGGGTTTTAGGGATAATCATAGGTCTTATATTACTGTTTTTTTCTATCTCGCAGGGCTTCTTGGGAGAGATGCCCGATGTAAAAGATTTGGAGAACCCTGATATTTATGTAGCGTCAGAAATCATCTCGGCTGATGGCAAGGTTTTGGCAAAATTTGAGAAAGAGAAAACTCAGCCTGTTACTTATCAAGATTTGCCTCCACATCTGATTTATGCCTTGTATGCAAAAGAAGATGAGCGTTTTAGGGAGCACCCAGGCATAGATTTAAAATCCGTAATAAGGGCTATTTATTACCGTGGAGAGCGTGGAGGTGGCTCTACGATTACACAACAGTTGGCAAAATTGCTTTTTACAGGAACGGCATCGCAAAATAAAATTCAGAGAGCGTTTCAAAAATTAAAGGAATGGTCTGTGGCGGTGAGTTTGGAGAAACGATACACCAAAGAGGAAATCATCACACTGTATTTCAATAAGTTTGATTTTCTCTATAATGCTAATGGTATTGAGATGGCGTCCAAGGTTTATTTCAATAAGAGAACGAAGGATTTAACTCTGTCAGAATCAGCGATGTTTGTGGCAATGCTGGAAAATCCTGTGCGAAATAATCCTTTGAGAAATATGGAGAGAGCTAAGCAGAGGAGAGATATTGTTTTAAGACAAATGCTGGACAATCAATATATAGACCAAGCGACTTATGATAGGGTAGTTGCAGAGCCTGTCAAAACGAATTACCAAAGCATTAAAACTATTGACCAAGGTTATTCCGCTTATTATAAGCATTATTTAAGGAAAGAAATTTCAAATTACCTTAAAGATTACGAAGAGAAAACAGGAAAAACCTTAAATCTTTATAAAGATGGATTAAAGATTTATGTAACCTTGGACTCTAAAATGCAACAATACGCCGAAGAAGCAATAAAGGAGCATTTGACCAATCTTCAGCAAAGGTTTGATAATGAGCAAAAAAGAAACCCGAAAAGACCTTATTATAATCTCTCTCAAAAGCAGATTGAAAACTTAATGATGACTGCCGTGAAGAGAACAGGGAGGTATAAACAACTGCAAAGGGCAGGAATTCCAGAGGATTCTATTTTGATGGAATTTAAAAAACCAACCAAAACTACCATTTTCTCGTGGAGTGGAGAAAAAGAGGTGGAGATGTCGCCTTGGGATTCCATCCGTTATCACAAGCAAATTGCCCAATCAGGATTGATGGCAATGGAACCTGTGACAGGGAATATCAAAGCTTGGGTAGGAGGGATTAATTGGCATCATTATCAATACGACCATGTGAAACAAGCGAAAAGACAAGTGGGTTCCACCTTTAAACCTTTCGTTTATGCCACAGCGATTATCAATTCAGGAATGACCCCATGCGACCCCGTTTCCAATGCTACCTACTCAAAAGGTTCTTGGAATGTGAAAGGTTCAGGAGGTTCAATGATGATGAAAGATGGATTGGCACATTCTAAAAACCCTATCGCAGTTCGTTTGATTGAAAAAGCAGGAGTTAAAAATGTGATTCAATTAGCGAGAGATTTGGGGGTGACTTCAGATATTCCGAATAATTTAACGATTGCTCTAGGGTCTTCGGATATTACCATTTACGAGATGCTTGGAGCGTACAGTACTTTTGCTAATTACGGAAATTACATTAAACCAGAGATGATTTGGAGAATAGAAGATGCCAATGGTAGGGTGATTAAAGAAGTACAGCCAGAAATCCGAGAAGTGATGAATCCTATTCACGCTTATACGATGATTGATATGATGAAAGGCGTTGCGTCTTATGGAACGGCATCTGGGGAATTGAGAAGAATGGGGATTAGTGCAGAAATTGCAGGAAAAACAGGAACAACGAATAACAACTCAGACGGTTGGTTTATAGGTATTACGCCTAAATTAGCAACTGGAGTTTGGGTAGGCTGGGAAGACCGAGCAACACACTTTAGAAGCACAGGAGAGGGACAAGGTGCCAAAATGGCATTACCGATTTGGGGCTACTTTATGAAGAAAATCTATGCAGATAAGAAACTCGGTATTACACCAAATGATTTGTTTGAAAAACCATCAGATTGGTCTGGAAATTGCTCTGACTTACACGGAATGGGTGGCTATGGAGATGAAGGAGCTTTGCAAACCATAGATGAAATCAGAAACAATAGCTCTTCGCAAGAAGTTGTGGAAAAAGAAAATAATATTAATCAATCTATCAATACGGTAGAAGATATTGATTTTAATCAATAAAATATTTAAAAATTAAAATTAAAAATGAATGAACACTCAGATATAGAAGATGATTTTTTTACAGGAAAAGAATACACTCCTCTAAGAACTGATGCCTTTGAACTTTCACCAGAAAAGAAAGTGGAAAAAATAGAAGGACTTTTCCAAGAGATTATGCAGACTTTGGGGCTGGATTTAACCGATGATAGCCTAAAAGATTCTCCGAAAAGAGTGGCGAAAATGTATGTTAATGAGATTTTTGGAGGATTACTTCCAGAAAATAAACCTACCATTTCCACCTTTAAAAATGAATATAGATACCGCCAAATGCTCGTAGAAAAAGACATCACGGTCTATTCTTTTTGCGAACATCATTTTTTACCGATTATAGGGAAAGCTCATGTGGCGTATATCTCTAACGGAGAGGTGATTGGCTTGTCAAAAATTAATAGAATTGTGGATTATTACGCCAAACGCCCTCAGGTGCAAGAGCGACTAACGATGCAAATAGCCCAAGCGATGAAAGAAGCTTTGGGAACGGAAGATGTGGCGTGCATTATAGATGCCAAGCACCTTTGCGTGAATTGTAGAGGAATTAAAGACACAGCAAGTAGTACCATCACTGCAGAGTTGAGTGGTCTGTTCAGAAAAAATCCTACCACGAGAAAAGAATTTCTGCACTATGTGGGAAGCCACACTAAATTAGATTAAAAAAATAACAATTAGTATAAATTAAAATGAATATAGAACTTCAAAAACAGCTTGACCTTGCCGTAAAAGCACAAGAAGAATGGCGTAAGGTTAGTTTTAAAGATAGGCAAGAATTACTGAAAAATCTTGCAAAAAGCATTACAGAAAATGTGGAAGAATACAGCAGATTGATTACTTCGGAGATGCACAAACCCATTGTACAATCAAGAAGCGAGGTGAAGAAATGCGTGTTGGTGACGGATTATTATGCCAATGCCGAAAATGTTTTAGAGCCTGAAAAAGTAGAAACGGAACTTTCTGTAAGCGAGGTGCTTTATCAACCGATGGGCGTTATTTTAGGGATTATGCCGTGGAATTTTCCATTCTGGCAAGCACTCCGTTTTGCTGTTCCTACAATTTTGGCAGGAAATGTGGTTTTGATGAAACACGCCTCTATTTGTAAAGGTTCTGGTAGAGCGATTGAAGAGTTGTTCAGAAAATCAGGTTTCCCAGAAGGAATTTTACAAAATATAGAATATTCTTATGCTGATATTGAGGAGCTTATTGCTCATCCACAAGTAAAAGGTGTGAGCCTTACAGGAAGCGAAGCCACAGGACGAAAAATCGCTTCTTTGGCAGGGGCGAGTATTAAAAAGTCTCTTTTAGAATTGGGAGGAAATGATGCTTTTATCGTTTTAGATGATGTAAATTTAGAGGAAACAGCAAAACAAGGGGCAGCGGCAAGATTGAGAAATGGAGGGCAAGCCTGCACTTCGGCGAAGAGGTTTATCATTCAAGAGAATGTTTATGATGATTTTGTAGAAAATTTGGTTGAAGAATTTAAAAAATATGAATTGGGAGACCCATTTGCCGAAGAAACGCAGTTGAGCGGTTTGGCTACAAAATCTTTTGCTGATGAACTTCAAGCACAATATGAAAAGGCAATTGCCCACGGAGCAGAAGTGATTTTGCCTTTGGAGAGAGTTGATGATACTTCTTTCAAGCCTGGGTTGATAAAAGTAAATCTGGATAACCCTATTATTGATGAGGAATTGTTCGGACCTTTGGCGATGATTATTTCTGCAAAAGATGATGAGGAAATCCTTAAAATTGCCAATGATTCTAATTTTGGTTTAGGAAATTCCGTTTGGACGAAAGACAAAGACCGAGCATATTTCTTTGCGAAAAACTTGGAATCTGGAACGGTATCTGTAAATAAACTGATGACCTCCGACCCGAGATTCCCATTCGG
This sequence comes from Flavobacteriaceae bacterium, assembly GCA_030529185.1. Classification (GTDB taxonomy): domain Bacteria; phylum Bacteroidota; class Bacteroidia; order Flavobacteriales; family Weeksellaceae; genus JABCPE02. The sequence goes on from JAUMXI010000009.1 coordinate 48,428, forward strand.
AGGAACGAAAAACTCTGGTTATGGTCTGGAACTTTCCCTAAAAACCCTTACAGAATTCTGCGTAACGAAAAGTATTTTTGGAAATGTTTAAAATAATAACTCCCCACGAAAGTGGGGAGTTTGTTTTTATTGTTTTGCTTGGATATGAGATGTATACCTTTTCCAAATATCGGCTTGTTTGTATTTATCTACACTTTCTCGAGGAACATATATAGATGATATATTAGACCAAAGAGTAGAGTTGTGAAGTTTTGGTGGTTCAGTAGCTTCTATACTGAGTGAAACAAGAGGGTTGAATTCAAAAGCTCGTTCTCCAATATTCTGTACGCTATTTCCAATATTAATGGAAGTAAGTTGATTGTGAGAAAAAGCTTCACCTCCAATATTGATTATATTATTAGGAATGTTAATAGAAGTAAGTTTGTTAATTGTAAAAACAAAATCGTTAATATTAGTCAAGCCATTTCCAATATTAACGGAAGTAAGATTGTTAACGGAAAAAGCATACATTCCAATACTTTTAACGCTATTAGGGATATCAACAGTGGTAAGTTGGTTGTAAGCAAAAGCTGAATTTCCAATACTGGTAACACTATTTCCAAAACTAATGGATGTGAGTTTACTTCCATTAAATGCATCGTTTCCAATACTTTTTACTTCGTTTGGAATAACTATAGAAGAAAGTTTTGTTCTTTCAAAAGCTTTATTTTCGATTCTTTCTAAATTTTTAGGAAATACTATTTTTACAAGATTTTTATGTTCGGAGAAAACCCTTTCACCTATTATTTTTACATTTCTCAGTTCAGGGTTATTTTCCATATTTATACTTGTAGTTTCTCTATTTACCCAAGCTAATAAGGTTTTACCATCGTTGCTTAGAACATAGTCTTTGGTATTGTTTCCATTTACCTCATCTTTCCCAGCAGGAGCATCATCTCTTCCGCAACTAACAACAGCTACTAACATCAGTAGAGCCATTGCATACTTAAAAATTTGTTTCATTGTATAAAAACTTAATTATTGATTATTCGTTATTCATTTCAAAAGACCTTTTAGGTGTTTCCGACCACCTTGTTAGGTTATTTTTACCACCTCGGAGGTCATAATTATCATGAGAAAGGTCATTCGGAAGACCTCGGAGGTGGTTTTTATCACCTTGGAGGTGGTAAAAAGCATCAAAAAGGTTATTTTTATCATCTCCAAGGTGGTTCGGAGCATTATTTTAATGTTTCAAAGCATTAAAAAATTATTCTGTAGGCTTGTTTTGGTCTTTCGGAGCGTCTTTCTTACGCGATTTCGCGAAAAATTGTTTGCACTCATTGTATTTGTTCTCGAAGCCCACCATTTTAGACCTTGCCCTAAAATTGGCATAGGCATAATCTTCCAAGC
>JAUMXI010000038.1:0-2031 GCA_030529185.1 Flavobacteriaceae bacterium
ATAAAATATATTTGAAAGAACAACAAAATATTTTAGTAAATATAGATAAAATTATAAAAATTGTAGCAGGGTTTGGTAATTTATTACCTACTCTTTCAATTAAATCTAAAAACTTATTAGTTCTTTGACCTTTATTAAGTTTACTCATATTTTCCTCCTTAGCTAATTTTAATTTAATATTTATAAACTTTTCTAATTACTTTAAATACCATTTCATTTTTGTAATTTCTTCAGAGGTGGCATTGATTTTGCTAAAAATTTCCTTATCCGAAGGGAAACTCACTCGGTAGAAAATAATTTTATCAGCAAATTTCCTAAAATATGGATGACGCTTCAAGAAATCTTCTGGAGCATCTTTCAAAGTATATTTTTGAATTTTAGAATTATTCAGCGGACTAATTTCCAGCAACTTTTTAGCCAAATCTTTGTCAATATAATAAGTTTCCAAAACTTGACTTTTCTCTGCAAAGCCACCCAACAACTTGCGAAAATTCACAAAACTCCTCGCTGATTTTTCAGTAAAGCCAAACTCCACCAATTGCCGATAAGAAATCTCATTCAAGTCTATTTTTGAAAAATCGGTTTTGGCAATTTCTACCTTTGCTTCTTCTGTTTTAGGGACTTGGGGAGCAATTTTTATCCAAGGTTTCAACTCTGAAAATTTTTCATCGGAAATCACAAAACACCGCTGAACATCCTCTAAATTTTTAAAACTTCCTTTCAAATTTTTCTCTTTATAATTAAGAATTACCCAAGCTTGTTTCTCCGAAAAACCAAGTTTTTGCCAACCATCTAAATCCAACAAATTAGGGTCAAAATAAGTGTATTCTATTTTTGGTTTTCTATCTTCTTTTGCCAGATTTTGAATCAAAACTCTCTCTGGCAAAAGAAGATACGGAGCCAGTTTTTGGTAATTTTCATCGCTAATGACAAAGCATTCTCTAAATTTTTCCTTGCTCTCAAATTTTCCACCGAGATAATTTTTATACTTTACAATTGCTTCGGATTGTTTTTGAGAAAATCCCATATTCACCCAATCCTGAACACCATAATCATTAGGGTTAAATTTCCCTTTGATATTCAATTCCTTAACTACTTTTAATTGAGATTTCTGAAATTCATTTCCTTTATTAGGCAACAAAATATACGGATCCAACTCTGCAAATTTTTCCTCCGAAATGGCATAACATTTCGCTAATTGCTCTTTGGAAACAAACTGACCACCAAGGATTTCCTTATATTTCAAAATCGTTTTTACCTGATTTTCCGTAAAACCTAAATCTTGCCAAGCCCCAGCAGATAATTCATTAGGATTGAATTTTGAAAGAATCACTTTCGGCTTTTCTTCTTTATTTTCAACCACTTGAATAAGAATAGGATTTTGCCGTTTCTGTTTTTTTTAACCAATGAAAACCAACTTGGGCAATCAAAACCAAAAGCCCTAAAATCGCCAATCCGATGAATTGACTTCTCATCATTTTAAAAGGTAATTTAGGTCGCTTCATTTTTGAATTATTGTATTATTTTTTTTGCGGTTCGTATCAAATTATCCACTTCCAAATTTAAGGAAAATCTTATTCTCTTATCATATCTTTCAAGAGCTGGCTCAAAACCCAAAGCAGATTGCACAGGGAAATAAACCTCTAAAACATTAGGGACGAGGCTTAATCTTACTCCACTATCCCAAACAAAACGAGCCAAATTTCCCTTATTTTTATACATTCCCAAGTCCATATAAATGCCAAAAATTTTCCAAATAGGAACATCTGTATTCAAAGCTAAAATCCATTGATTGGCACTGCTTCCCACATAGGATTTAAAACCTCCTTCTGCCAAAATAAATTCTTGAGAATACAACCCCGAAGTTGCACTTTGCCCCAATAATGAATAGGTAAAATTATAGTCATTGATTTTAGAAATTCCAAAATTAAACGAATTATTTTTAGCTTGATTTTTCAAAAATAAACCACCATACCATCGGAATTGTATTTGTTTTTTGGGGGCAAAAGTCCAATAATAAATTCCCTCCAA
>JAUMXI010000038.1:2041-8248 GCA_030529185.1 Flavobacteriaceae bacterium
AATGATACTTTTTGAAAATCCCTCATCCACTGGAATTTTGTCGTGATATACTTCTCGTGGATAGGATGCTCATCTCTGATATGAAAGCCAAAAGTCCAAAGCCCATAGTAAGCGTAATTCCGCTCTATATTAGCAAAAGGCGACAAATCTCTATCAATATATTGATAAGTTAAACTCAAATTTTTACTGACCAAACTTCGCGGATTTTTACTCCATTCTAAATTAGAGAACAAAGAAAATTTCCGATAAGACAAATTATAATCATAATGAAAATAATCTCCTGATAATCCAATAGATAACTGCCTAAAAAAAGCATTAATTGGTTGAATTTTATAAGTGATTTTTCCCGTTCCAGTAATTTTTCGCTCTCCCACACTCATAAAAGGTCTGAAATAATATGTAAATGCTGGAGGCATCAAAGAATAATTACTAAAATCCAAGCCTAAAAGCAGTTCATCATAAATATTATACCGCACATCGGGATTGAGATAAACCTCGTTATATTCAGGATTTGGAATATCCGTGAAAAGTTTGAATTTTAACTTCTTAGCAAATCCAAACCATCTTCTCTCCGAAAAATTATTTCTAAAATTACTCTCTAAAAAACCATAATTAGGATTAACAATCAACTTCTTAGGCTGATGAACACTCAATAAATATTCGGTTTCCTCTTGATTTTCAAGCGTATCCAGCCAAAAATATTCAGATTCATCTTGTCCATTTTTAACCTCCAATTTAAAAGGAATACTCTTTAAAGTATTTTTAGCTACTTTAATCTTATATGTATTTTCTGAAACTTTTTTCAGCTCCTCCAAAGAAAAATCAACTCTTTGTTTCTTTTCTAAAAAATCTCTAATAAAATATTGATTTCCACCAAAATAAAGCTCCAATTTATCTACAAAATGAAATTTTTCAATACTTTTCCCCTGATTATTTTTAAAATAATTTTTCAAAAAATCTTCAAATTTTATTTTGCCTTCTTTTTCTGATAAAAAATCCAGCAAAATCCCCATTCCAAAGGCATTAACTGTATGATTAACATTCGTAAGTTCCTCTAAACGAGAGCCAATAGCTTGATCGGTATTTTGCCCCATAACATACTGATAAGCAATACCATATCGGTCTATTAAATTCAATTTGGAAACATTGAGCCATTTGAAAGGTTTTAGCCCTAAAAAAGTCCAATTTTTAATATTCCCTACCAATAGATGTTGAGCATAAAACTTCTTTAAATACTGAATTTCAAGGTAAGTCTTCAATCCATCTTCTAACCAATGAAGCTCGTTTTTATCAACAAGAAACGCCCTATCCAAAATATTTTGAGAAATAAGGCTAAAATAATCCAAATCTAATTTTTCTGCCTCCGTGAAAAGAGGAAAACGCTGTTTCCAAAGTTGAATATCATCATTTCCCAAAAAACTCATTTTTTTCCGTTGTTTTAGGCTAATGAACAATTTTTCAGGAAGCCAACCAATCCTTTCTTGAATAAATTTAAACTGTAAGGGAAGATAAAATTCCAAAAACTCTAACTCCTTATTATCAATAGAATACGCCAATTCTACCTCAATTTTGGAGGTATTAATATCAATAAAAAAACTCTTGTTTTTCTTTTTAGATAAGTGAAATTCTACATCCGTAGGACTCTCCCCTCTGAAAATATTCTGATTACCAATCCTTTCCAAATTACTTTGCAAAAAATAACCATCTGGAATATTGAATTTTACTTCCCAAAAACTTTTTGTATTTTGAGTTTCCTCCAAATCCAAAAAAAATCTCGGAGATTGATTTTCATCTTCAAAAGCATCAGGCACCAAAAAGAAATATTTTAAATGAACATTTTTCTCATTTTGTCCATAAAATGTGAATTTTGCATCGGGAATTTGAAGCCGATATTCTAAATCTAATTCTACATTCTCTCCTTTATTTAAAGGAACTAACAAAGGCAAATAAATATTTTCTTGCTCAATATCTAAATTTGAAAACTCTACCTCGCCCAATTTTATTTTTAAATCTGAAACCTGCCCCAACTGATTTTTTTTCGCAAAATGCATCTGTGTATCTCCATCTTCCAATTTTCTTTTTGCCAAAGGCGTTTTTTTAGAGCGATAAGCCACCAACCAATTCAGCAGTTTTATTTTGGAAATCGGCTTCTCCAAAGGATTGTAATAAACAATTTTCTGTTTTACAAGAATTTGCCTTTCATCAAGCAAATCAGCCGAAATAAAAATACTATCTTTTTGTGCTTTCATTACAGCAAAAGCATTAATTATCAATAAAATAAATAGTATTTTCTTCATTATTCTATATTCTTATTTTTGGGCAATAAAATAAATACAACTGAAAAAACCAATAAAAAATACAAATACCACATATGCCCGAGCATCGTGAAATAATCGGCTTTATTGCCACTTAACTCAATGAGAATCAACATTTGAGCTCCGTACGGAATTAGCCCCTGAGCGATACACGAAAATACATCAAGCACCGAAGCCGACAGCCTTGGGTTGAGGTCATTCTCCTGAGAAATTTTCCGTGCGACCTTGCCCGTTAAAACAATCGCGATGGTGTTATTCGCTACAGCAATATCCGCTAAAGCTACCAAAAAACCCATTGAAAAATACGCCGACCTTTTACCTTTCACGAAAGTTTTTGCCTTACTGAGCAAATACCGAATACCTCCCATGTTTTCCACCATTCCCGCCAGTCCGCCAGTGAAAAGTGCCAACAGAAAAATATCATTCATTCCCGCAAAACCTTCATAAATTTTTTGAGTGAAAGCCAGCCCTGAAAGGCTTCCTTGAACGATACCAATCATTCCACTAAACAATATCCCTAAAAGCAAAACCAGAAAAACATTCACCCCGAAACCTGCCAACAAAATCACCAATAAATAAGGCAAAATCAACCAAAAGGAAACTTCTTTCATGGGCGGAATTTCAAGTGAATGAACAGGAATTTCACTTCCTAAATAAATGAAAATCAACACCGAAATAAAACTCGCTGGGAGGGCAATTTTCACATTGGCACGGAATTTATCTTTCATTTTGCAGTGCATCGTTTGTGTAGAGGCGATGGTGGTATCGGAAATGAACGAAAGATTGTCGCCGAACATTGCTCCGCAAAGCAAAGCCGCTCCCACAAGACTATAACTGATGCCTAAACTCTCCGCCAAACCGAAAACAATGGGCGAAAGTGCGACGATGGTTCCGACCGAAGTTCCTGCGGAAATGGCTAAAAATGACGCGATTAGAAACACCCCGACAGGAATGTATTTAGGTGATAAATACTGCACCCCAAAACTTACGATGGCATCAACGCTACCCACCGATTTGGAAACCACCGCAAACGCTCCAGCCAGTAAAAAAATCAGGCACATTGTGAGAATATTTTTGTCGCCACAGCCTTTAAGGAAGAAGCTGATTTTCTGTTTGAAGTTAAATTTAGGCATCAAAAACGCCGAAACCACGCCACACAACGCCGCCACTGGGGCAGGAACTGCATAAAAATCGTTCAACAAAAGTCCACTTCCTAAAAAAACCGCTATGAAAACTCCAAAAGGGAGAAGATAAATAAACTGATTCATAAGAAATTTCAAGTAAAAGGCAAAAATAAATACTTTTTTCCATAAACAGAAAAAAGTATCTGATTTTTAATATTTTATTAAAAGATTGATTTACATCACTTCAAATTCAAAATATCATTCACAAAACTAACCCATTCGTATGGAGGAATGGTTTTATCAATGTAATAATCGGGCTGTATTCCCTTTTCATCAATTGCCATCTCTGGAATTCTCAAACTTTTACTGATGCAGTAGCCTAATTGAAACTCATTGCAAGGATTATTTACATAAATCATATTGGAAACATCTAAAGCCCCAGCAGTAGTCGTTCCGAAAAGTTTTACTTTCTTACTTTGCTTTGCAGCGAGTAAAAATTGCTCCGTTGTACTGGCGTTGTTATTATTAATGATAATAGCCACTTGTTTTGGATACGGGAGAACTTTTTCATATTTTGTTTCAGAAATAGTTTTATCGTGTAATGATATAAATTTTCCTAAATTCGCACTTAATTTATCATAATAATTTTTAAATAAATTCTTCTGTTTTTCAGAGAAATTGTATTTTTCAGCATTTTCGTAAAAATCTAAAAACCGCCTATTATTAAGTGGTGTGGAATAAAATTCAGCACCAATAGTTCGGATAGGATTTGTATACAGATACAGAAGAATTTCGGCGAAACTATGATCACTGCCACCACCATTATTTCTCAAATCAATAATGAGATTTTCAGTAGATTCTAACTTAGTTTTATTGGCAACAAGTACGCTATCAATAGCTTTTTTATGTTCGCCTATAAAAGAAGGAACTCTCAGAAGCAAAGTATTCTCATTTAGTTGTTCTAAAAAAGGGGTTCCAGAAGTTATTGATTTTAAATATAATTGTGCTTTTTTATCAGCTTCATCGTCTTCAAATTTCGGAAAAATTCTTTTCAATTTGAATTGCCCCAACTCCAAATAATTTTTACCAATAAGGCGAATTCCCTCTATATCTTGAGCAGATTTATCACCTCTATAATAAACGGCAGATTCTTGATCTTCATTGATAACTAATTTCAAGTCTAATGGTTGCCAATTAGCGTTTTCACTTTCTATAATGAACCCCTTATACTGACTTCCTATTTTCTGAATGCCTATTTTATAGGGAGAAATTTCCCAAACTCCTTCCAAATCTGCATCTTGTTTTTTAGCGAGATATTTTTGGAATTCTTTTAAAGAAATATTTACTTTTTCTTCGCTTACTTTAAAGTTGTTTTCTTTTGGATTAAAATAAACCAAGTTTGAAATGCCAATATGCCCAGAGCGGAAGAATCTCAGCCATTCATATAGATTTGAGGTGCATTCCAAATCTGTTTTTATATTTTTGAATTTTTGTAAAAATTTCTGATTATGAGCTTCGTAAGCCTCTTTTCCTTTTTGGTCAATAATGTATTGAAAACCAGCATCATTTTCCTCAAAAGTCTTTTTTACCCATTGAAAATTACTTTCGCAAGTGCAATCTTGCCCAAAACTTGATGTAAAAATTCCTAAAAATAGAGAAATAATAAATTTGAATGATTTCATAATATAATATTATTTAACTCCACAAATTTAGAAAAATTTTCTCCAACTCAGAGGCAACTTTCTCTTTACTAAAATTTTGCCATTGATTTTTGTCATTTTCAGGTAATTTACTGATAAACAAATCAATATCCCGCTGGTATTTCGTAATAAAAAAATATTCTGCTGGATAATTTTTAGGGAAAACAGCCCATTTTCCGTATTTTATAGCATCGCCAATATTCCCACTCATTTTGGTTTTCCCGTAGATTTCTTTTATGCTAAAAAACTCCGTTTCAAGCTGAATAGGACACCACAAAACATTAGCTTTTTTCAACTCGTCATTAAAATCGCAAGTGGAAACTCGCTCTTTAAAGAATTTGATTTTCACATTTTTAGGCAATTCTCGATGCAAATTTTCCAACCACCTCAACTCCTCTCCTTTCGCCTTTCCTAAAAAAACGAAATTAAAATTTTTATTGATTTTTATTGATTTAATCTCCTGAATTATAGATTTATAATCTCGCCTTTTTTGAGAAACCTCCCCAGAAATAACGATAGTAAAATTCTCATTTTCAGCATTTTCAATTTCATTATAAAAAAATAACGGCAAATGAATACTTTTAGGGCAAAAATTCACCAAATTTTTATCCAAAACAAAAAGAAACTTAGCATTTTCATAAACCTGATTTTTGCTCAAAAGCCTTTCTTTCAATAATAATTTTAAGCGAAAAAGAACATCTTTTTTAAAAACATTTCGCAACAAAGTCCAGCCAGAAGCTTTTATAAAATTAAGATTGTGAGCAATAATAGCCGTAGGAAAATGCTGTGTGATTTTAAGAAAAATATTAAAATACCGATGTGCCGTCCCAATAATAATCAAATCATATTTTTTCCCTTCCAATTGACAAAATAAATCGTGTGGGGAAACCTTAAAAACCGAAGTTGAAGGCTCCATATTAAGGAATTTTAAAATCTTTTCGGAGAAATAGCAATCTACCTGAAAACGCTCTGAACTCTTCATCAACTCATTGAAATTCAAGGCAATTTCAGCGTGAGTATCCATTTCTATATAGGCGATTTTTTTCATATAAATTTCTTGAATATTTG
>JAUMXI010000039.1 GCA_030529185.1 Flavobacteriaceae bacterium
GATTACTCGCCAACAGATGGAAGGACAAACAGTTTTTAATATTGACCAAAATTATTTTCTTTGGAAATTGACAGAAGATATTCCAAACTTAAAAGATTTACAACCTTTTTTATAATATGAAGAAAAAAATAAAGGTAATTGATTTATTTGCCGGAGTGGGTGGACTTAGTTATGGATTTGCTCACGACGATGCCTTTGAAATATTGGCAGCCAATGAAATATTACCCAATATGGCAAAGGCTTACGAATTGAACCACCCTTTGGTAAAGGTTTATAATAAAGATATTAAAGATTTTGGGATAGCCGATTTGTATCAAGATTTTGGAATACAACAAGGAGATATTGATTTAGTTATTGGAGGACCTCCTTGCCAAGCGTATTCTACCGTAGGGAAAAGACTAATTGACGACCCAAGAGGTAAACTCTTTCAAGAATATTATCGTGTTTTGAAAGAATTGTCTCCAAAGGCTTTCATTTTCGAAAATGTAAAAGGATTATTGTCAGTACAAAAGGGACAACTTTTTGAAACCATTATTAATTTGTTTGAATCCTTGGAATATAAAGTGAGTTATAAAGTATTGAACTCTGCAGATTATGGTGTGCCACAAATAAGAGAAAGAGTAATCATAGTAGGTACAAAAACTGGAAAAAGTTTTGAGTTTCCTAAACCCACTCACTATAATCCAGAGATAAATTCTGTAATGAATGAAAAATTGAAACCATATCTCACGGTGGAAGAAGCTATAGGAGACTTACCTTTTATTAAAAGTGGTGAAGAAAGTTTTGAATATTCTACTGAACCTCAAAATGATTTTCAAAGACAAATGAGAGTGAAAAATTTAGATAAATTAAATGACCATAATGCACCAAAAAATAGTTCTCATTTAGTGAAAATAATGGAGTTATTACCAGATGGAGGTACACCTTTGGACTTACCTGAAGAACTTCGTCCTAAAAGTGGATTTGCAAATACCTATTGCAGATTATGGTGGAAAAGACCAAGCACAACCATTACAAGGAATTTAAGCACTCCTTCATCTTCAAGGTGTATTCATCCAAAAGCTCCAAGACCACTTACTACAAGAGAAGGAGCAAGGCTACAGTGTTTTCCAGACCATTATGTTTTTTATGGTTCAAGGAGCGATAAAAACCTACAAATTGGGAATGCAGTGCCAACTATTCTTTCAGAAGTGTTAAAAGAAAAAATAAAATTAGTATTTGAATGATTAAAGAATTAAATAAAAATGGACATATTAAGATTTATAACCGCAGGAAGTGTAGATGATGGTAAAAGTACCCTTATCGGGAGGCTTCTTTACGATAGCAAAAATATTTTGGTAGATCAATTAGAAGCCATAGAGCGAAGCACCAAAAATAAAGAAAATGGTGAGGTCGATTTGGCTTTACTGACCGATGGACTTCGTGCCGAACGAGAACAAGGCATTACCATAGATGTTGCTTACAAATATTTCTCCACGCCGAAGAGAAAATTCATCATTGCCGATGCACCAGGACATATACAATACACGCGAAATATGATTACAGGGGCTTCTAATGCCGATTTAATCATCATTTTGGTAGATGCCAGAAACGGAATTATTGAACAAACCAAAAGACATTCCATTATTGCTTCATTGCTGAATATTCCACAAGTAGTGGTGGCTGTTAATAAAATGGATTTAGTAGGCTATTCCGAAGAACGATTTAATGAAATTATCGCTGAATATCAGAAAATCGCCGAAACTTTATCGCTGAAAAATGTTCAGTTTATCCCAATTAGTGCCAAAGATGGCGACAATGTGGTAGATAAATCCGAAAAAATAGCTTGGTATAATGGTTTGCCTCTGTTAGAATTCTTGGAAACAGTGGAGGTTGGAAGTTCCATTAATAAAGTCAATGGCAGGTTTCCTGTTCAGCTCGTGCTTCGTCCGCAAGTAGATGATTTGCACGATTATAGAGGCTATGCAGGGAAAGTGGAAAGTGGAATTTTTCGTGTGAATGATAAAGTAAAAATCTATCCTTCAAACCTTGAATCTACCATTAAGGCAATAGAAGTTGGAAATCAAGAAGTTGAAGAATGTTTTGCTCCACAAAGTGCCGTAATTCATTTAACAGATGATATTGACATCAGCAGAGGCGATTTGATAGCGAAAGAAGATGATTTGCTAAAAGTTGGGCAAGAAATAGAGGCTTTGGTTTGTTGGATGGACGAAAAACCGCTTTCTATCGGCACACGATATACGCTCCAACACAATAGCAAAAGAGTGGTGGCAATGGTAAAGGAAATTCGCTACCGATTAGATGTGAATACATTGGAAAAAGAAGCTAATCCTACGAAAGCTGAACTTAATGAAATCGTGGAAGTTCTATTAAAAACCAACGCTCCGTTAAGTTATGATTCTTACCAAAATATCAGAGAAAATGGCAGTGCTATTTTGATAGACGAAACCAATTTTTTAACGGTGGGGGCGGTGCTTTTCAAATAAACAAAAAGAGGCTTAATTAAGCCTCTTTTTTACTTTTCCTTTAATGCTTCTTGTTCAAAAGAAACGCCTTCCCAACCGAATTTGATGAAATTTCTGATATTCTGATGGTCTTCATTTTCAGGGAATTCCAAAACATCTTTTCTATAAAAATCTCCAAAAAGATGTAAAGTTTGTTCTTTTGTAAGCCCTAATAATTTCCCGAAACTCAATATTTTACAAGAACCATTGTTTTGATTGGCTTCATTCTCCACATTTCCATTTTTAAAGGAAGTAGGGGAGAAGTCGTAATTTTCATCAATATAAGCAATGCTTTCCTCAAAGGAAATTTGCTCTGGGGTTGATTTTATCTTGTCTAAAAAATTCATTTTCAAAATTTTAATCTAATTTAAAACTATCTTTCAGCGTTACGGTTCTGTTGAAAACCAATTTTTGCTCCGAGCTATCCCTATCCAAAGTATAATAGCCAATTCTTTGGAACTGATAATGGTCGCCCTCTTTCGCTTCCTTCAAAGATGGTTCAGCGAAAGCCTGAGAAACCGTCAATGAATTTGGATTGATAAATTCCATAAAATCAACTTCTTTTTCGGCATCGGGTTGCTCGTGAGTGAAAAGTCTATCGTAAGTTCTCACCTCAATAGGCAGAGCGTGTTTTGCAGAAACCCAATGTAGCGTTCCTTTTACTTTTCTCATACTTGCCTCTGTGCCACTTCCAGATTTTGAATCTTTATCGTAAGTTGCATAAATTGTGGTGATATTTCCCTCGCTGTCTTTTTCCACTCTTTCAGCCTTGATGATGTAAGCCGATTTTAATCTCACTTCGCCACCCAAAGTCAAACGGAAAAATTTCTTTGGAGCTTCTTCCATAAAATCTTCTCTTTCAATGTAAAGCTCTCTACTGAAAGGCATTTTGCGGGTTCCTGCGTTTTCATTTTCTGGGTTGTTTTCAGTTTCTACCCATTCTTCTTCGTTTTCAGGATAATTTTCAATGATTAATTTCACAGGATTAACCACTGCCATTACCCTTGTAGCGATTTTATTCAAATCTTCCCTTACGAAAAACTCCAAAAGTTGAATGTTAATTAAATTTTCTCTCTTGGAAACGCCCACTCTTTCAATGAAATTTCTAATTGCCGTAGGGGTGTAGCCCAATCTCTTCATTCCCGAAATGGTCGGCATTCTTGGGTCGTCCCAGCCAGTTACCACTTTTTCGCTTACCAATCGCTGAAGTTTTCGCTTGGAAGTGACCATATAAGTAACATTCATTCGGGCAAATTCCCTCTGTTTTGGCTGAATTTTAGCCGTATCATATACATTAGACAAATACCATTCGTAGAGAGGTCTGTGGTTTTCAAACTCCAACGAACAAAGCGAGTGAGAAATTTGTTCTAAATAATCGCTTTCTCCGTGAGCCCAATCATACATCGGATAAATTTTCCATTGTTCTCCTGTTCTGTGGTGAGGGCGTTTCAGGATACGATACATAACAGGGTCACGCATATTCATATTCGGAGAAGCCATATCAATTTTAGCACGAAGCGACATCGTTCCTTCCTCAAATTCGCCGTTTTTCATTCTCTCAAAAAGTGCCAAGCTTTCCTCTATTGGTCGGTTTCGGTAAGGAGATTCCACACCTACTTCGGTAGGAGTTTTTCTCTGCTCTGTAATCACCTCCGAAGGTTGTTCATCTACATAGGCTTTCCCTTGTTTAATCATCTCCACAGCCCATTCGTAAAGTTGCTGGAAATAATCCGAAGCATAGCATTCTTTATCATATTTAAAACCAAGCCACTCAATATCTTTCTTGATGGCATCTACGAATTCTTGTTCCTCTTTTTCAGGGTTGGTGTCATCAAAGCGAAGATTAACAGGAGCGTTGTATTTTTCTCCTAAACCAAAGTTAATGCAAATGGCTTTGGTATGCCCAATGTGCAGATAACCATTGGGTTCTGGTGGAAAACGAAATCTCAATTTCTCTTTTGACAATCCGTTTTCTATATCATTTTCAATAATTTGCTCTATAAAATTCAGACTTTTTTTCTCTTCCATTACTAAAATTTATAGTCGCAAATTTAAGAATTTATATTGGATTTTTTAGGTTTAGTTTTTTGATTTATTTTTGTGCTTTATTTTTATCAAAATTGAAGACAATTTCGTTAGAAAATTATCTCCCCGAAAATGCAATTTCCTACATTACAAAGTGGCTGGAAGGGCATCGCTGTATGATTAAAATTAGAAAACCAAGGCAAAGCAAGTTGGGAGATTATAAATTATTGCCCAATCAATCGCATCAAATTAGCATTAATGAAAATCTCAAACCAGAACTTTTTTTCTTCGTTCTTACTCACGAAATCGCTCATTTATTGGCTTTTAACGAAAAACGAGACATTCTCCCACACGGCAAAGAATGGAAGGCTACTTTTAGAGAATTACTATTGGAAAGCATTCAAATTTATCCCGAAGATTTACAAATTTTGCTCAAAAATTTCACTCAAAATCCGAAAGCTAATTTTATGACAAGTCCAGAATTGGTAAAATATTTTGAACATAAAACTTCTGAAAATCAATTTTATGTGGAAGAATTAAGCATCAATGGAAAATTTATTTATCAATCCCAAATCTATCAGGTAGAAGAGAAAAAGAAAAAACGCTACCTTTGCAAAAACTTGCACACTGGCAAACGATATTTGTTTAAATCTTGTGCAAGAGTAGAAAAAATAGAATCTAATGAATTTAAATAATTATTGCGTAATAATGGCGGGAGGCATCGGAAGCCGTTTTTGGCCAATGAGCACTGCCCAATTCCCGAAGCAGTTCCACGATATTTTGGGGGCTGGACAGACGATGCTTCAACAAACTTTTGAAAGAATCCGCCAAGTAGTGCCGTTGGAAAATATTTTTGTTATTACCAATAAGGAATATATAGATTTAACCTCAGAACAACTTCCAGAACTGCCTGTAGAGAACATCGTGGGCGAACCAATGATGAGGAATACTTCGGCGTGTAATCTTTATATGGTTAAAAAAATTGCACAACGCAATGCAAATGCCAATATCATTGTTTTACCTGCCGACCACCTTATTTTAAAGGAAAAAACATTTTTAGAAAAGGTGAATTTCGCTTTTGAAATGGCTTCTCAAAATGATTATTTAATTACATTGGGAATTCAACCCACTCGCCCCGATACAGGCTATGGCTATATCCAATTTTTGGGAGAAAAAACGGAGGAAATTTGTAAGGTAAAAACTTTCACCGAAAAGCCTAACTTGGAAACGGCAAAGAAATTTTTAGAAACAGGAAATTATCTTTGGAATGCTGGAATTTTTGTTTGGAATGTAAAATCTATTCTAAAAGCATTTAATAAGCACCTTCCTGAAATGACTCAACAATTTGATTATAAGGAATATAACTCGGATAATGAAAGGGCTTTTATAGAGAAAATTTACCCTAATGTAGAAAAAATTTCTATTGATAATGGAATTTTAGAAAAGGCTGATAATGTTTTTGTTATCCCTTCGGATTTAGGTTGGTCGGATTTGGGAACTTGGACTTCCGTTTTTGAAAATGCCAACAAAGATGAAAATCAAAATGTAAAATCAGAGAATATTAACACTTACAACGCAACAGGGAATATTATCCGTTTGAAAAACCCTAACAAAACAGCTGTAATTGATGGATTGAGTGATTATATCGTGGTAGATACAGAGGAGGCTTTGCTCATTTGCCCAATAAGCAACGACCAACTTATCAAAGAATATGTCGCAGATTTAGAAAAGAAAAAAAATTAAGATGTTTCGGCTACTTTCCAAAGAAACCAATATTTTTTCAATTCCTACTTATGTAGGAGTTTTATTGGCTATTATGCTTTTTATCAATGTTTTTCACATTAGTTTTTTATCTATATTTTCCAGTATTTTTGCTTTTTTAGGGCTTACTTTTGGATATATTTTATTCAATAAAATGGCACTAAATCGGCAATCTCATCTACCTTTGTTTTTATACACTATTTTTATTTTAGCATTTTATAAAGCTCCTTTGGATATTGGGATTTCCATTACTTTATTCGCCAATTCCATACTTTTATTTTTACTTACCGATGATGATCCCAGGTATAACGAAAATTCTTATTTCTTGATTGGCAGTCTTTTAGGAATTAATTTTATTTTTTTACCAACGATGTGGGCTTTGGTAATTTTCGTGTTGCTTCATATTATTTCCGTATCAGACCATATTTTAAGCAATATTTTTAAATTAGTGTTTGGAATAGGATTTGTATTTTTAGGCTATTTTTGTTTAATGTATTTTTTAGGAATGAACGAAATAAATGAAGACTACATTCCCTTGATTTCCAATGATTTTACATCTGATTTTTCAGAACTTTATTTTCTTATTCCGATTCTTATTTTTACTATTTTAGCGATTTTTGACCATTTTTTACATTTTAACGAAAAAAGCCCGAGAAGTAAATTTAAATACTCTTTTATTTTGGCTTTTTTATTTGCCCAGTGTCTGATAATTAGCTTTTATATGGGGGAAAATGAAGAATATCTTCTACTAACAACTTTCCCTATTAGCATCATTTTAAGCAGATTTTTAAGATTTTTGAAAAAATCGTGGCTACAAGAAGTCGGTTTTTGGATAATTGTTATTTCTTGCCTATACGCCATTAAGTCAAATTTAATTTTTACATTATTATAAAACATTATGATTCAAATAGATAATAAATTAATTTCGGAGGATTTGTTTTCAGAAGAATTTGTTTGCAACCTTTCTAAATGCAAAGGAATCTGTTGTGTAGAAGGAGATGCTGGTGCTCCATTAGATGAAGAGGAAACTGAAATTTTAGAGCAAATTTATCCTAAAATAAAATCTTACCTTCGTCCAGAAGGAATCCAAGCCATTGAAGAACAAGGAGTTTATACTGTTGATTTTGAAGGAGATTTGGTCACCCCTTTGGTAAATAATGCCGAATGTGCTTATGTGATTTTTGATGAAAAAGGCTATACCAAATGTGGAATAGAAAAAGCCTATGAAGATGGAGTAGTGGATTGGCAAAAACCAATTTCGTGTCATCTTTATCCTATCAGAATTACGGAATA
>JAUMXI010000040.1:0-5343 GCA_030529185.1 Flavobacteriaceae bacterium
TAATAACTAATCACTAACTCCTATCTGAAAGCGGGTGCAAAAGTAATACTTTTTTCGTAAACTCCAAAAAATTTCAAAGGTTTTTTTTACGAAATTTCGACACAAAACACATAAACGACTGAATAACAAAAGCTATTTTTACTCATTAAGATTAACTTTTATAGTGTCTGTAGCGTTTTGAACAGTTACTCTTTTGGTGTTGTTTTCATAATTAATAATCAATGTCTTCCCTATATAATTCGCCTTATTAAGTTGCAATGGGGTTAAACCAATTTTTTGAAATGTCGATGTAAGCACATTTGCACCTTCGGGCTGAGAAGTTACCAAAATATTTCCTGAATGAGGTCGCATAACTTGCTCTTTTTGGTTTGTTTCCTTTGAAAATGGCTTTTCCTCTATTTTGAATTCGTTAAAAGCACTATTTTCGTTATTAAATAATCTTGGTTTTTCGACTTGGTATATCGGTAATTGACTATATTTTTTCAAATTTTCAGCATAAAAATCTACCGATGGTTGATTAAGTTGTTTTAATCGAGAAAAGAGTTTTGAACTGTTAGGGTGTAAAAAATCTTGTATGGTAAATAAAAAATTATCCAATGTATTAAACCCTCCTTGCATTACTTCTCGCCATAGCGTTTTATCATATTTTATAGCTTCTAAAGCCGTTATCATTACCCAAAAAGAAAATCGGTCAATTTGAGAAGAAAAATCAGTATGCTTTCTTTTAGGGTGTTGAAATTCACTTCTGCCAAGCTCTAAACTTTTTTCTCCTTCAAATTCAGGAATATACATTCCGTCATAATCTATCAATTTTACTTGAAAGCTATTTTGTTTAGGTTGTACGATAATATTTCCGCATTGTAAATCGCCGTGACCAATTTGATTTTTTTCTAAATCATTACTGATTTCAAGTAATTGTTGTTGTAATTCTGTCAATACACTGTTTTTATTCAAATTGTTATACACAAATTGATTTATCAAAAGCCCTTCTATCCATTCCATTGTAAGTAGGGGATAGTATTTTCCGTGTACAGAAATTTCATTTTCCAAAAAATGACAATCCACTTTCCATTCGGTGTTTATATTTGATAAATATTCGCAAATGGCTTTATATCGGTCTATATTTTCTTGTTCGGTAGATAAAAAACAACGAATAGCATAGTTTTTATTTTCTTTACTTCCTTTAAAAACAACGGCATACGCTCCAGAACCAAACAAAAAAACCTTAATAGGCATCGTTCTTGACGGAATAAAAGTTAATCCTTGGAGTGTTCTTAAAGCATTACCTCCCTGATTTTTAATCACTTGATTGTATTGAGCTATCGTAGGAAACTCTCTTTTCATATTTAATTATGTTGCCTAATTGTTTGATTAATTTCTTTATCTAACTTATCTAATTTATCATTAAGTGTTTTAAGTTCTACTTGAAAAGCCCTCATATTTTCTTTAAGTTCTTTCACATTATCTCTAAGTTTTTTAATCTCTTCTATATTTTTATTTATTTCTTTTTTCAATTCCTCTTCGGAAGATGAAAACTTACTTATAAATTCAGCCCACCACCCTTCTTGCTTTGTATTTATTTTCTGATTCAAATCTTGTATATCATTTTTAATATATTTGTATTGAACTTCTAAATTTTCAACCTTTTTCTCTAATTTTTCTAATTTACCGATTGGGTTTAATGCTATAAAGGTTATTATCATCAGTAATAATATCCCCAGCGTAGAAAAATTAAGTATTTGATGAAATTTCAGTTGCTTTTTTATCAGATAGAAATCGTGGGCAACGGCGTTAAAATTTTGTCTTATCTCTTGCATATCTAATGTGTCTTTTGTTTGCTTTTGTTCGTTATTATCGGATTGTAATGAAGTAGGAATAAACTCTACCTCCTTCTCTTTTGGAAAAGAAAAGTTGGCTGGCGGTATAATAATTTGTTTTTGCATATTTCCATCAAGAAAAATAACAATCGCCGAAATATCATCTTCTTCTAATTGTTTTTTATCCTCCCAATATTTTAAACAAAATTGGTGTAATTGGTCGAAATCATTGATTTTTAGAAATTCACTGATGATAGTTTTATCTTTTAAAAACAATCGACTCAAGGCATCGGTGGCAATAATTAGCACATCGGTTGGATTTACAGTGATGGTTGCCTTTCGGAAGAAAGAGGCATCTATCTTTTGTTCCAATAATTTTTCTGTATTGATAAAATGATTGTTTGCATCTAAATTATCAACCGAAGTGTACGGAAACGCCTCAACCACATTGTTTCCCCTAATTTGAAATACATTGGTATCACCACAACTGATGATTTGAAATTGATGTTTACCCATAGCTGCCACCCCAACAAAGGTTGCCGTACCTCCCTTTTTCATTTTAGCCTTTTCCAAAGCTGCCTTAGCTGTATTGGAGCTAAATTCGTAAGGGGTGTTCTTATACAATGAAACACATTCTGTAAAGCGATTGATGATTTCTTGCTCTCGAAAAATAGGTTTTTTAACAAATTCGGAGGTGATGATTTCAGCCCATCGCTCCGAATTAAAACTTTGTGTGGTTCCATCAGCCAAAGCAAAACAAGTATGAGCCGTATTTAACGCATACTTGTCTTGAATGTATTTAAACTCATAGGAAGCTCTTTTGTGTAATTGTAAAATTTTTACCATAACTATTGCGGAGTTCCGATATTTAAAAAGTTTATCAAATCATTGGCATTCCCATTGAAGACATACCCTTTTGCTCCTTGTTCAATGTTATATCCTTTTTGCTGAGCGATACGAATCATATTTTCATTCAACGGTGTAGATAAATCGTACAACAGAGCAGCATTCTTGTCTTTATTGGGCTGAAAATTTGGAAATAACTCTCTATCTCCAGCACTTCCTGAAATATGAATATTTAAAATATTCACATTACCATAGTTGGTTGCCAAGCGTTTGATTTGCTCTACTTCGTTTTTTAATTTATTATTTCTCCAGCCCCCGTCGGTTGCTTCTCCGTCAGTGATATTGATGATAATGGGCGGATGACAATCACGATGATTCCCCCAGTTTATCCAATCATTGCAAAGCAATTTGGCGTTTTCAAAGGCTTTTGCCATTGGGGTATTATAGTTTGCTACGGGTTCAATCCATACGGGTAAATCGCCTTTTTGCCCTAATGGATATTCAAATACATTTTTGATAGACACTACCCACTTACCTGCCAATTGCCCCTGCCAGGCTGATTTCACCACATCTTGTCCGTCACCATAACCGATAACAGCGATTTCAAAACGATTTTTTAGCTCTCCCGAACTCCCTATACAACGCAACCCTAACTCATAAATGGTTTCATTGATGGCATTTGCCAATTCTTGAGCTTTGTTATGCCTTGCATTACCAAATGGCTCCCCCATTGAACCGCTTTGATCTAATAAATAGACTATCAAGCACGGATTGGTGCTGCTAATGGTTAAATTTCTAATATCGTACATATTTTAAATATATATTTTAAAAGTTAATAATTATTATGCCCTCCGTCATAATCATTAGGATAGCCATCTCGAGATGTTATTTGCTCAGAGTATAATTCTTGTTCTTTGCTATCAGTCAATAATAGAACTAAAAAATAAAACGGAATTAACTGCTTCCAACCGCTTACCCCAATGTCGTGGCAACGCTTTGTGCCTTGTGCAATGAGAAAAAATGTAAACAAAAGCAAGGAAACTAAATAAACCGCAGAAGAAAATTCTATAAAATCATCATTATATTTTACCATACTATCCGCCATATTTAAAAAAGCTCCTATGAAAAAGAAACCCAGATAAGAGGCAAAAGTTAGCATATATTCTTTTCTTGAAATTTTTCCTTTAAACATAATTTATTGATTTTTAATTATATAAATTCCCTTGTTTATATTCTCTACTTTGATCACCATAATTATTTTGGTGGTCATAATTCGTATTTCCTTGCGAATAATTCATATCGGAGTTGCCATAATCGTTATTGCTATTATTATGTCCACCGTTATACCCCCCGCTGTAGCCTCCTTGTGAGCTGTTATTAAACATTTGTGGAGGATTCTGATAATTGGTATTGGTATAGCTATTGTTGTGGTATGTGTGAGGCTGTCGGTTTTTGGGGTCTTCTCCGTATTTGTTTTCACCTACTTGTCCCTCAGCGAACAATAGCCAAAATCCATAGAAAGGAATCAATTGGTACCAACCGCTATTGCCCAAATCGTGGCAACGCTTAGCCCCTTGTGGCCATATAAAGACAACACCCACAAGGAATACCCAAAGATAGTAAAACACCACTGCCCCTTCTCCACCACCAGAAGCCCCTACAATGATGCCCATTGCAACAAAATTCAACACCGAAGTGATTATCAAACTAATGCCGTATTCAGTTCTACGAATACGACCCGACCAAGAAAAAGGATCTTTAAACATAATTTATTGATTTTTAATTATACATACTGCCTTGTTGGTATTCTTCGTTTTGTGAATGAGAAGAATTACCTGTATTTTGTTGGTTATGCCCTCCGTTATAACCTCCTATATATCCGCTATTTTTAGAGTAACGCCGTTTATTGAGTGAGTTTTCATTTCCGGTGAGTTGAATACGGAAATTTCGGCGAAGCGTCTTTACAATCAGAACGGACATCCAAATACCAAATAGTACTAAAAAGGTGATAAACCAAGCGAAGATAAAATCTACTTCTTTCAGTAAATCAAGCCTATCTTCAAATCTTATTGAGTCTGATGTACTACTGTACCAACTACCTGTATATACCTTCCCTCCAAAAGCATCTTTGAGATACCATACTTTGGTGTTCTCTGTTTTTGCATAAAACCCGTTAGATGAATAATAGCTTGAACCATAATTTACTGTATAATCCAACTCTGCGGTAAAAAAACTTACCAAAGCATAAAAAACATAAGGGATAACTGCTGAAATGAGAAATGCCTTTAAGGTTTGTTTAAAAAATTGCATTACCGAGGCCTTTATCGGTATGGTTATTCTATTGTCTTCCATAAAAATAAAATATTGTATTATCGTATCGAATTAAAAAAGTTATTTTTCTGATAATGAGCCTGTGGGCTATCATTCATCATTTGACATCCGAAAAAAATCACTTTCGGACGATTTACCATTAGGCGAATTTCACAATCAACCTCCCCTTGTTCAAGATGTTGAACCCCTTTAAGATGTTTTCCTATCCGATTTCCTAAATCAAAATCTTTAATAGAAAAGGGGGTGATACTTCCTGTGCTTATAATCCCCTTAAACATATTGTCTAAAAACATACGCTCTACTTTATTGATTTCTTGTTTAGAGGCTGTTTTTCGAAATTGGCGTAATT
>JAUMXI010000040.1:5353-7309 GCA_030529185.1 Flavobacteriaceae bacterium
CATATCAAGCACTTGAACAATATAATTTATATCTTCGGTGTTGAGCATATAAATCGGATAAGGATTATGGGTATATTCAGGTTCTTGCGGAAAAGTAACCTGCATACCTGCTATATTTTTTTGCACTTGTGCATATATAATTTCCCCTATAAACAAACAGAAAATGCCTAATACTATTTTTTTCATCTTTTACCTCTATTTCTTCTTTCTAAACGCCTTAACTATTAAGTATATCACCCAACAATAAGCGATAACATCAATAATTTCCCTAAAATCCAGCCTATTACATAACCTAAATTATACGTATCCATAACTATTATTTATTTTAATTTTAGTGTATTTTTTAAATGATTAAAGTGTTGTTTTAGTTGTGATGGAGATTTTGCAAATACCATTATCGTATAAGCCACATTGTTATAAAAAAATGCAATGTGTTTTACATAAATCGGCTCTTCTTGTGAGTTTAAATCAGCTACAATAGCCTCTTGACCTAAAAAATTTTGCCATTGATAGTTAAGCGTACCCGAATTTTTAATCGCTTTTAAAAAGTCTTTTTGTTCTGATTTATTTCTAAATAAAATTTCTCGTGTGGCAAATGTATATCCAAACCTTTGTTTTTCATTTATATAAGAATAATTATTTGAACTGTTTTTAGGTTCGTAATAATTTTCTACTTCTGTGCAATCACAACTAAAATCAAAATGTTTTGCTTGAATCTTTTTTTGTGCATTTACACAGATAGGAAACCATATTAGCGCCGCTATAAATAAGATTTTACACTTCATATTAGTCATTTTATTTAAAAATTACCCCCTACTCTATTACAGGCTTTTCGGATTATCCCCTTTGGATAAGTATATTTTTTTCTACACTCATTTAGCGATATTCTCAATCAAAAATTTTCTCGTACCATTCTCCTACATCATCTCTTATCTCATCGTAATACTCATAAAGATAAAGTACCAAATCAAAATCAGCTCTTTTATCCTTATATTTATCTACGGTAAAATATCCATAAAAATTTCCTTGCTTATCCACAATTACAGGGGGATTACTCGCATATTTATTCCAAGGAGATGTATCCGAATACCGACTTCCATAATCTCCATATCTATTCCATATAGAATTGGAATTATACTTATCCCCATAATTTCCATATCTGTTCCAGATGGAATTAGATTCATTTCTATCACAATTCAAACAGCCTAAATACATATCGTGTTTTTTTCCTCCATAGATGTGTAAAGTTTGAGCAGAGATACTCCCTGTAACAAGTAACAGCAAATAGATTATCCTTTTCATATACTACTTTCTTTTAGGTACATAGGTTTTATTACCATTACTATTTATATAATACTGCCCTCCACGACTTCCTGTGCGAATGGTCTGTCCCGAACCATAATTATATGCCCCTGAGGAATAATCTTTGGCACGAGAGCCAGAACTTCCCGTATAATAATTTACATTCCCTTTGGTAGAAAAATTATCGTGATTTGTTTTATTGGTATAGGTTTTGTAATGAGGCATCACATAAGTCCCATCTGATTTTTGATACCCTCTTTGGTAACGTACACTTTGAGCTGAAACCACCATTGTTACAGCTAAAAATAAAAACGTTGCTAAAACTATTTTTTTCATTGTTTTAAAATTTAGAATTTCCCCTACTCTATTCCAGGCTTTTGGGGTTACGCCTTTTTTATTATCTGGTTTTATTTTTTACATCCCCGCTCTACGAGCTGCCCCTTCAAAGGGGCAATAACAGAGCAAACGACATTTATAATTGTTAATTGTTATTTATAAGTTTGTTAATTATTTTTTTTCAAAGCCAGTGTCCACCCAAGCTCTACCCAAGGTGTATCCAAGCTATCTTTATCTTTTATATTTAGATGCTTTTAACACTCTCGGTAACATTAGCAGGCATATCGGTGGCTCGTACTACGATTTTATCACCCGACA
>JAUMXI010000041.1 GCA_030529185.1 Flavobacteriaceae bacterium
AATAACAAAATAATGATGAAAAGATTTTTGGGTTCAGTGCTGATAATGATTTTAGGAACGATGTCTTGTTCTAAAAACGATGAAAAAACTTCACCTAAAACCAATCTCCCAAACTTTGGAAATGTTCAGTTGAAGAATATTTTTTCAGATGATACTCCTAAAATTAAGAATAAAAAACATATCGTTTCCTTGCTGAATGAGTATTATCAAAATATTTGGGGAGGTGCAGAGATGAGCGGAGGATTTTTGGTGGCTTCTGGCGATGAAATCTTGATAGAAAAATACAAGGGTTTTGGTAGAGAAAACGAGCAAATGCCCATTAATTCTGCTACTCCACTGCATATCGCTTCTGTGAGTAAGCCTATCACGGCAATGGCGATTTTAAAACTGGTAGAAGTGGATTCTCTCAAACTTGACCAAAAAATCAATACGATTTTCCCGCAATTTCCTTATGAGGAAGTCAGTGTTTTTCATTTGCTTTCGCATAGGAGCGGTTTGCCGAAATATGAATATTTTTTAGAAAAAGAAAGGCTTTATCCTGAGCAAAAATTCATTACCAATCAAGAGGTTTTGGATTTTTTGATAGAGAAAAAACCAGCTTTGGCAAGGGCAACAGATTCTGGGTTTATGTATTGCAATACAAATTACGCTTTGTTGGCTCTAATTATTGAAAAAATCACCCAAAAACCTTTCCCACAAGCGATGAAAGAGATGCTTTTTGAACCTTTGCAGATGAAAAACACTTTTGTATTTCAGGAGAAGGATATAGAAATAGCGACACAATCTTTTTATCAAAAGGGGCACAAACTATTTCCGTTGAATGAGTTAGACCTCGTTTATGGAGATAAAAATATTTACACTACACCGAGAGATTTATTGAATTTTTCCAAAGCGATGTTCTCCAAGGATTTTCTCCCCAAAGACCTTATGGAAAAGGTTTTTCAGCCTTATAGTAATGAGAAAAAAGGGGTGAATAATTATGGACTTGGTTTTAGAATGAAATTTTTTGATGATAATAAAAAGTTGACTTATCACACGGGTTGGTGGCACGGCTCTAACACTATTTTTATCCACTTGCCGAACTCCAAAATTACCATTATAGCTTTGGGAAATAGGTATTCACGGAAGGTTTATTCCGCGATGGCACTTTCCAGTTTGTTTGAAGATTTTCCTTTTGAGATAGAGAAAATCATCACCTTAGGAACTCCATTAGAGGAATAGTGTTTTTTGATTTTAAAAGTTTATTTTTGTCTTATGAAAAAGTATTTTCTTTATTTGATTATATCAGTGTTTTTAGGTTCGTGTGCAAGGGTAGGAACACCAGGTGGTGGCGATAAAGATACCATTCCGCCAAGATTTTTAAAAGCAAATATGGATACTTCTCGTGTAAATGTCTCTAGGCGTTTGGGGGAGTTGCGTTTGTATTTTGATGAATATATAAGGCTAAGAGATGTTAGCAAAAACCTTGTTATCTCTCCTCCGATTAAAAAAATAAAGAAAATTCTGCCTTCCAACTTGGCAAACAAATATATCTTAATTCAGTGGGACGAAGATTTGCAGGAAAATACCACTTATAGTTTTAATTTCGGAAATGCCATTGTGGATAATAACGAGGGAAATGTTTTGCCGTATTTCAATTTTGCCTTTTCTACTGGGGATAAAATTGACAATATGTATATTAAAGGTTCCGTAAAAGACGCTATGCTCCCCCCTAATAAAAATTCTAAAAATGGAATTGTCGTTGGGCTTTATCCCAATGGAGCTGATTTAAAACAAAAACCGCATTACATCACCAAAGCCGATGAAAAGGGAGGTTTTGAACTGAATTACCTCTCGGAAGGAAAATATACATTGATTGCTTTTCAAGATGATAATCAAAATTCTATCTATGAAGCGGGAAAAGAGAAAGTAGGTTTCTTAAAAGATACTGTGAATTTAGAACAGAGCGTTGAAGATTTGAGCCTGAAAATATATCCTTCCAGAAAAAAAATAAAATATATAGAAAGCAGAGCAATGGCAGGAGGAATGCTGATGCGTTTTGAGGGGAATTCTAAAAAAATAGAAGTACTTCCGATAGGGGACGAGCTGAAAAACTATAAGGTTTCGCATAGAGCTTATTCGGATTCTGTGAAAATCTGGATTGGGAAGGAAGGAAATCAGCTTAAAGCAGAGTCGGCAACTCAAATCCAACTGAGTTATAATGCTGATGGCGAGAAAGATAGCATTCATGCGTTTTTTAAACCCAATGAAAAAGAAGAACTGCTAATTACTAATTCCAAAGGGCGTTTGCTCCCTCCAAATAAAGAATTTGTGGTTTCTGCGAATATGGAATTACAAAATATTTTGTCGGAGCAATGGGAGTTGAAATCGGACAGTATTGCCCAAAAATTTGAGGCGAAAATTTCGGAGAAAAACCCAGAGGAAATTCACATTTCTTCTGATTTTAAAGCAGGGAAAACCTATGTTTTGAGCATTCCAAAAGAAAGTGTTTCCAGTTTTTATCACAAAAATGAAAAGGAATATATTTTTACTTTTGAAGCCGATAAACCAGAAAATTACGGCAGTGTAGTTTTAAAATTAAAAAACGCTCCAAAATCTCATTTTTGGGTTCATCTGATGAATGCAGAGGGAAGAACGCAATACAGCCTTTATACGAACCAGTCCGAAATTCGTTTTACAGAGGTACTTCCCGCGACTTATTATGCGAGAATTTTGGTGGATAGCAATGATAATCAACATTGGGATAATGCTGATTTTGAGGAGAGACAACTATCGGAACCAGCCTTTGTATTCCCAAAAGAACTCGCCGTGAAAAAACTTTGGGAAATCGTAGAAGATTGGGAATTGGAATAACTTTTGTGATTTGATAGAAAAATCATACTAAAAATTCAAAATAATTTAGGGAGAAAATACAAAGTTAAAACAGCTTTTTTTTCCAAAAATATGACAAAAAACAGCTATTTGAAAGGAATAAAATCAAAATAATAACTATAATTTTGCAGAATTAAAACTAAGAATTAAATTATAGCATTTATGAAAAAACTGATTTTATTATTGAGTTTGTTTTCATTAGGGCAAAATAGCTTTGCTCAAGAAAATGAAGGGAAAAAATCCAATCTTAAAATCTCTGGTTATATGGAGATTTTTTATTCTTATGATTTTAATCAGCCAGAAAACCATATAAGGCACCCTTTTTTCTATACTTTTAACCGTCATAACGAGGTGAATGTAAATTTGGCAAGTGTGAAAACAAGCTACGAAACAGAAAGTATGAGAGCAAATATCGCCCTAATGGCGGGGACTTATCCAGAAGATAATATGGTAGCGGAGCAAGGGATGTTGAAATATATAGAAGAGGCTTCTTTGGGAGTAAAGATTTCTAAAACCAAAAACCTTTGGATAGATGCAGGGATTATGCCGTCTTATATAGGTCTGGAAGGAGAAATTAGTAAAGATAATTTGACTTTAACGCGAACTGTAGCCATTGCCAACTCACCGTTTTTTATGACAGGGGTAAAACTTTCTTACGCTACCGATGATAATAAATGGGCTTTGGCAGCGGGGATTTTTAATGGCTGGCAAAAAATCAGAAGAGTTATTGTAGATAGAGAAACAAGAAAAGTGATAGGAAATGCTGCCTCTGAAATGTTGGCATTTGGAACAAAAGTTGGATTTCAACCTAATGAAAAATGGACTTTTAATTCTTCCACATATATAGGTAATGACCCAGCCACAGAAAGTAAATTGCGTTTGTTCCACGATTTTTTCACTACTTATAAACCAACGAATAAATGGGAATTTGATTTCGTGTTTGATGTAGGAGTGGAACAGGCAGAGAAAGCTTCGTCAAAGCATTACATTTGGTGGTCGCCTAACCTAATTGCAAAATATCACTTTACGCCAAAATTTTCTACTGCAGGAAGGGTGGAATATTATCACGACCCCAACAATGTAATGGGGGCAGCACCAGAGGGAAATAAATTCCAGATTTTTGGGGCTTCTGTGAATTTTGACTATTTGATTAACAAAAATATGATGTGGAGAATAGAGTTTAGAAATTTACAATCCAAAGAACCTATTTTCATTAAATTAGATAAGGAACACCCAAGAGTAGATCAAAACTTCTTTATTACCACGAGTTTAGACGCTTGGTTCTAAATATAAAAGCACTTCGTAGAGAGGTGCTTTTTTGTTAATGTTTTAATTCTAATTTTTCCTTTGTGAAATTTCTCACTTTTTGAATTAAATCTAAATCCTCAGCGAGAGGTTTTCTGTAGCTCGGTATCATTTCCCTGATTTTTTCACCCCAATCGTTCTTAATGTTTTCTTCAAAACATTTTTCTAAGACCTCTATCATTGCCGAAACGCAGGTGCTCGCCCCTGGAGATGCCCCAAGCAAGGAGACTAAATTTTTATCTTCATTGATGATGATTTCTGTGCCGAATTCTAATTTTCCTCCGTGTTTTTCATCTTTTTTAATGATTTGAACGCGTTGCCCAGCCGTCAAACACTCCCAATCCTCATCTTTCGCATTTTTGATGAACTCTCGGAGGTGAGCGATACGGTGTTTTTTATTCATGGCTACTTGTCCTATCAAATATTTCGTTAATGGGATATTGTTCAGCCCAGCCCCGATGAGCGAAGGAATATTTTTCATATTTATACTTTCAAAGAAATCCCAATAACTTCCGTTCTTTAAAAACTTAGTAGAAAATCCTGCAAAAGGACCAAAAAGTAGGGCTTTTTCGCCATTAATAATCCTCAAATCCAAATGAGGAACGGACATCGGTGGGGCATTTACTTTCGCCAAACTATAAACTTTTGCTTGATGTTTCTTGATGAGTTCAGGATTTTTAGAAATCAGCCAACTGCCACTCACGGGAAAGCCTCCGTAGCCTTTGGTTTCTTTTATTTTGCTGGTGTTGAGTAGGTTTAATGATTTTCCTCCTGCTCCTACAAAAACAAAATCGGCATTAAAAATCTTTTTTTGTTTTTTGTGCGAAAAATGAACTTCCCATTGTTTTGCTATTTTTTTTAATCGGTGTGCCTCGTAATTACGATAGATTTTTACGGAAGATTGCGTTTCTAAATATTGGAAAATCTTTTGAGTTAAAACTCCAAAATTAATATCTGTTCCGAAAAGACTTCTCGTAGCAGCAATATTTTCAGAGGAGTTTCTGTTTTCCATAATGAGAGGCATCCATTGTTTCAACTGCTCAAAATCTTCGGAATATTCCATTTCTGAAAAAAGT
This sequence comes from Flavobacteriaceae bacterium, assembly GCA_030529185.1. GTDB lineage: Bacteria > Bacteroidota > Bacteroidia > Flavobacteriales > Weeksellaceae > JABCPE02. The sequence continues at coordinate 5,253 of JAUMXI010000041.1, forward strand.
GGCGATTGGATGAGTTTTTGATGTCTTCGTTTCAAGAAATCTATGTCTTTTTTTCCGAAAACCAAACTCAAATGCGGACAAGTATTAATAAAATCCTTGGGTGATGAAATGTAGTTTTGTGCCACCAAGTACGCCCAAAACTGTTTGGAAACTTCAAATTGCTCTATGATTTTTTCTGCCTTGGAAATATCAATGCTTTTGTTTTCATTTTCAGGGGTGTAATTGAGTTCGCAAAACGCAGAATGCCCTGTACCAGCGTTATTCCACGCGTCGGAACTTTCCTGTGCTACATCATCTAATTTTTCAAAAATAGCAATTTTAGGATTAGGTTTTAGCTGATGAATGAGCATCGCCAAAGTAGCACTCATAATGCCACCTCCGACAAGGATAAAATCATAGTGGTTTTCGGAATGGTTCATTTTTGTTTTTTACAGCGTAAAAATACGGATTATAACTTATTTATGCCAAATAAAATTACTTACTTCCTATGCAAAACACTGTTTCGCCTTTATTTACAGGTGGTGTGCCGATTTTGTAGAGGATAATTCCATCTGTTGGTGAGGTGATTTTACAAAGGAAATTTCCAAATTCATCGGTAATGTAGCCCATTTCTTCGTTCTTTTTTATAAAATCTCCACTTTTGTGAGAGCTGTAAAAAATTCCACTTTCTTGAGCTTTGATGTAGGTTTGTTGAGAAAGGCGTTTCTTTTCATTCTCTTGATAATCATTAGGATTGGGATAAGTTTGAGAAAAGTCCAGCATCTGCCAAACAGCGGTTTTAAGAAGTTGAACAGCGTCTTCTTGTAAATTTCCTAATTTTCCTGCTTCTAAACTTAATGCTATAATGTTATTTTGAACGGCTTGTTTAAAGGCATAGAGTGCAGGTTCATCATCTTTAATCGTGTAAGGATAAGAAACGATATAAGGAAGCCCTGACGCTTTAGCGAGTTCAAGGGCTTTTTGGGTGTTTTCTTCGTTTCTTTTATCATCGTAATAACAGGCAAAAGGAATTAAATCCTCATTGGCATCGCCACCGTGAATATCCACAAAAATATCGGTGTTGGGGATGATGTTTTGAGTAATCCAATGGGCGATTTGTTCTGAAATACTTCCGTCTGCTTTACCAGGAAAAATATAATTGAGGTTTTTTTTGTCATCAGGATGAACAAAAGGCGTCCGTTGATAAAAAGCCTCAATATTTGCAATAGGAATCATGATTAGGCTACCTTTAAGTGATTGAGGTTGAATTTCTTTTATAATTTCTTGTAATGCAATAATCGGGGGATATTCGCAACCGTGGATACCTGCCAAAAGTGTGAAAACTTTGCCTTTTTCTTTTCCGTTGATGATGCTTATAGGAAGGCAATGTTGAGGTTTTGTTTCATCAAAAATAATTTTAAAATCTTGCCTTGTAGAATTGGCTTGATGAATGAGGCTTTTGATATCCTTGTTTTTTATTTTAAAATGGTGAAAATTATTGGTTTTCATAGTGTAATTTGTAATGATGAATGCGAAATAATTGAGCAAATGTAAGCTAAAATCATTAAATGAAAGAAAAATTAGATTTAAACAAGTTTCTATTGCTAATGCTTGAAAAGTACCGTATAATAAAGAATAGTGTGGAACTAAAAAATTAAACAAAAAAAAATTTTATTTTTATTCTCTGATATTGTATATGTTACAAAGTATTTTTATTTTTGTAAGAAAAAAAAACAGATTAAAATTATAATCGGCAAAACAAAATGTCTGAAAATTAAAAACAAAATGTCCAAAAAAAAG
>JAUMXI010000042.1 GCA_030529185.1 Flavobacteriaceae bacterium
ATAACCTTTATAGGGTTCAATAGGGTTAATCATATGCAGAATTGTGCCTTCCCATTCCGGATTTATTTCTTTCAAATTGATAGAAATTAGAGGTAAAAAATGTTCTTTCAGCCAAGATTGCTTTTCAATAAAAATATCTTCAGCTTTTGGAAAAACGTTTAAATTTTCGTTTAGTTTTTGGATGTCTTCTATTAAATTCATTGTTATTGAAATATTATTTTATGATGTTTTCAAATCCTTTTTTGTCGTTCAAGGCTTCTGCAGAACGATACAATAGAGACCCTTCGCCATTTTCGTCATAATCATCACTATAAAAGGCAAAAAGTAACAGCCCGTTTTCCTTTCTGTTGCCAAAAACGCCCTCTTCATCACATTTTTTGAGAGCATCAATGATACATTGTTCAAAATCTGCTCGGATTTGGTTGTATTTGTCGTAATCGTCCAAGCCCTTTACAAGCGAATACGCTTCGTCGTACAATTCTTCACTCACAGAAATAAAATCTCCCTCGTAAAGTTCACAAACACCTGACCAGATGGCATTTAACAATCCGTCATATTCAGGGTCATAATCATCTGTTTTTTTCCACGCTTCTATATCTTGGTGGGTAACTCCTGCGTTGTTGGCTGCGAAAAAATCATCAACCAAAAAGAAATAATATGCTACAAGGTCTTTACCTTCCTTATCAGTTTGATTTTTAATAAATTGGAAAGAGTGGCGGATTTCTGCCTCTGCCAAACTCTGAATTTTTTGTTTTTGTTCTTGAGTCATAATGCTGATATTTAATTGTTTAAAAATATTTATTTTCCTAAAATTTGATGCTGTTATTTATTCTTGACTTACTTGATGTTGACATATAATTTATATTTTTCGATTAAGTTTTTCATTTTTTCAGAAATAAACCAATCGGTATAGCTATGTTTATCACGAGCGATATAAAACTCGGGCAGATTTTCGTTATATACGATATTTCCAAAATAGTCCGGTGCCAATTCTCCGTCTATTTCTTCGGTGTCCGATTTTTCATAATCGATAATTTCCAAATACTGGTTGATTTTCGCTACAAAAAATGGTTTTTTGATGGTTTTTGCCTCAATTTCAATCGGATAAAAAGTAATTTCATCGCCAATTTCTTTTGAAAGAACTTCTACAAACCGTTCGGAGAAAATGGGTAAACTTACAAAGCCTATCAGAAAATCAACTTTTTCCAAATCCGAATCTTTTACGCCCGTGTCGGCTTTGCCGGTCAATTGCATATATTGCAGGAACGTTCCGTTGCCGTCGGGGGCAACGAAATAATCAAACATTCTGTCCGTTGAGGCTTTAACCGTTACATAAGTGCATTCGGCTCGCAATTTGGGTTGTAATTTGTACACTTTCATATTTTTATTGTTGATTTTTAGGGTTTGAACTTTTATTCAAAGCTGTAATTTCTTTTAAAAAATTGAGCATAAACGGAAAAGTTTTTATTTCATAAGTAAAAACCTTTGCATCACTATTTTCTACTTCTAATTTTCTGTTTTCGTTGTATTTATAGCAATTATTTTTGGTTGTAACGGTGAATAAATCACCTTCAAAAGCGATGGAATCTACCTCAAAACCACTCCAATCAGGCACGGCATACACCAAGAACAGTTTATCATTGATTGATTCTACTTTGTCGTAATCATTTTCAACTTGCAGGTTACCGTTTTTTACTTCAGCAATGAGAAGTAAAATTCCAGACCCTTCCGTAAACATTGAAATGATATTGCCGTTGCTGTCTCTGTTGGTTGTATCTATCCTGCAAATATTCCCTTGCTAAGTCTGGATTTCAATATCACAAAAATCAGGAGCTGGATTCTGATTAAAAACCTCATTTTGATGCAGAAAAGCTAAATTTTTAAGCCAAACTTTATCTTCCGGATATTGTGAAATCAATTTTATGTGTTTGTAACGCCCTTGCGAAAGTACTTCAAAAGAAATTTCACTGAAATTCTCATTTGCTTGAAAATTGAAAACGGGTAGGAGGTAGCTGTCACCATACGGATTTTCATCGTATTCAAAGCATTGATTTTCATTGTTGTACAATAAGCAAACACCGTTGTAATTGTCTTTACCGATGTACACAGAAAAGAGTTCATAATAAAGATTCGTTGAATGTTGGAGTGAAAAAATTTCTGTCGGAATTATGTCAGGAGTCGGAAGCTGAAATCCGTTTGCAAAAGCCGTTTCTCTGATGAAATTAGTAAGTTCTTCAGTATGAACATTGTACAAAAATCCGTGCAGATACTCAGGTTCTTCGTCCTCTCGGTTGAAAGTAGCCAGATTTTCACAAATTTCATAAATAGCTTTTACGTATTCTTCCTGTGACGTGTTGGTTTGCCGAAAGTTTTCCATTTTTTTGCAGAAAATATCCAAATCATCACTGCATTTTTGAATGTTTTCTTGCGTAAAATATCGTTCTTCCTCCGGAGTTTGTTGCCAATCGGTGTGAATGAGTTGTATGATTTCGTTTTTTGTCATTTTTCTTAAATAAACTTTAAATTGTTCTTTGTTAGATATATGTTGTTGTTAATCAATTTTTTTACGTTTTCTGAAATCCAAAGATTGGGTTTGTATTCTGTTTTTCCGTCCGAGATTTTCGCTTTTTTACAAATACTTTTGATGGATTTTACCATATCTTTGTAAATGGGAGCGGTAGGTTCGTTATCGGTAGAAACTCCGTCAATACTTTTGGCGTGAACCAGACTAAGCCCAATCATTCCTTCGTTATTGAAATAAGCCATTGATATTTTATTGTTAAAGAAACTCAATTCCGCCGGAGAAAGCCCAATGAAAGCTTTCTTGCTTCGCACTCGTTTAAAATCAATGTTGCCGTCTGACTTTGAATCGAATTTTTCAAATCTTACCTTGCGATAATCATCAATTATAGAGATGTACATTGGTAGGTATGTGTCTGTAAGTTCGGGATTAGCGAGTTTTATTCTGCCTAAAATTATCTTTTCCCAAAAGTTTTGGTATGCCGAAAAGATACTTTCTTTTGAATCGTATTGATAATCCAATGATACACGGCAATTTGTTTTCATAAAATAGAAATCTTCTCTGCTGAAAATCAGTTGAAATTCATCAGGAGCAATGATAAAATAGAATTTATCCCAGGTTATTCCATTCATAACGATTACAGAAATTTATTTCAGTTCCCAAGTTTGTTGTACTTTGGCTTGCTTTATGAATTGTTCAAAATTTTTGGCAGTTTGACGGATATACAAGTCGTAGTAAATTTCCCAAACGCTATGGTCTTCAGGATGGAAAAACAACTTTCCGCCATCTGTTGAACCAAAACAAAACGCCTTGCGAATTTGTTCCAAAGTAATGCCTTCAGTTTCACCTTCCAAAGGTTTGTAATTGAGGTCGGCATCGCTAAGCCATTGATAATTAAGTGAACTTTTTTTGTCGTCTGGGTCACTATTACGAATAAGCATATCGAATGCGTAGATACAATAATCTTGACGGGGCGTGCTATTTTGTTTTGCCGTTTTGCGTCTTCCATAACGAACGCTTGTCATTTGGTTTTCGGGCGTATTCGCCATAAAATTCTTGTATGATTGCGGGATGTTTTCATTTTCTATTCTTTTAACGTCAAACTGCTTTTGAGTATCTAATTCTTTTCTATTGTATTTCATAATGTTATTTTTTTCTGCAATTCGTTCAGAATCGCTGTCAATTCTTTATTGGAGTGAGTATAATTGGGCTTTTTCGTTCCGAAATAGACTTCTTTTAATTTAGCTTCAATAGCTGGTTGTAAGTTTCCATCTATCAGTTCTTTAAATTGCAAAAAATCCAATTTAGGACAATCTTTCACAAAATCAATGCTTTGTATTTTTTGTAGAAAAATAACTTTTTGTAAGGTTTTGGATTTCAGTTGAATGTCCTTCAATTTTCGACAAGATTCAATATTCAGTATTTTAAGATTTTCACAATTGCTTACATCGCTAATATCCTCCAATTTACTGCCCATTTGTAACCAAATTTCCTCCAAATTTGACAAATTTTCTAACCCTTTGGCAGTTTTGCATAAAAATTGGGCAAAGCGTACCTTTTTAAGGTTTTTTAGCAATGACAAACGGCTAAAATTTTCATCAGAAAAATGACGAATCTGGATATTTTCCAAACGTTCACATTTTTCAAAATTGATGATATTTTTATGTAAAGCACCGATAAATTCTGTGAGATTTTTGCATTGCGAAATATCGAAAACTTCATTGTTTTCAGTCTGAAAAGCATCATTGAACCACATTAGGTTGATTCTCTGTAGATTAGGTAAGGAGTAAAGAGCCTCGAACCCTGTGATTATCGTATCGTTATCGTGAACAATAGTCAAATCCCGAATGCTTTTTAAATCTTTCAGACAAGACAAGTCAATTCGTTTTACTTTGTCCCAACCAATACCTCCAAAACTTATCGTATCGTATTGATTTTGTAATACTTGATTGCGAACATATTCGCCTTCTGGAGCATATCCGCTGAATATATTTCCTGTTGGGAAAGTTTCAAATTTACTTTTCATATTTTTTTTCAAAATTAGATGTTTTCCTTCAAAAATAGAGACCAATCATCATCCTCATCTTGAAAGTGAAGAATATGCGTTCGATATTTATCTCCGAAAATATAATTTTGTATAAAATCGTTAAAATCGGTGCTGATATTTAGCATATCTTTGTATTTTTCTGCATCAAAATATACATTTCCTGTAGTTTTATCCATAAAAACAGGCTCATAAAGTATTTGTCCGATTTCATACATTGTATTTTTAGCATTTTCAGGAACTTATATTGGCTTTCTAAGATATCCGAAGTTCGCCAAAGTACAACATCTCCGAAAAATCCTCCATCGCAAATTTTCAGGAAGTTTTTATGTTCTTCAGTTACTAAATTTTCAATTTCTGTATTCAATTTTGTTGCTCCTTCAGGAATTTCTCCAATTAAAATGGCATCTTCCAAAGCATTTAGCCGATTTCTGTAATGTGAAATTAAATCTTGTATCATTTATCTTTTCTTTTTTGTCGATTATGAATTTTATTTACGTTTTTTCTAATAGAAATCATAGTATAATCCCCATTCTCCCGTTTTACTGTTTCTGGCAAACATAAGGCTTCCGGAATCTATCACATTAAATTGTGCTTTTTCATCGCTACTAATCTGAAATACAAATTCAAAATCATCACCGAAGTATATTCCTGACTGACAAAATGATGGATATCCGCCAAATTTGTGCGAATAACTATGTTCACCGCTCATAATGTCATCATAATAGTTTAGCAGATTTTCATTTTCTTTGTCATTATAATTATCTAATTCGCTAATTTCATCTGCTATGTCATCAGGAATGCCTCCGCCGTCCCAAAAAGGAAAATCTCGCTCCTTATAGATAGGTTTTAGCGGAAAAGGTTTAGGATATTCTTGTGTAGGGAATTCATATTCAACCAATTCATCTTCAGTAGTGTATTCACGGATAAGCCAACCGTCACCATTTTTGCCAAGTTCGGTAGATAGTTCCCAATATTCTTCTCCATTTTCATCAATTTTTGAAGTAGCTGTTTCACCTTCAATGTGCGGGAACTCTTTTCCCATAAATACCGTAAGCCAAGTGATGTGCTTTAATTGTTCGGGGACAAAAGGCAAATCAGGAAGATAAAACTGGGCAAGAGGATACAATTCCTTGCCATTTTTGTCGATAACAGCTTGCTTTTCGTTAGGTTTACAAAGAAAAACACGACCAATCCAGTTTTCATTTCTTTCTCCGCTTGGTCGAAATCCTCCCGTTTCAAATTCAGTAATGGGTTTTTGTAATTTTGTTTTGAATTCAGCTATCTTTTGCTGAATGTACGCTGATTTTTCTTTACTCATATCTTTTCGTTTTTTTTGGTTTTTATTTATAAAAATGTTCTACATCGTTTTGGTTTGTGAATTTATCTAAGAAAGGCAAAGCATATTTTTCAATATCTTCCAAAACTAATTGTCTTTCCGATTGATATTTTTGTTTTCTGGTGAAAATATCCTGAATTTCATCAAAGGCATACCAAAAATCTTCATTTTTCTTGATATTCCCGATGCGTTCCCGTATATGAAAATGTGTCATCGGAGGGAAATTATTGTCAGTTTTAGCTATATCTACACCAATATTTATTGTAAAAGTAATAGATTCATTGCTGTTATAAAGGCTTTTTTGAATATTTATAAGCTGACAAACATCGTTTTTTATCCGATAAAAGTTAAGTGCTTTTTTCTTGAATCCGACAGGCTTTAACAAATCATAAACGGCTTTAATAGTTTCATCAAAAGCGACTTGTGCATTAGTTTTTTCTTTCATATTCTGCTGTTTTTGAGATGTTTTTTGATGTTAAGTAAAATGAATTTTTTGTTTTGTAATTGTGTTTTTAGTTTTCTTATTAAGGAATTTTATTTTTATAAGTCACTTTTCTATTTTTCGTACTTACTTTTTGATATTTTATCAAGGAATTTTATTTTTATAAGTCACTCTTCTATTTTTCGTACTTACTTTTTGATTTTCTTTTAAAAAATACCTCATTCTACACTGACTTTTCTGTTTTTTGTACTTTCTCTTGATTTTTTACACTAACTTTTCTATTTTCTTTATTTACTTTTCTGTATTTTACACTTACTTTTGATATTTTATCAAGGAATTTTATT
>JAUMXI010000043.1 GCA_030529185.1 Flavobacteriaceae bacterium
TATATGGTCTTTTTATTTTATTATCTAGTTCTACTTCCAATAAACTATCAAATATATTTTTAACTGATTTATATGCTTCTCCATTAGTTACTTTTCAAGAATCTGCTTCTGAAAAATTTCCTGCTCTACCAAATTTTATAGTTCAGCTAATATTTGCTATTCATTCAATATCTTTAGTACATTCTACTCATATAGGGTATAAAGTAGAATTTTCAGGAGAATTTCACTCTCTATTTGAAAATCTTTCACATTCTCAATCTACTAATTTTATTACATTTTCTTTAGTTTCATATTCTGCTTGTTTAATGCTTGATTCTCAAGTGTTATTACATCAAGTTATAGCCATACTAGTAGCAAGTCATAGTGACATAATTCATTTTTTCATATAAAATTATTTTAAATAATAAAATATTGTACTTATATTATACAATATTTTATTATTTGTCAATAGAAAGTATTATAATTTTTTGAACTTAAAAAAAATATTGAAAATATTTTGGAGAAATATATTTATAATTTAATTTGAAGAATAGCTAATTTCTTCTATTTGAGATTGAAAAATTTTTTTGTATAAAGAAAAAGATAGAGAATTTAAAAGAAAATTAAATCTATAAAATTATTGAAAAAAATTTTATAAAAAAAATTGAAAAAAAATTGACATACTAAATTATTGTAATTTACTTTTGAACTCTTTTTAACTTAAACTGGGTTTTGAAAGTAACTTACAATGTTACTCTCAAGACTCTTTACATTATAGGAGAATATTATGGAAAACTTTATTTTTTCGGTATTGATCTTTCTGTTGGGAGCTTATTTCCTTCAAGCTTGTAAGGTTCTAAGTTCTTGTCCAAAAAAGGAAGTTAGTGATCGTCTGTCGGCTTTTGTTTCTGTATTTGTTTGGTTCATCCTTTTTGAAGCATCTTACATGATATATGTTGCTGGATTTTTGGATCAGCCATTGCCCAAATTGATTGAGTCACTTTTTTTCTTAACATGTCTTAGTATTTGTTTTTTAGTTGCTATTAAAATTAGGAGGTCAACCAAACGGGAAAAAACCAAGATTAATGTCTTGTAGTTTTGAGAGTCCCACTATCCCATCGCACTGCGGTGGTTTTTTTTGTTGGAAATTTTTTTGTAAAATCCAAAAAAATTGTTAAAATTATGAAAATATTTACAACTTAAAAAATTTTAAAAAATATGGAAAATACAGAAAAATTTATTTTGCAAGAACCAAATTATTTTACAGAAATTGCTACAGAACTTTCTTTTTCAGAAAATCAAATTTCTGCTGTTTTGGATTTAGTTTGAGAATGAGCAACGGTTCCATTCATCGCGCGTTATAGAAAGGAAAAAACAGGAAATCTTGACGAAGATCATATCCGTGAAATTATCAAAACCAAAACCAGAATGGAAAATCTGTTTGAAGCCAAAAAAATGGCAGTGAACGGAATTGTGGAACTCGGGAAAATGACGGATGAACTCTTTGAAAATATTCTGAAAGCCAAAACTTTGAAAGAAGTGGAGGATATTTATAAGCCGTATAAAAGCAAAAAGAAGACCAAAGCAATGATTGCGATTGAAAATGGTTTTCAGGTGGTGGCAGATGAAATCAAGAAAAATACAAATCTCGCTCCAAATGATGAGATTTTGAAGAATTTTGAAAATTTTTCTTTTGAGGAAATTATTGAATGAAGTCAGGAAATTATTTCCGCAGAAATTGCTTCAAATGCGGATTTAAGAGCAGATTTGATAGAAACTTTGCAAAAATTTGGAGAGTTGAGCTCAAAGTACAAAACCGAAAAATCTTTGGAAAAATTGAATGAAAAAGACCGCGAGCAAATTCCAAAATTTGAGATTTATCGTGAGTTTTCTGCGAAAATTTCGTATTTGAAACCGTATCAAATTTTGGCTTTAAATAGAGGAGAAAACTTGGGAATTTTGAATATTAAAATTGAAAAAACAGAAAAAACATTTGAAGGAATTGGGCTTCATTATGCGAGAATTTTGAAAAATACTTTGATAGCAAAAAATAAAGAAGCAGGAATTTTTCAAAAAATTTTTATCAATTTTCCATTTGAAGAACAATTGCAAAATGCTTTTAAAATGGGATTTGACAAGCTTTTTGAGTCGGTGGAAAATGAAATGCGTGCTGCTTTGTCAGAAATCGGGGAAGACGATGCGATAAAAACCTTTCAAATCAATCTCGAAAAACTTTTGATGACAAAGCCAGAATATGGCAAAAATATTTTGGCAATTGACCCAGGATACGCATCAGGATGCAAAATTGCCTTTTTAGACGAACTTGGAAATCCGCAAGAATTTGCAAAAATCTATTTGCATAAAAAAACGGAAGCGAAAAAAATTTTGGAAAATTTGCTCAAAAAATATTCTCCAAATGTGGTGATTGTCGGGAATGGAACGGGAAATAAGGAGACTATGGAATTGCTTTGAGAATTGGAAAATGTGCCTGAAATTTTTGTCGTGAATGAATCGGGGGCTTCGGTGTATTCTGCGAGCAAAATCGCGCAAGAAGAGTTTCCAGATTTGGATTCTTTGGATCGTGGGACGATTTCACTCGGTCGTCGTTTTATTGATCCGCTTTCTGAACTTGTAAAAGTGCCAGTGGGGTCGATTGGAGTGGGGTTGTATCAGCACGATGTGCCGACGAAAAAACTCGAAGAACAACTCGGAAATGTGGTGGAAGATGTGGTGAATGAAATTGGGGTGAATGTGAATAATGCGTCGAGTTATGTGCTCGGTTATATTTCTGGGATTGATAAAAGACTTGCGAAAAAGATTTTCGCGGGTCGTCCGTATGCGTCTCGTGCGGAACTCAAAAAGCAAATGTCGGACAAGGTGTATGAGCAGGCAATTGGGTTTTTGAGAATTCCTGAAAGTGTGGAAAAACTGGATAATACGGATATTCATCCAGAGCAGTATGAGTTGGCAAAATTTGTGATTTCTACTTTTGAAGGTGGAGATTTTGAGGATTTCTTTGTTGAAAATAAGGACGAGATTCAAAAACTTTATCCTGATGCCAATGCAGAAACTTTGGAATTTATCATCAATTCCTATCAAAATGCGGGAATGGAAAAACGTACGATTTCGACGCACAAAAAGGCAAATCTTGGCAAAAATGTTACGGAAATCAAGGAAGGAGATGTGGTGGATGGAATTGTGAAAAATGTGGTGGCTTTTGGGGCTTTTGTGGATATTGGGCTGAAAAATGACGGCTTGGTGCATATTTCTGAGATTTCTGACACGGCTTTTGTGAAGGACCCAAATGATTTTTTGGAAGTTGGACAGGATGTAAAGGTCAAGGTGGTGAGTATTGATGAGAAGACTGGGAAGGTGGGGTTGAGTATGAGAATTTAGTTTTTATTTTATAATTTATTTTTTATGAAAATACTTTCTTTTTGAGTCAATAATTTTTGTTGAATTTCCTGATGAATAGAAAAAAATACAATAAATTTTAAAAATTCAAATACTATTTTTATTTTTTGACAAAACAATGTCTGAAAATCTACTTTTTTGAAATCATATGATTTTTTTTACAACAATACTAGAGTCGAAGATTCATATTTGAATAATAAGGAGGTTACTAATGTAATTGAATTTGAATTGAGTTTAGAATTAGATAGTTTCGATTTTAAAAAAATTGAGAAAAATGCTCCTTGAAAATTACTTTCTTTAAAAAGCAATTATTTAAGTCAAGATAATGTATTAAGAATAAAAAGAGAGATAATTCCTATTGAGAAAAGAGGAAAAATTGAATTTGAAAAAGCAAAAAATTATACATTTAATTTTATTGAAAATAAATGGGACGAAAAAAATTATTGATGAATTGGGCTTGATAATGTTTTTCAGTCTTTATTACCAAAGCCCATCTTTATTCATGCTATGCCAACCGAGGAGCAAGTTGAAAAAATTATTAATGATATATTATCTGCACAGGCTGAAAAAAGGTTGAGTGAGCAGGATATTGATGAATTAAGAAATGCAAAAGATACTATAAAAAAATTAAATGATAAATTATATAATCCAGAAATTATTGATAAATATAAGAATGAGGCTAATTTGCATTTTCAAAAATTATTTCCAAATAATAGGATAGAATTTGAAGATTTGGATAAAATGTCTTGGACTGAAAAGCAAATTGGAAAAAAATTTAAAATACATTTTCCGAAGATAGATGAAAATTGAGATACTATAGTCTGAGTTCCTACAGATTATCAAAATATTTGACATGGTGCAATTAGGTCTGCCATATTCTCTTTGTTATTGATGAGGGATATTGCTGAGGAGTTTGAGAGGGTGGAGAATAGAAAAGATTATATTGTTCTATTTGAAGAACCAGAATTGTTTCTACATCCAAAAATTATGAAGGATTTAAGAGAGTTAATTTATAAAGTAAGTGAAGATGATATGCCTTATCAGGTAATTTGTGCATCTCACTCTCCACAAATGATAGATATTACAAAAGATAAAACCTCGCTTGTAAGAATGGTAAAAAATAGAGAATGATTCACAAATTTTTATCAGATTAATGAAGAATTTCTTGTTAGGAACATACAAGCCAATAAAGAGAAATTAAAACAAGAATTATATGAAATTCTAAGGTTTAATCCATATATATGTGAATCTTTTTATACAGATGAAGTTATTTTGGTTGAGTGACCGACTGAGGAAATTATTTTAAGGTGATATTTGAATGAAACTATTGTTAATAAGGAAATTTTTGTTGTAAATTGTTGAACTATAACTAATATACCTTTTTATCAAAAAGTGTTTTCCGAGTTTAATATAAAATATTCTGTTATATTTGATGTTGACGGTGTGAGATATTCTCCTCAAAATGATGGTACATTTCTTTTTGATTCATGAATTCAGAAGAGTATTTCTGATAAGTTTATAGAAGATAAAGATATGTGAATTTGAAAATGTATTTTTATTCATGATTCAACTTTCGAGCCTGCACATGCCTCTTTGATAATACCACAAGCTTTAAGATTTAATGAGAATGATTATAAAGAGGCAGATTGAAAACCTTATAATGCTAATTTATATTGGAGAAATATTTTATCAAAAAATTTAGAGCATCCAGAAATTAAAAAAGTTCCCATAATTAATGCAATCACAACTATTTTATCTTCTGACTAACAAATTATGAAAACCTTCCTTCCAATCGCATTCCACCAAAACAAGTGGAAAAATTTCTCTGATGCTAACGTTTCCATCGCGACGCATTCGCTTCACTACGGCATCGGGGCTTTTGGTGGGCTTCGTGCCATTCCAAACCCAAAAAATCCCAATGAAATCCTTCTTTTTCGTCTCAAAGATCACGCAAAACGACTTTCCAATTCTGCAAAATTTTTGGGATACGATTTGAAGCCAGATTTTATTGCGACCAAAATTCAAGAATTTGTAGCTAAAAACAAGCCAACAAAACCGATTTATATTCGTCCGCTTGTGTATACAAGCGACCTTGACATTTCTCCTTGTTTGCACAATATTGAGTTCGACTTTCTCATTTATGGTATTGAATTTGGTGATTATCTCGCAAATAACGGTGTAACTTGTACCATCAGTTCGTGGCAAAGGCAACAAGATGCCAGTTTTCCGCTTCGTGGCAAGATTACTGGTGCGTATATCACGAGTGCACTTGCCAAAACTGAGGCTTTCAATCGCGGTTTTGATGATGCGATTTTGCTCAATTCTCACGGAAAAGTGAGCGAATGAAGTGCTATGAATATTTTTGTGGTAAGAAATGGAATTATCAAAACTCCTCCAGTGACAGAAGATATTTTGGAATGAATTACTCGTGACAGTGTTATTCAAATTGCCAAAAAGTTGGGCTATGAAGTGCAGGAAACGATTATTGACAAATCAGAACTTTTCATTGCTGATGAAGTTTTTTTCACGGGAACGGCTGCCAAAGTGACTCCGGTGAAGCAAATTGAACAATATTTTTTGAGCGAAAAACATCCCATTGTTGATGCGATAAAATCTGAATTTGATGCTATTGTTTCGGCTGAAAGTGAATATTTTCAGGATTGGATTACAAAAGTTGAGATTTAGTTTTTAAAAATTTAGAATTATAAACTTTTATGAAAATTATAATTTTCATTTGGTGAATTTTTTATTTGTTTTGCAGAAAAAAATATTTTTTATTATTTTTCTGTAAAATGTTTGTAAGACATAAATAATAGCTTAGAGCTTAAGAACTCCTATTATCTATGTCTTTTTTACTTTTTCAATATTTTTG
>JAUMXI010000010.1:0-40395 GCA_030529185.1 Flavobacteriaceae bacterium
CCATGTAGAATGGTTAATATTCCATGTAGAATGGTTGATGTTCAATTAATAATTATTAATTATTATTCAAACTGCTCTAAAAAATAAGTGAAAGAAAATTCTTCTTCGCCCAATTCTTCGGAAGCATCTTCCAAGGTAGTAAGCAAGTCTTCAAAAGTTTCTAACTGCTCCACGCTCATATTTACAAACTCTAAATGCAAGGGTGCTTCCACCTCTCCTGTAATCGTATCGTGGAGGGCGTCTAAATTATCGCCGAAATGCTCGGGGAGTTCCATTTTTTCTTTTAGTTGAGCGTAAAAATCATTATAATCGCCTATTTCAGCGAAATCTATATAAATATTTTTCATTGTTTTGTAAGCTATTGTTTTTCAAATGTTTTGTAATGGTCTTTGCTGAGCCAAACCTCTCCTTGTTTTGTAAAAATAATTCGGTCTGCCTTTCTCGTCCCGCATTGATAATTTACATCGGCTTCAAAATATTGGTTTTCGGTGGGTAATTTTCCTTCTCTATTTCGGAAGACATCTCCCCCTATTGCCTTTCCAGGCAGTACCTCGCAGAGGTTTCCTTTGGCAGGAATCCAGCCTTTTCGTCTTGCTTCGGCTTTTGTAATGTAATAGCCAGGCAGTTGGCGATGCTTTTTAATGTAGTTGATAACGAGCGTTTGAGCGGTAAGCTCATCTATAATTTCTTTGGCGTCAATATTTTCATCTTTATGATTAAGGAGAGAATCTTTTTTCTTTTTGTAATATCCAGCATCTCCCAGAGCCATTAATTCCTTATTGGTTTTCAGGTTAGAAAGAAAATCATACAACCCAAGGCTGAAGATAATCCCAAAAATTACGCTTAACCAAATTTGCCTTTTAGTCATTTTTTTTAATTTAAAGAACAAAAATATTTAAAAAAACGAATATAAAACAATCTTTTAGCTTAGAAATGTGAAGCAGAAGAATTTTTCAATTCAATAGAAATCCTTATCTTTGTTCAATATTAAAGAAAAATTATGGCAGAATATAGATTATTATTACCATCAATGGGAGAGGGGGTGATGGAAGCGACAATTATAGACTGGGCTTTTAAGGAAGGAGATTTTGTAAATGAAGATGATAGCGTTGTGGAAATTGCCACAGATAAGGTAGATTCCGATGTGCCTACGCCTGTTTCAGGGAAGTTGGTGAAGATTTTAGTTGCCAAAGGCGAGGTTGCCAAAATAGGTGAAGCCATTGCAATATTAGAGGTAGAGGGCATTGAGCAAGAAGAACAGAAAGAAAAAGAAGTTCCTATAAAAGAGGAGGCTGTAGAGCCAAAAGTAGTGCAAGAGCTGGAGCAACCACTTAAAAAGCCCGTTGTAGCAAATGTTGAGGGGCAAAATCTTTCTCCATTGGTAAGGTCTATTATTCAAGAAGAAGGAATTTCTCAAGAAGAATTGAAGCAAGTTCAAGGAAGTGGTTTAGAGGGGCGTATCACAAAGGAAGATATTTTAAAATATCTTAAAAATAGAGGACAAAAACCAGCAGAGCAAATCTCTGTTTCATCGCCAAAAGTTGAAGCAAAACCAGTTGCGAACGCTCCTATTCCAGTAGGAGAGGGCGATGAGATTATTCAGATGGATAGAATGCGAAAAATCATCGCTGAAAATATGCTCTTGAGCAAGCAAATATCACCGCATGTGAGTTCGTTTATAGAAACGGATGTTACCAATGTAGTGAAGTGGAGAGCTATGCACAAAGCTACTTTTGAAAAACGAGAAGGTGAGAAATTGACTTATATGCCGATTTTCGTTAGGGCAGTGGTAAAGGCAATTCAGGATTTCCCAATGATTAATGTTTCTGTAGATGGGGATAAAATCATCAAAAAGAAAAGCATCAATATCGGGATTGCAACGGCTCTTCCAGATGGAAATCTGATAGTTCCTGTAATTAAAAACGCCGACCAGCTTAGCCTTAGCGGTTTGGCAAAAGCCATTAATCAGATGGTTTATAAGGCGAGAAATAAAAAACTGGCTCCGCAGGATATTCAAGGGGCGACTTATACCATTTCCAATATCGGAACTTTTGGAAATTTGATGGGAACACCGATTATTCTTCAACCGCAGGTGGCCATTTTAGCGATTGGGGCTATCGTGAAGAAACCTGCCGTTTTGGAAACTCCACAAGGCGATGTAATAGCAATTAGACAAAAAATGTTTATGTCTCATTCTTACGACCATAGGGTGGTAGATGGCTCTCTTGGTGGGCTTTTCCTTAAACGAGTAAATGATTATTTAGAGGATTTTGACCTTGATACAGAAATATAAAATATAAAACCTCCTTAATTTTAGGGAGGTTTTTTTAAGCTAAAATCTTTAAACTCTTGGGTAAAACTTTGATTTTTATTGGCGAGGCGAGAGAAATATAATCTCCATCTATGTGCCAAGTATCAGAGTCTAGGCTGAACTTTATCTCGCTTGTGGAAATATATTGCACATATTCATTATTTTGTAAATTTTGCGAAAACATACTATATGCAAAGGGTACAGCGTAAGTCAGTGGGAATTTTTTCACTAAAACAATATCCACCAGCCCGTCCGAAACATCTGCGTGGGGAGCAATGTAAGCGTTGTTGCCAAATTGTCTGGTATTGGCAATATTTACCATTAGATATTTGCCGTTGTATTTCTGATGTTCTTTTTTATGGAAATTGATATTAATCGGTTCAAAATTAGAAAATGAAAGTATCACGGTTTTGATATAATTAAAAAAGCCTCTCTCCGTTTGTTCAAAATCTTTAGCGATTTGCCCATCAAATCCAGCTCCAGATACATTGATTGATAGGTGATTATTAACTAAAAAAGTATCAATTTCTCTAAATTTTCCTTTTTGTATTTTGGAAAAAAGATCGTTGAAGTTAGTAGAAAATTCAGACTCATTAGCAAAACCATTGCCCGAACCAGCAGGGAAAATCCCCAAAATATTACTGCTATTGATAAGTTCTCTCGCTACTGAAGAGATTGTGCCATCACCGCCTACAGCCACAAAAATATCTACATTATCCCTATTTTCTTGAATGAATTTTCGTGTGTCTTCCTTGGATTGGGAGATGAGATAATTCGGATTTTCTATCTTATCAGTTAATTGATTTAAAAAGTTTTCGTATTCCTTTTTCGCTGAGTTGGGATTGATGATGAATGCAACTTTCATTGTAAAACTAAATTTTCCAGGTGTTTTTTCCGTTTAAAATGCTTTGTATATCCATTTTTTCGGTGTTGATTTTCTGATGAAAAACTTCCTCGTAGGTAGGTTTTGCCTTTTTGTAAAGCACCCCGAATGGGCGTGGAAATTCTAGAAATTCTTCATCAAAACCGAATTTTGCCAAAATTTGAGCCTTTAAAGTATTTCCCTCGTCGTGTATCCAAAGTTGAGATTCATCGGTATTTTCATCAATATCAATGATTTGAGGCTCTAAATCTTTCAAAACAATTCCTTTGGATAGGTCTTTCCCAAATTTTAAAGGTTTTCCTTGCTCTAAATATAGATTGGCATTGTCTTTCGTTGTTTTATTGGTAAATTCATTAAAAACGCCGTCGTTGAAGATGGGGCAGTTTTGGTAGATTTCAATGAAAGAAGTTCCTTTGTGGTTTTGGGCTTCCAGTAATACATTTCGGAGGTTTTTAGGCTCTCTGTCCAATGCTCGTGAAACAAAAGTTGCTCCACTTCCCAGAGCCAAACACAGTGGATTAAAAGGCTGGTCAATCACCCCAAAAGGCGAAGATTTTGTTTTTAATCCTCGGTGAGAAGTAGGGGAGAATTGCCCTTTGGTGAGCCCATAAATTTCATTATTAAAGAGAAGAACATTGACATCTAAATTCCTGCGAAGGAGATGAATAAGGTGATTACCTCCGATGCTCAACCCATCGCCATCACCCGTGATAATCCAAACATTAAGATTTGGATTTGCTAATTTTATCCCCGTAGCTACAGCAGGAGCCCTCCCGTGAATGCTATGCACCCCGTAGGTATTCATATAATACGGAAACCGCGATGAACAGCCAATTCCAGAAACAAACACCATATTTTCCCTTTTGATGCCTATCTCGGGGAGAATACTTTGCACTTGCTTCAAAATGGAGTAGTCGCCACAGCCTGGGCACCATTTTACATCTTGGTCGGAGGCAAAATCCTTTGCTGTATAGCTTTGAGGTTTTTCCATTAATTAAAATTAAATTATCCGTGTAAATGTTTCCAAATCACATCTTTTAGCTCTGTAATTCCTTCTTGTGTCACTCCTGAAAAGAATAAAGGTTGTTTGTTTTCAGGGAATTCAGCGGAGATTTCTCGTTTTAATTCATCGTCCAAAAGATCTGATTTAGAAATAGAAATAATAAAATCTTTGTCCAAAAGTTCTGGGTTGTATTCCTTTAATTCGTTTTCTAAAATCTTAAATTCTTGGTAATGGCTTTCGGAGTCGGCAGGAATTAAAAACAACAAGATGGAATTTCGTTCAATATGTCTTAAAAACCTATGTCCCAATCCTTTACCTTCAGATGCTCCTTCAATAATTCCTGGAATATCTGCCATCACAAAAGACTTGTAATTTCTATAATCTACAATGCCCAAATTAGGCGTAAGCGTGGTAAAAGCATAGTCGGCGATTTTAGGTTTTGCTGCTGAAACGACCGATAAAAGTGTAGATTTTCCAGCATTGGGAAAGCCTACCAAACCTACATCCGCTAAAACTTTGAGTTCAAAAACGATATAGCCCTCTTCACCAGGTAGCCCAGGCTGTGCATAGCGAGGCGTTTGATTGGTCGCCGATTTGAAATGCTCATTACCCAAACCTCCCTTTCCACCGTGCATTAGGATAATCTCTTGACCATCTTCTAAGATTTCTCCGATGATTTCGCCATCTTCATTTTTAGCAATCGTTCCGATAGGCACCTCAATATAGACATCTTCTCCGAAGCGTCCTGTAAGTTGGTTTTTGCCCCCAGGATGACCGTTTTCTGCCTTGATATGGCGAGTATAACGAAGCGGAAGCAAAGTCCATTCGTGGGCATTTCCTTTCATAATGATATGACCGCCACGCCCTCCATCGCCACCATCTGGTCCGCCTTTTGGGATATATTTTTCCCTACGAAGATGAGCCGAACCCGCTCCGCCGTGCCCAGACTTGCAGTGAATTTTTACATAATCTACGAAATTTGACATCTTATATTGAAGCTTTTAATACAAACAGCAAAGATAGGAAAATATGTGGAAGTCTAAAAATTAAAAAGCCAAACTATTTCCTTTTATTTTTCAGAAATAATTTGACTTTATTAGTTTAGAAAATATAAATATTATTTCACTTTCTCAATTTCTGTGTATAGCTTTTCAGCGATTTCGTTGATATCACCCACACCATTGATTTCTACATATTTCCCTTGTTTTTTGTAGAGTTCGGCAACTTCGGCAGTTTTGGCATAATATTCTTTAATTCTGTTTCTAATGATGCTTTCATCGGCGTCATCGGTGCGACCGCTGGTTTTTCCTCTCTCCAAAAGTCTTTCAACTAAAATTTCATCTTCTACCACGAGAGACAGGCAAATGTCAATTTCATCATTCAAAACCTCTTTTACAATTCTCTCCAATGCTTCGGTTTGGAAAGCCGTTCTTGGGAATCCATCAAAGATAAATCCAGTAGCATCGGTTGGTTTTTTTAGCTCATCAATCAACATATCAATCGTCACTTCATCTGGCACGAGCTCGCCCTTGTCCATAAAGGATTTTGCCAATTTTCCTAATTCCGTTTCGTTTTTAATGTTAAAACGGAATAAATCGCCGGTGGAAATTTGTTTTAAGTTAAATTTCTCAATAAGATTTTGTGCTTGTGTCCCCTTTCCACTCCCTGGAGGACCAAATAATACGATGTTTGTCATAAAATTTTGTTTTTGGGCGTTTCGCCTTTTGCAAATCGCTATATTTAATGTCTATTTGTAAAATTGAATAATAAAAAGTATGAATTAAATTTTCATTATCTTGAGTTTTCAGACTACTTTTCGCTTAATGATTTATCCTTCCTTCGGCTAATTGATAGAGGTCTGGGAGGTTTCTTCCCAACTCATCATAATCCAATCCGTATCCTAAAACAAATTTATTTGGAATTTCTTTGGCTACATAATCTATCTTAAAATCTTTTTTAAAGACTTCAGGTTTTAGGAGCAAAGAAGCCACTTTTAGAGATTTTGGTCTGTGGGTGCTTTCAAAATATTTCAATAAACTTTCCAAGGTGTTGCCCGTATCTACAATGTCTTCCATTAAGATGATGTGTCGCCCTTTTACTTCTTTGGTCAAGTCCATTTTTTTCTGAACGATACCCGTAGATTCTAAACCTCCGTTATACGAACTCACTTGCAGAAAAGCAATTTCGCAATTTCCTGGGTAGTGCTTCAAGAAATCAGCAAAAAACATAATTACCCCATTGAGAACTCCGATAAATACAGGCGTTTCATCTTTATAGTCTTCATGAATTTTCAAGGCTAAATTTTTAATAACCTCTTGAATTTCATCGTTTTTTAAATATGGGACAAATTCTTTGTCGTGGATTTTAATCGTATTCATACTTTATTCCAAAATGCGAAGTTAATAAAAATTTTCCTTAAAATAAAGCCTTTTAAAGGAAAATTAAAAATATTTGAAATAAATGAATAAGTATTTGTCTAAAAAATAATTAAAGATTAAATTTGTGGTTTAAAAATTAATTTGAATTATTATGTCAACTTATGTAGTCGTTGGTCTTCAATATGGAGATGAAGGCAAGGGTAAAATTACAGATGTTTTATCAGCAAAATCGGATTATGTCGTTCGTTTTCAGGGAGGAAACAACGCAGGACACACGGTATATGTAGGAGATGAAAAGTTTGTTTTGCATCTTTTGCCTTCGGGGGTTTTGCAATGTAAAGGGAAATGCGTTATCGCAAATGGTGTGGTGGTAGATCCTAAAGCTTTTATTTCCGAAGTGGAGAAATTGGAAGAAAAAGGAGGGCGAACAGACCATATTTTTATCAGTAGAAGAGCCCATGTGATTATGCCTTACCATATTCTTTTGGACACATATAGGGAAGAGGAGCAGGGCGGAACGCAAATCGGAACTACTAAAAAAGGGATTGGGCCTTGCTATGAGGATAAAATCGCCAGAGTGGGAATCCGAATGATAGACCTTCTCAACCCAGAAGTTTTGAGGGAAAAAATTGAGAAAAATCTCAAAATTAAAAATGCTCTTTTTGAGAAATATTTTAACAAACCAACACTCAATGTTGATGAAATTTACCAAGAGTTTTTAGCGATTGGAGAAAGATTAAAAGACAGAATTGTAGATACAGAATTAGAGCTAAATGAAGCCATTAAAGAAGGGAAAAATATTCTTTTTGAAGGAGCTCAGGCATTAATGTTGGATATAGATTTTGGAACTTATCCTTATGTGACTTCTTCTTCGCCTTCTACGGGGGGAGTTTGTTCGGGTGCGGGAGTGCCTCCTACGGCTTTGCAAAATTTAATCGGTGTAGCCAAAGCCTATACTACGCGTGTAGGAAATGGGCCTTTCCCAACGGAATTGGATAACGAACTGGGAGAGCAAATCCGACAAGTAGGACACGAATTTGGGGCAACTACAGGAAGACCGAGAAGAACTGGTTGGTTGGATTTAGTATCATTAAAACACGCCTGTATGATTAACGGAATTAATAACTTAGTGATTACTAAATTGGATGTTCTCAATGGTTTAGATTCGTTGAAAATTGCGACTCAATACAAAACGGAAGATGGGAAAATTATTGATTATTTCACTTCTTCAACAACGAAACTTTATCAATACGAACCGATTTACACTGAATTAGAGGGTTGGACGGAAGACATCACAAAAGTAAGGTCTTACGATGAGCTTCCTGAAAACGCACAGAAATACATTGAATTTATTGAAAAATATTTAGGAATTAATGTGTATTTGGTTTCGGTAGGACCAGAGCGTTCGCAAAACATCATTAGAAAAGAGATTTTTTAAATTTAAAATAAATGAAAGACATCATATTCGATCTTATTGAAAAAGAGAGAGAAAGACAAACCAATGGAATAGAACTCATCGCTTCCGAAAATTTCGTTTCTGATGAGGTAATGAGAGCAATGGGAAGTATTTTAACCAACAAATATGCCGAAGGATACCCAAAAAGAAGATATTACGGAGGTTGTGAGGTGATAGATGAAATAGAGCAATTGGCGATTGATAGAGCGAAACAACTTTTCGGAGTAGAGTACGCTAATGTTCAGCCACATTCTGGTTCTCAGGCAAATGCAGCAGTTTATTTAGCAGTTTTAAAACCCGGCGATAAGGTGATGGGAATGGACTTATCTATGGGAGGGCATTTGACCCACGGGTCTTTTGTTAATTTCTCTGGATTGCATTATCACCCCGTATTTTATGGTGTAGAGAGAGAAACAGGGAGGATTGATTATCAGCAAATGAGAGAGGTGGCTTTAAAAGAAAAACCTAAAATGATTATCGCTGGTTTTTCGGCGTATTCTCGTGATTTAGATTATGCTAAATTTAGAGAAGTAGCAGATGAAGTGGGGGCTACTCTTTGGGCAGATATTGCTCACCCTGCAGGACTTATCGCAAAAGGATTGCTTAACTCACCTTTTGAGCATTGCGATATTGTGACTACCACTACTCACAAAACGCTGAGAGGACCGAGAGGGGGAATGATAATGATGGGGAAAGATTTTGAAAATCCTTACGGACACAAAACCCCAAAAGGAGAAACTAAAATGATGAGTGCTGTCTTAGACGGAGCGGTATTTCCAGGGATTCAAGGAGGTCCATTGGAGCATATTATCGCAGGAAAAGCCGTTGCTTATGCAGAAGCAATTGACTCTAAATTTGAGACCTATGCCAAACAAGTAATCGCTAATGCTCAAGCTCTTGCAAAAGCAATGGTAGAAAGAGGCTTTGACATTGTAAGTGGTGGAACGGATAACCATTTGATGTTGATAGATTTACGAAATAAAGGAGTGAATGGAAAAGAAACCGAAAAAGCATTGGTAAAGGCAGAAATTACTTGTAATAAAAATATGGTGCCTTATGATGATAAATCTCCATTCATCACTTCGGGGATTAGACTGGGGACACCGGCAATTACCACGAGAGGACTTAAAGAAGCTGATATGGAGGTAGTGGCAGATTTGATTAACGATGTGGTAAGCAATATTGATAACGAAAAAGTATTATCCGAAGTGAAAACCAAAGTCCATAAATTAATGGAGGGCAGAGCTTTATTTAATGCTTAAAAATAAAAAATCCCCTCACTTTATTTTGAGGGGATTTTCTTTTATGGGATTTATACATTAAATCTAAAATGCATAATATCGCCATCTTGCACGATGTATTCTTTTCCTTCTACGGAGAGTTTTCCTGCTTCTTTTACCTTTAATTCAGAGCCGTAATTGATAAAATCTTCGTATTTCATTACCTCGGCACGGATGAAACCTTTCTCAAAATCGGAGTGGATAACGC
Source organism: Flavobacteriaceae bacterium (assembly GCA_030529185.1). GTDB lineage: Bacteria > Bacteroidota > Bacteroidia > Flavobacteriales > Weeksellaceae > JABCPE02. The sequence goes on from JAUMXI010000010.1 coordinate 9,520, forward strand.
CCGCCGCTTGTGGAGCCGTCCAGCCAATACCTATAGTCCAAGCTCTAACTTCTTTCACTCCAGCAGTAAAGTAAGTTTGAAGTTTTAGGAGGTGATAGGCTTGTCTAATCAATCTATTTACCCCAGGTTCAGTTAAGCCTAATTCTTCCAAGAAGATTTGTCTCTCCTCAAAGGTTTCTAATTCGTTGATGTCTGCTTCAATTTGAGCGGCTAAAACTAAGGTGTCCGCTCCTTCATTGGCTGCCATTGCCTCAATTTTCTCAATCCAAGGGTTTCCGTTTTTTAGGGAATTTTCATCAACATTGCAAACATAAAGCACGGGCTTTTTCGTTAAAAGTTGAATTTCATCAATGATAGGTTTAGAGAAATCATCTACGGGAAACTCTCTTGCGTTTTTACCACTTTCAATAAACTCGTTGAGTTTTACCAAAGTTTCATAAGTTAAAACATCTTCTCTTTTCCCAGATTTGATGAACTTTTTAGCTTTTTCAATAGCTTTTCCTAATGTTTCTAAATCCTTTAATTGAAGCTCAATATCAATAATTTCTTTATCTCTCAAAGGGTCTACCGAACCTTCCACATGCACGATATTTCCGTTTTCAAAGCATCTCAAAACATGGATAATTGCCTCGCATTCTCTGATGTTCGCCAAGAACTGGTTGCCCAAGCCTTCGCCTTTACTTGCTCCTTTTACCAGTCCCGCGATATCTACAATCTCTACCACAGCGGGAAGCACTCGTTCGGGTTTTACGATTTTTTCTAACTCAAAAAGCCTTTGGTCTGGCACAGAAACCGTTCCTACATTGGGTTCTATGGTGCAAAAAGGATAGTTGGCAGATTGTGCCTTGGCATTGCTTAAACAATTAAATAAAGTTGATTTACCTACATTAGGCAATCCTACGATTCCGCATTTCATAAGTATAATTTCTATTTTTAGGGAGCGTTTTGCTCCGTATTATTTTAATTGGACAAAGATAAAAATTCGCTTGGGATTACACAAAAATACCAGCACGGGGGAAGATTAAATTTGTATATTTGTAAGAGTAAAAACTTAAATTTTAGCACAATGAAAAAGTTAGCATCTTGTAAGCAAGGTACAGAGAAGAAAAACGATTTACAAGAAATGAACTTAAAAGGCAAAGTAAAATCTGTAAGAGAAATTTATTATGATGCAGTAGAGAAATTTTGGAAAGTAGAAAAGGAGATGTTGGTGAATATTCTTAGACAAAGAAAATAGAGTATAAAAATGATAAGCCAATTAAACTCACCGAGCGAGAGATAGAATACTATCCATAGCCCAAGAGATAAAACAGCTTGTTGTGGGCATACAATTTTATAGTCAAGGGCATTGGGCATAAAAATGTATGCATACAATAGCACCAAAAAAGATTTAGGGCTATTGTTGTATATATACCATTTGCTTCCAAAAGGCTTCGGCATACTTTTATATGCTTACAACAGCAGAAAAAAAGACATTAACAAAATAAATATACAGATATGATTAAAAAATTTGATTTATCCAGAGTTCGCTTGATGGAGTTTTTTCAAGTGATGACCAACATCAAGGCGTTTTTGGAGAAGGAAAATATGAAAACATTGGGTTTGGAGAAAGCCAAAAAAGTGTTTGATGAGAAATACACCGCCTTTGATGAAGCCTTAAAACCTTTAAAAAAGAGCGACCTCACGGCAAAAATCCACGAGTTGGACAGCCAAAGAGATGAGGCTTTGGTGGGGCTATCGGCTCATGCAAGGGCATTTACCAATTTCCCAGACCCTGCGAAGAGCAGTGCAGCCAAGAAAATTCTTGCCCATATAGAGAAATATGGCAAAAACCTTCAAAACAAGCCTTTGCAAGAGGAAACAGGGGTTATCATCAACTTACTGCAAGACTTGTCGGTTTCGGAGATGACACAAGCCCTAACGACCATCGGAGCAACGGAGTGGATTACGAAAATGCAAACGGCAAACGAGGCTTTGGCACAAATGCACAACGACCGAACCGAAGCCAATGGAGCAGTGGAGGTGGGCAAATCCAAACAAACGCGTCAGGAACTGCAAGAAGCATTTAAGCAGATAGTGAAGACCATTAATGCCTTATCTTTCGTGAATGGAGAAGAGCCTTATCGCAATCTTGCCAATGCCATTAATGAAGAAGTAAAGAACGCACGGAAATAAAAATGCAAATCTATTTCAAAACAAAAAGCAACCCCATTTGAGGTTGCTTTTATTATTTATTCGTTGTTAATTATTCATTAACTTGTTTTTTCCCTTTCATAAAATCGTAGGCAACGATAGAGGCGATGAAGATAGTAGAGAATGTCCCCGAAAGAACCCCTAAAAGTAGGGCAAACATAAAGCCTTTCAGGTTGTCTCCTCCGAAGAAGAATATCGCCAATACTACCAATAGAATAGTAAAAGAAGTATTTACGGTTCTCCCCATCGTGCTGGAGATAGAATCATTAAACACCTGTGCAAGTGTTTTCTTGTTCTCAATATCATAATCGTTGTTCTTGCTGAGGTATTCTCGGATTCGGTCAAAGATAATCACCGTATCGTTGATTGAATACCCCAAAACGGTAAGAATTGCCGCGATGAAATCTTGGTTAATCTCCATATTGAAAGGCATTACGCTGTGGAAAAGAGCAAAAGCCCCAAGGATAATCATTGCATCAAAAATCAATCCCAAGGTTGCCCCCAAAGAGAACTGCCATTTTCTGAATCGGATTAAGATATAAGCAAAGATACCAGCCAATGAAGCCACTACGGCGAATGTTCCTCCTGTTTTAATATCATCTGCTACGGTAGGACCTACCTTTGTAGAAGAAACAATACCAATAGGGTTTTGTTCTGTGCTTTTAAATTCATCTAAACTAATATTATTAGGAAGTTCGTTTTTCAATCCGAGGTAAAGTTTTTCCTCAATTTCTTGGTCGGCAGCCAAAGATTCATCATTGATTTTGTAATCCGTCGTGATTTTTAATTGGCTATCATTACCAAAAGTTTTAATATCAATAGAACTGCTTTCTCCTTCTTCATTTTTGAAGACATTAGAAAGGTTTTCTCTTACATTTTCGGCATTTACAGCCTTATCAAATCTCACCACGAAACTTCTTCCCCCAGTGAAATCAATTCCGAATTTAAAGCCATTAGTAGCAATGGAAGCCACCGAAATGATGATTAAAACCGCTGAAATAATGTAAGTGATTTTTCTCTTTCCAACGAAATTTACCCACATATTTCGGAATAAATTCTTCGTCATCGGCGTCCAAACAGAGAGGGATTTTCCTTTTTCTAATCTGCTGAAAATTAAAACTCTTGACATTAAAACCGATGTGAAGAAAGTCATCACCAAACCGATAAGCAAAGTCACCGCAAACCCTTGAATTGGTCCCGTTCCAAAAATGTAAAGCACGATTGCGGTAAGGATAGAGGTCAATTGTCCATCAATGATAGCAGATAACGCGTCATTAAACCCATCTGTATAGGCTTGTTTAATATCTTTACCAGCGAATAATTGTTCTTTGGTTCGTTCGTAGATAATTACATTGGTATCCACTGCCATTGCCATTGTTAAGACAATCCCTGCAATCCCAGGAAGGGTAAGGGTTGCATCCATAGAATCCATAATTCCGAAAAGGAAAAACAGGTTGAAAATCATAGCGATTACAGCATAAACTCCTGCTCCTCCGTAGTAGAATACGATATAGGCAATAATCACGCAAAAGGCTGCAAAGAAAGACCAAAGCCCCGCTTGGATAGATTCCTCCCCGAGAGAAGGTCCAACAACATCAGCCTGAACGATTTTCGCACTTGCAGGAAGTTTCCCTGTTCCAAGAACATTTACCAAGTCTGTTGCTTCTTCCTCTGTGAAAGTTCCCGAAATTTGAGAACGCCCATTAGGGATTGGTTCATTTACATTGGGTGCGGTATAAACTCTATTATCCAATGTCACAGCGATAGGTCTTCCTACATTTTTCTCCGTGAGGGATTTCCAGTCTTTTGTTCCATTGGAGTCCATTTGCATATCTACCACGATTCTTCTGTGCTGGTCGTAATCTACTTTTGCAGATTCTACAGCTCCATCAATAGGGGCTTTTTTCGTTAAATTACTTTTAATTGCGTAGAGTTCTAAGTGGTTAGGAGTGCTTGTATTTGGTTTGTAAGCCCACATAAACTCAACGAATTTTAAGTTGCCAGGTCTTAAATCTTTTGCAATTTTGCTGTTTAAAATTTTATTAACACTAGCAGTATCAGAAAGTTTAATATTAGCAATGGCACTTCCGTGAGGGGTTTTATCTATGTTTAATAATTGAATGAAATCTTGGTTTTTATTCACGCCCATAGAGTCGCCTCTTACTGCCACAGCTGTAGCCACTTGATCTAAATAAGAAGCCATTTCATTGATTTGATGAACTTCCCAAAACTGCAACTTGGCAGAAGTTTGAAGTAATTTTTTCACTCTATCAATGTCTTTGATACCAGGCATTTCCACTAAAATCCTCCCCGTTCCTGGCACTCGCTGAACATTCGGCTGAGTGACACCCATTTTGTCAATACGCGTTCTGATAACCTCGTAAGCAGAAGCAACACTTTCATCAATTTTTTTAGTGATGATGTTTTTTACTTCTTCATCAGTAGTATTGAATTTGATTTCACTACTCAAATTTTGTGTTCCGAAAATCTCAGGGTTGGCTAATTTTAAATTAGCTCCTTTTTCTTTATTTACAATATCAAATTGAGTGAAAAAATCTTCAATATAAGATTTTGTAGAGTTTTTTTGAGCTTCGTCTGTTCTATCTAAAGCCTCTAAAAGAATAGGGTTTGGAGAGTAATTGGTGAGATTATTTACCAAATCTCTTTGCTTGATTTCCAAAAGAACATTAATTCCTCCTTTTAGGTCAAGCCCCAATTTCATTTCCTTTTTTTTCGCTTCGGGATAGGAGAGTTGAGTAAAGAATAAATCTAAAGGTTCTTTGGAGCGTTTGTCCAATTCTTTTTGATATTTTTCTTGGTCGTTTCCTGCAATGGCTTTTGCTTCGCTTTCTACTTTACTGGCATACCAAGTAGGCAAAAGCTCATTGGCACAAATCAAACTAAGAACAATAGCAACAGTCGTAATGAGTCCTTTTCCTTGCATTGTATTTAATTTTTATTTAATCCGCAAATATAATGAATTTAATAAAAATACTAATGAAGATTATAAATACTTCCTAAAAGCCCATAATTTTCTATTTTTCAGGTAGTAGGGATTGTGCTCGTTGGCATAGGCTTCTCTCTCAAAGGAAATTTTAAAATAAGCGATGTGTCTGTTTTTATATTTAATGAAGTAAAACAGAAATTCTATGGCATACCAAAGGTAGAAAAAAATAATTCCCAACTCTAATTGTTGGCGAAAGTGAATTTTCTCGTGGTTGAGAAGGATTTTGTTGTTTTTCAGCTCTTTTTTACTCAATAAAATAAAAGGAAATATGGCAATTCCTAATATTTTTGTATTTTTGAAGAGATTTTGGCACACTATTATCATTTAACAAAAATAGAAATTTTAAAAATATAAAATAATGAATAAAATTAAACATTGGTTTCAGTTAATGGGACTTGCGATTTTGGTTTTATCCTGTAGTCCCTTTAGGGTAGTTTCGGATTATGATAAAAATACCGATTTTAGTCAGTATAAAACTTATAAGATTGATTTGGGAGAATTAAAGCTGAATGATATTGATGAAAGTAGGGTGGTGAGTGAGTTGAAAAATCAGTTGGCATTGAAAAATATTCTTCCTGCTGATAATCCTGATTTGGTTATTAAGGTAAAGGCTTCCCACAAATTGGTGAGAAATAACTATATCACTCCGAGCATTGGCATTGGGAATTGGGGGCATTGGTTTAATTGGGGTTTTGGATTAAGCAGAACGATTTCAAGTGAACAAAATAAAGGAACTTTGGTTTTTGATTTTATCGATGCTAAAACAGGAAAAATGGTTTGGCAAGGGGTAGGCAGTGGCATTAGTGTGGATTCTCCGAAATCTAAACAAGAGCAAATTCCTAGTATTATCTCAGAAATGTTGAAAGATTTTCCACCAAAGAGAAAGTAAATTTAACCACCTTTTTTGAGGTGGTTTTTTTATTTTAATAAAGAATTAATTTTAAGATAAATTTGATATCCAAGCCACAATCCAAATGCGTTGAAAAAAAGATCGTCAATGTCAAAAACACCCATTTTGCTGAAATATTGCAAACTTTCCACGATGATAATTGCCGTTAAAAAATCAAATAACAAAGTCTGAAAATCATTCCACTTTGGTTTTACCCAACCTAAAAATCCGAAAGGCATAAACAATACGATATTTCCTATAAGATTGATGAAAATATCTTGCCAATGTGTAGTGTTTTGTACAAAATAAAAGGTAGATGCAATAGGAGCAAACCTTACAATATGTTGAGAAAATTGCTCTCTCCCAAAGCCCAGTAGCATTAGATAGAGAAGGAGTAAAGCGTAAAGAAGAATTAAAAAAGTGTAAAATTTTCTTAACATACGGCAAAAATATAAATTAATAAAATATTATTTTTGTGGCAAATTTTAATTGAAGTATGAAATATATTTTATTGTCAATACTTTCGGGGGTGTTGTTTTCCATTTCTTGGCCGACTTATGGTTTCCCATTTTTTATTTTTTTAGCTTTTGTTCCGCTTTTGTATATAAGCCATAATATTGATAATCAAAAGAATAAATATTTAAAAATTTTCGGATTATCTTATTTGTCTTTTTTCATTTGGAATGTTGCCACCACAGGTTGGCTTTATAATGCTCAAAATCCTGATGGAAGCCCTGCATTGTTGGCTGCTGTTATTCCTGTTTTAGCGAATTCTTTTTTGATGACGACTGCTTTTCTACAGTATTTTTGGTTTAAAAGAAAGCAAAATATTATTTTAAGTTTGGTGTTTTTTATTGCTATTTGGATGAGTTTTGAAAAGCTCCATTTGTCGTGGGAGTTTACTTGGCCTTGGCTCAATTTGGGGAATGTTTTTGCCAATTATCCTAAAATTATTCAGTGGTATGATACCATCGGAGCTACAGGAGGAAGTTTTTGGATTTTGTTAATTAACTCATTGATTTTCTATGTTTTATTTGTTGCTAAAAAAGAAAATATCAAAAAAGTTGGCGCGATAGCTTTGGGAGTTATTTTTATTCCAATGCTAATTTCTTTGTATAAATATTATTACTTTGATGAAAAACCTTTGGGAAAAGTAAAAGTAATGATGTTGCAACCTAACCTTGACCCATACAAAGAAAAATATAAAAAAGATAGTTTGCAAATCGTTCAAGAATTGCTGGATTTAACGAAGGAAAATGAGCAAAAAATAGATTATTATCTCGCTCCAGAAACAGCATTCCCAGGTAGAGGTGGAATTTCCGAGAGAGGCTTGAAAGATAGTGAGTCCATTGCTATGGTTAAGCAAATTTTAGATAAAAACTCTATTTTTGTGGGAGGGCTTTCTATATATAAAACTTTTTATAATGAAGATGAAAAGACCGAAACAGCTCAATATCTCTCCGATTATGATATTTGGTGGGATAGTTATAATTCTGCGATACAAATCCTTTCAAATCAGGAATTTAATATTTATCATAAGAGTAAGTTGGTTCCAGGCGTGGAGATTTTCCCTTATATGAATATTTTGAAGCCTGTTTTGGGAGATGCGATGCTTGATTTTGGTGGAACGGTGGCTTCTTTGGGAATAGATAAAGAACGAAAAGTTTTTACTAATAAATATCATCAAGGGAGTTTAGCTCCGATTATCTGTTATGAGTCTATTTATGGGGAATATTGTACAGAATATGTAAGAAAAGGAGCGAACTTTTTAGCGATAATGACCAATGACTCTTGGTGGGGAGTTTCTCAGGGACATCAGCAATTATTGGCGTATGCAAGGCTTCGGGCAATAGAAACAAGGCGAGAAATTGCAAGGTCTGCCAATAGTGGGATTTCTGCACATATTGATGCAAAAGGCGAGATTTTAGCTCAAACAAATTACGGAGAAAAAGATATTTTAGTTTCTGATATTCAGTTATATAACAAGAAAACTATTTATACTCAAATAGGCGATATTTTTTCTAAAATTAGTTTGGTGATTTTAGGGATATTATTAATTTTCAGACTATTCAAACGGAAAAAATAAAAAAGTTTTTTTAAAAATTTTGTTCAGTTCAAAATAAATTTATATTTTTGCAAAATTAAGTGTAGAAAATAATTATTAGAGCATATAGATATGTCAAGAATTTGTCAAATTACAGGTAAGCGTGCAATGGTAGGAAATCATGTGTCTCACGCTAACAACAAGACGAAAAGAAGGTTTGAAATCAACCTTTTAGAGAAGAAATTTTACCTTCCGGAGGAAGATAGACACATTACATTGAAAGTGTCTGCTCACGGATTGAGAGTAATTAACAAGATTGGGATTGAAGAAGCTTTGGAAAGAGCAGTAAGAAATGGGTTTATTAAATAATTAAGACAATGGCAAAGAAAGGAAATAGAGTTCAGGTGATTTTGGAGTGCACAGAGCACAAAGAAAGCGGAATGGCTGGAATGTCAAGATACATTACAACCAAAAATAAAAAGAACACTACGGAGCGTTTGGAGCTTAAAAAATACAATCCAGTTCTTAAAAAATATACTGTTCATAAGGAGATTAAGTAATTTTTAAAAATTATTAGAGATGGCAAAAAAAGTAGTAGCATCCCTTAAAGATGGTTCATCTAAAAAGATGACTAAAGTAGTAAAAATGGTAAGATCTCCTAAAACTGGAGCATACATTTTTGAAGAAAAAGTAATGAATGCAGACGAAGTTGATGCTTATTTGAAAAAATAATATCGCTTCTGCAAATCATATAAGACTACCTAAATTTTAGGTAGTTTTTTTGTATAGTGGAAAAATGTTTATATTTGAAGACTTTTGAAAAATAAAATCTAAAATAAAATGTCTTGGTTTAAAAAAATATTTAAAAAAGAGGAAAAAGAATCTTTGGACAAAGGCTTGGAAAAATCCAGTCAAGGTTTTTTTGAGAAAATGACCAAAGCCGTTATTGGGAAAAGCAAAGTAGATGATGAGGTTTTGGACGATTTGGAGGAAATTTTGATAGCCTCTGATGTAGGTGCTACAACAACCATTAAGATAATTGAGCGAATAGAAGAGCGTGTGGCGAGAGATAAATATGTAGGAACGAGCGAATTAGATAAAATTCTTCGCGAAGAAATTTCAAGTTTATTACTGGAAAATCCACATAAAAGCACGGGAAATATTGATGAAACCAAAAAACCTTATGTGATAATGGTGGTCGGGGTGAATGGCGTAGGGAAAACAACAACTATTGGAAAATTGGCACATCAATTCAAATCAGAAGGGAAAAAAGTAGTTTTGGGAGCGGCGGATACTTTCCGTGCGGCAGCGGTTGATCAGTTGGTGATTTGGAGTGAGAGAGTAGGCGTTCCAATCGTAAAGCAAGGAATGGGGAGCGATCCAGCTTCGGTGGCGTTTGATACGGTGCAATCGGCGGTGGCACAAAACGCTGATGTGGTAATTATTGACACAGCGGGAAGGCTTCATAATAAGATTAATTTGATGAACGAACTTTCCAAAATCAAACGAGTAATGCAAAAGCTTGTGCCAGATGCTCCGCACGAAGTTTTATTGGTTTTAGATGGTTCTACGGGTCAAAATGCCTTTGAACAAGCGAAACAATTCACGGCGGCAACAGAGGTGAATGCCTTAGCGATTACTAAACTTGATGGTACGGCGAAAGGAGGTGTGGTGATTGGGATTTCTGACCAGTTTCAAATTCCTGTGAAGTATATCGGAGTGGGAGAGAAAATGACGGATTTGCAACTCTTTAACGGAGAGGAATTCGTGGATTCTTTTTTCAAAAAGAGATAAAATAAAATGTCAAAAAAAGCACTTTTATTCATTAATGGAGAAGCTCCAAAACAACTTCCTGAAATTGATGATTTTCAATTAATAGCTTGTACTGATGGGGCTTTTCATTATTTGAGAGAAAGGAAGTTTCCCTTGGATAAAATTGATTTTATTTCTGGGGATTTTGATTCTTTTCTGATGCAAGATGAATTTAGGGAAAAGAGAATTCACACCCCAGACCAAAATAAAACGGATTTTCATAAAGCATTGGAAATCATTGTAGAAAAAGGTGGGGCGGAAGTCTCTGTTTATGGGGCGAGTGGAAAGGAGCAAGACCATTTTTTAGGGAATTTGCACACGGCTTATTTATTTAAAAATCAGTTGGATATTTGTTTTTATGATGAATTTGCCTCTTATTTTTTCGCTGAAAATCACACGATTTTAAATAATGTTAAAGGAAAAATGATTTCGCTCATTCCTTTCCCTGAGGCGAAAAATATTTATACCAAGGGTTTGCACTGGGTATTAAATGGAGGGAATTTATCTCTTACCGAAAGGATAGGAACGAGAAATAGAGCCGATGAAGATGTAGTAGAAATTGAGTATAAAGAGGGGGCTTTGGTTTTATTTGTAGAGAATTAAATCAGGTGGAGAGGGTTTAATAATTCAGGCTTATTGTATAGGAATTTACATCAGTAGGATTTTAGAAACTGAAGTATTATTTTTAATCCCTTCAGAGTTTAGAAGTCTGAAAAGATTTGGTTTAAGTTAAAAATATTAAACTATTCTTAATGGTTTTTATATACAATAATTAATGTAAAATCATATACTATTACTTAATTTATCTCTGTTTTTATCAGTAAGTTAGGCTTTTACTGAATGTTTTTCTCTCCGCTCTATATCCCGATTGATGACGGATGCAGACAGAAAAAAAATCTCTCTATAATCGGACACTTGATGGGAGCGTATCGGAGTCTTAACGCGAACGCTCCCGTTGCTCAACGCGAACGCTCCCGTCGATGAATGGGAACGCTCCCGTTGAACCACCGAAGCGGTCGGAACAGAAACTCACTCCATAGGGAGGTTTCTCGGAGGTTTGAAGAGTAATAAAAGGCTTATTTTTCGTAAAAATCAAAATTCGTATCTTTGCGGAGTAGAATTCTTTAAAAAAAATCATTTATGTCAAATATTGTAGCTATTGTAGGGCGACCGAATGTAGGAAAATCAACTTTATTTAATCGTTTATTGGAGAGGAGAGAGGCCATTGTGGATAGCACTGCGGGGGTAACTCGCGATAGACATTATGGAAAATCTGACTGGAATGGCGTGGAATTTACCGTGATAGATACGGGAGGGTATGATGTGGGGAGCGATGATATTTTTGAGGAAGAAATCAGAAAACAAGTCCAGTTAGCCGTAGATGAGGCAACTTCTATTATCTTTATGGTGAATGTAGAGGAAGGATTGACGGATACCGACCACGAGATTTATCAACTTTTAAGAAAAGCCAACAAGCCTCTTTATTTGGTGGTGAATAAAGTGGATTCGGCGAAAGAAGAATTACCAGCCACAGAATTTTATCAATTAGGAATTGAAAAATATTATACGCTTTCATCGGCTACGGGAAGTGGAACGGGAGATTTATTAGACGCCGTAGTGGCGGATTTTCCTACCAAAGATTATGAAGACCCTTTTGATGGACTTCCGAGAATTACCATTGCAGGGCGACCGAATGTAGGGAAATCTACCCTCACGAATGCCCTTTTGGGCGATGAGAGAAATATCGTGACGGATATTGCAGGGACTACTCGCGATAGTATTGAAACTCTATATAAGAAGTTTGGACACGAATTTGTTTTGGTAGATACGGCAGGGATGCGTAGAAAATCCAAAGTAAGCGAAGATTTGGAGTTTTACTCTGTGATGCGTTCTATCCGTGCGATTGAAAATTCCGATGTGGTTATTTTGATGATAGATGCTACCAAAGGCTGGGAAAGTCAGGATATGAATATTTTTAGTTTGGCTCAAAAGAATAGAAAAGGCATCGTTATTTTGGTGAATAAATGGGATTTGGTAGAGAAATCAACCAATACAATGAGAGATTTTGAAAATCAAATTCGCGAGAAAATAGCTTTATTTAATGATGTGCCGATTTTGTTTATTTCAGCATTAACGAAGCAAAGGATTTTAAAGGCAGTAGAAACGGCTGTGGAGGTCTATGAAAATAGAAAGAAGAGAATAAAAACCAGTAAGTTGAATGAACTAATGTTGCCAATTATAGAAAATACGCCTCCACCAGCTTTGAAAGGAAAATACATTAAAATAAAATACTGTACGCAGTTGCCAACGGCTACGCCACAGTTCGCGTTTTTCTGTAATCTTCCGCAATATGTGAAAGAACCTTATAAAAGATTTATAGAGAACCAATTGCGTAAGAATTTTAATTTTACAGGTGTGCCTATTGAGGTGTATTTTAGACAGAAGTAAATCAATGTCCTCTTTCTTTTCTGCGAAAAGGAGAGGATTAATTTTAAAGACAAAAAATTTAATTAAAATGATACATATACTTTCAGAAGAATTTTCTTTGGTCAATACTTGGATTAATGAATTAAGGAATGTTGATGTTCAGGGAGATAGAATGAAATTCCGTAGAAATATGGAAAGAATTGGAGAAATTTCGGCTTATTACATCAGCAAAATGTTGCCTTATAAAGCGGTGGAAATCATCACTCCATTGGATAAAATTCAGTCAAAGGAATTAGAGGTTCAGCCTGTGATTACTACAATTTTGAGAGCGGGAGTTCCTTTGTTTCAAGGAGTTTTGAATTATTTTGATAGGGCAGATTGCGGGTTCGTGGCAGCGTATAGAAAACACGATGCGAATGATTATTTCAGCATTAAGCAAGATTATTTGACTTGTCCGAATTTGGAAGGTCGCCCCTTGATTATCGCTGACCCAATGTTGGCTACAGGTGCTTCTTTGATTGAGGCAATAAAGGATTTATTAACTCACGGAAATCCTATTCAGATGCATATTGTAGTGGCTATTGCGAGTAAGCAGGGCGTGGAAACACTACAAAAAGCCTATCCCAATGCTGAAATCTGGATTGGAGCTTTGGACGAACATTTAACGGAAAAGGGATATATTTCGCCAGGTTTGGGAGATGCTGGAGATTTAAGTTTTGGGGAGAAATTGCAGAGATAAATTTAACTTAACTCATTAAAAAATAATAGATTATATTAATGAGAGTTTTGTTTTTTGCGTTGATTTTCATTTTCTTAAATTGTGATAAGAAAAAGGAAAATGTACTAAAGGATAAGTATCTCGTTTATACAAAAGAGGCGTTGGGATATGTCCAAGAAAAAGGCTTATCTACCGAGTTTTATATTTTGGTAGATTTGTCTATTCATTCAGGAAAAAAGAGAATGTTTATGATAGATTTATATTCGGGAGAGATTAGAGAATCTTTTATGGCGACACACGGAATGGGAGGGGGTTCTATGGAGGAAAATGTAGTATTTAGCAATGTTCCTAATTCCCATTGTTCTTCAAAAGGTAAATATATTTTAGGGAGTAAAAAGGTATATAGCCCTGGTTATAGGCACAAATACATAATGTACGGTCAAGAAAACTCTAATAGTAATGCTGTGGTGAGGAATGTGGTATTCCATCCTTGGTATATTGTTCCAAGCGAGGAAACTTATCCCGAGAGTATCCCTATGAGTTGGGGTTGTCCTGCGGTATCAGAAGAAGCTTTTTATCATATAGATAATTTGATTCAACAAACCAATGGTAGAGTCTTAATGTGGGTGATTAATTAATTCAAAAGAAAAAAACTATAAACAAAAACTCCCCTATAAAAAAGGGGAGTTTTTTATCTTGCAATATTTACTGCTCTGGTTTCCCTGATGACGGTCACTTTTACTTGACCAGGGTAAGTCAGTTCGTTTTGGATTTTCTCTGAAATATCATAAGAAAGTTGATGCGCCTTTTCATCATTCACTTTCACACTTTCCACCATTACTCGGAGTTCTCTACCTGCCTGAATGGCAAATGCATTGGATACTCCCTCAAAACTCAATGCTGCGGCTTCTAAGTCTTTCAATCTCTGAATGTAAGATTCCAAAACTTGTTTTCTTGCCCCTGGTCTTGCCCCTGAAATCGCATCGGCAACTTGAACAATCGGCGACAATAAAGAAGTCATTTCTATCTCATCGTGGTGAGCTCCAATAGCATTTACCACTTCTGGATTTTCTCCGTATTTCTCCGCCCATTGCATTCCTAGAAGTGCGTGAGGCAATTCGGACTCTTGCTCTGGAACTTTCCCAATATCGTGTAAAAGACCTGCTCTTTTTGCTAATTTCACATTTAATCCCAGTTCAGCCGCCATAGTTGCTGCAATATTTGCTACTTCACGAGAGTGCTGTAATAAGTTTTGTCCGTAAGAAGAACGATATTTCATTCGTCCTACGATTTTTACCAATTCAGGGTGAAGTCCGTGGATTCCTAATTCAATAATAGTTCTTTTCCCTATTTCAATGATTTCTTCTTCTATTTGTTTTTGAGTTTTTTCCACCACTTCCTCAATTCTCGCTGGGTGAATTCTTCCATCTGTCACCAATCTATGAAGCGAAAGCCTTGCCACTTCTCTTCTCACGGGGTCAAAGCATGAAAGCAAAATGGCTTCTGGTGTATCATCTACAATAATTTCAACGCCCGTAGCGGCTTCCAAAGCACGAATATTTCGCCCTTCTCTACCGATAATTCGCCCTTTTACCTCATCGGATTCAATATTGAAAACAGAAACTGAATTTTCAATGGCTTGCTCCGTTCCAATTCTTTGAATGGTCTGAATAACGATTTTTCTTGCTTCATTTTTGGCGTTCATTTGAGCTTCCTCCATAATGTCTTGTACATAGGCTTGAGCTCTAGTTTTTGCTTCTGCCTTCATGCTTTCCATTAATTCTTTTTTAGCTTCTTCTGCCGAATAACCTGAAACTTTTTCTAAAATCTCCACTTTTTGAGCCATTGTGGCATCAAGTTCAGCTTGTTTTTTCTCAATGATTTCTTGCTTTCTCTCGTATTCGGAGAGTTGTTTATCCAAATCTTTTTCTAATTTAGAAATTTTGCTCAATTCATCATTTAGTTTTGACTCCTTGTCCTTGATTTTTTTCTCAACCTCTTGCATCTTTTTTTCACGAGACTGAATGTTTGCATCGTGTTCTGTTTTCAGTTCTAAAAACTTTTCTTTTGCCTGAACGATTCTTTCCTTTTTGATAGATTCCGCCTGAACATTGGCATTCTTAATGATGTTATCTGCGTTTTGTTGAGCATCTTTAATGATGAAATTCGCCTTTGAATTGGTTGCCTTCCTTGAATAAAAAATTCCAGCTACAGCCCCTAAACCAAGGCAAATTCCCCCAATGATAATATAAAATAATATATCCATTTTTTATAATTGTTATTTAAAAATTCATTTCTTTTTCGTCCATAAAAAAGCCTACAATAATTCTGTAATATTAAGAGTAAACTCCTAATCAACACGATTTGAACTGATTTTCATTCTCTGTAATCCGCGAAATACGGCACGCCATTGAATGAATATTTGTTCGGTAATTGTTTAGCGTTGAGTTTACCTAAAATGTGTTAGAACTATTGTAGGCGATATTTTTAAGATAAATTATTTCTCCAAATTATCTAGTAATTGATGAATAGATTTCAACCTATCGTTAGAAGATTGTATATTTTTTTCTGAATTTAGTCGCCCCATTTCTGCACTGGTTCCTAATCGCAAAGCACACATTGCTAAAGCATCTTGCTTGTCCTTAAAGGCGTAGTTTTTTTCGTAATCTTTCAGCATTTCTTCTATCTGTTTCCCTACTTTTCTTAGCGTTTCCTCTTCATTCACAGGAACATTCAGTGGATAAGATCTTCCAGCAATAACTATATTGATTCTCTGCGTTCTCATTACAATCCACTATTTTTAAGTTGTGCTATACAAGCGTCTATTTCCTTAATTAATCTATTAATATGGTTTTTCATCAATCTGTTATGCTCTGGATTTCCAGATATAGCAGAAATTAATTTTACCTTTTTGTGTTCCTCCAACAACTTCTGATGCTTTTCTTTTTCTTCGTTATATTTCTTTTCCAAGAGTGTATATTTTTCAGATAACTCTGCAAAATTTTCAGATAATTTCTTGTAATCTTTATTGATTTTTAGAATTTTATCTTCAAGTAAAGCAAAATTTTGGTCTAACTCTGTAAGCATCGTTTAGAAGTTTGTTCTAACTCATCAGCAAAATTAGGAAAAATTTAGTTTTTCAGCAATGTATTTTTAAAATTTAATTCAAAAAAAAGTGCTATTTTGTGTAGCACTTTGGTTTTATTCAAACTTTAAGACAAGCATAAAGGCTCTGGTATTGATGGACGACAGTGCTCCTGCCCAATGTTTTGGCGTTTCGGGATTATCTGCTACCAATTCGTTATTCAGCACAAAAGTTCCTCTAATAGCAGGTGTGAGCTTGAATTTTGAGAAATAAAATTGAATTCCCAACTCTGCCGACCAAGCAAAATTATGGGTGAGCGTTCGGAAAGTCCCTTGTAGATTATCCTCTGTGCTGTTTTGATGAGATTGCAAATTGACTAACCAGTTCACTCCCCCAGCGATGTAAGGGCGAGAATTATACCATCTTAATCCGTGAAACTCCAAAAGCAACGGCACATCTATATAGGTGGATTTTACTTTTCTCTTGGTAAAAGCTTCAATATCTTCTCGTTTCGTAGCCAATACTTCTGCTCCTTTAAAAGTTAATTCTCTCTCTATTAATTGAAGACCAGGCTCTAATCTCAAATCTAAATAATCATTGAGCCTCATTTTCCCAATTAATCCGGCACCAAATCCATAAATCGGTTTAGATTCTACCAAACTTTGCTTTCCTTTCATTCCGTGCGTAGGGTCTAAAACCAGTTTGTAATCAAAATGATTTCCATTAATGAAAAATCCCCAGTTGTATTTTTTATGGTCTATCCATTCCAATTTGTCGGGTCTATCGTTATTTCGGAATTGAGCCGTTAGCGAAGAGGAAACTCCCAAGGCAAGGATAATAGCTGATTTTAATATCTTATTCATCATTATTTTGTTGCTTTATAAATTGTGGCAATGCCTAAACTTAATTTTTTATATTCTACTTTTTTGAAACCAATGTTTAAAAGGATTTTTTTCATTTTTTCTCCGTAGGGAAAAGCATTTACAGAATCTGGTAAGTAAGTGTAAGCCTTGTTATCTTTAGAAATCCATTTCCCTATCATTGGTAAAATTTGTTTAAAGTAAAAAGAATAAAAAGGAGCTAAAAATCCTTCTACCTTTGAAAATTCTAAAATATAAACACTCTGATTTTCTTTTACTACTCGTTTGAGTTCTTGCAGTCCTTTTTCTAAATTTTCAAAATTTCTCACTCCAAATGCAACGCTTACGGCATCAAATTTATTATCCTCAAAGGGTAAATTTTCGGCATCACCTTTTTGCATTGAGATAGCATTCTCTAAATTCAATTTCTTTATTTTTTCTATCCCTACATTCAGCATTTGTTGAGATAAATCCAGCCCTAAAACCTCTGCATTTGTTCCTTTATGAATGGCAATAGCTAAATCCCCCGTGCCTGTGGCAACATCTAAAACCTGCTTTGGGCAGTCTTTTTTTAGCCAATTTACCAAAACTTTTCGCCATAAAATATCTATTCTACAAGACAAAAGCCTATTCAATACATCATATTTTAAGGCAATATTATCAAACATTTCCTCCACTTGATTTTTTTTCGTTTGTTGAGATTGATAAGGCGTAATTTCTTTCAAAACAAATTAATTTCTTTCGCAAAAATAAGAATATTTCTATAACTAACACTATAAAAAAAGTTTCTATAATGAATTAAAGTAGATTGAAAAAATATTAAGATTTTCTTTTTTGGCGATTGTTTTTTTATCTTTAATTTTGTTTTTTTTAATTATGCAAGAAAAAAAGAGCTACACTTTTGAGGAAATTAAACAAAAATTGATGAATTACTGTGTTTATCAGGATAGATGTCATCAGGAGGTGGAACAAAAAATGAGAGAATTTCTCCTTATTCCAGAAGCAAAGGAAGAGATTTTACTTTATTTAATACAAGAAAATTATCTTAATGAGGAGCGTTTTGTAAGGAGCTACATCCGAGGAAAGTTTTACATTAAACACTGGGGACGAATAAAAATTAAGAACCATTTGAAAATCAAAGATGTGCCTGAAAAATTAATTAATAAATGTTTTGATGAGATTGATGAGCAAGACTATGAAACGATTATCCGAAAAATCTCCGAAAAATATTACTCTTCTCAAAAAGGTCTGAAAGTGTATCAAAAAAAATCTAAAACCATAAAATATCTTATGAGCAGAGGATTTGAATATGAATTGATAAAAGATATCGTAGAAGAATTGGATAAATAAAAAAGGCTTACCGAAGTAAGCCTTTTGTACCAAGTGAACGCGTATGAAGTGCGTAAAGGGGGCTTACTATATGGGCTTTTTCTTGGGGGAGGATTTTTATGCACAGGCTTGGGGGCTATCGTTTCGCCACGCTTATAGGAGGATGCTGAAGGATTTTGCGAGGAAATGGCATTACAGAGAAATGCTTCTTAAAACCGTGTTTGCTCCAAAAGTGTCTAACCAAAAAATCGTAGCGTGATGAGTGGGTTTAATAATGAGTTAGCAGATCATTTGTCAAAAATATATCTCAGAGCAAAGGCTGATAAAAAATTCATTAGTAGGATTTTAGATATTAAAGAGCAAGTAATCGAAGGACAAGAGGTTCATGAGGAAAATGTATTTTTTATTAATCGCATCCTTGATGATATGGTTAAAATAACTCAAATTTGTGAAACTAATTATAAAGAGTTTGGGCGTTATGTTTTTACCAATGCGGATATAGATTGTTTTTTAGAAGCTCATTATGTAGGAGATGAAGCCTTGAAAAACGCAGAAAAATCCTTATCACAAGCCCAAAAACATTTAAAATCTGAATAAATGGAAGACTACAAGCAAGTGATAAAGGAGTTAATCACTCAATATTTTTCGCCATCTCCTACGGGAGGAGAAGAAATCTACAAAGGCACTTTTGAGATTTTGGTAATGTGTAAAGGGGTAATCCCAACCCAGCCCATTAGCGAACACGATGTCTTTGAAGTAATGAAAGAGTTGGGTTTTAGCATAGAGCTTCAGCCTGTAGAAGATGAAGAAACAGGGCAAGAAAACGATATGTTTCTTTGGAAACTCTATGAAAATAAATAACTTTGCAAGTGGCTGTTGGCAGTTAGCCGATAGCCATTTTTTAAAACCAAATCTATGGAATACAGAGATGAATTAGCCATTGCCAAGAAAGCCGAAAAAATGCTTACCAGTGCGTTGCAGAGCAAAACCCAATCTTTTGCCGACCACTACCACAGAAAAGAGGGCGACAAGTCTTTGAAACAAGCATTCTCCAAAGCAAGGGTAAAACGCTACGGAAAAAAGAAAGATGGCAACCAAAAAATATTTATGAGAACCTTGACTATCCGTATGGCAAAACACGGCTTTGTTCAGCATTATGGAGTAGATACAATAAGAGAAGGAGGTGATAGAAAAAGAACCAAACCCAAAGCCAAGACTTACCATTTTGGAGCTCATTACTACAAAATGAAAGCCACACCTTTTATAGATGAAGCGATTAGGCAAAGTGGCGTAATAGATTTTGTGATGGAAAATGTTGGTCAGCTACGAGCCAACAATTTCGCAGAAGAATTGGTTTTCCCATTGGGGCAATTTTCTAAATAATTTTTTAAATTTGAGGTATGGGATGTTTATCAAAATTATTCGCAATCATAGGTGTAATACTCTTTTGTATGTTTCTTTATCACTTTTTTCATAGAGGAATATTGGGAGAGGACAATGTGTTTTTTCTCACCATAATTTTAGGAATATGGTTAGTTTGGAAAGTGCTTAAAGAATAATGTTAAGACCGATTAATTTCGGTCTTTTTTTTGTCCTTTGGTAAGAAGTTAGGGTTTGGCATTTTGCATAAAATTTTAGAAGAATGGCAAAGACAATAACATCTACCATAGTATTAAAAGTTAGTGGCAAAGAAGTAGAAAATTCTTTTAATGGGCTTTCTAAAACAGTAAGAGAATTAGAAAGAGAACTCAAAAAACTCACGCCAGGTACGAAGCAGTTTATGGATAAAGCTGCCGAACTGAAAGAAGCAAGGAAGCATTTTGAAGGAGTAAAGAAAGAAATAGATTTGCTGAATGGTAAACTGAAAGAATCTCACGGCTTTTTAGGGAAGTTTTTTTCAATGTTTAAAAGTTTCGGTTTTAGTTTTTCGGATTTATTTACATTAACTGGATTTGGAGGAGGAGCAAAGATAGTTTCAGACCTATTAAAAATCTCCGATGCTATGGCTGATGTTCAGAAGACTACGGGAATGGCGTTGGAAGAAGTAAAGCAACTTTGGGATGAATTTGATGAAATGGACACTAGAACCAGTAAACTGGATAGGCTGAAAATAGCCGAAGTTGGTGGGCGTTTGGGTGTTCCCAAAGAGCAGTTGAGGGATTTTGTGGAGGAAGTAGATAAGGCTTATGTAGCCTTGGGGGATTCTTTTGAGGGTGGATTGGAAGGAGTGGTAGAATCTTTGGGGAAAATCAAAGGATTGTTTGAAGAAACCAAAGGGAAAAGTTATGCCACGGCGATTAATGAAGTAGGTTCTGCTCTTAACGAGTTAGCTTCCAGCGGGACGGCAAGTGAGGGGAATATCTCGGATTTTACATTGCGAGTGGGTGCTTTGCCCGATGCTTTAAAACCAAGCATTGATAAAGTTTTGGGGCTGGGTGCTGCTTTTGAAGAAAGTGGTATTGATGCCCAGATTGCTGCTTCGGGGTATTCCAACTTTATGAAAGTGGCTGGGGAAAACTTAAAGGATTTCGCCTATTCTATGAATATGAGTTTGGAGGAAGCAAGGGCTTTGTTCAATGAAAAGCCAGAAGAATTCTTTTTAAGATTTTCGGAAGGAATGAAAGGGCTTGAAGCAGATGAAACGGCAAGGGTTTTTGATAGTTTGAAACTCAATTCTTTGGAGGTTCAGAAAGTAGTGGGTGCGGCGGCGAATAAAACGGAGGATTTCCGTAGGGCGATGGATTTGGCTGGGGAGTCTATGAAAGATGCTACTTCCCTAACGGATGAATTTAACAAGAAGAACAATAATGCTGCGGCGGTTTGGGAGAAGTTGAAAAACATTGTTTCTAATTTCTTTTCGCAGAATACATTTATCAATCTATTTGAAGGAGTGATTATTTCGGTGGGGAAATTTGCAGGGGTAGTAGATGATGCGGGGGTGAGTGTTTCTTCTATGAGGCAGAAGTTTGATGCTCTTTTTGATATTATAAAAGTAGTAGGAGCTGCATTTTTGGGGTATCAATCTATTATAATTCAAACTGCTATTTTAGAAGGTAATTATACCAAAGCCAAGTGGTTGGATATTGTAGCAGATAAAGCTAAAATAGTAATTCAATCTACTAAAACGGCTGTGATGAGTGCTTACAATTCTGTTCTTACTATTTTAAAAATAAGAACAGACCAAGCCACAGCATCAACAACAGCATTGAATGCAGTTTCCAAAGCTACTCCTTGGGGGGCACTGATAGGACTAATTTCAGCTGCTTTAACTTATTATGCATTGTTTTCCAAAGAAATAGACAATACTACAGCGGCAAAAAAAAGGCTTTTGAAGGCAACACAAGACTATATGGGTGAAGCGAGTAGAGAGATGGCTACTTTGGATAAACTCTACCAAGCGGCAACGGACGCTTCCAAAGGTAAAGACGCACAAAGGGAAGCCGTGGAGAAATTACAAAGGCTTTATCCATCGTATTTTGGGAATATGGATAAGGAACTTATAATGCTGGGACAAGCCGAGCAGAAGTATAAAGATTTGAAGGACGCTATCTTGGCTTCGGCGAGAGCAAAGGCTGCACAAAAAATTATAGAAGAGAATGTAGAACAATCTTTAAAGGAAGAAAGTAAACTACAGCAAGAAAAAGAAAAAAATCAAAAAGATTTAGAATCTGCGAAAAGTGGTAAAGGAGATAAAACCATTGAGGTAGGAAATACCTTTTTTAAAGTAAGTCAAGAAGAAGCTATAAAACACTATGAAAATCAAGGAAAAGCCATTGATAAAAGAATAGATAAAGTACAATCTGATTTAAAAGAAAAGAACAAATATTATCTTAAAATTCAAGAGGAAAGTCAAGAAAAGGCATCGCCCTATGAAACCGATAAAGCCAACCAAAACGGAGTAGTTGGAAGTGGAAACAGAGTGGTAGCAAGTGGTAAGGGTAAGGGCAAAGGAGTAACGACCAACCGCCCTGCTAAAGACGATACGGATTCTGCTAAGAATGAAGATACTAAAGCATTAAAGGAAAGAGAAGATTTTAATAAAAGAATGTTGGAATTAGACCGTGCCTTGGAAGATGAGAAGTTTAAGATAATGGAAGAATCTCACGAGAAGGAGTTGGAGATGACTTTTACACGCCAGAAAAGGGAGATAGAAGATGTTAAGCAAAAAAATACGGACATCTTAAAAGGGATGGACGCCAACGAAGAGAAAATTAATAAGTTGCAAGAAGCGAAAAGCAAGAGCAAATCTCCTACGGCTCAAGCTAATTATGATAAAGCCATTGACGAACTCAAAAAAGCCAATAGCGAGAAGGGCGTTTTGATTGTCAAGAATTATGATATCATTAAGCAGATGGAAGAGACGCACCAGAAGGAGTTGGCAGATATTCGTTCTAAACATCGTGTGAAACGCTATGAGGAGTGGGTAGCGGAGAAGCAAAAAACCATAGAGGCGAAGTTTCAGGAGCGGGAAGTGGAAATCCAAGCCATTACCACAATGGAAGATGCGAAAAAGGCTCTTTCTGAAATGAAGCACTTGGAACTCACGGAGCAAGAACTGAAAAATATACGAACGCTGGAAGATGCCAAAAAAGCACTGCGAGAAGATGCAGCGAGAGAAGTTTTAGCCACTGAAATAAAAATTATAGAGGAGCAACAAAAAGAAATACAGAAGTTGCTGAGTTCGGAGAGCATTTCGCCAGAAGCGAGGAAGAAACTTTTGGAAGATTTGGAGAAGGCGAATGAGATTATTCTTCGCTTAAAGGGCAACCTACAAGGGAAGCAAGAGGGCGATGAAGCCCGAAAATCTGATGAACAAAAAAAGTCAAAAGACAATGTAGATATTCTTGGTTTCTCGGCTTCGCAGTGGGAAGAGATGTTTGACAATCTAAAAACCACGGAGGGGAAAATTAAGGGTATTATAATGGTGACGCAAGGTTTGGCGAATGTGTTTAGGCAGTTTTCTAAACTTCAACAAAACCTTAACGAAAGGGAATTAAGGCACTTTACGAAAAATCAAGACAAGAAGAAAACGGCACTTTTAAGGCAACTGAACCAAGGTTTAATCACGCAAGAGCAATACCATAAGGGGGTTCAGCAGATAGAAGAAGAAACAGCGGAGAAGAAAAGAAAAATCCAACAAAGAGCAGCGAAAGCCGAGAAAGCCGCTAACCTAATGAGTGCCATAGCAGGAACAGCAACAGCAGTGGTAAATGCTTTAAAATCTGCACCACCACCAGCCAACTTTGCTCTTGCAGGAATTGTGGGGGCATTAGGAGCGGTGCAGATTGCCACTATTTCGGCTCAACCTTTACCTGAATTTGCCGAAGGTGGTTTTACGGGAAAAGGTTCGGGCAAAGCGGATAGAACAGGATTTAAACCAGCGGGTATCGTTCACGAATACGAATATGTGACCCCAAAGTGGATGTTGGAAAATCCTGTTGTTGCCGATGTGGTGGATTGGATGGAGAGCATAAGAACGGGAAAAACAACGATGCCGAAAGGTTATGCCGAAGGTGGATTGGTAAGGAACGGCAACCAAGATGCGAGAGCCCATATTTTGGAAGCAAAAAATGGAGAAAACTACACCGACCCACAAATGATGTTTGTCCTTTCAGAAGTGAGGGATTTATTATCATCTTTGAAAGAAAACGGCGTAGAAGCCTTTATGGTAGAGAATGCCGAAAACGGCAGAAGGATAGAGCGAACGGTGAATTTATTTAAGAAAATAGAGCAAAGAAATGCAAGGAAAAATCAGTAGTTATGGCAACAAGATATAAAAACGAGGAAATTTGCATCCAATGGGGAGAATCTGATGATGGATACGATAGAATTTGTGAAGTTTATACTACAGAATCCGTGCCTATTAGGGAATGGGAGCTAAACCCCAGTGGTATCAATACCCATTATACCAGAGGAGGGGCGATTCCTGAATTTACCTTGGTGGTGCAATTCCCAGAACTTTCGGAGTGGAATGAACGAAATTATGATGATGTGCATTATGAATTGGTGGTGCAATATCAAGGGAATGCTACCAATTGGTTGGATTTTCGCTCCAAGGATTTGCGTGGGTTGGAATTTACCAAAGCCAATATAGAACGCTCTGATGTAGAGTTGATTTTTAGGAATTTAATCAATCTTCCTGTGGGGACGCACACGGCGAACATCATTGTAAAGGCTTTTGAGAAGCGAGGAAGTGCCAAGACTTTTATAGAAAACTCGCCCACTCTACCTGTAAAGATTGCGATAAAGGGAGATTCTACAACTCCTGCTGTGAATGACCCTGATTATAGAGCGAGAAGCCTTAGTTATCATAAAAATACAAGAGTGCTGTCGGGGGATACTGCGATTGTCATCAACGATGTAAGTTCTTTTGATTTTGTGGAGGAACATCCTTATTTCAGTTTTCAACTTTCTAAAACGGCGACCCAAAGCACGATACAGATTACGGCTAAACCAGAACTTCAACAACTTGGTGTGGGCGTTTCGGCACAGAGTATTAGATTGATGAAGAGGCGTGGTAATTTTTTCGTTGAAAGGAGAAAATTTTTCAGAGATATTCCTATTACTTTGAATGTAATGGAAAACAATACTCCTGCTACATTTTCGGTTTCGCCTACGGATTTTAGTTTTAGTGTTTCCAAAGATACGGCAGAAGTAAAGGAAGGCACAGCGGCGATTATGAACCCATCTAATCTCAACATTCAGTTGGGGGCAACTCCTAACTTTTTGGAGCGAGTAAGGATAGAGAATGGAGCGTTGAAATTTCAGACCAAATCTCCAACAGGGCTGAATGTAGGGGCGTATAGTGGCGAGATTGTTTTGCGTTCGGGGAATATTACAAGGCGAGTGCAGGTAGCTCTTAATGTAGTGAATACCTTGAAGAGCGACTTCAAGGGTAGTGCGTATTATTTTGCTTTGGATAAAAACAAGGTGAGCATTGAGCGAACGAATCCTTTGGCTTCGTATGTGGAGATATGTTTGGAGATGTATTATAGGGGGCAGGGTAAGGAACACCGAGAGAAGCAGAAATACGCACAGCATTATTTTCAGGATAAAATTGAGTTTTACCCTGGTGAGGAAGTTCAGGATTTTTTCATTCGGCAGAGTGCTTATAGCGGTGTGCAGTTGGCTCAGTATCAGTATCATTTTGCCGTGGTGAATATCATCATCAGAGAATTTAGTGCCGAAGATGAGCAACTTTCGGAATTGCGGTTGGATAATATTTTCTTTGCCCCAGGGAAGAAGCCTAAATGTTTCCCTATCTTCACGGATTTTTGCAAACGAAGAACTTTTAGCAACAGCAAGATAAGGCTCAATACGGATGTTCTTTCTGAAAAACCGAGCATCAATGCTTTGTTTGAGAAATATACCGAGACCAAACCGACTTTGCCACGGAAATTTGAGGTCTATGCTTATCATTTTGATAGAGATAAATTCCGCTCTACGGAGGAGAAGAAAATTCTTGTGGCAAGTCCGTTGGAGTTTATTCCATTTCCAGAGCCTCGTGGCAAGAAAGTGGTCCATCTTTTCTTTGAAAATCAAAACTTGGTGCTGGATTGGTTTTCGTGTGCTGGGGAGCATCAGAAAAAGTGGGATTTTCAGCACATTACCGATGAGCAAACGGGAGAAAAGTTTGCCACACTGGAAACCGAAACTTTGGTTTTGAATACGGGCTGGATTTTGCGTGAAGAGATAGAGCTGGTAAATGCGATTATCAAGAGTAGAATTTGCTTTATCGTGATTGATGATGAAGTCATTAAGGCAAGACCAATGAGCAAGAAAAATGAAATCTACAACACCGCCGAAAATCTTTTTTCAATGGATTTAGAATTTAATATCAAGCAAAATGAAAGATGAAATTATAATATTTCTAAAATAAATTATTACCTTTGCAGAGAAATTAAAAGGAAAATGCAACAGATTTTTCAAAATATGATTGCTTTAAGTAGCACTATATTAGCAACTATTGTAGGATTAGTTGCAGAAAAACCTTTGTATGATACTGAATTTATGGATAAGTTTTCAGATCCAGAAGACAAAAAGAAACTTAATGATAAGGTAAGAGAACTAAAAGAAAGCGGAGATAAATCTCCCCATACTATTGAGTTGAAAAATAATGATAAAGTAACTATCGTTGTAAACTAAATTATGGAATTTAATATAGCACTCAATACTGTAGTATATATTATGATATTTATATTTCCTGGAATTATTTTCAGGAAATTTTATTATATAAAAGAGTATTCTAAAGAGTTTGATAAAGGAAATTTATTTGAAAGAGTGATTTGGACCATTTTTATAAGTGTAATTATGCTTATCATCTCTTATTCTACTTATATCTTATTAGTAGATTTTTTAGAATATAAACCTTTATCTTATATATCATATACTTCGATAAAAGAAACTTATGAGGTTCTTTCTAAAAATGAATTTCCAAAGGAATATAACAATAATGTATACAAACATTTTTTATACTTAATCATATATATCTACACATTATCAGCAACTTGTGGATATGTCTGGCATAGTATTACAAAATCTTTTTTATTTAGAAAGAGTGGTTTCTTCAAGAAGATAAATTATTGGGAAGATTTAACCAAAGGGACTTATTATAATGTGGGTAACGATAGTCTAACTCACGCTTATACCACTGCTGATGTTTTAATAGACACCCCCGATGGAAATAAATTATACTCTGGCAAACTTGAAAATTATTATCTTAATCACGATACCAATCAACTACAAACCATTATATTATCAGATGTCACTCGCTATAAAAAAGAAGAAAAAGAAACCTTAATAAAAAATGTACCTGGACATCACTTCGTTATTGAAAAAGATAAAATTTTAAATCTCAATTTTACTTATATTTTTGAAGATAAAAATAAAGCCATATGGTACAAAAGATTAAATTACTTTCTTAACGCTTTATCCACTATTGTGTTTGTAGGAGCTATTTTATCTTTATTTTTTAGTATAAATGCTGTTTATACATCTACTATTTTAAGAAAATTCTTTTTCTTGGTATGTTCACTTATCATTATTTTATCGATTAAAGATATATTAAAATATTGTTTGTCTGGGCAATGGTCTAAACTCAAAATAGAGTTTTTATGGGTTGTTATTTTATTTTCTTTACCTTTCCTATGGATTTATAATATTTTGGAGTGGTATATAGTTTTAGGAGGTAATATTTTCTTATTTTTCATTTTTTCATTTATAAATCAAAAAAAAGATAAGAACACTGCTAAATAATCTTGGTCCTTTTGGGTGGTAGTATGGGGCTTTATTTTTGCTTATCGCTAAAAGCCGAAAAAAGATGAAAGATGAATTTGCATAATAAAAAATCTTTCCTATCTTTGCAGTGACTAATCAAGTGCTGAACTTGTTTAAATTCAGTAAAAAATTTTAATAATATATCCGAAAAGGGGTAGTTATATAGTAATATATAACAATCAAAAGCGTAAGCACTTGATTAGTCAGCCCCCACTTTCGGATTTTTAATTTTTATAATTATGACTAATCAAGTAGAAGCAACAGCAGTTGCACCAAAGAAGCAGTATGCAGGGAGACCTTTTATTATTTCAAAAAGGAGAAAAGAAAACATCACCCAACACCCTAAGTATAACGAAGCAAGGGAAGAACTCAACGGCTTAATCCAAAAATATGGGGCGAAATATTGCCAAGTGAGAGCCAATAACAAGGGGGTAAATATCAAGTTTAAGATTTTGAAAAGGTTGTATTTCTTTGCGTTGGCAGAAGATTTCCCAGCGAGTGTAAAGAAATTGGGGGATTTGGTATTCAGTAGCCCGAGAATAGCATTAGAGAGTGTTTAGCATTTTATATAAGTTTATTGTAGAAAGTCAGCTCCAGTAATGGGGCTGATTTTTTTTGTCCTTTATTAAGAGAAAAAGGCTCTCTATTTTTGAGGTATGAAAGATAAATTTATAACCAACGAGGGCGTTGAGATTCCTTTGCACAAGTCGGTTTTCACTTATGTAGAGGAAAACCCAAGATTTAAGGATAGTTTTTGGACGAACTACACTCTGCCGATTGATTACTACTATACAAGGGATTTTTTAAGTCAGTTTGGGCAGTATTCTTCGCTAAGTAATACCCAGCTCAAACGCTACCACGAGGGAGTGCATATCTTTGAAGGAAAGCCCAGAAAAGGAAAGTTAGAGATTATGGAGTTTAAGAAAGATATGATTAAATTTCAGATTGATAGTGGCTTTGAAACTTTGCCGAATTTTGATACGCAACTCAAAGATTTACCCCTGCTCGACATTAAAGTAGAAGATATTTACCATCACGCCAATGAGGTGGTTTCAAAGAAATATCCCGACACCGATTACAACTTCCCTAAACTCTACACCGATGAGTATAATTTAGAGGAAGAAGCCTACAAATATTTTGATTCTATGATTAACAATAGAACGGAATTGGAGAGCAGAACAGGAAAGGAATTTACCAGAAACCGACTGGAAAACAATGAGATGGATGTTTATAACAAAAACATCATTCATCCTTTGCCATATCTTCTCTATGTGCTGAAAGTGGGCTTTCGTGATGCGGGTTTCCGATTGGAGGGCGATATTTTGGAAGATGAATTTTTGAAGCAAAGGCTGATTTGGAGTGGGCAGAACTACCACCACACAGGGGAGCAAAAGGAACACAAAATCAATATCTTTCAGCAGGAATTTGTGAATATGGATAGAGATAGAGGGAATTGGGAAAAAAGAATTAGCATTAATGCTCCTGGGAGGTATCGTTTATTGATGAAAATGGTTCCCAAAAACAATCAAGAGCAATGGAAGATAGGGACATTGGATATTTACTCCGATAAAATAGAAAGCCTTTCCTCTTACCCTAGATGGAGATTTAATAAAAAAACACAAAGCCATCAGCAGGAATTTCTCATTACCCCAGAAGAAGCCGAAGCAGGAGCGGAGATTGTTTTCTTTTATGGGGGTGTAGTCTCTAAAAACCAGTACGATAACGAAGGAAAAAATATTGGCGTGATGCAGATTAACATCAACCCCATAAGGCAACACACCAAAGAGGGGCAGCCCATTCCTTATATTTTCAATGAAAATAGGGTCAATCTGAAAAAAGCCGTTCCTGAGATGTCGTTTGGGGAACTGGTGACCACGATAAAGAATTTAAGGAATTACGATTTGGTTTTCGATGGAAATAAAGCCATTATGAATACCATTCGGTTGGCGAATAGCCAATCGCCAATGGCTGATAGCGAATTGGTGGATTTTAGAATGTTTGAAGTGGAAAACCCGCTCCGAATGTTTAACGAGAAAGTGAGTTTTAACATTGCCTTTCCCGACAGCGAAAATGTGGAAATCAAGAATATTTACATTGATGAAAAGGGCTATCATATCAATTATAAAAATATCCCTACTACGGCAACGGAAATTAATATAAATGTGATGACTTTGCCACTGACTATGTTTCGTGGAGCTTGGACGGCAAAGGCTTTAAAGGAATCTGCCCTAATGCTCGTGTATTACGATGGACTTAATGAACACGGGGACAACCACGCCCAAAATCCCCCAGGGCTGATGGATGAACCTTTGGCAAAACATCTCTACCCTTGGTTTAAAAATAGGCTAACGAATTTTGTCTATAAATGGACTTTCATCACGGAGAAGAACAAAATCCGAAAATTCAACATTCGCTCCGAGATTTTCTGCTATGGCAGGAGGCATCTCATCAAATCTTGGACGAAGAAAAGCCTCTCCGAAACACTCTACGCCGTAGAAATTGAAACCGAAACTTATTAAATATGTCTCCGGCATTAATGTCGGAGACATAGGTTTTTAATCCAGCAAAGTCATTGTTTTAATGGTATCGGATTCTACGATATGGACATAAACCATAGTGGTTTTAATATCCGAGTGAGCCAATAAAATCCTTAAATCTTCTACCTTTCCGCCCTTTCGTAAATAGTTGGTAGCGAATGTATGACGAGCGATGTGGCAGGTAAGATGTTTTCTAATTCCGAGAAAAACCGCGATTTCTTTAATGGTTTCATTAATGGTTTTGGGGGTAATTTTCTCTACGAATAATTTTTCATCGTGAGCCAATATCTTTTTGCAGGTTTCATTGGTCATTAATATTTGTTGTTTCTTGGATTTTTGATTCCAGAAGTTAAAGAAATCTTCGGTCAATTGTTCTCTTTTCAGTTTCAGTAAATCATTAATACGAAGCCCTGTCATACAATTGAAAAGGAAGTATCCCAAAGTTTTTTTATGGCTTTCTTTGATGAATTTAGAGAAATAATATTCTTTCATTCTATCCACTTCTGCAAGGGAAAGATTAACCCTATGGGAACGATGTTGTCTGATTTTAATTTGCTCTATATCAATGTTAATGATAAGTCCTTTCTTTTTCGCTAATTTGATATAATGCTTGATGACTTTAATATTGCTATCTATGGTCACTTCTTGATTTCCGAGTTTAGAGGCAAGGTATTTTCTATATTTCTGGATAAATACTTC
>JAUMXI010000010.1:40405-41202 GCA_030529185.1 Flavobacteriaceae bacterium
TCCATATTTTTAAGGCTCAATTCATTTTCAATAAAGGAAACAAAATCAATGGTAAGGTCTGGGCGTTTAAGTAGTTCAGCACATTTATCCACCGTTAGCACCTGTTCGCTCAACCGAAACTGAATTTCTATTTTGTTGATACGAGCCTTGATGTCATTTAAAATTAGATTGTAATCTACTGCATTTTCACAAGATTTTTGTATTTCTTGCTTATGTTGATTCCAATACTTTTTGGGTATGTAAATTTCTAATGGTATCTTTTTTCTTTGTTGATGAATATAAAGATTGAGATAAATCTGAGATTTACCATTTTTATTTTTATAATCTTTGAGAAAGAAAGAATGCTTCATAGCTGCAAAATTTGATTTAGCATTATGAAACTCCTTTAAATATGCGTTGTAACTTATTGCCATACCGACTTTTATGTTAAAATCGGCAGAGTTCTGTCCCAGAAAATTTTGGTTGGGACAAGAATAGGGACAAAATTGTAAATTTTCACTAAAAATAATGCTTTTTAGAAAAAAGTCAATTTTGAACCATAAAACCTTGATATTCTTTAACTTCTAATAAAAACGAGAATTCTATTTTTAGAATCCTCGTTGTACCAAGTGAACGCGGAAGGAGTCGAACCCTCAACCTTCAGAGCCGTAATCTGACGCTCTATCCAATTGAGCTACGCGTCCCTTTTTGATTTTGCAAATATAATACTTTTTTACTTTCTTTGAAGTATGAAATATGAAAAAAATTATTAAAAATTTGATTAAGTTTAAAAATATATTGAAAATCAAATTAATATA
>JAUMXI010000011.1:0-28594 GCA_030529185.1 Flavobacteriaceae bacterium
AGATTTGAGATTTTTCTTCGGACAATTCAGCTTCACCTCGTGTGAGATTTGCCTCTAAGAATTTCAAATTTTCAACTTCAAATTTTAAATTATCATAAATATACCCATAATGAATGGTATGCGAAGGTTGCTCTGCCAATGTCTTTCCCTTAAAACATTTCTGAACAATGCTAAAAGCTTCATTTCCTGAAACTCTGATTACTCCTATCGCTCCCATACCATTGGCTGTAGCCAAAGCACAAATTGTATCTTGATTCATTTTAATTTTTTAAGAAAAGCAAAGATAAAAAACTATTTTTAAGATAATGCATCGGCTCAAAATTGTAAAGTGAAGAAAATAGGCTTCCGTTGATTTATTTGTATTTATTTGAAAAAGTATAAAATTTATATTTTTTAACTTTTATGAAATAATTATTTTTATTTATATTTGTCAGTTATTTTTAAATAAAAATCAATGAAGGAGTTTTCAAAAGAGGTCTATCTGAAATGGTTTGAAGATATGACGATGTGGAGACGATTTGAGGACAAATGCCGGTCTCTTTACTTAAAACAGAAAATTAGAGGTTTTTTACATTTATACAACGGTCAAGAAGCCATTCCCGCTGGTTTTGCCCACGCTATGGATATGAGCAAAGATAGTATGATTACTGCCTACCGATGCCACATTCACCCGATGGCAATGGGAGTAGATCCTAAAAGAATTTTAGCCGAACTTTGTGGCAAGGCAACGGGAACTTCTCAAGGGTTAGGTGGGTCAATGCATATTTTTAGCAAGGAACATCGTTTTTATGGCGGACACGGAATTGTAGGCGGACAAATCCCTCTGGGGGCAGGAATAGCCTTTGCTGATAAATATTTTAACAGAAAAGCCGTTAATATTTGTTTCTTCGGAGATGGTGCAGCAAGACAAGGCTCTCTCCACGAAACTTTTAATATGGCAATGAATTGGAAATTGCCCGTGGTTTTCGTCGTGGAAAACAACCAATACGCAATGGGAACTTCCGTAAAAAGAACAGCAAACCACGAGGATATTTATAAGTTAGGTTTGGGCTATGATATGCCATCGCTTCCAGTAGATGCTATGGACCCAGAAAAAGTGGCAAAAGTAGCCTATGAAGCGATTGAAAGGGCAAGAAGAGGCGAGGGACCTACTTTTATTGAAGCCAAAACTTATCGTTTCCGAGGGCATTCTATGTCCGATGCAGAGGCGTATAGAACCAAAGAAGAAGTTGCTGAAGCCAAAAACGAAGACCCGATAGAATTGGTGAAAGGTAGAATTTTGGATAATCAGTGGGCTACCGAAGAGGAATTAGAAATCATTGAAAATAAAGTAAAAGATTTCATTAACGAGTGTGAAAAATTCGCAGAGGAATCTCCTTATCCTGACACGGAAGTAATGTATAAATATGTCTATTCTCAGCAGGATTATCCGTTTTTAGATAAATTAGAAAATTAATCAAAGAGTTAAGGCACGAGATGTTAGAAGTTTTCTATTATCTCAAATCTTGTATCTCAATACTAATAAAAATATTATGGCAGAAATCATCACGATGCCCCGCCTATCCGACACCATGACGGAAGGGAAAGTGGCCAAATGGCATAAAAAAATAGGCGACAAAGTAAAAGAAGGCGATATTTTAGCTGAAATAGAAACCGATAAAGCCGTTCAAGATTTTGAAAGCGAATTTGATGGCGTTTTGCTTTTTGTAGGAGTGGAAGAAGGGGGACAAACGGCAGTAGATAGCGTTTTAGCGATTATCGGAAGCGAAGGGGAGGATATTTCTCATCTCGTTAATCAACCTATTGCAGAGCAAAAAACTTCGGAAAACGAAGCGGTAGTTTCTACAAAAGTGGAAGAAATTATAGCGACTATTCCTCAAGAAATGGACGAAAGAATTCATATCTCTCCATTAGCAAGGAAAATCGCCCAAGAAAAAGGTTTGGATATTTCTAAGATTAAAGGAAGTGGAGATTTAGGAAGAATCATCAAAAGAGATGTTGAAAATCTTACTCAGCAAAGTATTTCAGCCTCAGAAAGCATTTCAAATATCAATCATTTTTCAAGTGGAATTATTACAGAAACGCCTAATTCTCAGGTGAGAAACATCATCGCAAAACGACTTTCTGAAAGCAAATTTACTGCTCCTCATTATTATTTAATGGTAGAGGTAAATATGAAAAAAGCCATCAAAGCGAGAACTCAAATGAATGAAGTTTCGGATGTTAAAATTTCTTTCAACGATATGATTGTCAAGGCCTGTTCATTAGCCCTGAAAAAACACAGACAAATCAATAGCAGTTGGGCAGGAGATAAAATCATTCACCATCAGGATATTAACATCGGTGTGGCTGTAGCTATTGAAGACGGATTGGTAGTTCCAGTATTGAGAAATGCCGATAGATTGAGCTTTAGTGAAGTTTCCGCTCATATCAAAGACTTGGCTCAAAGGGCAAAAAATAAAACCTTGAAAGCCAATGAAATGGAAGGAAGCACCTTCTCTATTTCTAATTTAGGAATGTTCGGTATTGAGAGCTTTACTTCTATTATCAATCAGCCAAATTCTTGTATTCTTTCCGTTGGGGCAATTTTGGAAAAACCTATCGTAAAAGACGGAAAAATAAAGGCTGGACATATAATGAAACTCTCTTTGGCTTGCGACCATCGTGTGGTAGATGGGGCGACGGGAGCTCAGTTTTTACAAACTTTAAAGACTTATTTGGAGCAACCTATCACAATGTTTGTGTAAATTTTCTTTTTTCATTTTTCATATATTTATGATGTTAAATCCTTATCAAATTTTTGGTAAGGATTTTTTGATTCGCATAAAATTTACTACTTTTGGGCTATGATAAAGGCAAAGAATATTTACAAATCCTATGGCGATTTAGAAGTTTTAAAAGGCGTTGATTTAGAGATTAACGAGAGTGAAATCGTGTCTATCGTTGGAGAGTCTGGTGCAGGGAAATCCACACTTTTGCAAATTTTAGGAACATTGGATTTGCCTTCCCATATTCAAAAACATCAAACTGAAATTCATATTGATGGGAAATCTTTTCTAAAAATGAGCGACAAAGAATTGTCTAAATTTAGAAATGAAAATATTGGCTTCGTATTTCAGCATCATCAGTTGTTGCCAGAATTTACAGCAATAGAAAATGTAATGCTTCCAATTAGAATTGCGGGAAAGGACCCAAAAGATTATCAAGACAAGGCTTTTCAGCTCTTTGATGAACTCAATATCGTGGATAGAAGATACCACAAACCCAAAGCCCTTTCGGGAGGAGAAGCACAAAGAGTGGCGGTTATTCGGGCGTTAATTCATTCGCCTAAAATTATTTTTGCCGATGAACCTACGGGAAATTTGGACTCCAAAAATGCGGATTCGCTACATCAATTATTCTTTGATTTAAGGGACAAATACCAACAAACTTTCGTAATTATCACGCACAATCCTATTTTAGCCGATAGCACAGACCGAAAACTGGTGATGAAAGACGGAATAATTATTTAATTTACAACAATTTATGGCATTTAACAATCTTTTAAATAAAATATTCAATTGGTTTATTTTGAGGAGAATGAAGGGAATTCAGTATTTTATGAATCACCCTGTGGAAACTCAGCAGAAAGTTTTATTTTCTCTTCTCAATACTGCTAAAAATACGCAATATGGGCAATTGCATAGCTTTGGAGAAATCAAAACTTACGAAGATTTTAATCAACAAGTACCGATTGTATCTTATGAAGAATTTGAGCCTTTTATAGAAAAAGCAAGGCAAGGGAAAGAAAATATTTCTTGGGTTGGGAAGATAAAACATTTCGCTAAATCTTCGGGGACTACCAATGCCAAGAGTAAATTTATCCCAATTTCTGATGAAAGTTTGCAAAATTGCCATTACAAAGCTGGAAAGGATTTATTGGCGATTTACATTAACAACCATAGAGATAGCAATTTGTTCAAATACAAAAATTTACGATTGGGAGGAAGTGCCGAGCTTTACGAAAGTTTTGGAACAAAATTCGGAGATTTATCTGCTATTTTGATAGAAAATTTGCCTTTTTGGGTAGAAAGAACCACCACACCGAGCAAACAGACCTCTCTAATGTCTGAATGGGAAACTAAGCTCAAAGCCATTATTTCCGAAGTAAAAACGGAAAATGTAGGAAGTTTAACGGGTGTCCCGAGTTGGATGATGGTGCTTTTACAAAGAGTTTTGAAAGACACAGGGAAAAATAACATCGCAGAACTTTGGGGAAACTTGGAGGTGTTTTTTCACGGAGGGATTAGCTTTAAACCTTATAGAGAGCAATATAAACAGCTGATAGGTAAAGATATAAGGTATTACGAAATATACAACGCATCGGAAGGATTTTTCGGTATTCAAGACCAATTTAAAAGCGATGAAATGCTCCTGATGTTGGATTATGGAATTTTCTACGAGTTTATCCCGATGGAAAATTTTGGTAAAGAAAATGCTAAAGCAATTCCACTTCAAGAAGTAGAAATTGGGAAAAATTATGCAGTGGTGATTAGCACGAATGGAGGACTTTGGCGTTATTTGATTGGTGATACGATTAAATTTACCAATACCGCTCCGTACAGATTTAAAATTTCTGGGCGAACAAAACACTACATCAATGCCTTTGGGGAAGAATTGATGATTGACAATGTAGAAACCGCTTTGGACAAGGCTTGTGATGCTACGAATGCCAAAATTACGGATTATACAGGTGCACCTATCTATATGAAAAATGGAAATTCTGGGGCTCACGAATGGGTAATAGAATTTAGCCAAGAACCTAATGATTTTGAGTTGTTTAGTCAAGTTTTTGACGATGCTTTAAAAACATTAAACTCTGATTATGAGGCTAAAAGATATAATAATATGACTTTAAATCCGCCTAAGATTCATAAAGCAAAAAACAATTTATTTTACAATTGGATGGCTTCTCGCGGGAAATTGGGCGGACAAAACAAGGTGCCACGATTGAGTAACGATAGAGAATATATTGAGCCTCTTTTAGCGTTGAATCAAATTTCATAAAAAAAGAAAAACTCCACTTTTATAGCGGAGTTTTTTTTATTCAAAAATAACTAACGGGATGTTTAGATTAATCCCAAAATTAAGTCCTTTTAGCTCTTTTCCATTTAGTGTTTGATTGGGATAAGTCCAAGAATAGCCTCCCGTGAAATCTATCATTCCCAAAATATTCATTCCCAAATAAGGAGCAAAATACTTAGTAGTTGATTGAATCCCAGCGATATAATAAAATCCATGATGAATATCCGCATTTTTACGAAAATTAAATAAAATATCACCTTGAATTTTAGGTATAATGGCAAATTTTTGATTTACACTCCCCAGCATTGTACTTGCCCCGATACGATAAGCTACTTCATCTTTTTTAAGAAAAAGTATTTTTCCTCCTATTTCTACAAAACTCTGATTTTGATAAGAATAGCCTGTGCTTAACATAGGATGAACCGTATATTGAGCCTTAAAAAACGAAAATAAAAACAACACAAAAAATGCGTATGATTTAAAAACTTTCATTAGAATTAATTATTTGATTTAACTACAAGTTTTCTATAAAACTAATGTTCATCTCTGCGGATAAATGCCCTGCTTTTTCCACAAAAGTGTCGTAAGAAACCGTATCGCCCTCCCCTGCACTATCCGAAATAGCACGAAGCATCAAGAACGGAACGCCCAAAATATAACAAGTTTGAGCAATCGCACTTGCCTCCATCTCTACCGCCAATGCCATTGGGAATTTTTCTTCAATCCACAATTTTCGCTCCCTATCACTGATGAAAGAATCTCCACTAACAACCACACCTAAACGAATATTTTCGCTATATTTTTTGCAATGATTTTCCGCTTTTTTGAGCCAATTTTCATCTGATGAAAAAGCAGGGGGCATCTTTGCTTGTTGCCCTATTTCATAGCCAAAAGCCGTAACATCTACATCGTGATGACGAACCTCTGTTGCCAAAATAATATCATAAACTTTGCTGTCTTTTAAACCTCCCGCCGTTCCTGTATTAATCAATAATTCGGGTTGATATTTGTTGATGAGTAAAGTAGTCGCCACCGCAGCACTCACCTTTCCAATTCCTGAGAGCAAAACTACTACCTCGTGGTTGCCAATCTTCCCTTCGCTAAACTCAAAGCCATTGATTATTTTATCTTTTCTATCTTTTAGAGCTTCTTTTAGAAATTCTACTTCTACTTCCA
This sequence comes from Flavobacteriaceae bacterium, assembly GCA_030529185.1. GTDB lineage: Bacteria > Bacteroidota > Bacteroidia > Flavobacteriales > Weeksellaceae > JABCPE02. The sequence continues at coordinate 6,241 of JAUMXI010000011.1, forward strand.
TTGCTCCAATAATTCCGATTTTCATCTCTACTTAATTTTCTACAAAATAAATAAAAAACTGGTAGATAGGAAAATATCCCTCTACCAGTTCCTTTTGAAATTTTTAATTACATTAATTCTCAAAAAATCATATTAGAAATTATATCTTACATTAAGCATAATATTTCTTGGAGTTCCTGGGAATAATCTTGTGTAATCAAATGCACCTAACCAATAAGTTTTGCCAAATACATTATTTACATTTACAGCTACTTGCATAGATTTTAATTTGTAATACAATGCTGCATCTACTACTGTATAAGCAGGAACTGAAAGATTACGACGCTCCATCCAAGCATTCTTTTCGCCCACATAGTTTGCTCCTACACCAATTCCGAAGTCTTTCAACGCACCTTCTTTAATGTCGTATCTTGTCCAAAGGTTGAAGCTATGTTTTGGTGTATTTCCTTTTGCTGCTTTTACTCCATCTTCTATAAAGTTAGCATCAACGAAAGCATAACCTAAATTCACTTGCCAGTTAGGAAGCACTCTACCCATTATATCTACTTCTAAACCTCTTGAATGGCTGTCCGTAGGGTTGTGCAATTCTCCACCTCCACTTGTAGCATCTTTATAATCTTCAATTAAGATGTTTTTTTGTTGGATATCAAAATAAGCAATATTTGCGTTTAATTTTCCATCAAACCATTCTGTTTTCAGACCTCCTTCTATCATTCTTGAAGTTGCAGGTGCAAATGGCTCTTTGTAAATTTCATCTCCATTAACATTAAATCTATACTGATTTGTTCCGATATAGGCATCTGTTTGGATTTGGAAACCTTCAATATAAGAGGCATACGCATTGATGTTTTTCGTAGCCTTATACATCAAACCAAATCTTTTAGAAAGTTTATTTTGTTTTACAACTTTCTCTTTTTTCGTTTTATAATTGAATTTATCAGTAAACCATTCTTGACGAAGCCCAAAGCTAAATATCAATTTATCCCACTCCATATGGTTCATTAAGTAAATACCATTTGTGGTATATGCCATTGGATTAGCAGGTCTTCTTCTCTTTGCTTCAAATGTATAATTGCTTGGAGTTCCTAATGTATAATATGAATTAGGGTCATCTATATTAAACCTCGCTACTCCAAACTTCTCACCTCTTGCTTGGTTCATTCCTCCTGCACTACTCACTTCATAGCTTACCACATCATACCCCAAAACAGTTTTATTCTTTACTTCCTCTCCTATTTTCCAATTAGCATTAAAATAAGCATTAAAGTTATCTGTAAAGAATTTTTGCTGACGAGCCACATATCTTATCTCTACTAAATTAGGAATAAAATTACCATTTTCATCTTTAATGAAACCATTAGCCCCATTTGGTCTGTGTTCAGATAAGTCTTCATTCCAAATATGCTTCATATAAGACATATTCAAGCTAATATCATCGGTAAATTTATGCGTTAAATTCCCCATAATACTCACATCAATATTTCTATTATAGTCATTTGGTTTCCCAATTGCAGTATTGATAGGAGTTGTATTAAATTTATACTTCTCCCCTTTTGCAACATTAACTGCATGAGTAGGTTGCCCTCTATCTAATCTTGAAGTATCATCACTCAATACCAATTCAAAGTTCAAACTTGTTTTATCATTCGGTGCATAAGTAATGGTAGGAGCAATCATATAAGCTTTCTTAAATTGCAAATCTCTGAAACTTTGAGAGTTTTCATATCCTACATTCAAACGATATAGCAAAGATTTGCTTTTATTCAATGGACCTGTAAAATCCAAAGCACTTCTAATTGTTCCAAAACTACCTACTGTAAAGCTTACTTCTTTTCTTGCATTTCTTAAAGGTTTTTTCGTCACCATATTAATAGTTCCCCCTGGGTCTGTACTTGAAAACGCCATACTCGCAGGACCTTTAATCACTTCAATTCTTTCAATATTTACCGTAAGTGGTTGATTAAAATAGTATGTAGATGTACTCATACCGTTTATCAAACGATTTTCTCTATTTCCTGCCGACTGAGTAACCCCTCTAATGGCATAGTGGTTATAGAAACTCGTAGTACTTACCCCACTCACATTTTTTACAGCGTCTCCTAATCTAAACACTTGTCTATCCGCCAAAAGCTCCTTAGTCACCGTAGAAACAGCCTGAGCTACTTCCATATTTTTCAATGCGATTTTAGATGCAGAGAAAGAGTAATCACTATTATAATCTCTTCTTGCTCTACCGATAAGTTCCACCGTTTGAAGAACTTTCTCGTCTTTTGGTTCTGTTGAAATGCTGTCTCTTACCTCTTCTTGTCCGTATGCCATCATTGATAACATTAAACCAGAAACTAATAATACTCTTTTGTTCATATAATAAAATTTAATATTATTTAGGCGACAAAGGTAATGTTAATTTTTTTAACTTATGTAATATTGTGTATGATTTTTATCAATCACTTCAATAGGGGTATGTATTGATTTATAAAGCAATTTGAGGTATTTTTAAATGAAATAAAATCATATTTTCGTTTTTATTATTTTTTATTTAAATAAAAATATTTATTTTTGCTAAATTTTAAATTCACTTTTTTAAATGAATAGACGAGATTTTCTTAAAAAGGGAGCTTTGGCTACAATGGGGGGAATGCTTCTCACACCATTTGGAGCAAAAGCCAATATGATTTCCGAAGAGTTTAAAGGTAAAAAGGCCAAAAATATTATTTTTATGGTCAGCGATGGAATGAGTGTTGGAACTTTAATGATGGCGGATATTTATCTTAAAAGAAAAAATAACAAAGCCTCAAATTGGATTCAACTTTATGAAGATGATTTGGTGCAAAGAGCCGTGATGGATATGGCTTCGGCAAATGCTATAGTCACGGATTCCGCTGCAGCAAGTTCCTCTTGGGGTGGTGGCGTAAGGGTAAATAATGGTAGCTTGAACATAAGCCCTAACGGAAAGGAAAATATGCCTATTCTCCAAAAATTTAAAAAAGCTGGAAAAAAAGTAGGTTGCATTACCACCGTGCCTATTACCCACGCTACTCCAGCTGGTTTCTGCGTGACCAGCAAAAGGCGTAGTGCAATGGACTATATTGCCGAAATGTATGCGGATTTAGACTTTGATGTGATGATGGGAGGAGGAAGACAATACTTTGATGAAGATAAAAGAAAAGACGAAAAAGATGTTTTTGCCTTATTCAAAAAGAAAGGCTATAGCATCGCTCAAAATAAATCTGAAATGCAAAACGCTCCTAAAAACAAACCCCTTTTAGGAACTTTTGATGAAGATGCCGTACCTTATACCATCGACCATAAAGCCAATCCAGAGGCTGTGAAAAATATTCCTACTCTGGCTGAAATGGCTCAAAAAGCAATTGACCAGATGAAAGACCATTCTAAAGGTTTCGTACTACAAATTGAGGGTGGAAAAGTGGATTGGGCGGCTCACGGAAACGATATTGGAGCTTTGCTATTTGACCAAATCGCCTTTGATGAAGCTATAAAAGTGGTGATGGATTTTGCTAAAAAAGATAAAAATACATTGGTTATCATCACCAGTGACCACGGAAACGCCAACCCAGGGCTTATCTACGGAAGAGAAACCAACGATAATTTTGACCACCTGCAAAAATTCACTCAATCCAACGAATGGATTTTACAAGGCATCAACGCCAATTCTTCACTTTCTTTCATCAAAGAGCGAGTGGCTTATGCTTGTGGAGGATGGGCAATCAACGATGAACAGGTCAAAGAACTTCTTTCTTATTATACCAACATCAAAAAAGAAGACGGGCTTTACAATCCTAAAAGACTGCCATTTAGAGCCTTAGCGGAAATGCAAAAATCTTACACTTCCGTAGGGTGGATTAGTATGGACCACTCTTCCGACTACACCGAACTGGCAATGTATGGACCAGGAAGCGAAAACCTAAAAGGCTTCGTGAAAAACACCGATATGCATAGCTTTATGCTCAACGCAGCCCATGTTGAGAATAAGTTTTAGATAATGAAAATCCCTTTCAAGAATAATTTTGGAGGGGATTTTTACAAATATTTCGCCAGTTCTTTCGTTAAGTTTTTCCGAGAAAACTGCTGGATATTTTCAGAATTATTTTGAGAGTTTTCCCCTCTTTTCCAACTTTTGTATTGTTCCCAAATGAAGTTTTTAATTTCTTCCTTTTGAGATAGCTCAAAATGCTTTCCCATTTGGGTTTCGGTAAGGATTTTTTCCACATCGCTATCCTTTACCCCAAACGAGATAATTTTTTTTCCTGTGGCTAAATATTCAAACAATTTTCCTGGGATAATGCCTTTGGAAGAGGTTTTATCAAAATTGGTAAGCAGGAGCAAATCAGATTTTTTCATTTCCTCCAAAGCCCTATCGTGGGTAAGATAGCCCCGATAATTTATTTTTTCGCTTAAAGACATTGAGGAAATTTTTTCTAAAATTCTATCATCTACCCTTCCTGCAAATTTCAATTCAAAATTTTGGGCAAAATCGGGATTTTCTTCTACCAGCTCCTCCAAGATTTCCCAAAGCGTATCAGGATTGCGAAGTTGCTCCAAAATGCCGACATAACTTAAGGTAAATTTTTCCATTCGGAAATGCTCCAAATTCTGCCATTCTTCGTCATCAAAACCATTGGTAATACAGACTGCGTTAGCTCCTTTTTTCTTGAAATTTTCGGCGTCGGTAAAGCTTGTTGCCAAAGTAATATCCGCCGATTGCAAAACCTCTCGCTCTAATTTTCGGTGCCGATGGTCCGCCCAAGAAGTGAGTTTGAGGTATTGATAATAAGAAATTTCCGTCCAAGGGTCGCGAAAATCTGCCAACCATTTTAGTTGAGGAAATTCTTTTTTCAACCCCAAGCCTATCAAGTGCAGAGAGTGTGGCGGTCCCGTTGTAACCAAAGCATCAAAAGGATTTTCCTTTAAATATTTTTTCAAATAAGCAACGGAAGGTTTTACCCAAAATACACGGGCATCGGGAATGAAAAAATTCCCCCGAACCCAGAGCGAAATTTTGCTTTTCCAAGATTGATTTTCGCCGATGTCAAACTGTCCTGCCTTGAATTTTTTATTTCCCTTATTCCATTTTTCTGCCCATTGATAAGGCTCCCAAATCTTTGTTTTCATCACTTTTAAATTTGGAGAAACTTCCTTTTCCAGAGTTTCATCAATGAGAGGATAGCTCGGGTTTTCAGGCGTGAAAACAATCGGTTCCCAACCGAATTCTGGTAGATATTTTGCAAACTTCAACCAACGCTGAACTCCCGGCCCTCCAGCTGGTGGCCAGTAATAAGTGATGATTAAAACTCGTTTAGGCATTTTACTTAAATTTTATTACAAAAATAACAAAAAAGAGAGACAAGCCATATAAACTCATCTCTCCTATTTTAGTTTGATATATGATAATTTAAGGTTTTACAGCCCAAAAACTCCATTTTGCACCATTATAAAAAGCCACCAATTTACTCCTTGTGAGATAAACCATCATACCAGGTGAAGGTGAAATAATTTCATTTACTGATAGAACTTGTGGTAAAACCATTGCCTTTGTAGTGGATTCCAATACCAGAACCCCATCTGCAGAAGCCGTTGATGCTCCTATTACTGTTTTTTTACGACTTTCATTGATATTATTAGGTTGCTGATTTAAGTGAGCAGAGATATTTCCTCCTGTATTTTGAGCATTGCTTAAATCTACCCATTGCCCATTAAAATATTTTACTCGGGCATTGGTTGGGGTACTGCCATCTAAAAGAATCGTTCCCCTTGTAGGATTAGAAGGCATTGTTCTTACGCTTGGCAATAAAACACCTTTTTTTTCTTTTTTTGAAAACTCCAATAATACGGAAGTTTTATTACTAGCTGTTCCTGCATCGTCTTGTATGATTACTTGAGAATATACAAAATTTGATAAACCTAATATTGCTAAAATTAATATCTTTTTCATCTTTTTTTAATTTTAAAATTAATTTTCACAAGCTTCTACTAAACATCCCCATTTTACACCGTCATAGATTTTAATACAATTTTCGTTTGTATCATAAACCATCATTCCTTCTTGTGCCGTTAATGCATTAATTTGAGCGGAAGTCATTCTTGTAAGCACCATTCCTTTGCTATTAGATTCTAATGCCATCCATGCACCTTTTCTGTTTTTAGGCCAAGACGAGTTGGAGGTTTCCAAGGTGGTAATTCCTAATTTTGTCTCCAAAGCTCTCCCTGTAGTATTGGCATCTTTAAAACACAAGCAATATTTGTCTTTTTGGTTGGCGTTGTAGGCGGTACCTCTTTGTTGCCCATCTCCTGCTATCGTAGGCACTCCGTTTCTTGCTCCGTTTCTTCCCACGGTATTTCCTAAATTACGATGAGGCTGAGGCGTTAGCATATTAGAATTTTTTAAATCAAGGGAAGAAAATACAGCACTACCCTCAAGGGCATCTTCGCAACCGTCGTTATCACTATCTAAGTCCAAACGATTAGGAATGCCATCTCCATCTGTATCGCAATCTGTAGCATTATTACCACAAGCTTGGTTTTCTACAGCATCAGGGATGCCATCGTTATCATCATCTAAATCATAAAAGTCTGTAATTCCATCTTTGTCACTATCTACATCATATACTTCAACATTTACATCAACATTATCAGTAGTACCATCTTTATATCTAACTCTAACTCTCCCCGTTTTAGTACCTAATTGATTCGTAGGAGGAGATGACACCCATTCATAAGATTCTGCACGCGTAAAGTCAAAGGATTTTGGGTTAACCGCCTCTCTTGCGTGTTTAGGGGTAAGGCTAGTACCTACAGGAACTCTAATAGTAATACCTTCTGGTGAATATCTTTCCGCATCTGATACAATTTTATATGTTCCTACATTAGATTCTCTTTCATGTAGTATCGTCCCATCTATTTTACTTTTAGTTACAGATCTAATTTTTAAAGTAATGATACTATTTTCTTCAAGAGCTTGAACAGGAACACTAAAATGTCCCGTTCTTGGATTATATTGAATATGCCCTTTTAATATGTCTTTTCCATTTACTAAAAGAGTGGCATATATTTCACTAATAAAGTTTTGGTCTGCTGTACCTTCATTTGGTCTAAAAAAACCTTGTAGTATTGTTTCGCCAATATAGGCTTCATTCACAACAGCATAATCACTTGGACATCCATCAGAGAGGGAGCATACATACAGCGTAACATCAGTATAATCAACAGAGTTATCAGGATATGTAGCTCTTACAATATATTTAAAACGCTTACCCTCAGAAGTCGTATCTCCTGGGTGCTTGGGAATATCATTAGGAGTATAGACCACATTATTTCCTGTAGTTCGTTGTCTAACAAATTCTAATCTTGTACCTGGTGGTAAATGGTTCTGATTATGAATAAAAGCTTCGGGAGGAGGCATATAAAGTGTTCTTGTCATTTGCCTTTCTCTATAAGGCTGTAGTTTATAAAGTTGTGCCATAGTCTTGCTCGGCGGATTGCTTTGAGCCACAGTCTTTGGTAGAGCCTCTCTATTTATGAATTTCCCATAAAAATGGGGAGAGGTAATTAAAAGCAAAAGCACCCCCATTAAATTAATTAATTTTTTCTTCATACCTTTATAAATTTAAATTAAACGGCAAAGTTAATAAAAAAAAATGATAGTTTCTGCTTTTTATCTCATATTCAATGATAAAAATTAAAATAATTTATAAAAAGCTTAAAAATTTAATAATCTAAATTGAATTTCATTGGCTGTGTTTCTTGCTGTATCTAAAACCCAATCCTGCCAATAGCAAGAAAATCCCCCACATGGTCATAGACATGTTTTTCCCTTTTTCTATCACTTCGGGCTGAAAAATCATTTTAATTTGATGATTTCCAGCAGGAATATGCACCGCTCTCAAAAAATAATTTGCCTTAATGTAAGGAACTTCTTTTTCATCTAAAAACACTTTCCAACCATAGGGGTAATAAACTTCTGAAAACACTGCCAATTGTGGCGTTTTAGATTGAGTTTTAAAGTGCAATTCATCGGCTTTGTATTGGGTTAATTCTATCGTGGCTGTGCTGTCTTCTTCCAATGTTTTTCCGTTGAAATAGGCTTTGTCCTCGGCTAAAACCACGGCTGTTTTTTTATTATCAATCTCTCCTATCGCTTTGATTTCCTCATTCGGAGTTTCCACAAATTTAATATCGGAAACCAGCCAAGCATTGCCGTTTGCATTCGGATTGATTTGAACTTGTGGTTCTTCTAAACTGCCCGTTAGAAGGTATTTCACATTCAGCATATTGAGGATTTTCGGCGTTTTCACGCTATCCGTAGCCGAGAAATATTCGCTGATTACATCATCATATCTTCTTAATTTTGCAGCGTGATAGCCTCCCACCGAAGATTTAAAATAAGAAGTGGTTGTTTCATTGAAAGGACTCAATACAGAATTAAAAATTCGGTAATGCTCTCTGTCTTTTTCCGCTAAAAGGGAGAGCGTTTGGTTAAGTTTAACTTGCGACAAAGCCCTTTGCACTTCAGTGTTTGTTTCGGCATTTTCTACTAAATCTTCTGAAACTTCCGTAATGAAAGGATTTTGAACCAATGTTTTATCCGCAAAATTTTCATCATTCAAATACCTTCTATTCACCGACCACAAGTCAAAGAAACTCACCAAACCAATCACCAACAAGGCAACATTAGCATTAATTTTATTTTTCAATATTAAAAGCAATACTGCCCAAGTAATCCCGATGAAAACAATAGCCTTGCCTACATCTGCTCGGAACATCGCCCATCTTTCACCAATTAAATAATCCAAAAGATAAGGCGGAAAATAAATTTTTTCGTTCTCAGTATGGAAATCAAAAATGGACTTCCCGCCCAGCCAAAAGCCAATAAACAGGAGTAAAACCCCACCCCCGAAATAGTACAAAACTTTTTGTTTGTATTCCGTAGTTAAATTTTCATTATTGATGAAAGCGTAAAGCCCCACAATGGCAATCAAAGGAAATAACAATTCGGGAATGACCAAAATAGAAGATGGCGCTCGGAACTTATTGTATAGTGGCACAAAATCAATGAAAAATTCCGTCAATAGCAGGAAATTGCTTCCCCAAGCCAACATTATCGTAAGTGCAGAAGCTCCCAATATCCAATATCTGTATTTTTTTGAAGCAAAGAAAAATCCCAATAACGCCAAGAAACACACTACCGCCCCTTGATACGCTGGTCCAGAAGTTCCTGGCTGTTCGCCCCAATAAGTCGGGCTGGAAAATCCTCTCACGATATTATTGACTTCCTCTTGTGAAGTAGCGTTTTCTTGCACCAATTCCTGAACATTCTGCATTATTCTATCCGCTCCTTCCTCCTGCGAAGCCCCTCCGTAAAGCCTTGGAATGACCAAATTTAAAGTTTCCAATTTTCCGTAACTCCACAAGAGCATCGCCTCTTTATCCATTCCCTCTTTGGATTGATTTTCAGCATCATTTTTTAAAATATGCTTTCCTCTCACGGTTTCTTTTACATACTCCATATTGGCTAAAATCCTCTGCGAATTCATACCGATTCCTAAAGAAAAAGCCACTGCCAAAATCCCAGAAGAAATTCCGAAATGCTTCCAATCTCCTTTTTTAATGATGGTTCTCACCAATTCCGACAAGAATAAAAATCCCAACGCGATGAACAAATAATAAGTCATCTGGAAATGATTTGCCACAATTTGTAAGCCCATAAATAAGGTGCTGACCACAAATCCTAAAAAATATTTTCTCCTTATATAAACCAATAAAATCCCCGCCAAAAGTGGAGCAAAATAAGCAATGGTATGCACTTTGCCATTATGTCCCGCTCCAATGATGATGTAAAAATAAGTGGATAATCCGAAGAACGAAGTCCCAAGTAGAGCGTATTTCCAATTTCTAACAGCCACCATTCCCAAAAAGAAAAAACCTACAAAAAGCAAAAAAAGATAATTGGCTGGTCTGGGTAAAAAATTCAAAATATTGTCTATTTGCTTGATGAAATCCCCACGAAATTGGCTTCCCATTTGGTAAGTAGGCATCCCGCCAAACATAGAATTACTCCAATAAGTTTCTTTTCCATATTCGGCACGATGGTCTAAAAGCTCTTTTGCACCGCCTTTATATTGTACTATATCGTGCTGAATCAAAGTTTTATCCTGAAAAACTGGACTGGAATAAAGCAAAGCAAAAACTACAAACAAGCCCAAACTTAGGAGGCTAAAAATCAGGTTTTTATTTTTTAGTAAATTTTTCATTTTTTTTGGTTATTTTACACGAAAACCACATAAGTTTCCCTATGTGGTTATTTCTTATTTAGATTGACCTCTATTTTCTGGAACTTCTTCAAACTCCACAGTTTCGGCGTCCCAATTTATATCTTTTTTAAATTTTCTTTGGCTTTTTGTAGATTGGGGATTTTGAGTTGGATTTTTTGCCTTTTCATTGGGTGAAAATCCGCTTAAAGTTTTAAAAATTTTAATATAAATCTTCCTTTTAATCCATTGCCAAACGAAATAAAAGATACAAAAAACGATAATAATTCCTAAAAATAGCTTCATCTTAATTAATACTAATGTTATTTTCTGATGTACTGGTCACGGATTCCGTTATTTTACCATCCGTCATGGATTGTTTATTGATGGTTTTGATATTCAATTTAGAGTTTAAAATCCAGCCCGTGTTTTCATCTATTTGGATGCTTCCATTTTGCGTCCCTTCAATACTGATGGTTGCCGTGATGCCGTTTTGGGTTTTCTTATCCGATTTTTTAGGAATACCTCCTTTTATGGAGATTTCTGCGATGCCGTTTTCTACTTTCGTTAAAGTGTAGGTGATCGTTGATTTTATTTTTCCAGCTTCATCTATATTTTCTGTTTCCGTCCAGCTTTCGCCTATTTTCACTCCTTTTTTAGGCAGAATATTAATTCCTTTGGCAAATTCATTTTTCAGCACATTTTCATTAAATCCTTGCTTAAAATATTCAATAAATTGTTTTCTTTGGTTGGCATCTTTAATGAGTGGCTTCACAGCGGTTTCCATTTTTTTATAAATTTCCTCAATTCCAGAAATAGAAATAATCTCGCCGTTTTCTTTCATTTTAATGCCGAAGCTACTTCCCGCCAAGGTGCTGTCAATCGTCCAAGCGTTTTTTAATTCTTGCTCTTTTGGAGCGGGTTTTTTGGTGTCAATTATTATGGTTTTCCCGTTGGAAACGATGCTTGTTTTCTTGCTGATGATATTGAGCGTCAGGTCATAAACGCCATTTTCAAAATCATTCACCACAATGTTTCGCTCATCTACCGTTTCTTGTGTTTCGCTCATTGTTTCCCCTGTATGGGCTTTGAGTGATTGTTTTTGTTTCTGAGTGGAAGGAAACGGATAGGTTTTTCCTTTTTCTAAAATAAATTTTTGAGTATAAATCCCAGCACTGTCGGCAATAGCCTTTGGTTGAGGTTTTTCTACGACTTCTGTTTTTTCTTCTTTTTGAGGTTCAGTATTGGTTTTTTGCGTGGATTTTTTATCCTTATTACAAGCCATTAAAGCCATTCCAATTCCTCCTATTGCTAAAATTCTTCTTATCATTTTTTTAATTGTTTTTTTTGTTGTTTCAAAAATAATAATATTTTTTTGATTTAAAAATGTGTTGTTTTCTGCCTCACCGCTTCGTAAAGAATAGCCCCACACGCCACGGAGACATTCAGCGACTGCGTTCTCCCCTCTATTGGCAGTTTGATTTTTTCATCAGAATGGTGAAGCACTTCTTTGGAAATGCCTGTTTCCTCGTTGCCCATTACCAAAGCACAAGGCTCTCGGAAATCCACCTCGTAAATGAGCTTTTGAGCCTTTTCCGTAGCCGAAAAAACCATTACGCCAGATTGTTGCAAAAAATCTATGGTATGGGCTAAATTTTTCTCTTTACAAATTTTAATATTATAAATCGCCCCTGCCGAAGTCTTTATGGCATCAGAATTGATGGGAGCCGAACCCTTATCTGGGATAATTACAGCATCTACGCCTACGCATTCTGCCGTTCGGCAAATCGCACCGAAATTACGAACATCGGTCAATCGGTCTAAAATCAAAAGGAAAGGCACTCTCCCCTCTTCAAAAATTTGGGGTAAAATATCCTCAATTTTGTAAAACGGCACATCGGAAATAAACGCCACCACGCCCTGATGATTTTTCCGTGTGAAACGGTTGAGCTTCTCCACAGGGACATAATTGGCACGAATGCTGTGTTTCGCCAAAAGTTTCTTTAAATCTGCATAAATCTGCCCCTGAAGCCCATTTTGCAGAAAAATTTTATCTATTGTTTTCCCCGCTTCTATTGCCTCCATTACAGGACGCAAACCAAAAATAAATTCTTCTTTTTTTTCCATTGATTTTTTATATTAAAACGCCTCGCCTTTTTCTGCCATTATGGCTTTGCTAAGTGCCGTTGCATAACCTAAATGCAAACTTTCGTGCATATTATTGAACGCAATCGCCTCTTGAATATTTTTCAGCTCTATGCCAAAACTCGTGGTATAAGATTGGTAGTAAAAACCAAAATAACCCTCTTCATAATCTTCTTTGAGTTGTTTAGAAGTCTCCCGAAGTAGTAAGATCAAGTCTTCTATATCTGATATTTCTACATCAAAATTAGGCAGGGTTCCTTTTTTATACTTGTCAATCCAGCTTTTATCAATTCTAAAATCATTGTCTGTAAGGTAGTAGTGCAGAAGCTGTTGTGTAGCCACGCAGTGAGCAATATTCCAGAAAATATGATTATTAAAACCATCGGGAATATAGAGCAAATCCTCTACCGAAAAGGATTTTAAAATTTTTAAAAGGTTTTCTCTAATCTGGCGATGAGCCTCCAAGTGATAATTCATTCTCAAAAAATTAGCCCTCAAAAATACAGCAATTATACGGAATAAACAAACCACAAAAAAACCTCCAAAAAATCAGAGGTTTTAGTTTTAAAATTATTAAACTTACTTTATTCTTTTATAGATATCTACCATTTTATCTTTTACTCCATCATCATTAAGATCAATTTCATTATATATAAGGTTAAGCTGATTTTTTGATAAAGCGTCCACTTTGATAACATAGGCATTGGCATTATCTTTAGGATTTATATGAGGAGGTGTGTGTGCTATTTTTTTCTCAGAAGCATTATAGAAATATTTGTGATTTAGTTCTTCTTTTACACATTTATTGTCCATATTTATATACATGGTAGAAATAAGGTTTCCATCTTGGGTAAATTCAAGATTACTTTTTGCACGGCATTCATCTGCTTCATCTTCCTCAAGAATAGAATTGTCCTTTCCGCTGTAGGAAATAAATTTTTCAAGTTGCCACTTACCTACAAGGCTAAGCTCCTGCTGGGGTTGTTCGGGCTCTATTTTCTTTATTTTTTTCATCACTTCCACCAGATTGTCTGCTACTCCATCATTATTATGATCGCCTTGTAAAACCAAGACACTAAACTCGTTTTCCGATAAAGAGAATATTGGATTATCAGATGTTCTATCATTGTTTTTCAGTTTAAGTTTTTTATGAGAAGCATCTATAGAAAACTCGCCTTCTTCCTCCTGTTTTTGACAGTTTTCAACTTTACCCGTGTATATTTTGAAGAAATACTTACCGTTTTGGGTAAATTCATAAGTGGTTTTTTTAGTACATTCATCTGTTTGTATTTCCTCAAGAATAGAATTATCCTTTCCGCTGTAGATAATAATTTTTTCAAGTTGCCACTTACCTACAAGGCTAAGCTCCTGCTGGGGAGTTGGGTTGGGTTTTGGCTTTTGATTGCCTTCGTCTCTTTTACACGCTAATAAACTCAACATAGCGAGTAATAATAAAAATGTTTTTTTCATATCACTGTATTTTAAAAAGTTATACTATAAATTTACGAACTTTTATTTGTTTAAACTATTTTTTTTTACTTTATTCTTTTATAGGTTTCTACTAATTTATCATTTACTCCATCATTATTATAATCTCTTATATGAAATGTGAGACTAAGCTCATTTTTTGATAAAGCGACCACATTGATAATAGAGGCATCGGCATTATCTTTAGGGTTCAGATGAGGAGGTGTGTGTGCTATTTTTTTCTCAGAAGCATTATAGAAATATTTGTGATTTAGTTCTTCTTTTACACATTTATTGTCATTATTCCTATACATGATAAAAATAAAGTCTCCTTCTTGGGTAAATTCATAAGTGGTTTTTTTAGTACATTCATCTGTTTGTATTTCCTCAAGAATAGAATTATCCTTTCCGCTGTAGATAATAATTTTTTCAAGTTGCCACTTACCTACAAGGCTAAGCTCCTGCTGGGGAGTTGGGTTGGGTTTTGGCTTTTGATTGCCTTCGTCTCTTTTACACGCTAATAAACTCAACATAGCGAGTAATAATAAAAATGTTTTTTTCATATCACTGTATTTTAAAAAGTTATACTATAAATTTACGAACTTTTATTTGTTTAAACTAATTTTTTTTAAGACAAAATGTCTGATTATTTATCTTGGCAAAATTTTTGAAACATTAGTACAGAAAAATGCAGTGAATTATGGAAGAAAATAAAGATTTACAGGAAGAACACGCGGTTTCAAACAACGAAGAAATCACCAGTGAAGCCGTTTCCGATAAAGAAAATACGGAAAATTTGACAGAAGAAATTTCATTAGAGGAAGAATTGGCACAACAAAAAGACCAATACCTTAGGCTTTTTGCTGAATTTGAAAATTATAAAAAAAGAACTTTAAAAGAAAAAATGGAATTTACTCAGTTTGCCAATCAAAATATGATGGTGGCAATGTTGAGTATTTTAGACGATTTTGAAAGAGCCTTAAAAGAATTAGCAAAAACAGGCGAAAGCCAACATCTAAAGGGCGTAGAGCTGATTTATAATAAATTTAAAAACGCCTTGGTAGAAAAAGGGCTAAAAAGCATAGAGGTAAATGCAGGTGATGATTTTAATGTAGATTTCCACGAAGCTATTACCCAAATTCCCGCTCCAACAGAGGATTTAAAAGGTAAAATTGTAGATGTGATAGAAACAGGATACAAACTCCACGATAAAGTAATTCGTTTCGCAAAAGTAGTGATTGGCAATTAAAATTAGATTGTATTTATGTCAAAAAGAGATTATTACGAAATATTGGGCGTTCCGAAATCTGCTAGTGCAGACGAAATCAAAAAAGCCTATCGTAAATTAGCAATAAAATACCACCCAGATAAAAACCCTGGGGACAAAACCGCAGAAGAAAAATTTAAGGAAGCGGCAGAAGCTTACGAAGTTCTTAGCGATGCCGATAAAAAAGCAAGATACGACCAATTCGGGCACGCAGGAATGGGCGGTGCAGGTGGTGGGGGCTTCGGCGGAATGAATATGGAGGATATTTTTTCCCAATTCGGAGATATTTTCGGAGGCGGTTTCGGTGGTTTTAGCGGATTTGGGGGAGGAGGCGGAAGACCTCAAAGATTAAAGGGAACTAACCTTCGCGTTCGCATCAAATTAACATTAGAGGAAATCCTTAACGGAACTCAAAAAACCATCAAAGTTAAAAGGTTAAAATTAGCCCAAGGAGTGACCAGCAAAACATGTCCTACTTGTAATGGACAGGGCGTTCAAGTCAAGGTAATGAACACCGTTTTTGGGCAAATGCAAACTCAGGCGACTTGTGGCACTTGTCAGGGTATCGGTAAAGTAGCAGACAAAATACCAGCAGGAGCCGATGCACAAGGTTTAATCCGCCAAGAGGAAGAAATTAATATTGATATTCCTGCAGGAGCAAGAGATGGCGTTCAGCTCAATGTTCGTGGCAAAGGAAATGACGCTCCATTAGGTGGCATAGCGGGGGATTTATTGGTATTAATTGAAGAGGAAGAAGATGACAACATAAAACGCGAGGGCGACAATCTTCATCAAGATATTTATATTTCTTTTGCAGAGGCTGCGTTGGGCTGTTCTAAGGAAATCCCTATCGTTAATGGAAAGGTGAAAATCAAAATTGATGCAGGAACGCAATCGGGGAAAATTCTTCGTTTGGCAGGAAAAGGACTTCCGATGCTGGACAACAGCTATTACAAAGGCGATATGTTCATTCATATTAATGTTTGGACACCTCAAAACCTAACGGAAGAGCAAAGAAAATTCTTTGAAAATCAATTAAATTCCGGCGAAATGAAAGCCGAACCCACAGGAAAAGAAAAATCTTTCTTTGACAAGGTAAGGGATATGTTTAACTGACTAATCAATTTTTTCAGATAAAAAAATCAACCTCAATGGAGGTTGATTTTTTAGTTATTTTAGTCTTAATTTATACGATTTTAAACAATTTCTTATATTAAAAAAATTTATTTTATCTTTACGGGATGAATTTAGAGAAAATAATATTAGGGATAGACCCTGGAACTACGGTAATGGGCTTTGGCATTATTTCCGTGAAAGGCAGTAAAATGGAGTTGCACTCTATCCACGAATTGATTCTAAAAAAGTATCCCAATCACGAAACCAAACTGAAATATATTTTTGAAAAAACACTTTCTCTAATCGATGAATACCACCCAGATGAAGTGGCATTAGAAGCTCCTTTTTATGGAAAAAATGTGCAAAGTATGCTCAAACTTGGGAGAGCCCAAGGCGTGGCAATGGCAGCGAGTCTTCATAGAGATATTCCCATTACAGAATATTCCCCTAAAAAAGTAAAAATGGCGATTACAGGCAATGGAAACGCAAGTAAGGAGCAAGTCGCTGAAATGCTCAAAAATCTACTAGGATTAAAGGAATTTCCTACCAAATATTTAGATGCCTCTGATGGATTGGCGGTGGCGGTTTGTCATCATTTCAATTCTGGGAAATTAGGAAATGACAAATCCTACTCTGGTTGGGAAAGTTTTATCAAGCAAAACCCTGATAGGATAAAATAAAAAAACTTTGATATTTTGCTAAATTCAATAATTTATCTCAAATTTGAAATTTATATTTTTAATCTATGGAAAATCTAAATCAAGCAGAGGAAATTAAGATTTTAACAGAGAAAATTCAGGCTCAAAATGTGTTTTTCAGACTCCTGAAAGAGGAAATGGGTAAAATCATCATTGGGCAAAATATGATGATAGACCGCCTTTTAATAGGGCTTTTAGGTAATGGTCATATTCTTCTGGAAGGTGTTCCTGGGTTGGCAAAAACTCTGGCAATCAAAACTCTCGCTGATGCCGTAGAGGGAGAGTTTTCCAGAATACAATTCACCCCTGATTTGCTCCCCGCCGATGTGGTCGGAACCCAGATTTACAATATAAAAGAGAATGATTTTTTGGTAAAGAAAGGTCCTATTTTCGCTAATTTTGTTTTGGCTGATGAAATTAATAGAGCTCCATCCAAAGTTCAAGCTGCCCTTTTGGAGGCAATGCAAGAAAAACAAGTGACCATAGGCGATGAAACTTTTCCCCTGCCCAAACCATTTCTCGTTTTGGCAACGCAAAATCCCATAGACCAAGAGGGAACATACCTTTTGCCAGAGGCTCAAACTGACCGATTTATGCTCAAATGCAGGATAGATTATCCGAACCTTGAAGATGAAAGAAAGGTTATCCGAATGGTATCGGCACCAGAAACACCAAAAATAAAACCCGTAATTTCTTTGGAGCAAATCGCCGAAGCCAAAACTTTAATTCATCAAATTTATCTCGACGAAAAAATAGAACAATATATTTTGGATATGGTTTTTGCGACGCGTTTCCCAGAGCGTTATGGTTTGTCGGAATTGCAAAATTACATCAGTTTTGGAGCATCGCCGAGAGCAAGTATCAATTTGGTAATCGCTGCAAGGGTTTTAGCTTTCCTAAAAGGCAGGGCTTTCGTAATTCCAGAAGATGTAAAAGAAATTGCTAAAGATGTTCTTCGCCATCGTATAGGGCTAACTTTTGAAGCAGAAGCAGAAAACATCAATACCGACCAAATTATAGAAAAAATCCTTACAAGAATACAAGCTCCATAATTCGGAATGAATTTTGCATTCATCATATCAACTTTAAATAATAGAACAATGAAAAAATTCATCTTATTATCCAGTCTTTTTGCCTCTTGTTGGGCATTTGCACAAAGTATCATTGGCGAGTGGAAAGTTCAGAAAGTGCTTTGGAATACCCCAGAAAACAGTTATGCTTTAACACCTATTTTAGAAAAAGCCTATCGCTATGGAAATTTCATAGAATTTAAAGAAGATAAAACTTTCGTTAGTTATTATTCGGCTCCTTGTGGAAATGATTGTTTCCCCTCTTCTAAAGGAACTTTTGAATTTATCGGTAAAGATAAAATAGAACTCACCATAAAAGAAATTGCCAAAAATGGAATGTGCTCCGAGCCGATTTTTCAAGAAAAAGGAAACTGGAATTTAGGAATTTACACCATCAAAAAGACTGAAAAAGGGATTGATTTAATTCAAAATAAATGAATTTAGATATTAAGGACATCATAAAAAAGGTAAAACAGATAGAAATTCGTTCCCGAAAGAAAACAGATGCTCAACTAATGGGGCAATATCACTCGGTTTTTAAGGGACAAGGAATGTCTTTTGCAGAGGTAAGAAAATACCAGTTTGGTGATGAAATCCGAAGAATTGATTGGAATAAAACTGCTCGGTTTCAAGAGCCTTTTATAAAGGAAATGGAGGAAGAACGAGAGCTTACAATGATGCTTTTAGTAGATATTTCCTCATCGATGAATTACGGTACAAAAACTCAACTAAAAAGAGAATTTGTCGCAGAGATATGTGCCAGTTTGGGCTTTTCAGCCGTAGGAAATAATGATAAAGTAGGAATGGTTTTATTCGCTGATAAAGTCTATAAAATTATACCTCCTCAAAAAGGAAAAAAACATATTTTGGCAATGATTAGCCAGATTTTATCCGCTAACTATATCCCTGCAAAAACCAATATTGATGAGGCTTTAAAGTCTGTAATGAATATATTTAAAAGAAAATCCTTACTCTTCCTTTTTTCTGATTTTAATGATAAAATTGATGAAAAAACACTAAAAATTGCCTCCCAAAAACACGAACTACTGGGCATTAGAATTTACGATGATAAAGACCATGAAATCCCAGATGTTGGCTATGCAGAATTTCAAGATATAGAAACAGGGCAAAGCATTGTCGTTAATACTTCTAATGCTCGTTTCAGATATGAATTTGCAGAAATCCAAAGGCAGAAACTCAAGGATATTCAAGAGTTT
This sequence comes from Flavobacteriaceae bacterium, assembly GCA_030529185.1. GTDB lineage: Bacteria > Bacteroidota > Bacteroidia > Flavobacteriales > Weeksellaceae > JABCPE02. Next base: position 25,486 of record JAUMXI010000011.1, read on the forward strand.
TTTTCTCGGTCTTCCACTGGATTTTTAAATCTTAATACTGGTGAAAACTACATCAAAGAATTACATCAATATTTTAATCGTAAAAAAAATTAATTTCTTATCAAATCCAAGAATTGTTGCTCATCTAAAATCGTAATCGTGCCAATTTCTTGAGCTTTTTTGAGTTTGCTTCCTGCCTTCTCCCCTACTACCAAATAATTAAGATTTTTAGATACTGCCGAAATATTTTTTCCACCGTGTTTTTCCACCATTTCTTCGGCTTGGTCTCGTGTGAATAGCGATAATTTCCCAGTAAATAGAAAAGTTTTCCCTTCCAAAACATTGCTAATCGTTTCATTTTGATTTTCAGCTTTTTCTAATTGAATGCCATAAGATTTCAAGCGTTCCAAAATCTGTATATTTTCCTCATTTTGAAAGAAACTCACCAAACTTTCAGCGATTTTTTGTCCAATATCCTCCACCTGAACAAGTTCCTCCAAAGTGGCATTTTTTAAAGCCTCAATAGAATTGAAATTTTTAACCAATTTTTTGGCAATCGTTTCCCCTATATGTTTAATTCCAATTCCATAAAGTACCCTCTCAAAAGGAATTTCCTTAGATTTTTCAATACCTTGAATGATGTTTTGAGCCGATTTTTCCGCCATTCTCTCCAAAGGAATGAGCTGTTCTTTTTTCAAAGTATAAAAATCTGCAATATTTTGAATTAACCCCTCTCGGTAAAGTTGCTCAATGGTTTCAGAACCTAAATTCTCTATGTCCATTGCCTTTCTTGACACGAAATGTATCATTTTTCCGACCACTTGTGGCGGACAATGGAAATCGTTCGGACAAAAATGAATAGCTTGGTCTTGTATTTTGATCAAAGGAGTTTCGCACTTCGGACAAAGTTTGGCATATTGCACAGGTTCAGTATTTTCAAGTCTTTTTTCCTTATTTACTCCCACAATTTTAGGAATGATCTCCCCGCCTTTTTCTACATAAACAAAATCACCGATATGTAAATCTAAATTCCTAATAATGTCTTCATTATGTAAAGACGCTCTTTTCACCGTAGTTCCTGCCAAAAGCACAGGTTTTAGATTGGCAACTGGCGTCACTGCACCTGTTCTACCAACCTGATAATCAATAGAAATTAGTTGTGTTTCTACTTTCTCGGCTTTGAATTTATGAGCCGTTGCCCAACGAGGAGATTTCGCCGTATAGCCTAAAATTTCTTGTTGTTTCAAATCATTGACTTTCACTACAATTCCATCAATATCAAAGCCTAATTGATGTCTTTTTTTATCCCAATATTCAATGAAAGATTTCACTTCATCAAGCGATTTACAAAGTTGGCTATGCTCGGAAATATGAAAGCCTACGGACTTCATTTTTTGCAACAATTCCCAATGTGTTTTTACAGGATAGTTTTGTGCCACAAATTGGTAAAGCACCGCTGACAAACTTCTCTTACTCACCTCCGCACTATCTTGTAGTTTCAAACTTCCAGAAGCGGTGTTTCGTGGGTTCATAAAAATATCAAGTCCTTCTTTCTCACGCTCTTCATTGATTTTGTTAAAAGCCTGATGCGTAAGGTAAATTTCCCCTCTCATAAAGAATTTTTCAGGAAAATCTCCGTGCAATTGCAGAGGCACATCTTGTATAGTTTTTACATTCGGAGTAATATCATCGCCTTGAAATCCATCACCACGAGTGACCGCCTGAACCAACTGTCCATTCTCATACAAAATAGAAATAGAAGCCCCATCATATTTTAATTCTACAACAAATTCTATTTCATTGGTTTCTAATATTTTAATTAACCTTTGGTGCCAATCTTCCAAATCTTGAAAATCATAAGAATTGTCCAAAGAATACATTCTGAAAGCGTGAGTAATCGTAGGGAAATTCTTGGTAATTTGCCCCCCAACCCTCATCGTAGGTGAATTGGCATCAAAAAACTCGGGATGAGATTTTTCCAACGCTTGGAGTTCCTTCAGCTTTTGGTCAAACTCAAAATCAGAAATCGTTGGCAGGTCTAATGTATAATAATTATAATTATGCTGATGAAGTTCTTTTCGTAAATCTTCTATTTTTTGCTGTATAGACATAAAATGTTTTTTGCAAAAATAATATTTATTATTAAAGTGAAAAAGTATTATTTAATGAGAAAAAACAATGCAAAACCTTCTTTTTATTGTGTTTTTCTTTTATATTTGCTCAAATTAATATTTTTTATTGAATTTAAAAATTACTAAATAATGAAAGTGAATAGAAAACTTGCCTTTTGGGCGTTGATGTCTTTGGGGACGATGGTTTCCGCACAAGATGATTTGGTGAATAGCCTAAAAAACAATCACTCGGAGAATGCTAATTTTAAATTCACGGTGATTAAAGAAAATGCTAGAACTTCCGTGAAAAATCAAGGTTCTTCGGGAACTTGTTGGAGCTACTCTGGGAACTCGTTCATTGAGTCTGAAATGATTAGAATGGGTAAAGAGCCTGTGGATATTGCAGAAATCTTCACGGCGAGACAAGTTTATCGCGATAAATCCAAACTTTATGTGCTGAATTCTGGCTCTATCGCTTGGGGAGAAGGTGGAGCATTGCACGATGTAATCAATATTTATCGCAAATATGGTGCTGTTCCGCAAGATGCTTATACAGGACTAACTCACGGAGCAACACTCAACAATTTTAAAGAAATGAGTGCCGTAATCAAGGCGTTATTAGATGTTTATGTTCAAAATCCGAACAAAAAACTATCGCCAAATTGGTTGTCCAACATAGACACTGTTTTGGATTCTTATTTAGGAAAATACCCTGAAACTTTCGTTTATAAAGGAATAAAATACACGCCTCAAACCTTTGCAAAGGAAGTCATCGGCATCAACCCAGATGATTATGTAGCGATTTCTTCTTACAAAGATTATCCTTATTATGAGAGATTTGTGTTGCCTGTTCCTGACAACTGGTCGCACGATACCAACTGGAATGTGCCAATGGCAGACCTTACCAAAATCATTGACAATGCCGTAATGAAAGGCTTTACCGTAGGGTGGGCTACCGATGTTTCAGAGCCTTATTTCTCTTACAAAAATGGAGTGGCTTATGTTCCGAATTTAGATTT
>JAUMXI010000011.1:28694-40171 GCA_030529185.1 Flavobacteriaceae bacterium
ACGGGAGCGGTCGCGTTGTTCGTTCGGAGCGTTCCCGTCTCTTCACGCGAACGCTCCCGTTAAATGTCGGAAGCGTTCGCATTTAGAGTAAGGTTCTACTTGCTGTATTTTTCGTACTTAATGGTCTTCAACATTTCCCTTAAATCAACACCTGGACGAAACGCAATTTTATTGCTCTTGATAAGCGAAGCATTGAACTTATCCTCGCTCTCAGCTCCATCGCTCGTAAGTGTCACTTGGAAGTTTCCAAAGTCTCCAAACTTCACAATTTTGCCCTCCGATAGGTGTTTTCTCAATAGTTTAGTAAATTCATTCAATACTGCCAAAACATCGGTATCGCTCACAGTAGTAGAGCCTCCTGAGATTTCTTTAGCAATGGCTTTCAATCCGATTTCACCATCTGCTTTTGCATTAGCATAAAACTTTGCTGGTTCACTGGGTTTCTGTGGGTTCTTACGCCCCACTACATTATACTTTACTGACATAACTATAAATTTTAAAGTTAATTATTTCTAAAATTACACTATTTTAAAGTTTTTTTATCTATAACAACGATTTCATTTCTTCTTTAGAAAGTTCTATCAACATATAATGTCCATCTAATTTTTTGATTTTCTCTTGAGGTAATCGTTCCAAAAAAGTCTGGTAATTTAACTTTCCTATTTCTGAAAAATCATTACTATTCTCTACTAATATCACGCTCCATTCCTTAATTTGTTCCTGTTCAATAGAATATTTTGTAATATCAATAAATGGCGGATGCTCGTAAGGTAAAACACTCACCACTCCCTCTGTGAGAACATACGCACCGAAAATATTATCCTCTTCATCGCCATAAAAAAGTGGATTTGCAACATAATGGTCTAAACCATCTAAATACTGCTGATATTCCACAAATTTGCTAAAATCTTCTACTTTATTCTCGGAAGATTGCAATTTTTGTACGATTTCTGCACCGAAGCAAACAGGTCTATTCACTCCAAAAAGGAACATTTTCTCATCTTCATCATTTTCAGTATAGGCTTTTATTCCAGCCTCTATATCTTTACGATAATCAAAAGTAATGTTATCAGCATCATAAACAAAATCCTCTTCATCTACTACCTGCACTTTTAGATATTGTGCAAGATTCTTGATAAATTCAAACGCTCCCAACCAATCTGCTTCCGTGCTGGGCGTAAAAACTCTTACGCTATATTCTTCTATTTCTTCTTCGTAAGCCACCTCAAAACCTCTCCCACTAATTCCATCTTGTCCTATCAATAAATAACCACACTCATTAATAGGCATATTCAGAAATTCCTCCAAATCAGCCTCATCTTCATAGATTTCATAATGCGTGAATTTTCCCTTTTGAAGTTCTAAAATCTCACGAGTAGTCATTACCTTCGGTGCTTGACTATTCTTAATGTAAAAAGTTCTACTCATAATATGTTAAATTTAATATTATATAAATTAATCTACAACGGCTTCACCAATTCCAAGAACCAAGCCTTAACATCGCCTTCCAAATGCGGAGCAATTTTCTCTTCGCAAGTTTTATGATAAGCGTTGAGCCAACTTTTCTCGGTTTCTGAAAGCAGTTTAATATCAATTACATCTTTAAAGAACGGACAGAGCGTTAGGGTTTCAAATCCGTAGAAAGTCCCCGAAGTAGTGGTTTCCAGTTCCTTTACGGCTACCAAATTCTCGTGGCGAATACCATACTGATTTTCAACATAAAAACCAGGCTCGTTGGAACAAACCATTCCCACCAAAAGTTCCTGCGGATTCATATCTTTTCTAATGTTTTGAGGTCCTTCGTGAACATTCATAAAACTGCCTACGCCGTGTCCCGTGCCGTGTGCATAGTCCTTCCCTGCTAACCAAAGTGGCAAACGAGCAATGCTATCTAACTGCACGCCCCTTGTCCCTTTCGGGAATTTCGCCAACGAGAGATTAATCATTCCCTTTAAAACCAAAGTGCAATCTTTTATAAAGTCCTCCGACACTTCTCCCAAAGCCAAAGTTCTTGTAATATCGGTAGTTCCCTCCAAATATTGCCCCCCAGAATCTATCAAAATACTGCCTTTGTTGCTCACCGATTTGCAATCTTCTTTTTTCGCCGAATAATGCACAATCGCCCCATTTCCTTGATAACCGATGATGCTTCCAAAACTTTCGCCCACAAAATTCTCCCCCTCTGCACGGAAATTTCTCAACTTCTCGCCAATGGAATATTCCGTCATCGGCTCTTTGCCCACATTGTTTTTCAACCAATAAAGGAATTTCACCATCGCCACCCCATCACGAACCATTACTTTTCGGAAGCCCTCCAATTCGGTTTCGTTCTTGGTCGCTTTCATCAAATTACCAGGAACGGCACCTTTTATCAATGAGTTTTGAGTTTCCAAAGTGGCAAAAATTGCTTGATTGCTATTCGGAGAGAGCAAAACTTTTTCATTTTTAAATTGCTTTAAATGATTGAAAAACTCTCCATAAGGCGAAGTTTTCACCTGATTTTTTTCTAATTGCTCACGAGCCTCTGCATTAAGGCGTTCTATATCCACGAAAAGTATAGCATTATTCATCGTTAAGGCGATATAACCCAAAAATACAGGGTTGCAATCCACATCGCTACCGCGAAGGTTGAGCGTCCAAGCCACATCATCAAGGCTGGAAATAATATGCAAGGATGCCCCTTGCTCAGTCATTTTCGCACGAATATTGGTCAATTTTTCCGCTACCGATTGCCCTGCCCATTTTAGAGGGTGAGCAAAGATTTCATTCTTGGAAGCCGAGCCTCTATCCGTCCAAATATCTTTTAACAAAGCCTCATCTACCAACTGAATATTTTTTGACGCTAATTTTTGATGAAGCACTTCCCAGTTGGCGTGTGCCGTAGCTACTGCATTGACTGCAACTTTCCCATTTTCGGGAGTTTGAGCGATAATCCAGTCAATATAATTAGGAGTTCCCTCTACGCCGTCTTTCATCAGTTCAATCTCTGTTCCTGCCAACTCTTGTGGTGCTTGAACGAAATATCGTCCATCAGTCCAAAGTGCTGATTTTTCAGAAGTTATCACCACAAATCCTGCCGAACCCGTAAAACCCGAAAGCCAAGTTCTCTCCTGCCATTCTTTTGGCAAATACTCGCTCATATGTGGGTCTGCGGAATAAATAATAAACGCACTGATATTTTTCTCTTGCATCTTCTGACGCAATGCCGATAGTTTTTCTGCTGTTGTCATATTTCCATTTTTTGAGTGCTAAAATTACGAAAAAACATTTTGAATAAAGGAAAACTTTTTAGACTTGATAAATAAATTCGTATTTTTGACTAAAATTAATTTAATGAACATTATATTAGCTTCAACCTCTACCCTTTTTGGTGGAGAATTTTTAGTATATTTAAAGGAAGAAATCATTGAACTTTACAAAGGAATTGATGAGATTTTGTTTATACCATACGCTAGACCAAGCGGAATTTCCCACGAAGAATATACGGAGAAAGCACAGAAATTCTTTACCAAAATCGGGATTAAAGTAAAAGGTATTCATCAATTTGAAAATCCTAAAACTGCCATTCAAGAAGCAAAGGCTTATTTTGTAGGTGGTGGAAACACTTTTCTTTTGGTAAAAACTTTGCACGAACTTGGATTGATGCAAATTTTAAAAAATAATGTAGAAAGTGGCAAGCCGTATCTCGGTTGTAGTGCAGGAAGTAATATCGGTGGGCAAAATATGAAAACCACCAATGATATGCCCATTGTGTATCCTTCTAGCTTTGATACAATGGGGCTGGTACCGTTCAATATCAATCCGCATTATCTTGACCCAAACCCTGATTTAAAGCACAATGGAGAAACTCGCGAAACGAGAATAAAGGAGTTTTTAACCCAAAATAACATAAAAGTGATTGGACTTCGCGAGGGAAATTGGATTAGAAGAATTGGAGATACTATTAAAGTGGAAGGTTCTCAACTTACCCGAGTTTTTGAACTCAAAAAAGAACCCTACGAGATAGGAAGTGGAAGTTTTTTATAGTTGAAAAATGCCTATTTTTAAAGAATTCACGAAAGAAAATGTTAAAATCCTCATTTGGAAATATGATGAAAATGAGGATTTAGGAATTGAATGTCCTTTTCTTAAAAATATTCATCCCAAAAGGCAAAAAGAAATATTAATGGTAAGAAAAATGCTCAGTATTCTTTTACCTCGGCACGAATTGCTTTATCAAGAGAATGGAGAACCTTATCTCAATCCTGCCGACCGACATATTTCTATCAGCCACTCTTTTCCCTTTGCAGTTGTAGCTGTTTCTGATGAAAAAATTGGAATTGATTTAGAGGAGATTCAGCCTAAGTTAGAAAAAATCAAAAATAAATATCTCTACAAAACGGAATATGATTGGATTGAAGAAGAAAATGAACTGGAGTATTTAACCTTGATTTGGTCCATCAAAGAGGCTTTATACAAAATTCATTCGATGAAATATTGGTCGTTTAGAGAACATTACGAAATAGAAAAATTTAATCTCACGGATAAGAGAATTAGTTGTAGTGTTTTTGATGAAAGAAAAAAAAATCAATATTTCGCCAACTTTATTAAGATGGAAAATTTTTATCTCACTATTGTAAAAGAAAAACCCCTTAACTAAATAAAAGTTAAGGGGTTTTTTATCAATTTAAATTTAACAATATTAATCGTTAATATTCCAAGTTAATCCAAATCTAAGTGTATTATCCAAAGCGGTATTTACTTTAGATGTATTGATTAGGTAAGACAAATCTAATCCGAAAGATTGGTATTTTAATCCAACCCCTACTGTTGCAAATTGTCTTGCTCCTTGCTCCAAACTTTCTTGGAAGTATCCCGCTCTCACATCAAATGTATTTTGATAAGAATAATCAGCAGCTATACTATACATTAAACTTTTTTCATTGCTAAAAGATTTTCCAATACCAGAGAGTACGCTTACATCTTTGTTTTCAATACCTCCTGCTGGAACCAAAAGTTTAGAAACTTCTCCTGTAAGTCCTAATCTGTTTTCATCATCTAAGAATAAATCATATCCAGCACCTAATCTCAACATTGTAGGAAGTGGGGATTTATAAGCATCATTTCCTCCTGTATAATCTAATTTAGGTCCTAAATTTTGTACTGCAAAACCTCCTCTTACTCTTCCTTCCTTATTTCCAAGGCTATTCATTCTTGGAGACTCGTAGTATCCAGAAACATCAATAGAAAATGTATTTGATGGTTTAAGCGTATTATTAGAATTGAAACCTGAACCTATATCAGAACGGATATATCTACCTGTCACCCCCATTGAAAAGGTATCAGACAACTTTAAAGCATATGCTAAATCTAAAGACAATTCATTTGGTTTTGCTACTCCAGCTTCTTGAATGGTAGTTCCTACCAGTGTAGATAGATTAACCGCCCCCATATTAAAGTAATAAACACTTGCACTCAATGAGCTTCTATCTTGCTCACCTAATTTAGTATAATAAGAAGCGTATAGTAAAAAAACATCATTTGTAATTTTATTCATATAAGGAGTATAATTAACCCCTACCGCTGATGAAGCTTTTGCGAAAGGATATTTCGCAGCGTTCCAATACTGAGAAAATACATCAGAAGTAGTTGCCACCCCTTGGTCTCCCATTCCTCCTGAACGAGCATCAGGTGCTACTCTAAGGAATGGAGCTCCTGTAAGAACTATTTGCTTTTGGGCAAATCCTGTAATACCCAAACCTAATCCTGCTGTTAATAAAATTTTAGTTTTTAAATTCATTTTGTCAATATTTTTTTCAATTATCCAAAGGCAAATATATAAAAAACTTTTAAAATAAATGTTTATTTCTTAAAAATTTAATAATTATCGTAATTTATTCTTAATTCAAAAAAGTTATTTTAACTATTCTACAAATTACATTTTTAATAAAAAGCTTTTTATTTGTTTATAAAAAATGGAAACACTATGTTTATACATAGCATTTCCATTTGTGTTTTTTACCAAATTTTAATTCTATCTTCTGGTTTTTTGTAGTGTTTATCGCCTTCTTTCACTTTGAATGCATCGTAGAACGCATCAACATTGATAAGCGGACCAAAAGCACGGAAATAACCAGGAGAGTGTGGGTCGGTCTTCACTTGGTTAATCATATATTTCTCCGTAGATTTGGTTCTCCAAATGGTTGCCCAACTTAGGAAGAAACGCTGATTTTGGTCGTATCCACTGATTATACCTGGGTTTCCTTTGTCTTTTAGATACATTTGAAGAGCATCGTAAGCAATCGCCACACCACCCAAATCGGCAATATTTTCACCGCTTGTAAATACACCATTCACAAAATGTCCTTTTACAGGTTCGTATTTACTGAATTGGTCTGCCAATTGTTTTACTTTTACATCAAAATTCTTTCTGTCTTCCTCTGTCCACCAGTTGTTGAGGTTTCCATCACCATCAAATCTCGCTCCGCCATCGTCAAATCCGTGAGCAATTTCGTGACCAATAACTGCTCCAATTCCTCCGAAGTTCACCGCTGGGTCTGCTTTAAAATCAAAGAAAGGTGGTTGCAAAATTCCTGCTGGGAATACAATTTCGTTATTCAATGGGCTGTAATACGCATTCACGGTTTGTGGCGACATTCCCCATTTTGTTTTATCCACAGGCTTTCCAACTTCTTTTAAATCTCTTTCATACTCCCATTTCGTTACATTTTTAAGGTTAGAATAAAGCGTTCCTCCCTGCTTCGGAGAGTCAATTACCAGTTGAGAATAATCTTCCCATTGATCTGGATAAGCCACTTTTACCCCAAATTTGCTTAATTTCTCCAAAGCTTTTTTCTTGGTATCATCAGACATCCAATCCAAATTGCTAATGTGCTGATGATAAGACTTTTTCAAGTAGCCAATCAATACCTCCATTTCTTTTTTCGCCTCTGGGGAGAAATATTTTTCTACATACAATTTCCCAAACGCTTCCCCAAGAATACCATTAATCAAACTCAAAGCTCGTTTATCCATCGCTCTTTGTTCTTGCTGACCATTGAGGTATTTCCCGTAAAAGTCAAAGCTCAAATCATCTAAACGCTTGTCCAAACTTCCTGTATTTCCTGCGATAAGGCGAAGTTTAAGATAATCCTTTATTAAATTTAAATTCTTCTGATTGAGGAATTTATCTAAATTTTCATAATATTTCAACTCCCCAAGAATTACTCTGTCGGTATTTACCCCTGCTTCTTTTAGGTAAGTTGCTAAATTCACATTTTTAGATATTTTAGCTAACTCATTGATAGTTTTAGGGTTATAACGCCTGTTAGCATCTCTTCCTTCCTCGTTGGTAAGCATTGTTTTAGCGAAATCTTTCTCCAATGCTACGATCTTTTTCGCCACTGCATCGGCATTATGGTATCCGATAATTTTTAGCAAAGAAGCTACATATTTCGTATATTCTGCAATGGTTTTTGTATTTGATTCGCTTTCTTTTTGGTAATAATCTCTACCTAAACCAAGACGAGCCGAGCCAAGATACACAGCATTCATTTTAGAGTTTTTCAAATCGCCATAAACTCCCCATGCGAAAAGCGGATTGTTGCCCTCTTTCACTGCCTGAGTAAGATATTTTTGAAGGTCTGATAAACTCTTAATGGCATCAATTTTTGCCAAATCTCCCTTGATAGGGTTAATGCCCTCAGCATTACGCTTGTCCATATCCATATAGGTAGCGTAAAGATCTTGAATTTGCTGTCCTTCCGTTCCTTTTTGATAATTTTCGGTAAGGATATTTTTCAAGATTTTGAGTGAATTTTCATCTGTTTTTTCTCTCAACTCGTTGAAAGAACCCCAAGAAGCCTTATCCGCTGGGATAACGGTGGTTTTCATCCAACCGCCATTCACATAATTGTAGAAATCATCTTGCGGACGCACCGATTTGTCCATATACTCAATAGCAATGCCTCTCTCTCCGTGTTGGCAGTGATGTCCTTGCATTTTTTCTTTGCTATGGTCGCAGTGCATTCCGTCTTTCTTTTCGCTTTTTGCTTTACAACATTTCATTTTAGCCTCATCTGTAGGCAAAGAAACTTGCTGTTTTGCTGTCTTTTGCGTAGAACAAGAGCTTAAAAAGAAAGCCCCTGCCAATACTGCAATTCCGATTGGTAATCTTCTCATTTTGTTTGTATTAATTTAAAAATTTATTCATTATTGTTGAAGCATTATCGAGGTTTTCCCATCGGTGATAATGACTTTATTATTCGTATTTCTAATGGCTTCTATCCATTTCTCTTGAAGCAATTTCCCGTCCAAACCTTGCGATTTTATTCGGTTGGCTTCTGCGTCAATTTTTGCTTTTTCCAAATTCATTTTAGAAACTTGAAGTTCGTTTTTCACTCGCTCTGCTTGTTGAATGGCATTATTTCGTTCCTCAATCGCTCTCGCCATAGATGCAGGAGGTTTTAGCCCCGAAGTTAAATTATTCAACTGGAAATATTTATTTCCAAAATCCGCTTTTAATCTTCCTTCTACTTGTTTCTCAAAAGCGTTTAGATTGTTCATCAAACTATCAGTGGTATAATTTCTCGCCTCTTCTCGGTAGGCATTCACCACCAATTTATTTAAAATTGCATTTTCTACATTGTCCATCATTACCTCTGGCTGGTCAATCCCTAAATGCTTATAATTGAATACAATATCTACACCTCTCCCTCTAATTGGCTGATATTGATACGATGGGTCAACCGTGAAAACTCCTGCATCTTTGGCATTAATCTGTACCTCTTGTGGGTCGCCACTGGTTTCAAACATAGGCACTTGATAGAGCGTAGTCCCAAACCAAGCCGTCCATTGCCACCCCGTCACCGTTTTGAAATCTTCCTTTCCATTTCTACCGTAGTTTTCCATTAAAACACCTTCGTAATTTGGCTCAACTCTGGAACAACCATTCAAAACCACTAAAAACGATGCCACCGCAACAAAGCCCATTCCAATCAACTTAATACTCTTCGTAAATTTATTCATATCCACTAAATTTCATTAATTGACAAATATAAAACATTTCATATTATTTTCTCAACAAATTGAAAGATTTTGTAATTATTCAATAAAAAAAGTAGAAACTTTGATATTTCTACTTTTTGATTTTACTGCTTTGTAGAGTTTTTCTCTCATTTTACCAAACAATTATTTTTTTGATATAAGGAGAATTTTCTATTGTAAAAAATTAAAATTTATTCATGAATTTAGTAAAAACTCCAATCATTTTTTTTGCGAAAAACAAATTTATAAATACAATGAAAAACCCCAGTGCTAAATAAGGAAATATTTGCCAAAAATCTTTAACGATGGAAAAATAAACTTTTATAATGATGACTATACTTATCGGTAAACAAATAACACTAGTTGCTACAGCAGGAATGTATTTTTTCAAAATTAAAGATTGTAAAATATGTCCTATAAAATGCAAGACACAGCAACAAAAGCTCCCAGCCAAATTCCCCAGAATCACAAATTATTAGTAAAATAAACAGCACTACACAGAAAAATACACAAAAGAAATTCTTCCAAAGTGGCAATCGCAAACCCTTCAGTACTAAAATCTTTAAACATTTTTGCTATTTTTGGAAATCTTTTTTGTAATAATACTTCATTTTTATTTAACCAAATTTTTGTGCCAATAATTTCTTCTAAATTATGAAAAACGAAAATTATCGGGAAAAGCCAAATCAATGTTTCCATAATTTCACTCCTTTTTACAGCAAACAAATTCCGTTTTCGTAGCATTGTTGCTCCATTTCTTCACTGCAAATAGAAGCTTTTGGGGTATTTGTAAATTTTGCATTTTTATTTAATTTTCTAATTAAAAAACATGTCTATCTGCACGATAAGAACTCCTTACCAAAGGCGAACTTTCCACATGTCTAAACCCTAAATCTTCGGCAAATTCTCGGTATTCTTCAAACTCCTCCAAAGGGATAAACCTCTTCACTGGCAAATGCTTTTTGCTCGGTTGAAGGTATTGCCCCAAGGTAATGACATCCACATCGGCATTCCTAATGTCTTCTATGGTCTGAAAAACCTCTGATTTTTCTTCGCCAAGTCCCAACATTATCCCTGTTTTCGTTCTTCTTTGCCCCGATTCTTTAATGTATTTTAGAACGCCTAAACTTTTCTCATATTTCGCCTGAATTCTTACCTCTCTAGTAAGCCTTTTCACGGTTTCCATATTGTGAGAAATCACTTCTGGGGCAACCTCCACAATTCGGTCTATATGTTTAGTTATCCCTTGAAAATCAGGAATAAGTGTTTCTAATGTTGTACCAGGAGCAATTCTCCTTACGGCATTCACCGTTTCTGCCCAAAGAATAGAACCCATATCCTTTAAATCATCTCTATCTACGGAAGTCAGCACGGCGTGTTTTATTTTCATCAATTTAATGGAACGAGCCACTTTTTCTGGTTCTTCCCAATTTACCTCCAAGGGTTTTCCTGTTTTCACTCCACAAAATCCACAAGAACGCGTGCAGATATTCCCCAAAATCATAAAAGTTGCCGTTCCCTCGCCCCAGCATTCGCCCATATTCGGACAAGAACCACTTTGGCAAATGGTATTCAGTTTGTATTTATCCACCAACGAACGAAGTTCTCTATAATTCTTCCCAGTGGGCAGTTTCACCCTAATCCATTTAGGTTTGTGCGTCGTTGTATTATTTCCTAAAACTTCACTCATTATATGTTTTTTAAAAGTTCTGCCAATATTCTTTTGGCTCTCATTATTCTTACTTTGGTATTTGCCACTGAAATATTCAATTCTTCGGCAATTTCTTTAATGCTTTTCTCTTCAAAAAAACGCAATTCTACAATTTTTCTATAATTGCTGTCTAATGAAGCAATCGTATTAATAATATGCTGTTGTTGTTGTTTTGAGATTAAAATTTCCTCTGGCGAACTTGCCCATTCGTTTTTCACCTCTTTTAAATCTTCCCTAAAAGTTTCTTCCCTTGCTTTTTTTCGCCAATAATCTATCACCGAATTTTGGGCAATGGTCAGCATCCAAGTTTTAAATTGAAAACTATCGTCATAGAGATGGATTTTCGCTAAAACCTTTGCAAAAACAGCCACTGTAAGCTCATCAGAAAGAGAATGATCTCCTGTTTTCTTTAAAATAAAAGAAAAAACATCTTCCCAAAAATGATGAATCAATTTGGTTTGTGCTTTGGGATTTCCTTCTTTCACTCCATTTAAAAGTGATTTTAATTCTTCTATTTCCAAACAAAAAACAATTTTAGCAAAAATAACAAAAATATTGAGCTTTGTATAATTTTAAATGCTTTAATAATAATTATTCTGATTATCAAAATATTAAAAACATATTAAAAAAATAATTGACTTTTTCTTGTACAATTCAACAAAATTTAAATAAATTTGCAAACCGATTACAAACAAAATAAAACATTATACTTTATAGCTCCTATAGCACAGATCGTTAGAGC
>JAUMXI010000044.1 GCA_030529185.1 Flavobacteriaceae bacterium
AAGCCTTTATTTAAGGTTATATGACAAAAAAGAGCATATTTTTTAAAAAATTTAAGTTTTCTTTTTTACTTTAATAACGAAAAATCTAGCCAATAATAATTGATATTATATTTTGCTTGTAGTAAACTATCATTGTTCAAAATAGATAAGGAATAAAAAAGAGTTTGAAATATATACAAACTATTACGATAGGCTTTGATAGAACTTTCAATTTTGTGAGTTAACATAAACAAAAATTAAAAAATATTACTAGGATTAAATCTGTGAGCGATATAGAAAAATTTTTTAGAAGCGTGTATATATAAAATTTTGGATTTGGACAGGAAAGAATCTATTGTCACATTCGAGAGTGTGTCTATATGAATTAAGTTACCTTTTTTATTTAAAATAAAAAAGAGATGATTAATTGTTGTTCATAATGAAGTGGTTAAATAGTAATAGAGAAATAATAATGCAATAAAAGGAGAAATTATGAAGAAAATTTTGAAAAATATATGTTTTGTTTTGTTTTTGAGCGTCTTGTTTCTTACGGGTTGCCGATTCAATAGTGAATCAGAAAATAACGGATTGAAGCATAAACAGAAAAACGATGTGAATTTCAGGATGGAATTTTCTGATCAAGATAGTGTGCAAAAAAAGGACAGAGAGAATACCCAAGATGCTTATAAAACTGAACAAATTAAGATTAATCTATCCAATATGGGTGATAAGGTAAGTGTAGAATACGTGAGATACGTCTTGAATTCGTTTCTTACAGAGAAAAATGTTGACGCTTTTTTAGAAGGGGTTACGGAATACAATGAAATCGTTAATTGGACAGGATTGGTTGGTGATTTTGAAGAAAAGTTGCAACCGGAATATGATGTAGAAACAATGAGTAAGTTATGGGAAGAGAAAAAAGGCGATTTCATCGGAACTAATTGCAGACTGAATACATTTTTACTTTTGAAGGATGATATCGAAATTGAAAAAGTAGAGTTCGATGATTCTCTTCTATTTTTGGACAATTCGGCTCTTAAAGAAGGGAATCTTTTGACTGTAGAAGAAGAAAAAAATTTTAAGCAATTATTTTCAAAAGTTAAAACCGATAATACGAAAGATGTCCAAGTTCATGCAAAAAAGATGCAGGAGCATTTTAAAATAGTGAAATTTTCGGATGATGCTCGTATGGTGAGTGTAGTATTGCATGATAATTTAGATGGAGATTTTCTTTTTATAGGTCATGTAGGTGTCATGTTGCAAAGTAATGATGGATATCTATTTGTTGAAAAACTTGCTTTTGATGAGCCTTTTCAAGCAATTAAATTTAAAAGCAAGCAGGAGTGCTATGACTACTTATATCGGAAATATGAGCATTATCATGATTCAACAACATCAAAGCCTTTTATAATGGATAATGATGAATTGGTTGCTTTTTGATCTCGTGGTTGGAATGAAACGCTCTAGGAGATGTTTGATTAACCTATTTAGATAATTGAATGTGTTTTAATTCATGCGGTTAGCTAAAGATATACAACATTAATAAATAATTATAAAAGAAAGCACTTTTATCCAGAAGCGATTTTTAGAAGGTAATGGTGGAATATGATGACATTAGTCATGCGAGAGATATCGACTGCTGATATGTTAGTTCGCTTTTGTTATATTTTTTATTACGACGTTACTATTACTTTAGTAAAGGTATCAAAAAGAGATATTTTATTGTTTGTAGCAAAAATGTCTCTTTTTCTTTTACCTTTTTCATTGCCTATTATTTGTGTCTTAAAAGTCTTTTCAAATTAACCGCACGTGAATTTTATTGGTGTATTTTTTAAGATGAGATTTGAAATAAATTACTATGAATAGTATAATTTTGGAACAATTTATAATATATTATTTATATTTCAATGTAAATTATTCTAATTTGATCAAGAATAATAAAGTTTTGATAAAATTCTCTTAAAGTCAGTCATCATAGACTAAAAAATTAGATTTATTTCAGACACGCATTTTCTAACATTAGAAGAGTCATATAATTTTAAACACTAAAACGTTAACACAGATAAAAAGTAATTTAGATAAAGTAAATGGATTCATCGAGTTTGCGAAGAATTTTATAATGATTTAATCAGACTAACAAATTTTATCATATAATATTAATGTCCTGGGATAATATAACTGAAAACTAAATAAATTAATCATAAAATATAAGAGGTTTTACTATAAATTGTAACGATTATTTTCAAAAAGAAATAAATCATAGTGATAATGCACCAAATATAAGTATGCATGAAGTCGAATAAATTTTAATTTCTTTTCAAATAAATAAAATATATATTTTACTAAACTAATAATATTGATAATATTAAATTGAATACATTGAAAGTAAGTATACTTTTTTATGTGGTAGAATTTTAATAGGATATAAATGGAATGAAAATGCGTGAAACATTATATCTCTGCGTGTTATCTCAAGAATAGAGACTAAATAACACGGTACTTTAAATCATTTGATGAAAGCTCTAGCACTTTTTTCTAATACTATATGATAATTGCAATTTCATTTTTATATACTAAAGTTTGTGCAATATTATCTTGTTTATCTATTTCAATGTTAGAATCTGAATTTTTTGGTAGGCTTGCTGATTGACTCTTGCATGAGAAAGGCTTTTTTGTTTCATCGCTTAAAATTATTTCTTAATACAATGCTATAGTATTTCTATATAAAAAATCCCAGAATTTCTGGGATTATGTTACCTTAGCGAGGAAACACTAATAAACGTCTTAAAACTACAGTCACAAAAAGGGAGATTTCTAACTAAGGGTAACATGTGTAAAGTATATCACATGCTTCTACAACAAAAAAGAAAATTATTAAATAAAATTGTATAAAACCATTGTCTGAATATAATAAGATAATTAATATATATAATTTACAATTTGTTTCATATGTTAAATTACTTATTTTTAGACGAAAATATAAATTAGATACTATTTGGTGTTAAATGTTGATTATATACTTTATTCTATACATTTTTATAATGTTTAAATTTTAGCATAAAAGTTGTTACAGAAAAATGATGCTAGCGTTCTTACCAACCAGAATAGTCATTCTCTGAAATCGGTGCTGTATTTTTTTTGATAAGATCTTCAGCTTGCGTCTTGAGCTCTTCTAAGCGAATCATATGTTCTTTGTCTAAAGTTTTATTTTCAAATTTTTCTTGTAAATCATAAAATTCATTTAGTAGTGCAACTTTTTCTTTTCCATCTAACATTTTTCTTTTATTTTCTTCAATGAAAATTAAAATGTCTTCTGCTTCATGCATACTTATATTTGGTACATTATCACTATGATTTATTTCTTTTTTGGGGACCTGTTGTAATTTGTTCAAGAATGCAACGGCTTTTTGATAGAGCTCTTTTTTTTGACTTGTTTCATTTATTTGCTTTTGAATGGATTCAAATTCACCCAATAGGGATACTTTTAAATTGGTGTCATCTATATTTTCTAAGATTGTTTTAGATTGATCTAGAATTTGGATTATTTTCGTACTATATTTGTTTTCTTCGTTCTCATAACGCTTGAAGCTATTCTTGATTAAAAGTTTTATTTCTAATAATTTTTCAACTGAAAGATTATCTAAGTCACTCATACTCTCCTGTATATGATTTTTTTCTTCTTCATCTAATCGCTGATCATTTTTATTTGACTGGATATAATGAATCAGCTCATCTGTTTTATTGTTTTCTATAATATTAGGTTGAATTTCTTCTTTTAATGCTTCTAAAAGATAAATATTATTTTCTATTTTCTCAATTGAATCCAATTTATTCAAAAGATATACTTTTAACTTTAGATATTTATCCTCGTCTAAGGATTTAATAGATCTATAAATTTCATCATATTTTTGATCAAATAATGATTTATTATTTTCATGAAAATTTTTATTTAGATTTTCTTCTAATTTAGTAATTTCTATTGTCAGTTCTTTCTCCGATTTAGATTTATAACTTGCTTCCAACTCTATATTATTTATTAGCACAATATATTGATTAAATTTTTCATCTGCTGGATGTAAATTATTCTTTATGACTTCTATTTTTTTTATTATTTCATTGTAACTTAAAATTGAAACATTATTATCTTCAATTATTGGTTTATTTGTATTAATATATTTTTTTTCAAATTCAGCTAAAGCAGAGAGATACCCTTCTGTAGAATTGTCTCCCCAGGCTATTTCATTCATAAAAACACGAAGGACTCTTTCTATTCTTTTAAATTGTTTTTCATCATTTTTGTGTTTAATTTTTGCTTTTTCTAATAAAGCATTGACTTCTTCTGTAATTTTATCTCGATTTAAAGGTCCGGAAATATAGTTTGATTTAATGTTAGGGATTTTATTTTTTAAATATTCAATCCATCCAGGACTCTTAATTTTGTATGTATGGCTGTGATCACCATGTATAATTTTCATAAAACCATCAGAGATAATGATATTATCTATAGGAGTATTAGTTAATTTTGATAAGGCTTCTAATTCCATTTCAAAATCATTTTCAAGATCATTGCTCATTTTTGGAATTTCAATTTTTGACAATTCTAAAGCATGTTCATGGTTATCGTGAGGGTAAATAAGTAAGTCACCTTCAATTCTAATGTCTTCTTTTTTTAACCCGTTCAGATTTGCTATATATTCAATTTGTTTTTCATATTTTTTAAGTATATTCTCATTAGTTGGTTTGTTGCTCGGAGTATTTGATGTTGAATTCTTTTCTTTATAAATAAAATGATAATGATTACCATGCTTTACAAGATATCCGTTTTCAGTTTCTCTAACAACATCTTTAATATCAAATACATAGTTATCGTTATTTTCAATATAGATTATATTTTCTGATTTAGAATTTTCTGTTTTTTTCTGTTTGTTCTGCTTAGTATCATTATTTTTTTCTTTTAATTCAATTTTTTCTTTGTTTTTTTCATCAAAATATTTTTTTTCTTTATCTTCGTTTGAAGAGGATAAATGAGGATCAATGATATCTATATAATCACCAATTTTTTTCCCTTTTGGTAATTCTCCATAAATAAAATCAAAATGTCCATCGTGATTAACTACATATCCATCTTCTAATGTTTCAACAATTTGAACAGTAACTAATCCTTTAGTTTTTAATTTATAAACCATAGCTTTTTCACCGCTTAAATCAATATATATATATTCATTTCCATTAATTAAAAAAATGTGTTCTTTAGTGTTTTCTATGATAAATACTTTCTCATTTTTGAATTCTAATTCTTTTCCAGATAAAAGAGTTTCTGCCTTAAATTTTATTTCTGCTTTGGATAGTGGAACGTTAATAATATTTTCCTTTTTACTGCATCCAAAAATGAACCAAATAAATAATAATATTAAAAATTTTTTGTTTATTTTCATTGCTTTCCCTTTCTTTATAATTTGAAAATCGTTTTCAAATTAACTTCATAATTATATAAAGAAACAAAAAAAGTGTCAATTGTTATTTTTTAATTTATTTTAAAAATTTTATTTGTTTTCACATAATGGTTTTGAAATTATATCAAGTAGTTATTAATATAATATTTAAGTTTATTAATTATACAAAAATAGAAGAAAACACTTAAACAAAAATCGTCTTTGTTAGATTTATGGAATAATATATCCTGTTTTTCTCACTGTTAATTTAAACTATATTTTTATTAGCTAATGATTCGTCTTTTATCAATTATTTTTGTATCTCTTTAACTTTGGTATCATACTATTGAGGTGTTTTGATGAG
>JAUMXI010000012.1 GCA_030529185.1 Flavobacteriaceae bacterium
ACTTTCATCTTCAGAACTTTCATCTACTAATACTGCAAGATTGTCCCTCATAAAGAAAAGACAATTTCCCCATATCATCTTTAAGTTTTCGTCCATTTTTCTTGATTTATTAGTTAAAATTTAAGTAAATTCTACCCCGAATTGAGAAAGTCAATTCTTGTTCTGCAAAGATGTAAATTTAATTTTTTTAAAAAAAACATTTGTGCTATTGGTTATTTAAAAATATATTTGTATGAATAAAAAAAATACTAAAAATGATTGAATTAAAACACTCATTACGAGTTCGTTACGGAGAAACAGATCCAATGAAATACGCTTATTACGGCAACTACGCTGAATATCTAGAAGTTGCCCGAGTTGAACTTTTTCGTGCTATCGGGATATCCTACAGCGAGATAGAAAACCGAGGAATTTGGCTTCCTGTTTCGGAGTATAAAATCAAATTTTTCAAACCTGCGAAATATGATGACCTCATCACTATCCAGACCCAAATTTTGAAAAAACCAACTGCAAAAATTGAATTTGAATACACCATTTACAATCAAAAAAATGAGAAGCTAACGGAAGCCTCCACTACTCTATTCTTCCTTGATGCCCAAACTCAAAAAATCATCCGTTGCCCAGAGTTTTTAATGGATTTAATCAAGAAAAACTGGAAGGAAAAATAAAATTTTCTTAAACTTTGCTTAAAAAATTTAAAAACTCTCAAAAATAATGGAGAAAAATTAGCATATTTAATATCTTTTTGTATTTTTACCGATAAATTTATTAAGATTTATGAAGAATATTGCATCTATTTTAATGTTTTCTACAATGGCAGGAACAATTTCAACCGCAAATGCACAAATATCAAGTGTAAATATAACGCCTGATTTACAGCACAATCCGTTTTTTAAAGAAAGTCCGCTACAATACAAAACCATTGAATTTGATAAAATCCGCACGGAACACTTCAAACCTGCGTTTGAATACGGATTGAAAATTCACGAAATGGAAATAGAAGCCGTTGCTAACAGCAAAAAAGTTCCTACTTTTGAAAATACTATTTTGCCTTTGGAATTGAGCGGCAAGATTTTAAAAAGAGCCCAAACGGCATTTTATAACCTTACAGGAACGATGCTCACCCCTGAATTGCAAAAGGTTCAAAAAGAATTTGCACCGATTTTCTCGGCTCATAATGACAAAATTTATTTGAATACCAAACTCTACGAAAGAGTTAGAAAAGTCTATGAACAAAGAGCTAAATTAGATGCCGAAAGCAAAAGATTGGTAGAATTTTACCTTCAAGTTTTTGAACTTTCTGGGGCAAATTTATCCTCTGCTAAAAAAGAAGAATTGAAGAAAATCAACTCCGAATTGGCAAGTCTTTCTATTGATTTCTCAACCAAAATCCTTGAAGCAAGAAAGAAAAACGGATTGTTGGTAAATGATGTAAAAGAATTAGACGGATTAACGCCAGAGCAAATTGCATCTGCGGCAAAGGCAACGAAAGAAGAAGGGCACAAGGGGAAATATCTTTTGGTACTTCACAACACTACGCAACAGCCACTTTTACAGAGCCTTCACAATAGAAATACAAGAGAAAAATTATTCAAAGCCTCTTGGAACAGAGCCGAAAATAACGATTCTGCGGACACCCGTTCAACCATTGAAAAAATGACTCTTCTCAATATGAAAAAAGCCCAACTTTTGGGTAAAAAATCTTTCGCAGAATGGAAACTTCAAGACCAAATGGCAAAAACTCCCGAAGCGGCATTACAACTTTTAGCTGATTTAGGAAAACCTGCCATTGCCAAAGCAAAAGAGGAAGCCAAAGAAATTCAGGCCTTAATTAAAGAACAAGGTGGAGATTTTGAATTGGCTCCGTGGGACTGGGCATATTACGCAGAACAGGTGAGAAAAGCAAAATATGACCTTGATGAAAACGAAATCAAGCCTTATTTTGAACTTCATAATGTTTTAGAAAAAGGAGTATTCTTCGCAGCGGAAAAATTTTTCGGCATTACCACAAAAAGAAGAACAGATTTACCTGTATATCACCCAGATGTGTTGGTTTATGAAATTTTTGACCACGATGGAAAATCTATGGCGTTATTCTATTTTGATTTCTTCTCTCGTGATAGCAAAAGAGGTGGTGCTTGGATGAGTTCATTCGTGAAACAATCCAAATTATTAAAGCAAAAGCCCGTTATCGTTAATGTTTTGAATTACCAAAAAGGAGCAAACGGCAAAACACTTATCAGCTATGATGAAGCCACTACACTCTTCCACGAATTTGGACACGGATTGCACGGATTATTTGCTAATCAGCAATACGCAACTCTTTCTGGAACAAGCGTAGCGAGAGATTTTGTGGAATTACCTTCTCAACTTAATGAATTTTTCGCATTAGAACCAAGCGTATTGAAAAATTATGCACTTCATTACGAAACTAACGAGCCAATGCCACAAGAATTGGTGGAAAAAATGAAAAAAGCATTGAGTTTCAATCAAGGGTTTGCTACTACAGAGGCTTTGGCTTCGGCAACGATAGATTTGGCTTGGCACTCTATTACAGATGAAAATCAATTAAAACCAACTGCTGAATTTGAATTAGAAGCATTGAAAAAACACGGATTGTATATGCCACAAATTCCGCCAAGATATCACTCACCATTCTTTGCTCATATTTGGGGAGGAGGATACGCTTCGGGGTATTATGCTTATACTTGGAGTGATTTACTGACTTCCGATGGCTGGGATTGGATTACACAAAACGGCGGAATGACCAGGGCTAATGGTGATAAATTCCGAAAAACCATCTTATCCGTTGGAAATACCATAGATTACGATACGGCTTATTTCAACTTTACAGGAAGAAAACCAAGTTTAAAGCCTTTATTAAAAGATAAAGGATTTACCAAATAAAACAAAAAAACCGCTTTTTCAAGCGGTTTTTTTATATCATTCTTCAGAAATAGAAAATTCGGCATCAATAGGAAAATGGTCTGAAAAATCAACCTCACGATTTACGCTATAACTTGTCGGCTTAAGCGATGGGGAAGCAAAAATATAATCTATCCTAATTGGGAATTTATAGTCGTGAAAACTCGTTCCGCTCCCATTTCCCACCTTTGCAAAAACATCGGTAAGTAAATCAGTAAATTGGAAATATTCATATGAATTCGGTACTGCATTCAAATCTCCTGCTAAAACCACAGGATAAGGAGAATTTTCAATAAAAGTTTTAATTTCCTCTATTTGGTTTTGATGAATTTTGAATACTGGCATCAAACGAGATAATAAAGATTTCGCCTTCATCTCATTGATTTCTTGGTTCATAGAGGGTTTTACCATTGCCTTATCCAAACGGAAAGGTTCTAAGTAAATATTCATAAAACGAATATTTTTACCCCTAATTTGAATATCAGCATAGAGAGCGTATCCATTTTTAGGCAAAACAATTTTTTCTTGCCTGATAATCGGAAATTTAGAATAAATGCTTACTACTTCGCTATTTACTCGATATTGATAATTCGGAATATTCATCTTTTTTCTTTCTCCCCAGCCACTTTCTTGGAGCATTAAAATATCGGCATTTTGGTGATTAAGAAACCGGGCTTTTTCTTCACTCACGCCTTTGGTATTGTAGCTTAACACCTTAAAATCAGCAGTTTCATCTCGTGGTGAATGATAATTTATCCAGCCTTGAATCGGTGCCAGTAAAAAATACCAACTCAAAAGAAATAAAATGCTTCTTTTCCTGAAATAAATCAGCCAAAAAACCGTAAATACAAAATGTAAAACCACCAAAATAGGAAAAGCCAACGAGAGTAAATTCACCACTCCGAGCCACTTGGGAGGAATATAAGCATTCAATTTCACTCCTAATACTAAGAGCAAAACAGTCAAATGCAGGACAAATACTGCGGTTCTTACAACAAACATTTTTTAAATTTTAAAGCTATTGTTTTTTCCAACTATGGACAAGCCCCCAGCCAATCAAAGCTCCTCCAATGTGAGCGAAATGTGCCACATTATCCCAAGAAAAGGAACGAATTCCTAAAAAAGCTGAAATTAAAATCACAATCGGTAGAAGATATTTTGCCTTAATCGGAAAAGGAATGAACATTATAAACATTTTAGAGTTAGGGTAAATCGTGCAAAATCCTGCCATTACGCCGAAGACAGCACCAGAAGCTCCCAGCATAGGCGAAGAAAGAAATATTCTCAATGCATAAGCAGTCTGCGTCTCTCCAAAAATCGGTTGAATGCCATAACGAGCCGTATTGCGATAGATTTCGCGAATATCTACATCGGATTCTGCCAAAATTTTATGCAATTCATAAACTTGATAATAATTCCACAGGTTAAATAAAATAAAGGCTCCCAACCCTGAAAGGAAGTAGAGAATAATGAATTTTTTCTCGCCTAAAGTTCGCTCTAAAACACTTCCAAAACTCCAAAGTGTAAACATATTAAACGCCAAGTGCATAAAACCGTTGTGCATAAACATATGTGTAATCACCTGCCAAGATTGAAAATGAGGCGAAGTAGGAATATAAGCCGATAAATCCCACTTTAAAGAAGGGAATAAAAACTCTGTAATGACAAATAAAATAACATTCAAAATGATGATGTTTCTGGTAATTGGTGGTATGTGGTTAAGCATATTTTTTAAAATTTATTTTTTAATTCTTCCAAAGGTAGTTCTACAAAGCATTTTTTTCCATAAGAATACTCTGGGAAGCCTATTGAAACATATTCTTTTAATAATTCTTCTACATCTTTTTTATAAAGAAAATCAAATTTGGATTTGGACTGGATTTTCACCCACTGCTCTTCATAAAACGCCATAAAATCTTCTTCGGTTTTGTAATCCAACGCATCAAAAAGTCGTTCCAAAAATATGGAAGTTTTATTTTCATTCAGCCCTACAGGAATAGTATTGATTTTTAACACATTACCCTGATCTAAAATCATATCAAAGCCTATTTCAGCCAAATGTTTTTTAATGCCATTGTATTTCGTTTTTTCAATTTCATTGAGGTGATATTCCAACGAATAGAGGAGCATTTGTCCGCTTTTATTTCTTTCGGATTGCTTTTTTCTCTTGCTCAATAAAACGGCACGATGCACACGGCTCATATCCAGCATCAGCGTTTTTTCGCCTTTATTGTAAAGCCAATAACCATTGGGCAAACGCATTAATTCTTCTTCAAAATCATCATCGTCAAAAAGCCCATTAATTTTAGAAGGTTCCGCCTCTATGTTTTGCCCATAGATTTCTTCTAAATTGATTTTTGAAGGGCTGATTTTCTCCTCTTGAAATGGGTTGTAATCTCTATTGATTTTAATTTCAGGGAATTTACTCACTTTTGGGGAAGAGTGAGAAACGCCACTAAAAATATCCATTTCGGGGTTTTTATCAAAATCCAAAGGCGGAGCAATGTGGTAAATCCCCAACGAACGCTTAACAGTCGTCAAAATCAGAGCATAAATAAGATGCTCATCTTCAAATTTCACTTCCGTTTTTTGTGGGTGAATATTCACATCTATTCGTTCGGGTGCCAACTCCAAATAAATGAAAAAAGTAGGCACATAGCCCGATGGTAAAATCCCCTCAAAGGCATCTTGCACCGCTCTATTGAGGTAAGGGCTTTTGAAAAATCTTCCATTGACAAAAAAGAATTGCTCACCTCGGGTTTTCTTCGCTCCCTCTGGTTTTGCTACAAATCCATTAAGTTTCCCCCAATCCAATTCCTCCTTTATCGGGATTAAATGCGGTTGTAATTTTCTACCAAAAACATCTAAAATCCTTTGAAATAAATTGGTTTTACGAAGTTTAAAGATTTCCTCATCGTTATGATAAAGCGAAAATTCTATCTGCTCGTGAGCCAGTGCCACGCGATGGAATTCATCTATAATATGGCGAAATTCAATATTATCTTTCTTTAAAAATTTTCTTCTCGCTGGGACATTATAAAAGAGATTTTTCACCGAAAAATTAGATCCTTTTGTCGTTTGTATCGGTTCTTGAAACTGCAATTCTCCTCCTTCTATGTAAATATTTGTTCCTACTTCGTTTTCCTCTTTTTTGGTTTTAAGCTCCACTTGTGCCACCGCGGCAATAGACGCCAAAGCCTCTCCACGAAAGCCTTTGGTAGCAATATTAAAAATATCTTCTGTGGTTCTGATTTTAGAAGTAGCGTGTCGTTCAAACGCCATTCGGGCATCGGTTTCAGACATTCCAATGCCATTATCCACCACTTGGATAAGGTTTTTCCCTGCATCTCTTATGATGAGCTCCACCTTTGTTGCCTTGGCATCAATGGCATTTTCCAAAAGTTCCTTCACTACTGATGCTGGTCTTTGCACCACTTCCCCCGCCGCAATTTGGTTGGCAACATAATCTGGTAAAAGCTGAATAATATCTGACATAAATTATAAGAAAATTTTTACTTTATCTTTCTTCGTATTTTTCTCTTTATTTTCTACCCCAAGATGGTAGGAAATCCCTACTCCCAAGGTCTGTTTTACTTGTAAGTTTTTAATTTGGTCGTGGTCATACACCAAATCTAAATTAAAAGTAGTAGAGATGAATTTATTAAACTTCATCGTCAAAATACTACTATAAGCGATATCTATCCTATCTGGGCGAAAGGCGTAATTGCTAAACAAATTCAACTGATTGACCCAATGAATATCTTTGTAAATCCTAATTCTATAGACGGCATTAATCAACGCACCGACTTCCGTTCGTATGCTCTGCCCATCTCTTACCAAACCAAATTTTCCTTTTTTCTGTAATAATTCATCTAAAACGAAAGTGAATTTCGTATTAATCGGACTTAGCGAAACCTGAAAATTCGGATTCGGATTGTACAAAATTCCTATTCCAGAATTGAGGTAAGCAGGTGCCATAAAACGAGAAATCCTATCCTCATAGGCTCTTTTTTTGCTTGAAGAATAATTATATCCTGCAGAAAATTGCGATGAAAACTCGGCTCCCATCAAGAAATAATACTGGCTTCCCAAGTCATAGCCATATTTAGAGGAAATATAAATTTGGTCTTCTGTTTTTCTCAGTTCTCGCCCTGAAATGGAAAGCATTCCGTAGCCCAATCGTATATTATTATCCCAAAAATGAGCTTTATTTTTATAGCTTATAGAATAATTAACTTTGCCAATCACCCCAATACTATTATTTCCTCCTGTACTCCAATTAGAAAAAGCCGATTGATTAAATTGCAAATTGTTCTGCCCATAGACGAACCATTTTCTTTCCTGAAAAGTATTCATAAAAGAAAAGGGCGTTACGGGATAGTCCTCTTCTACCAAAATAGATTGAGGAACTTTGAGGATAATCGTATCTTTTTTCTTTATTTTCAAATCCACCAATTTGGGACTATTAAGGCTATCCAAATTAATGCTCGAACTCTTCCATTTGCTCTGGACAAGGGAGTCAATACTCTTTTTTAAAGGGCTTTCCTGTGCGAAACTCAATACTGGGAGCCAGCTCAGTAAGATGATTTTTTTAATTCTTAACATAAGGGCAAAAATACTAATAAAATCATTAGCTTCTAAATCTCTACTACAAATTTTGCTGATTCATTTTTTTTATTACCTTTGTACAAAATAAAACTAATTAAATCCATGGAAAGGTCATTGTCGTTTCTATGTAGGTACGCTTGTATATCTACGCTTGTTTTAACTTCAGCAAATTTAAACGCTCAGACTAACTGTCTAGCTCAAAATCAAGTCTCGGCTACATTATCCACTACAGATAACCGTTGCGGTGGAGATGGTAGCATCACGGTAAATCTATCTAATACCGAAAACATTAGACTTTATTTATACAAAGATGGAATAAACACTCCTATTGTTCAAACAGCTAGTGCTAACGCATCTCACACATTCAATAACCTTCAGCCAGGAAGCTATAGAGTAGAAGCGAGATGTAATACTGATTTTAGTATTATATATTTTAACCAAAATGCTAGTGTTGGCAATTCTTATGTAAGCATTACGAATGCTAACATTGAAACCAATGTTGTTTGTGGTAATTTTAGAAAAGAAGCCGATATTAGGATCACTAGTGTCACAGGAGGTACTGCTCCTTATACTTACTCTATCATCAAAAGTGATAATCCGGCGTATGATGATGCCCTCAGCAGATATCAAACTTCACCTGATTTTAAGGTAAATGAATACGGAAGGTATCAAATTCGTATAAAAGATAATTGCGGAAACATTTTCACGGCAACTAGGGATATTTCGGCAAACAATCCACCTGTTAAATTAGTCTTTAGAACGGAAAAAAACAACTGTAGCGTTAAGAAGATGGTTGCACAACACATTCTTAATGCTACCAACGACGCAAAAATAGAGCTTGAAACTCAATACCCTGAGGGAGTCAAATTACAAATCAGGCATAATAATGCCAATGGAAAAATCATCTTTGATGGCATATATACTCGTCGTGACCAAGAATTCAATATAGAACCTGCTCTTGTTTCAGGAAATGCCTTTCCTGTATATTACTACACAACCACAACGCCTTGTGGGGTAGAATTTTCTTATACATCCGCACAAGAAGATGAAATAGGAAATATCGCCATCAGTTCAACACCTGAAGGATGTTATCCTAATGAAAAAATTAAAGTAAAGTTATCACCATCAAACAGCTTAGCACCTCCTATCAATGTAGAAATAAAAAATTCTCAAGAAGATCTGGTTCAAAGCCTAACCTTTGAAACAAGGGGTAGAAAAAGAGTTAGTATTGCCTATCGACTCATATTCAATAAAAATCACGGACGCCTGTGGAGCCGTATTAGAAAAAAATATTGACAACCCTAAGCTTTCTCCACCAGTAATACAAGTTAGAAATCATTTAACTAGCTTATGTAGTGCTAACATGGAACCTCTTACATTAACAAGTGGAACACAAGCTATTGTTAATATTAGGGAAGGGTACATTCCAGATGCAGCAAACTCAAGTGCAATCATCGTAAGTGGTCCCAGCAATGTCAATGTTAAAGGAATAAATGGAGGTCCTGGCCGTTGGATTTGGAACAATATGCTACCAGGTGATTATGTAGTAGGAATCACTTCGTGTGGAATAACTCAGAATTTACCCCTAGAAGTAAAAGGCAAAGGATTAGAGCAATCTATTACATCTGAAGGGAAATCTATTTGCTCTGGAGGAGGAAGTATTGTTTCTACTGTAAAATATACTGGTGCTTACCAAAACACAGTGGAACTTCTTAACAGCAGTGGAGATGTTATTGCTACAAACCCTTCTGGTAATTTTAATAATTTAGAGGCTGGTACATATAGCACAAGACTAAAAATAACCATTAATAAATGTCAAGTCCCAAAATATCTCAACAAGACATACTATATACCAGGAAGCACCATAACATTAACTGGGAATTCAACAGGGCCTGAGGTTTCTGGTGTGGCTATGGTTTGTGAAGTTTCTGAAAACTCTATAAATAATGGAGTGGCATACCTTAACATACAAGGGGTTCCTCCATATACCATCAGATACAAGGAAGTTAGCTCCTCTGATTGGACTAATATTAGTAATGTTATGGATCCTAATTACTCTATTACCAATCTAACTCCTAACGCAACATATAACATAGAAATTGTAGATAGTTGTGGTAAATCCCACTCAAATCAATACACGGTTAATACAATTCCAGATCTTTTAACAGCACCTGCACAACACCCTTGCGAAGGCTCTCCATATACATTAAAAGGTCAATATTTCGCTGGTGCTACATACAAATGGATCAACCCTTCTGGTGCCGTAGTATCTACAGAAAAAGATTACCATATTCCTTCATATAACAAATCAATGAACGGAACTTATACGCTAGAAACACGATGGGAAGATTGTGTAATTAGATACACTAAAATTAGCATCTATGGGAATTTCTGCAATATGCCTATAAATCAAAACAATATCTCTGGAAAGGTATTTCTTGACAACACCAAAGACAATGTCGTTAATGGTACCGGAATCGGAATATTAGATGAAACACAGCTTTATGTAAGCTTAGAAGTAGCAGATCAATCAGGCAACGGAAATCAAAACATCATCACCACAGTAAAAGTCAATGCGGATGGAACCTACACAATACCTAGCATACCTGAAGGAAATTATAATATTATACTAGGAATAAACCCACTAGGCTCAACATCTTCATCTCTACCTTTTGGATGGCATCACACAGGAGAATCTATCGCAAACCCAACGGATGGAAATATCGGTGAGCTAGATGGAGTAATTTTTATAACACAACAAAGCCACCAAGGTGTTGATAATGTTAATTTCGGAATAAATAGAGAGTTTTGCTATAAACCCGCAAATACAGCAGGGACATCATTACCTACAAAATTTGGCATTACAGCACTTGGAAGAGCAGGCTCAGATAATGACAATAAAACTTGGCCTACCGCCATGAAAGGAGCACACATGATATTGGAATCTAAAACAAAAGGATTAGTTATCAATAGAGTAAATAACCCAACAACAGATATCGGCTCTCCAGTAGAAGGAATGATGGTTTATAATATTACTGAAGATTGCTTGAGTATATACAACGGAACAAGCTGGAAATGTTTAAGAACACAATCTTGCCCAGACTAAAAGAAAAAAACACTAATAAAAGTATAAAGCTATGAAACCATTTTTAAGTACATTAGGATTATTATTATATACCTTTGTGCATGGACAAGTTATTATAGGAGAAGGGAAAAGCAGTTTGTCATCTCCCTCTATTTCAATAGAATTTGGAAATGAGAATAAAGGCATCGTATTGCCTTGGGTTAATTCTTCAAACGAAATAACCCCAGTAAGCGGCACCCTTGTTTTAGACCTTAACGATAGAAAAGTTAAAGTGAAATTAAACAATGAATGGATGAACCTTACCAATGCTTCAGACGCATTAATTGATACAGCTTTACAAGACGGGCTTTCAGACCAACCTCAAGCCAAAGTATCTATCGGAACACCTACAAACATCGATGGAATACTAGTTTTAGAAGACTCCGATAAGGCTATGCAACTACCAATGGTAGAATCACCACATCTTAACATCATTAATCCTGCACCAGGTATGATAGCCTATGATACAAGAGCCAAACTAGTGTGCATATTTAATGGGACTGAATGGTCTTTCTGGATCCCCGAGTAAATCTTAACAAACTGCAAAAATCGTTTCTAAAATTAGAAACGATTTTTTGTTTTTTACACAACTCTTAAAATTATAAATATCATTATTATTAAAAATTTATTTAAAATCTTTATCTTCGCAAATTATTAAATAATGATTAATTTAATCTTTTATGAAAAAGTTCAACGAATATAAATCCCTTGATTTAATCCATGTTTCGGAACAAATCGCTCAATTTTGGAAAGAAAATGATACTTTCAAAAAATCAGTAGAAACCCGAGAAGGACACCCCGAATTTGTGTTCTATGAAGGGCCACCTTCTGCCAACGGGATGCCAGGTATTCACCATGTCATGGCAAGAGCCTTAAAAGATATTTTCTGCCGTTTCCAAACTCAGAATGGGAAGCAAGTGTTTCGTAAGGCAGGTTGGGACACGCACGGACTTCCTGTGGAGCTGGGCGTGGAAAAAGAACTGGGAATTACCAAGGAGGACATCGGTAAAAAAATCTCGGTAGAAGAATACAATCAGGCTTGTAAAAACGCCGTGATGCGCTATACCGATGTTTGGAATGACCTTACTGAAAAAATTGGTTATTGGGTAGATTTGGACAATCCCTACATCACTTACCAACCGAAATATATGGAGTCTGTATGGTGGCTTCTGAAACAGCTTTACAATAAAGGCTTACTTTACAAAGGCTATACCATTCAGCCATATTCTCCAAAAGCAGGAACGGGGCTCTCCTCCCACGAGCTGAACCAACCAGGAACTTATCGTGATGTTTCCGACACTACGATTGTGGCACAATTCTCCGTAAAGAAATTAAGTGAAAAGGCAGAAACAAAAATCTCAAATCTTAAACCTCAAATCTCAAATTTGAGTATCTTAGCTTGGACCACTACCCCTTGGACTTTACCTTCTAATACCGCTTTAGCCGTAGGTAAAGACATTGATTATGTTTTAGTTAAGACTTTCAATCAATATACCTTTGAGCCGATAAATATTATTTTAGCAAAGGTTCTTTTAGAGAAAAATTTTGGTAAAAAATACACGGAAGGAACAAATGAAGATTTTGTTAATTTCACAAGCGAGAGCAAAACTATTCCTTACCAAATCCTTGCTGAATTTAAAGGTAGTGATTTAGCAGGAACGGAATACGAACAGCTTATCCCTTGGTTCAGTCCTGCGGAAAATCCTGAAAATGCGTTCCGAGTGATTACAGGCGATTTCGTAACTACGGAAGACGGAACGGGAATAGTTCATATTGCCCCTACTTTTGGTGCCGATGACGCTCGTGTAGCTAAAGAAAACGGCATTCCGCCAATGCTCATCAAAGATGAAAACGATAACCTTGTACCATTGGTAGATTTACAAGGGAAATTCGTAAAAGGTGAAAATGTTCCTGAAATTTTCAGTGGAAAATACATTAAAAATGAATATTACGATAGCGATGCCCCTGAAAAATCTTGGGATGTAGAACTCGCTATTCTTTTAAAAACTGAAAATAAAGCCTTTAAGGTAGAGAAATACGCTCACTCCTATCCACACTGCTGGAGAACGGATAAACCAGTACTTTACTACCCGCTAGATTCTTGGTTTGTGAAAATGACTGCGGTGAGAGACCGACTTATTAATTTAAACAAAGAAATTAACTGGAAGCCGAAAGCCACAGGAGAAGGGCGTTTTGCCAACTGGCTGGAAAATGTAAATGATTGGAATTTATCTCGTTCCAGATATTGGGGTATCCCGTTGCCAATCTGGAGAAGTGAGGATTTGAAAGAAGAAAAAATCATTGGTTCCGTAGAAGAATTGGTAACCGAAATTCAAAAATCTATCCAAGCTGGATTGATGTCCCAAAACCCTTTTGAAGGCTTTGAAGTGGGCAATATGTCTGAAGAAAATTATGCTAAAATAGATTTACACAAGAACATTGTAGATGAAATTATTTTGGTATCCGATAGTGGAAAACCGATGAAACGCGAAAGCGACCTCATCGATGTATGGTTTGATTCAGGAGCAATGCCTTACGCTCAGCTCCACTACCCTTTTGAAAACAAAGATTTGGTGGATAACAATAAGGCGTTCCCTGCAGATTTCATCGCGGAGGGTGTGGACCAAACGCGTGGTTGGTTCTACACGCTTCACGCGATTGGGACGACGGTTTTTGATTCTGTGGCATATAAAAATGTAATGTCTAACGGATTAGTTCTCGATAAAAACGGACAAAAAATGTCTAAACGATTGGGGAATGCCGTGGATCCATTTGAGACATTGGCAAAATATGGCCCTGATGCTACCCGTTGGTATATGATTTCCAATGCGATGCCTTGGGAAAACCTAAAATTTGATGTAGATGGTATAGACGAGGTTCGCCGTAAATTCTTTGGAACGCTCTACAATACCTATTCATTCTTTGCCTTGTATGCCAATGTAGATGGCTTTATTTATAAGGAGGCGGAACTTCCGCTCGAAAATCGACCAGAAATTGACCGCTGGATTCTTTCCGAACTCAATCTTTTGGTAAAAGAAGCGACGGAATATTACAACGATTATGAGCCTACCAAAGTGGCAAGAGCCATCAATACTTTTGTGAATGATAATTTGAGCAACTGGTATGTGAGATTGTGCCGTCGCCGTTTCTGGAAAGGCGATTATACGGAAGATAAGATTTCGGCATATCAAACGCTTTACACTTGTTTGGAAGTGGTAGCAAAAATTTCTGCACCGATTGCTCCGTTCTTTATGGATAAATTGTATCAAGATTTGAACGCCGTAACTGGGAAAGACCAAGCAGAAAGCGTACACCTCACTGATTTCCCTGTAGTGGACGAAAGCCAAATAGATACCGCATTGGTAGAAAAAACACACTTGGCCCAAACTATTACTTCTATGGTATTCTCTTTAAGAAAGAAAGAGAACATCAAGGTAAGACAGCCTTTACAAAAAGTGATGATTCCAGTATTGGACAAAAAAACGGAAGAACAAATTTTAGCGGTTGCGGAACTCATTAAACAAGAAGTAAATGTAAAGGAACTTCATCTTATCAATACAGAAGAAGCCGCTGACCTTATCGTAAAACAAATTAAACCTAATTTCAAAACATTAGGAGCAAGATTAGGCAAAGATATGAAAGCCGTAGCTTCGGAGATTCAAAACTTTACAGGAGAGCAAATTGCGACTTTGGAGAAAGAGGGCAAAACTTCTGTTGCTGGTTATGAAATCACCCTTGACGATGTGGAAATTTCAGCGAAAGATATCCCCGGTTGGACGGTAGCCAGTGAAGGAAAAATCACCGTGGCATTAGATTTAACCATCACTGAGGAACTAAAATCCGAAGGTATTGCGAGAGAGTTTATCAACCGAATTCAAAATCTGAGAAAGGACAAAGATTTTGATTTGACAGATAGAATTTCCATTCAGCTGGAAGAAGAGAATCCTTTCAAAAAAGAACTCACAAGCAACGAAGCTTATATTTCAGCAGAAGTGCTTTCAGACAACATCACATTCGTAACATCATTGTCCGATGCCGATGAGATAGAAATTGATGAAGTGAAATTTAAAGTAAAAATGAATAGGATATAAAATAAAAACTTCCTTCTTGGATTCAGGAGGGAGTTTTTTTATTTAAGGAAATCAAATATTTTGTGTTTTTATTCAAATATAATACCTTTGCGTTTATGGATTATAAATTGTTGGTCATTAAAGGAATTTCATACAGCCAGACTCAGTCAGGGGCTTATGTTTTGCTATTGGAGCAACCAGAATTAGGGGTGAAACTTCCCATCGTGATTGGAAATTTTGAGGCACAGTCCATTTCCATCGGTCTGGAAAAAGATTTAAACCCACCTCGCCCACTGACCCACGACCTGTTTTCGGAGTTTGTAAGAGCTACACATTATGATTTAGAATCTGTGATGATTTACAAAATCCTTGATGGCGTATTTTTTTCTCATCTTAATTTCGTGAATAAAATTTTAGGCGACAGCATTAGTATAGATGCCCGAACTTCTGATGCAGTGGCTATGGCAACGCGTTTTGAGGCACCTATTTATACGACAAAGCAAGTCTTAAACGAAGCAGGAATACTGCTGAATGAAGAAAATATAGAATGGGATGATGAAGATTTTGATGAAATCCAAGAAATCAAAAAAAGCGTAGAAGAACTCCAAGAGGAACTTGATGAAGCGGTAAAAAATGAAGACTTTGATTTAGCTCTAAAACTCCAAGAAGAAATAAAAAATAGAAGCAAAAATATTGATTAAATCATTAAAAATGAATATAAAAACTCAACTTATTATTCTTAGTTTCCTTCAATTTGCAGTTTGGGGAGCTTACCTCACCTCTATGGGCAACTATCTGGGCTCCATTGGTTTAGGATCTCAAATCGGACTATTTTACGCTATACAAGGATTTGTTTCTATCTTGATGCCTGCGATAATGGGTATTATTGCCGACCGATGGGTTCCCGCTCAAAAACTTTTAGGGTTTTCTCATTTTGTGGCGGCTATTTTTATCTCATTGACGGGCTATTACGGAATGGTCAGCGGAAAAGAAGTGGATTTTAGAACGCTTTTCTCACTGTATTCCGTGAGTGTGATGTTCTATATGCCTACCATTGCCCTTTCCAACTCTGTGGCATATTCTATCTTAGTTAATAACGATTTTGATACGATAAAAACCTTCCCTTCTATACGAACTTTTGGAACGGTGGGCTTCATCATTGCGATGCTTTTCGTGAATTTTGCAGGAGTAAAAAACGGAAGTTTTGCTTTCAGCTTTGCAAATGAACAGGGTTTTGTAAGTTTCCAAAATACTTATGCCCAATTCTTTGTTTCAGCTGTTTTAGGGATCATATTGTTTGCCTATTCGTTTAGCCTTCCAAATTGCCCTACCAATAAATCTGATGAAAAATTAAACTTCTATGATGCTTTAGGGTTAAAGGCTTTCAGCTTGTTTAAGGATAAAAAAATGGCAATTTTCTTCATTTTTTCAATGCTTTTGGGGGTTTCTTTGCAGATTACCAACGGCTATGCCAACCCATTCATTACCAGCTTTAAAGATGTTCCTCAATATGCTAAAACTTGGGGGGCGAACAATGCCAATGCACTAATTTCCTTATCTCAAATTTCGGAGACTTTATGTATTTTATTGATTCCGTTTTGTTTAAAAAGATTTGGAATTAAAAAAGTAATGCTAATGGCAATGTTCTCTTGGTTCTTGAGATTTGGACTTTTTGCTGTGGGCGACCCTGGTAGTGGTGTTTGGATGTTTATTTTATCAATGATTGTCTATGGTATCGCCTTTGATTTCTTTAATGTCTCTGGTTCGCTATTCGTGGATCAAGAGACGGATAAAAGTATTCGTTCTTCGGCACAAGGGGTATTTATGATGATGACCAACGGCTTAGGTTCTACTATCGGAATGCTCGTAGCAGGGGAGGTTATCAATCATTTCCAAGTTTTTTCAGATAGTACAGATGCCATCACAAAAGTGGCTGGTTGGAGCTCTGCTTGGAGTGTTTTCGCGATTTATTCTCTGCTGGTTGCCGTTTTATTTATGTTCGTTTTTAAATACAAACACAATCCTGAAAAATTAGACAAGATTAATCATTAAAATAAAAAAACACGCCCTAAAAAGCGTGTTTTTGTTTATAACATTCCCAATTCAAATTTGGCTTCTTCGCTCATCATATCCTTTGTCCAAGTCGGTTCAAAGGTAATTTCCACTTTTGCTTTTGTAATTCCCTCAACTGCCTCGGCTTTTTCCTGGACTTCATTTGGTAAAGATTCTGCCACAGGGCAATTAGGACTTGTAAGCGTCATTAAAATATGAGCTTCGCCTTCATCGCTCACTTGCACATCGTAAATTAACCCTAATTCATAAATATCCACAGGGATTTCTGGATCGTAAATCGTTTTTAATTCTCTGATAATTTCCTCACCCAACGAGATGATTTGTTCGTCCGTTAATTTCATATTTTTATTCTTCACTTCTTGTTAATAATTCCTCTTGTCGCATTCTTCTAAAAACATTCGCCAAAGTCAGCACATCTTTTTCGCAATACTTCACAATACGAGGCAAATCCTTTTCTTTATAGTAAATTTCCGCCACCATAGAGCCATCTATATCATCTTTTGGCGTTGGAACTCCGAAAATATAGGCCATCAATTCCAATGAAATAAAATTCTTCCAATCTCCGAATTTCCAAAGCTCCATTGTGTCCAAATGAGGAATTTCCCAAGGTTTTTTCCCAAACATTTGAAAAGGAAAAGGCGGTTCAAAGCCATTAATGAGCATTCTTCTGGCAATCCAAGGGAAATCAAACTCCTTTCCGTTGTGGGCACAAAGTATCACATTGCTAAGCCTCGGACTATTGAATATTTGCCCGAAATTCTCCAACAATTCCGCTTCATTATCCCCATAAAAAGATTTGATTTTGAGTTGATTATTCTTCTCCAACATTCCTACAGAAATACAAATAATCTTCCCAAATTCTGCCATTACTCCTGCCCTCTCGGTATAGAAATCCTCAGATGTAGCATCACCTCTTTGCGTTTGGGTTTTCTTCTCCCAAAGTTTTTGCTCTACTTCCGACACTTCTCCCCAACTACCGAACAAAGGCACGGTTTCTATATCCAAAAAAAGAATTTTCTCTATCGGAATATTTTTTAGCATAGAATGATTTTCTTACAAAGATAAGAATTTATTCATTTTCCGAAAATTTTAACAAATCTGCTAAATCTACTTCTAAATATTGGGCGATTTTGTAAAGTGTATAAATGTTAGGACAAGTATTTCCTGCTTCTATCCTGCTCATATTGGATTTTTCAAAATTACAGGCATACGCCAAATCCACCTGCGAGATGTTTTTCTGTTCTCGCAAAGTCTTTATCCGTTTGCCTATTTTATTTTGAAGGGATTTTTTATCCAACTGATTTTCTATTAGTTATCAAAAATGATAATAATTTCCCTTAAAAAGGTTATCAAATTTGATAACCTTTATTTATATTTGCAGAAAATTATTTTATTATGAAAAATCTGTTAAGATACCTAATTGTTATTTTTGCTAGTTTTTTTATACCTGTCCTTATTTTTGCTATAATAGTGCTTTTTATATTTTTAATGACTAGGGCTGAAGGTGTTAATATTTTAATGTTTATAGTAGGATGTATAATATATGGTATATTGATAATCATTTGTATGCTTTCAATAAAATTAACAATAAAACATTCACCTATCAAAATTAGAAACCGTATACAGAATATCACAAAATATACTCTTTTTATTTCTATAGCCTTATACACATTCGTTGGCCTATTTTTAGTAATTGAATTAGAAAGAGAAAGAAAACTAATATTAGGAGCTTTTTTAAGCACATCTATTAAAACTCTTATCGTATCTATAGGTATAGCTTGTATACAATTTACAAGAGTTTTTTTTAAGCAAAAAACTGATAACATTCAAGAAAGTTCTTCTCAAAATCAGAAATAAAAAAACAGCATCAATTTGATGCTGTTTTTTTATGCTATAAAATCAATTAGAAAATTTCTCTTCCGGAGAAGTGGAACGCTGCTTCTATTTGAGCATTTTCATCAGAGTCAGAGCCGTGAACAGCATTTTCTCCAACGCTTCTTGCGAACAATTTTCTAATCGTTCCCTCTGCTGCTTCTGCTGGGTTCGTAGCTCCGATTAAAGTTCTGAAATCTGCTACTGCGTTTTCTTTCTCCAATACAGCCGCTACGATTGGTCCAGAAGACATAAATTCTACCAATTCTCCGTAGAAAGGTCTTTCTGCGTGAACTTCATAGAATTTTTTAGCATCTGCTACTGTAAGTTGAGTTAATTTCATTGCTTTAATCTTGAAACCAGCCTCAGCGATTTTCCCTAAAATAGCCCCGATGTGTCCGTCTGCAACAGCATCTGGCTTAATCATTGTAAATGTAATCTTTCCTGACATTTTTTATAAAATTTAATTGACCACAAAATTACATTAATTTTTTAAAATTATTTTTATTCATTTAATTTTTTTTGGCACGGATTTTGATAATATTAAAATAAGATAAATTCTCATAATGAATTTGAGTTTTCATGGTTATTAGTTTTTGCCCTCAATAATGTTTTATTATTGAGGGATTTTTATATTCTTTAATGCAAAAACATTCTTGGGTATATCTATATTAAAAATCTTTTTCATTTAGCCTTAAAAAACTTTGGCACGGGATTTGATAATATTAAAGTATATTCTCATAGTTAATTTGAGTTTTCATGGTTATTAGTTTTTACCTCCAATAGTTTTCATAATTATTGGAGGGTTTTTATTTAAAGACTATCTTTGCAAACGGACAAGTGTGGCTTGTTGATTCCCTTTTGGGGGAATAGGAAAGTCTGGACACCACAGAGCAGCATAGTGGGTAACACCCACCACTCGTGAGAGGAGGACCAGTGCAACAGAAAGCAAGTACAGTTCGGCTGTAGTGAAATCAGGTAAACTCTATGCGGTGCAACGCCAAGTATATCAGCAACTAAGGGTAGCTCGTCCAATGCTGAGGGGTAGGCGGCTCAAGTTTTGTAGCAATGCAAAATTTAGATAAATAACAAGCTCTCTTTTTTAGAGAACAGAATCCAGCTTATAGCACTTGTCCTTTTTTTAATAAAAAAAAATTGGACTAAACTAATCCAATTTTCTTTGCTTCATTTAATACAAATTCTCTTGCAGCGATTTTATCATTCGCAATATCTCCCTCCAAAATAGCTTCTTTTACTTTCTCTTTAAGAATACCAATCTCTCGGCTGGGTTTTATATTGAACATCTCCATAATTTCTTCCCCAGTAATCGGCGGTTGAAAATTACGAATATGGTCTTTTTCCTCTACCTCTTTTATCTTCTTGGCAACATATTCAAAATTCTTTTTAAATTTATTTTGCTTTACCTGATTTTTCGTGGTAATATCAGCCTTGCAAAGCATGAATAAATCTTCCAAATCTTCCCCTGCATCAAAAAGCATTCGCCTCAAAGCACTATCGGAAGCATCATCAGAAATTAATGCAATCGGTCGTGAAGAGAGTTTTACCATTTTTTGGACATACTTCATATCTCGCCCTAATGGTAATTTTAACCTCTGGAAAAGCATTTTTACCATTTTAGAACCCAAAAACTCGTGTCCGTGGAAAGTCCAGCCCGTTCCCTTTACAAATTTTTTGGTAGGCGCTTTGCCAATATCGTGAAGTAATGCCGCCCACCTCAACCATAAATTTTCGGTATTTTCGGAAATATTATCTACCACTTCCAAAGTATGCCAAAAATTATCCTTATGTTTCTGACCTTCAAACTCTTCTATTCCCTCCAAATCAGTTAATTCTGGTATAATAATTTCCAAAAGTCCTGTTTCCTTCAAGAGTTTTAAACCTACCGATGGCTTTGGAGAGAGCATTATTTTATTAAATTCTACCATTATTCTTTCAATGGTGACGATTTTAATTCTTTCCGCCTCTCTTTTAATGGCTTCCAAAGATTTTTCCTCAATATTAAA
Organism: Flavobacteriaceae bacterium; assembly: GCA_030529185.1. Taxonomy (GTDB): domain Bacteria; phylum Bacteroidota; class Bacteroidia; order Flavobacteriales; family Weeksellaceae; genus JABCPE02. The sequence continues at coordinate 20,697 of JAUMXI010000012.1, forward strand.
ATCTAATGTAGAGGCAAAACGAATAGCCCTCATCATTCTCAACGGGTCATCAGAATAAGTTTGTAAAGGTTCTAATGGAGTTCTTAAAATTCCTTTTTCCAAATCTTTTACTCCATTAAAAGGGTCTATCAGTTCGCCAAAATTATCTTGATTTAAAGAAATTGCCAAGGCATTAATCGTAAAATCTCTTCTTTTTTGGTCGTCCTCTAAACTCCCCTCTTCTACTTGTGGGTTTCGGCTATCGGAATTATAACTTTCCTTTCTTGCTCCCACGAATTCCAAATCCAAACCATTATAGCGAAACATCGCCGTTCCATAAGTCTTAAAAACGGATACTTTAATTTCAGGATTGATGAATTGAGCTGATTTTTGAGCCAAATGAATACCACTTCCTTCCGTGACGAAATCTATATCTATAGGGCTTTTGCGTTTCATCAATAAATCGCGAACATATCCCCCCACGATATAAATACTTTGCCCATTAATAGAGGCAACTTCTGAAAGAGTTTTAAAAAGTTTTAGATTTTTATCTTGTATAAGATTTATTTTCATTCCTCTAAAATAATATTGTTTATTTTACAGCATAAAAATATAAAAAGACTCCTGACAGAAACCAGGAGTCTTTTGTAGCCCGTAGGGGAATCGAACCCCTCTTGCAAGAATGAAAATCTTGAGTCCTAACCGATAGACGAACGGGCCCCTATATTTTACAATTAAGCTAATTTATTAACATGTTTTGTTAATTTACTCTTTAAATTAGCAGCTTTATTCTTATGAATAATATTTCTTTTCACTAATTTATCCAACAAAGAGATCACTTTTGGCAATTGCTCCAATGCAACAGTTTTATTTTCCTCGCTTCTCAATACTTTCATAGCTGTTCTTGCAGTCTTATGGTAGTATCTATTTCTCAATCTTCTTTTTTCAGATTGTCTAATTCTTTTAAGTGCTGACTTATGATTTGCCATAATATTTTTAAAATCTTATTAAATTAAAATTTTTATTTTTCAATTTTTCAAAAAGGAAAATTCCTTTTAAAATTAAGTAGCCCGTAGGGGAATCGAACCCCTCTTGCAAGAATGAAAATCTTGAGTCCTAACCGATAGACGAACGGGCCATTTCGTTTTTGCGTTTGCAAATATACGAAGTTTTTTTATCTCTCCAAATTTTTTCTAAACTTTTTTTATTTTTTTTGAATAATTATATTTTTCAATCCTTTTTCTTCTAGCTTTTTCTTCAGCTCCACAGCTTCTTCTAAAGTTTTCACATTTCCGTAAGTGTAATAATGACTCCCGTTTATTTTTTCTCTTTGCACATCGTCTAATAGTGCTAGAACAGGAGTGCTTTTCGGTAATCTACTCGGAGAAACAGCTACTTCTAAGGTGTAATACCCGTTAGATAATTTTTCATTAGGAACGAAATTTTTAGCATAAGCCGTTCTAAATCCTGCCTCTTTAGCAGTTTTGATATTTTGATTTTTTACTGATTCGTAATTTGTGACGCCATAGTAATATCTATACATCATTCCTTCTTTAATGGTCAGGATATATTTCAAGCCTTTCAGGGCAGGGTCGCCTTCATTGTATTTAGTAGTAGAACTCATCAACAAAATACGAAAATCATTTTTAGAAGGTTTTTCTACTTCTTTTTGAGGAATGATTTTTTTCGCCTCTTGTTTGGCAACATTCCTATTAATTCTCTGTTTATAATCTATGACTGCCTTATAAACCGACTCCGCTATTTCCTCCTGTCCTTTATGGCTTGACATATAAAAAGCCTCTTCGTAATTACTGATAAAGCCCATTTCCACCAAAACAGAGGGCATCGCATTTCTACGAAGAACATGGAGGTTTTGCTGTTTTACACCTCGTGAAAATCTTTTATCTTTATTAGTAAAATTTTCTTCAATGAAACTTCCCAGCAAAAGACTGCTTTCCAGATATTTACTCTGCTGAATTTTAAGAGCGATGAGAGATTCTGGCGAGTTCGGGTCGTAAGAAGCAAAAGTTTCTTTATCCTGCTCGTCTAAATAAATTACATCATTTTCAGCCTTAGCGACTTCCAAATTTTCCTTATTTTGGTTAGGTCCCTGCACGAAAGTTTCACTACCATAGGCACTTCCTCCTCTTGCTGCATTGCAGTGCATTGAGATAAACAAATCTGCCTTATTTCTATTGGCTAAATTTGTTCTTTCCGTCAATGTTGGGTAAGTGTCTGTTTTTCTGGTATAAATCACTTTTATATCCTTATGTTTTTCTAATTTTTTACCAATTAATAGCGTGACGGATAGCGTAATATCTTTTTCATTTACTCTGCCCAAGCCTTCATAATATCTATTCGCTCCGATATCCTTACCCCCATGCCCTGCGTCTAAAATCACTGTAAATTTTTTTTGGGCATTAATTTGAGCAAAAAATAACATTAAAAATGCTAAAATTATCCTTATAAAAAATTTATTTTGTTTCATCTTTTTAAAAATTATTATTTTTGGAGCGTTAAATCAATATGGAATTATAGCCTTGACTAAAATAAAATTCAAAAATACCTTACAATTTTTAATTATCCTAATTTTTAACAATTTTTTAGCACAAATTAGTTCTAAGAATGAAATTAAAAATCAAGATAAACCCAGCGACACTCTTTCTTTAAAGAAGGAGCAACTCACGGATATACTTTTTTCAAAAGCAGATAACAGCCGTTTTGATGTGAAAAAAAACACATCTTACCTCCTGAGAAACGCACAGGTAAAGTATCAAGATATGCAAATTGATGCAGATTACATCAGTATTGATTGGGAAACAGGCTTGATGTTCGCCAGAGGAAAAATAGATTCTACAGGAAGAATTATAGAACCTGCCATTGCCACACAAGCAGGAAAAAAATATGAATACAGCGAGGTGAGTTATAACTATAAAAACCGCCAAGCCATCGCCTACAACTCCCGAACGGAAGAAGCGGAGGGAATCATCGTAGCTCAAAAAACAAAAAAAACCAACGATTCTGTCGTTTTTATGAGCCGAGGAATTTATACAACTGACGAGATTTTCAGAGCTAAAAAAGACACACTCCCAGATTACCACCTTTCTGCTTCGCTAATTAAATTAATCAAAGGAAGTGGCACAGGTAAGGTGGTGACGGGCCCGATACAGCTCTATATAGAACAAGTACCTACCCCTTTGGTTTTGCCCTTTGCTATTTTGCCATTTACGGAATCGCGTTCATCAGGGATTATTATTCCAAGCTTTGGAGAGCGACAAGATGTAGGCTTTTACATTAATGGATTAGGGTATTATCAGCCTATTGGAAAGTATTTTGATTTAAAAGTTTTAGCCGATTTTTACACCAAGGGAAGTTGGAACATTCGCCCTGAAATTAATTATAAAAAGAATTATAAATACAATGGAGCATTCCTTTTGGACGTTGGAACTACAGTAAGGGGAATAAAGGGTTTAGATGATTACTCTAAATCCAGCACATACCGAATCAACTGGCGACACCAACAAGATATAAAAGCCAATCCTTTTCTTCAGTTTTCGGCTTCGGTAGATGTAGTAAGTAATAAATTCTACAACAACAATATTAATAACAGATATATTTTTAATGAAAATGTGCTGAATGCTCAGCAAAACTCCTCTATTACTCTAACGAAAAGGTTTCTGAATCTCCCGCTGACCATCACAGGAAACGCCTATTATTCGCAGAACTTTTCTACTGGGTTGGTAGATTTACGATTGCCGTCTATCACAGGAAGTTTCAACCAGTTTTACCTTTTCACACCGAAAAGCGGAGTAAGGTCGGGCATTTTAGAAAACATCAATATAAATACAAGGTTTGATTTTAGAAACCAAGTGACCGCCAAGCAAGACGAGTTATTCACCCAAGCAATGTGGGACAAGATGAGATATGCTGGTAAAAACACCACCAGCATTAGCTCCACTACTACTTTTCTCAGATATTTTAATCTTTCCATCAATGCGAATGTAGATGCTGTTTTGGTAAATAAAACGATTAGAAAACATTATAACCCAAATAATAAACGCGTAGAAAACACTACTCAAAAAGGAATATCTGGATATGCGACCTTCAATACAGGAGCCTCGCTTCGTACTACAATTTACGGAATGCTCAAATTTGGAAAAAACAGTAAAATTCAAGCGATTAGACATGTATTAACGCCAAGTATCGGATTTTCTTACACGCCAGATTTTAGCACCAAAGGCTGGGGGTATTACCAAGACTATATCGATGCGAATGGAACGCCTATTCCTTACTCTATCTTTGAAGGTAGCATTTATAGCTCGCCAAGCAGAGGGCTCTCCAAATCCATTAGCTTTAATTTTAGCAATAATATAGAAATGAAAGTGAGAGCTAAAAAAGATTCTACCGCAGAAACCAAAAAAATTAAAATATTTGAAAACATTGGGGTGAATTTCAGCTATAATGCCGCCGCAGAGAAATTTAAATGGTCGAACATCAGCATCAACGCTCAAAACTCTTTCTTCAAGCATAAATTAAGCATTAATTACAGTGCTTCCTTTGACCCGTATAAAATTGATTTTGATGCAGATAACAACATCAAGAAAAGGCTTGATAAGTTGGGAAGTTTTAGGCTTCAATATTTCAATTTAGGAGCAAGTTTTGGTTTGCACGATATTTTAAAATTTAAAAACCAAGACGAAGAACCACTTGAGCAACGCTACAAAACGCGTGGAACTGTAATGAATGAACCTTACTTTTTTGATGAAGACAATTACGCTCGTTTTAGGCAAGATTGGACGCTGAATGTTAATGCCAATTACTCTTATAATCACAATCTTAATGGGAAAAACAATTCTTCGGCTTCCATTGGTCTGAATGGCAGTCTGAAACTTACTCCTTATTGGAATATCACTGCAAGTGCTCACTATGATGTTGTAAATAAGACCATTGCGTATTCCAGACTAGGTTTCTCTCGCGACCAAAGGAGTTTTAGCATTAATTTCAACTGGGTGCCAGTGGGGCAATATAAGGTTTATGATTTCTTCATCGGAATCAAAGCAAATATCTTAAAAGATGCCTTGAAATACGAAAACAGAAGTTTTATTCAGCCCAATAGTTCGTTTTAAAAAATTAAGTTTTTGTATATTTGTCGGCGAGTTAATTTTTTTAATAGCAATAGAATTGAGAATATTTTTGATATTAAAGTATTGCTAAAAATGAAAACCAAATGAAAAAAGTAATTTCTTCAAATAATGCACCATCAGCCATTGGGCCTTATGCTCAGGCAATTTTAGCCAATGGTATTTTATATATTTCGGGGCAAATTCCAGTCGTTCCTGAAACGGGAAAGATTTTGGAGGGAATAGAGGAGGAAACACATCAAGTGATGAAAAATCTATCTGCCATTTTAGAAGAAGCAGGAATGAACTTTTCCAATGTAGTAAAATCTCAAATTTTCTTGAAAAACATTGAGGATTTTCCGATAGTGAATGAGATTTACGCCTATTATTTTACTAAAAATCAATACCCTGCGAGGGAAACCATTCAAGTGGCTGAACTTCCTAAAAATGTAAATATAGAAATTTCAATGATTGCACACCAAGATTAGAAAAATGAATTTTTTAAGAAATACTTTTGCTGTATTTATAGGGCTTTTTGTAGCGATAATCATCATTACTATCGGGTTGAAAATCAACTCTGATTGGGGAGCGGATTTAATGCCTTTTGCACAATGGCACAAGCTTTTAAAAGAAAATCAAAACAATGCTTGGTTTTTCATTACTTTATTAATTTCTTCTGGGATAGCCTCTAGCATTGGAGGAATCACCACAGCGATTTTAGTGAAATATGCCAAAGTAGCCTATTCTATGCTGATAGGTTTTATTTTACTGTTTTTAGCTGTTTTGGATATTATTATTTTTTCTCCTCATCCTACTTTTTATCAAATTGGGATTTTCTTAACTTTCTTCCCATTTTCTTGGGTTGGGGGCAAAATCATTGAAGTGTTTTTTGATTCAAAAAATAAAAAAGAGTAGTTTCGCACTACTCCATTTTCTTTGCTTCTTCCCAAAGAGAATCCATTTCTTGTAAGGTCATTTCTGAAAGTGATTTGCCCTTTTCTTGGGCTAATTTCTCCACTTGTTTAAAACGAGAGATAAATTTAAGGTTTGTTTTCTCCAAAGCACTATCTGCATTCAAACCTTTGATACGAGCATAATTGACTAACGAGAAAAAGACATCGCCCAATTCGGCTTCTTGTTTTTCTTTTTCGGTTTCTTGATGAAGTTCCTTTAGCTCCTCCTCTACTTTTTTCCACGCTTCATCGGCATTGGGAAAATCAAAACCTACGCCTTTGGCTTTATCTTGAATCCTAAATGCTTTAACCATTGAAGGCAGAGCTTTGGGCACTCCTGATAAAACCGACTGATTTCCTTCTTTTAATTTCAATTTTTCCCAATTCTGTTTCACAGTTTCCTCGTCTTCCGCTTTGGCATCACCATAAATATGCGGATGGCGGAAAATCAGTTTTTCACAAAGGGAATTTAAAACATCGGCAATATCAAATGCGTTTTGTTCCGAACCAATTTTAGCATAAAAAACCAAATGAAGCAAAACATCGCCCAACTCCTTTTTAATCTCATGCATATCTTCCTCTACCAAAGCATCAGAAAGTTCATAAACCTCCTCTAAAGTAAGATGGCGAAGGCTTTGCAAGGTTTGTTTTCTATCCCAAGGGCACTTCTCTCGGAGCTCGTCCATAATATCCAGCAATCGCCCAAAAGCTTGTAATTTATCTTCTCTTGTATTCATCGTTTTTTTGATAAAAATAAAAAACTTTGACATTTCGCCAAAGTTTTTTTGATTTCTAATTAAGCCTCTTCTTTTTTCGTAAAACTATTTGGAGTAATATATCCTGCTTTCTGCAACAGGTTATACCACTGAGCCAATTTCTTAATATCAGAATCATAAACTCTTTCCTCATCATAGTTTGGAAGCACTTCGGCCATAAAGGTTCTTAATTCGTCGTGAGAAGATTTATGAGAAATTGTCGGTTTGTAATCTTCTTTTTTAGCAATGTTTTCAAACACCTCAAAAAGTGGAACTTCATTATCGGTAGTAAATATTGAAATATTATCCAACAAACTTACTTGGCTGGAATTGGAGATGCTTACTTTCTTTTTCGTCACTACATCTTCTATGATAAAACCGTTTCTCAATTGAGAAATCAACTTGAATAATCCTGGTTTTCCTGAAATTGAAATAATTTTTTCTAATTGCATATTAATTTTATTTTAATTCTAATTTTAAGTTCTTTTTTTATTTTGGAAATCTCATTTTATAGCCAACATTAATGTTGCCTTCGCTTATCTTAGTTAGCTTCCCTTTGATGATTTTTTTCTTCAAAGCTCCTAATTTATCAGTAAATAAAATCCCCTCTATATGGTCGTATTCGTGCTGAATAACCCTTGCTCTAATGTCTGAAAAAGTCTCTGTATGTTTTACGAAATTTTCATCGTAATACTCTATCACGATGGTTTCCTTTCTACAAACATCTTCACGGACATCTGGAATGCTCAAACAGCCTTCATTAAATTTCCATTCCTCACCTTTTTCCTCTAAAATTTTAGCATTAATAAAAACTTTCTTAAAATTTTTGAGTTTATCGGCAATATCAAGATAATCTTCATCTTCTGCCAAAGGGCGAATGTCTATCACAAAAAGGCGAATTCCTAAGCCAATTTGTGGAGCTGCCAAACCAATTCCGTGAGCATCATACATTGTTTCAAACATATTGTCTATCAATGTTTTCAGCTCTGGATAATCTGGCGTAATATCTTTTGCTACCTTACGAAGCACGGGGTCTCCGTAAGCACGAATAGGTAAAATCATATTTTTTTCTCTAAATATTGTTGCAAAATAAGCGTTGCACTTACTTTATCTATTAATCCTTTTTCTTGCCGTTGTTTTTTGTTTTTCCCACTTTGGCTAATGAAATAAGAGGCTATTTTTGAAGTAAATCTCTCATCAAAACGCTCTACTCTTATCAAAGGAAATTCTTGTTTAAAACTTTCTATAAATTTTAAAATGTCTGTTTCTACCTCGGACATTTCTCCTTTTAAATCCACTGGCTGACCAACCACAATAGCCTCCACTTGGTTTTGATGAAAATAATTTTTCAAATATTCCATCAAACGGGGAGTTTCTATGGTTTCTAATCCGCTAGCAATCATCTGCAAGTCGTCCGTCGCAGCCAAGCCACATCGTTTTTTACCATAATCTATTGCCAAAATTTGTCCCATTGGGCAAAAGTAATGATTTTTTATTTTACAAATCTAAAAATATTCAATTTTATTTTGGCTCAAAAAAAGTCAGCCCAAAATTTTGACTGACTTTTCATTAATTTCATTACATCCAAAAACCGCCACTTTCTGGGTCTATATCACCTCCTAAAATATAATCTTCCACATCGTCTTCCGAGATACCGTAATACTCTGCTAAATCTTTAAAATATTGGTCTGTTTCTTCTCTTGTAAGTCCATCATAACCAACTACTACAAAAGGAATTTTTTGGTAAAAATCCGTCACAGATTGACGCCTTGCTCTACGAGAAGGATTATTAGCGTCTTCAAACTTTCCATTTGCCCCCATTTTATTTTGCTTGAAATGATTTAGCCTCACCACCATATTAAATCTCGTTTGTTTGAGTTCTTTCTTAAAAAGAAAATACCCTTTTAGCCCAACAGGACTGCCCAATAATTTTACATTAGGATTCTTTCTGTCAAACATTTGGTCATCGGGATTGGTATCTCTGTATTCATAAGTATATAAATGAGCAAAGAATTCCAATTTAGGTGCTGTAAATACTCGCCCAGTTTTAAAATTAGTGTATTTATCCACTGTAAAGAAATGTTGATGAATAGGCAATTGCTCAGGAGTAAGGTATTGATAATTAATCCTTTCCCCAGCACTATTGTAATAAATAATCTCCATCGCATACCTTGTTCCTTCCTCCGATGAGGCAATCACCTCAATGGCATCATCGTCCTTTCGTTTGGACTTGCCTTTATCTATGGTTCTTTTTACCCCTTGTGGCGTTTGCTCAAAAATTACTTTTTGCACCATTGGCAAAATAGGAATATCCAGCTCTGGATTTCCATGAAAATTTTTCCCGTGCAGGTGTCCTTGGCGGATAATCACCTCTACTTTTGCCCAATTATCATGTCCTTTTTCTTTATCATAATCAGAGGAATACACTGGTAATCTGCCTTCTACGGGAATCTCATTATAAACATGAATATCATATCTACAAGAAAACATCAATAAACTGAATACTGCTAAAAATATAACTTGAAATAAAAATTTACTTTTCATAAAAAATGTTTAAAAATTATAATTAATTCTGATTTGAAAATTTCTGCCCATTCCGTGAGCAAAATATCTAAACTTATCGGTATAGTCCTTGTACAGCTGGTTGGTAGCGTTATTTACCTCAAAAATAAAATTCATATTCTTAACTAAATCTGCTCCCAAAGAAATATTTAATAAATGATAAGCTGATGGAGAATCTGGCAACAAATCCGTTTCCTCACTAAATCGCCATTGCTTATTTACCCAATAATGCTCCAATGAAACATAGGCATTTTTTAAAGGCAATTTAAAATCCAAACGATGCAAAACATTTTCTGGTGAAATGCTCGGGAAATAATAATTCTCCGTAAGATTGGAAGCGTGAATCAAAGAGGCTTTTGCTCGGTAATCCAGCCAGTCAAAAGCTTTGTATTTCACATCTAAATCTACCCCACGAAAGAAAGCATCGGATTGTTTATAACGAAACACTCTAAACTCTCCAGCCCACTCAGTTCTATACTCATCTGTAGGCATTTCATAGATAAAGCCCTTAATCTTTTGAAGGAAAAAATCGGCAGAAATAGAAAGTTTATCTCTTTTAAAATTTAGCTTTGTACTCCATTTCAAAGCCTTTTCAAGGTTAAGATTAGAATCTCCGTAGAGATAAAAAGCACTCCCGTGATGAACTCCATCGCTAAATAACTCAATGGCTTCTGGTGGTCGCCAAGCCGTTCCAATATTGGAAGACAGAGAAAAATGCTTTCCAAAAGATTTCCCTATTCCAAAACTATAGCTAAAATTTTGAAACGCCCTGTCTTTGGTATAAAACTTACCAAAACGATTGTAGCCCACAGCAAGGAAATTCTTGTAATCATAACGAAAACCCGCATTCAAAAGCCAAGAATTTTTCTCATAATCTGCCGAAATATACGCTCCGAAATTCGTGGTAAGGAAAGTCGGCAAGATGGAATTTACACCCGTTCCTGGCACATTTTGATTCCTCTGATGAGATAAACTCAGCCCAAGATAATTTTTAAAATATTGGAGTTGTTTTTGAAAATCCAACGATGCCGTATGCGTCATCATTTCCACATCTAAAGTGGGCTTATCAGCAAAAGCACCTCTTCGCGAATCATACTCTTGCCTATGATTTTTTTGAAAAGAATAAGTAGCGTTTAATTTTCCAAAATCTCTATTGCTTTCCAAATTAATCTTCGCCAAATGATGCTTTACATCTTGGTTGGGCAAACCAATACGATAGGAAAAACCTCCCTTTTCTATCGGTCTTCCAGATAAAATTCTCAAATCCAAATCCTCTCTATTTCCGATGCGAGAGCCGCTATAAACGCCCAATTTTGTAGAAAAATAACTATAAAAAAACTCCGTTTTTTCCTTTGGCATTTGATAGCCTACATTAATGGAATAATTTAATTCCTTAACGCCAGTATTTTCTACAAAATAATCGGCTGTTTTGTAATCTCCCGCTCGTTTCACGCTGGATTGCACCCGCCACGCAAAAACATTATCTTCGTGATAATTCCCTTGTAGCATTAAGTTTCCTGCCCCTTTCCACGAGTTGGACTCTCCTATTAATTGAATTTTCCCTCCGATATTTTGCCCAAAATATGGTAATTTTTCACTCTTCAAAAGAACTACTCCACCCATTGCATTGGCTCCATATTTCACAGCTTCTGCGCCTTTTATTACCTCTATATTTTGAGCCAAAAATGGGTCTATTTCAGGGGCGTGGTCGTGTCCCCACTGCTGACTTTCAATCTTCACGCCGTTATTCAACACCATAATTCTTTGGTTTGAAAGTCCTTGAATAACTGGTTTAGAAATATTAGCACCACTCTGTAAAAGCGTAATCCCCGCAATGTTTTTTAGCGTATTGGCCAAATTTCCTCCGCTTGATTTTTCTAAATCTTTCTTGCTAACTTGTAAGCTTACTTTAAACTTATGAGAAACTGCTGGTTTGCTAATGTTAATCGTGTCTATCTTATTGGTTTCCTGAGCAGATAAGCACATAATTCCACTCAAAGAAGCCAATAATAAACTTTTTCTTCCTTTCATTTATTTAACTGAAAACCTGTTTATTAATACCTTTAACTTAAAAAATCAAAATAGCCAAACATTGCCTTTCTAAAATTTTAGAAAAGCGAAAAATCATTCAACTATATTATGGGAAATAAACAGGCGGGCCACGCAACCAAACAGAACGGAAAAATTCCGATAAAACAAAAAGAGAGTTTGATTTTCTGATAAAAACTATCCCCTCTTCTTGAAGGTGGCTAATAGCGAAATCTTGCTGAACCAAAGGCTCGTATAATAAGCCCTGAAAATGACAAATGAAACAATTTTGCTCCTTGTTTTCAGCATTTTTTTTTGTAATATCTATTTCATCGTGATGGTGATGAGTGATATTTACCGCATAATTAGAAAACAAAAAAACACTCAATAACAAGCTCGTTATCAAGTTTTTAAATAATTTATTATGCTTTTTGTAAAAAATCACGGCGACAAAAGTATCTTTTTTGAATCAAACGACCAAATCCAAAGGTTATTTTAACCTAATTTTATCGTCAAAAATTTCAATTATTTTGTCTTTATAAAGTCCGCCAATCGCCTTTTTAAAATTCTTTTTGCTCATTTGGAGAGCATCTTTTATTTCTTCTGGCGTGGATTTATCGGACAAATAGAGCAAGCCATAACCTTTATCTAACTCACTCAAAATCTTTTGTTTAAACTCATCTATATTAGAAAAACCTTCAGGCTGTAGCGAAACATCTATTTTGCCATCTTCTCTAATATTTTTGATATAACCAACCTCCTCCGATAAGGGGAAAATATCTTTATAAATATCTGATTGATAGACCAATCCCCAGTGTTTTTTATTGATAACTACATTCCAACCCAATTCAGTGGAGTTAGCCATAATTAGGGAAACTTTATCTCCTTTTTTGAACTCAACTCCTTCATTAATAGAACTTTTGTTAAATTTCGTAGTGCCTGTCAGCCGTTGCGTTTCCTCATCAATAAAAACATAAACCAAATATTTTTTTCCTTCTAATATTTTGGATTTCTGCTGTTTGTAAGGGATAAATAAGTCTTTGATGATTCCCCAATCCATAAAAGCACCACTCGGAAGGGCTTGAACGCAAGTCATCACGGCAAACTCTCCTACTTCGCAAAAAGGCGTTTCTATCGTAGCACAGAGTTGGTCATTATCTTGATAAACAAATACTTCCACCTCATCGCCTTTTCTCCATTCTTGCTCTGCAAAAATTTTAGGCAAGAAAACATTTTCTCCCCATTGGTCTTCCAAGAAAAAGCCTTTAGGATTTTCTTTTGCTATTTTTAGAACTTGTGTTTTTCCTATTTCCATTTTTCAGAAACTACTTTGAGTTGTCTATTAATTTCTTGCCCCAGCGAAATAAGAGTTTCGGTTCTTCTCACGCCTTCCAAAACTTGCACACTATTCAAAACATCCATAAGGTGGTCATTATCAATACAAACCAATTTTAGCAAAAGCGTATAGCTCCCCGTCACATAATGCACCTCTACCACTTCCTCTATCTCTCTTAAAAGATTGATAATACTTTGCGTTTTATCGGGCTGACTGATATACACACCCACAAATGCCGAAACTTTATAGCCTATTCTACGAGGATTTAGCAAAGCCACAGAAGTTTCAATCACTCCCGCCTGTTCCATTTTTTTCACCCTTTGATGCACTCCCGTTGTAGAAATTCCTACCTTATCGGCAATTAGAGCCAAAGGCGTTTTGCCACTATCCATCAGCATTTGGATAATATTTTTATCTATAATATCTAATTGATAATCTTCTTGTTTCATAAGTTTAAATTTGATTTAAAAATTCTACTAAAACGGGAAAATGGTCGCTATACCCTCCTAAATATCTCGTTCCTACATAAGTTCTAAAAGGCTTTCCTTGGTGTCTTTTATCTTGATTTTTAATGTCTTGATGCGTAAAAATTTCCGCATTTTGAAATCTCAACGGAAAACTTTGCATATAGAAATCTTCCGATAATAAAATTTGGTCAAACAACAAGCCTTGTTTTTGATAAAAAGTAGAGTATTTCTTTTGATTATAAAGGTGGATAAAAGGGTTTTCCAGCAACTTATCCGAACCTTCTTTATACAATAAAAAGTTAATGTTTTCAGCGTAAGGATTTTCATTAAAATCCCCCAGAATAATGGTTGCCTCTCTACTTTTCGCCAAATCTAAAACTCTATCTTTCACTGTATTGAGGATATAATCTCTTTTGGGTTGATTAATATCCTGCTCCCTTTTAGAGGGCAAATGCAATACAAAAACATTGATAATTTCACCTTGGAACTCCAATTTGCACTGCAAGACATCTCTGGTAGTATCCACTCCGTCTTTTATATCAGCATCAAATTCAAAAATAAAGCTAATCGTCTCGGAATCTATATGTTTTATTTTTGTCTTGTCATAAAGCAAAGCCGTATCTACGCCTCTCTCGTCTAAAGAATCGTAATGGATAAAATCGTATTTTCCTTCAAAGACAGGCATTTTCAGCAAATCTTCCAAAACGCTATTGGCGGCAATTTCGGCAAGACCAATGAGCATTGGCAATTCTTTTTTTTCCGCTTTAATCAATTCAAAAAGATGATGAATTCTGTATAATTTATTCTTGTATCGCCATTCGTTCCAACGCTTCAATCCTGAAAACTTTTTGCTTTCTCCTTTGGCAAATCTCTCATCCGGCGGAAAAAGATTTTCCACATTGTAAAACATTACCCATTCTTTTCTCACTTCCTCCATTGAGCTATTTTTCGTTGATATTCAATAAGTCTGGTCTTTTTTGTTGAGTAATTTCCAGTGCCTTTTCATAGCGCCAATCTTCTATCGCTGCGAAATTCCCACTCAATAAAATCTTGGGAACTTCTAATCCTTTATAAACCTCTGGACGCGTGTAAATCGGCGGCGAAAGCAAATTGTCTTGGAAGCTATCCGTAAGTGCCGATTGTTCATCATTCAAAACGCCTGGAAGGAGCCTAATTACAGCATCAGCCAATACACAAGCCGCCAGCTCTCCGCCCGTTAAAACAAAATCTCCGATGGAAATTTCCTTCGTAATGTGCAAATCCCTTACCCTTTGGTCAATTCCTTTATAATGCCCACAGAGAAAAATTAAATTTTGCTTTAAAGAAAGACTGTTTGCCATTTTTTGGTTGAGCGTCTTTCCGTCGGGAGTTAGAAAAATCACCTCATCATACTCTCGCTCCGATTTGAGTTGAGAAATGCACTTATCCAAAGGTTCCACCATCATTACCATTCCAGCTCCTCCTCCATATTGGGTATCATCTATTTGCTTATAATTATTGGTAGAATAATCTCTCACATTGTGGAAATGCACCTCTGCCAAGCCTTTTTCTATTGCTCTTTTTAGGATAGAAGCCTTGAAGGGGCTTTCCATCAATTCTGGAACTACGCTAATAATATCTATTCTCATCTAAACTCGCCTAAACAATTTCACAAATCTATAATTTTTTATTGAAATATCCAATAATGCTTTTTATTAGCAAAAAATAAATGATGAATTTTTTTCAAACTCATCATTTATTCTTTTTTTAAATTACAATTCTTTTTAGGTGATTATTCTGTTGGAATTTCTTTAAGTAATTCCAAGGAAAAAAAAGTTCCACGAATAAGTTCTTGATGAGAAGTAGAAGGAGAACCAGTCATAGACAAGTAAATAACTTGCTCACTATTATCACTTGGTAAAAAATTAAAATAATAATACTTACCAGCTTCCAATTTTACTACACTTACCAAAGTTGCCGTATCCATTACATTAGTATCATACGCATCATCTTCATTAGAAATATACTCAACAACTTGAGAGGAGGAGCTTACCCAATAATTACCATCATTTATATTATCATAATAAACAATTCCATAAACTAAATGAGCACCAGGTCTTAAATCTTCAGGCCCTCTACCTTGAGGTCGCTTTCCCA
Organism: Flavobacteriaceae bacterium; assembly: GCA_030529185.1. Lineage (GTDB taxonomy): Bacteria > Bacteroidota > Bacteroidia > Flavobacteriales > Weeksellaceae > JABCPE02. The sequence continues at coordinate 36,033 of JAUMXI010000012.1, forward strand.
AATCCAAATGCATTTTCACTTTATAATACCCACTTTTTTCTACTTCAAAACCCTCGGATTCAGCAGTAATCTCTGAGGATGGATAAGTTTCATCTACCACATTAATACCATTCTCGTCGTAGAAAAAATCTTCTTTTATGCTCGCATATAAATGTGGGGTAATAGTAGGTGCTACTGGAGTCCATTTTCCCACTTCTACTTCTTGGGAGGTTTGCGGGTCTGTTTCTTGAGAAGTCTTCCACATTAATACTTGTCCTTCTTCAGGAACATTGGGAGATATGTTTTTGCCCTGTATTGTTACCACGGTAGTTTCGTTTTGGTTATCTCCTGCTACGGCATCACCAGTAAGGGCTTTTCTTTCAAGGGAAGAGTTGTTGATCATCACAGAGTTGGAATCTTGCAGAGGCGTTCCTGTAATAACACCTCCCGAGTTGGCACCTCCTCCTGTAGAGCCCCCTCCCGTAGGGATATCTGCCTTACCCAAGACACCATTATCATCTACTACTATCATTTTTACAGGATTGTAGTTTTGGTTCTTTGTATCAGATGCAGTGCCATCAGTCTGAGTATAGATTTTCTCATTTGCAGTTGGGAGTTCTTTTACTCTGAAGGTTCCTTGCACCTGTAGCGTTTCCGTAGGGGATTCTGTATTTACCCCTACTTGAGCGTAAAATATTGTTGTGCTTAAAATACCTATAAGCGTTAATATCGGTTTCATTAGATTTGTTATTTTGTATTATTAAAATACTTTTCTATCGTTAAACTAAAGTTGTAAATATCATTTTACCATATTAATTAATTCTTGTAATAGAGAATAAGGTTGAATACGGAAGATCTTCAGGATTACGATCTTGTAAAGTTTCATCATGCCCGCTTAATTTCACATCACCTTTTATATTAATTCTAAAAGAATAAACATTAGATTTTTTTAGATTTGCCACGCCAATAAAAGTATAGGAATCGTAAGCCTCGCTGTTTGTCCCTGTTTTAATGTAGCGTGTTCCTTTTACCTTCCATTGGTTTGCTGTATCATCCCAAAGTCCTAAACTGCACACGCTTCTTTGTGATGACGCATTATTTTTCACTAAAACAGACATTGTAATTTCATAAAGCCCATCTTCAAGCACATTAAAAGAATGGTCGTTCGTTTTATATAAATTATTCTTATCTAAAATCACTTCCAAATTAGGAACTTTTTTCGGATTCCACGAGTTCCCCAGTTCATTGTCATTTATGTTTTCTGAAGATTCTCTTTGCATAACCAAGACCAAATCTGTTCTTGGAATTGTATTAGAAGGAACCCATTTGGTGACGGTTTCTTGTGCTTGGGTTTTTGGATTGGTTTCTTGAAAAGTCTTCCACATTAATACTTCCCCTGGTTTTGGTGCTATGGAAGAAATAGGCTGTCCTTGCATTCCTACAACCTTAGTTTCGTTGCTATTTTTACCTGCAATAACATCTCCTGTAAGTGCCTCCCTCTGGAAAGAATTACCTTCCAAAGCAATAGAAGCAGAACCCGTGTAGGTATTTCCGTCATTAATAGCACCTGTGCTTCCACTGCCTGGAGAAGAACCTCCCCCTGTAGGAATATCTGCCTTACCAAAAACGCCGTTAGCATCTACCACAACCATCTTGCTCGGTGTATAAGTTTGGTCTTTTTGCTCGGAGGCAGTTCCATCAGACTTTGTATAAATCATTTCGTTTTGCAAAGGAAGCTCTGTTACACGCAATGTTCCTTCCACTTGTAATGTTTCCGTAGGTTTTTCTGTATTAATACCTACGCTACCCGTTTGGGAGTAAGCAATCGTTGCACTTACCAACCCTAAGAAAATAAAGCCTTTTTTCATAATGTTTAATTACTTTTAATTTATTTATTACTTTTAATGATTGTTTCAATCTGTATGCTTATCAAAAAGATATAAAAAAAGGTTCTACCCTCTGACATAACAAGAGAATAAAACCTAAATAAAGTTTTTTAATATTAACCGTCTGGTGAGCAATCCCCCCCCCCTATAAATTTTACTAAACTATGCAAATGTTCTTGCATTTTATGGGCAGTAAAACAAAAGGTCTAAAAATAAAAGTGAGATAAAAAGCCGAAAAA
>JAUMXI010000013.1 GCA_030529185.1 Flavobacteriaceae bacterium
AAATCTATTCCCCCCCCCCCCATTTTTTTGAAAGGAAGAGCCTGTATTTCTCTCTTTTCATAAGAAAGCTGAAAAGATTTAAGAGCAAAATATAATTTTTTAATGATGAAATCTTTAATTTTTTGAAACATAAACTTTTTTAATTATTTAAATTCAATCTCTCTCTCTTCTAAATTATTAATAATCGTCATTGTGTGGTAAGACAGCCCTTGTAATTCATTTTCGTAGATTTCCGGCCATTCAATGATGGAGAGGAAGCCTGTTTCTAAATACTCGTCCATTCCAATATCGAAAAGCTCTTCAATTTTATTAATTCGGTATAAATCAAAATGAAAGACTTTTCCTTTTGGGGTTTGGTATTCATTGACTAGCGAATAAGTGGGCGAATTTACCTCGTCCTCACTACCTAATTTTTTGAGTAAAAACTGGGAAAATGTAGTTTTCCCAGCTCCTAAATTCCCTTTGAGTAGAAGTATATTGTGCTTCAATAATGGGGTGATTTTTTCTACCAAAACCTCCCAATCTTGAAATTCTTTTACTTTAAAAGTCATTTTTATTTCTTTTATTCCTTATTTTCAGGGTATCTGCTTAGAGTGAGCTCTCGCGAAATAGCTGCCAATTCTAATTTTAGCCTTCCAGAAAGCGTTTCTATAATTACACTGTCTTCTTCTATGGAAAACACTCGTCCGTGTATTCCTGCAGTGGTCACCACCTTCATTCCTTGTTTTAAATTTTGCTGAAAAGTTCTTTCTTTCTTTTGTTTAGAAATTTGAGGTCTTATCATTAAGAAATAAAACACCACGAAAATCAGTAGCATTGGTGCAAATTGCTGTAAAACATCCATTTTTTATGATTTTAAAATTAATAATTTTAGTTAAATTCTTTCGCTGTCTTTGGTATAACTATCCAAAATTCCATTAACGAAAATTTGAGATTTCCCCGTTGAAAAAACTTTGGAAATTTCCACATATTCATTGATGATGATTGGCGTTGCCGTAAGTGGGAAATTGTCCAACTCGGAAATAGCAGTCGTAAGGATAATTCTGTCCATCAAAGCGACTCTCTCCAAATCCCAATTTTCTAATCTTTCCTCTATTTTTTTCTCAATATCTTCCCAATGGTTTAGGGTTTCCATCAATAATTTTCGTGCAAAAGCTCTGTCTTCATCGTCTTTTATTGCCTGAACAAGCGTATGCGAGGGGGTGTTTTCTTTCATAAATCCAATGGTTTTTTGTACCATAGAATTAGCAATATGAAAACCATCTGCCCAAGAAATTTCCATAGAGCTCAAATGTTCGTGAAAGCTCTCATTTTCTGCAACATAACGCAAGAATATTTTCCCGATAAACTTTTGGTCTTCATCAAAGGAAAGTTCAGGATTGTTCATATAATCTTGAAACAATTTACTGGCTTTAATTCTTTGGTAAGTTTTCACCAATAAATCATCGTGAATATCCCACATCAAATTCTTATGTTGAGAGGTAAAAGAGCGTCTTTCATCGTTTTCTTCTAACAATTCAAAGACTTGATTTCGTATAAATTTTTGATTAGGATTAAGGTTTTCATCCGTTTTGATGAATTTATTTTTTCCAATTTCTATTTGCATTTCCGCTACTCTTCGCAGGGCAATCAAGAAATTGAGTTGATAGACATAAAGATTTTGGATTTTATCCAAATCAGAAAACATATTCCTTTCCAATATCCCTTGGTTGATGGGGTTTTGCTCGTAAGAATAAAGTGTCTGAATAACTTTCTCGCGTATTTGTCTTCTTCCTAACATTTCAAAGAACTTTTATTTTCGGCAAAGATAATAAAATTCCTTTTCTGTTGAGAACTTTAATGAAATTTTGGCGATATTTTACTGAAAAAATCGATTTAATTTTTAATACTTATCTTTGCACAAATTAAATTTAAATATTATGACAAACGAAATGAATTATTTAAAAGTAGTCTTCATAAGTTTATTTTTAAACTTTTCTTTTGCTCTCTATGGGCAACAAAAGCACCAGTACATCCAAGATAATAAGGATTTAGCCAATGAACTTTCGCAGAAATATGGCATTCCTTCAGCGATTATTCTCGGTGTTGCCTTTGTAGAAACTGGAGGTGGAACAAGTAAAAATGCTAAAAATTCCAATAATCACTTTGGGATTGTTGGCAAAAACAAAAAATACAAATCAAAATACAAGAGTTTTAGCTCTAAAAGAGAAAGTTTTGAAGCGTTTTGTAAATTATTATCAAGAAAAAAATATTACGCAGAATTAAAAGGTAATGGAGATTACAAACTTTGGGTACAGGCGATAGCAGGTGCGGGATATTCCACTCAGCCAAAGGAATGGATGCGAAGAGTGAATCTAATCATTGATAAATTTCAACTCTCCAAACAATCCTAAATTTTTAACCTCAGATTAATGCTGAGGATTTTTTTTATGGCTTAGTTTTTGCAATTGTTCCAAAATAATTTAAATTCGCCATCTTAATAATTTAATAAAATTTTCAATGAAGAATAAGAATTATAAAGTAGTTCTATTGGTTTTGAGCTGCTTTGGATTGTATTTGGCAGTGTCAGTCATTGCTTTGGTTTTTGATATTAAATGGGAACCTTTGGAGAGAGTAAATTTGGTTTCGGAACTTTTCAAGACAAAAGAAAAAAATCCAGAAACAAAAGAGGAAACAAAGGAAATAACTGAAAATCTTGCAGGGGCTTCAAAACAAGATTTTAATTTGTATAAAAAACCTGAATTTATCACTAATTTCAGTGTTGATGAAACAATGGCAATGCCTCGTTTGGTAAAAAAACTACACCAATTGAAAACTACAGGAAAGGGCAAAATCAGAATTGCCTATTTTGGGGATAGTATGATTGAAGGAGATTTGATGACGCAAACCTTCCGAAAACTGCTTCAGCAGGAATTTGGAGGTGCGGGAGTTGGTTATCTTCCAATGGCGTCTAATGTGGCTGGTTTTAGGCAATCGGCTACAATAAAGGCTTCTGGCTGGGCAGACACGCATTTTATGACCAAAGGAGCGAACAACCTTTATATTTCTGGACATATTTTCAAAAACGGAAGTGGCTCTTACCGAGATAATACCATACAAGATTCTATTAATGTAGAAAAATCATTGATTTTTGGTCAGGCAGATAATGCTCAAATCAGCGTTAATAATAATTTTGTTCAATTAAATGGAAATCATTTAGTCAATAGAAAAGTACTGGTAAATGATTTAGAAAAGTCTATTAGGGTAGAAGCTCAAACATCTGTTCCAATTTATGGAGTGAGTTTTGAATCGGAAAATGGAGTGTTTGTAGATAACTTTTCTTTCAGAGGAATTACAGGGGTGGAATTGAATAAAATTGATGAAGATTTCTTAAAAGCCATTGATGAAGCCAATCATTACGATTTGATAGTTTTTCAATATGGTGTGAATTTGCTTTTCAGACCGAAGGATACCAACTATTCGCATTATGATAAAGCCATTAGGCCAGTATTTGAGAAAATGAAAAGAGCATTTTCAAAATCTGATTTCTTATTGATAAGCACGGCAGACAGAGCGTTTAGATATGGTGGAGAATACAAATCGGCGATAGGAATTCCGAATTTGGTGGAACTTCAAGCAAAATTGGCTTTGGATAATGGCTTTGCTTTTTACAATCAATTTGAATCTATGGGAGGCGAAAACTCTATTATAAGATGGGCAAATGAAAAACCAGCTTTGGCAAATAAAGATTATATCCATCCAAATCATAGAGGAGCAGAGGTCTTGGCAGAGAAATTATTCAACGCTTTGATGAAAGATTACAAAAAATATCAATCTAAATAAATGGAAAGATTAAAAGAATTTTGGGCAACATTTGACTGGAGTGCCTTTTTGCAACAATTTTTGTACGACAGCAAAAATCCATTACTTTTTAATAATGGGTTTTTCGTGTATTTTTTTACACTTTTTATATTGTTGTTTTTTGCATTTAGAAATTATAGCAAAGCAAGAAGGTATATTTTCTGCTTGTTTTCGCTCTATTTTTTCTATAAGGCAAGTGGCTGGTTTGTATGGTTGGTGATTATTTCTGCGATTGTAGATTTTCGCCTCTCTAACGCTATTTATGATGCCGATTCCAAGAAAAAGAAAAATATGTTGTTGATTTTTAGCATTGTTTTTAATCTTGGAATGCTGTTTTACTTTAAATATACCGATTTCTTTATTGAAATTTCCAATTCATTATTCAGCACTGAATTTAATCCATTAAATTTGATTTTACCAATTGGGATTTCATTCTATACTTTTGAAAATCTGAGTTATACGGTTGATGTTTATCGTGGAGAATTTAAACCTGCACGAAAATTTTCGGATTATTTGTTGTTCTTAGCATTCTTCCCAAAACTGATGATGGGACCAATCGTAAGGGCTCACGATTTCGTTCCGCAAATCAATCAACCGTATGTGATTTCAGAGCGAGATTTTGCCAAAGGATTTTTCCTGATTATCTCGGGGTTAATTAAAAAGTTGGTAATTTCCGATTACATCACTCTAAATATGGTGGATTATATGTTTGATAATCCATCGCTACACGCTGGGGTAGAAAATCTTTTTGCGGTGTATGGTTATGCAATGGTGATTTATTGTGATTTCAGTGGTTATAGCGAAATTGCTATCGGAATTGCCCTTTGGTTAGGCTTTAAAATTCCACCGAACTTTATGTCGCCTTATCAAAGTAAAAATATCACCGAATTTTGGAGAAGGTGGCACATATCCCTTTCCACTTGGTTAAAGGATTATTTGTATATTCCATTGGGCGGAAATAGAAAATTCTCTTTGGCATCGTTTATTTTCGTGGGAGGATTTTTGGTAGGAGCGTTTTTAATTGGGGTTAAACTTTTCCAATTGTCTTATTTACAATCACTAATGGTTGTTGGGATTTTGTTGCTTATTTTCATTATTCCTGCGATTATCACGAGAAATACGAAAGGAATTGCGGCGAATTTCAACCTTTTAACGACAATGCTTTTAGGGGGATTTTGGCACGGAGCAAGTTGGAATTTTATCATCTGGGGAGCCATTCACGGGGTAGGTTTGGGCGTTCATAAAATTTGGATGTTGCTTACTGGGAACGCATTTTCTGGATTTAACCAAAGCCGACCGTATAAAATAGTGATGGGGCTCATTACTTTCCATTTCGTTTGTTTCGGATGGATTTTCTTTAAGGCTGAGGATTTTGAAATTGCCACAGCGATGATTCATCAGATTATCTACAATTTTGATGCACCTTTATTTATTCCGTTTTTTGATAATTATAAAGGCGTATTGGCGATGACGGCTATTGCAATGGCGTTGCATCTCATCCCTGATAATTTAGTGGATAAAGTTTTAGATAACAGAGCAAAACCATTTCCAATGAGAGTTTATATTGCGGTGTTTTTTGCCTTTTTGATTTTATATGGATATTTCAAATCGGCAGAACAAGTAATGCCTATTTACCTTCAATTCTAAGTGAAGAAAAGAGTTATGCAAATAAAAAAGGCATTGTCATTACACAATGCCTTTTTTACTATTCTTAGACAAAAAATTATTTTACTCTTTTTGCTACAGTAATAGATTTTTTATCATTAGTTCCACTTGGGTCATATGTTTCATAAGAGATTTCATCTTCTCCTAATTTTACAACTTTAATAGCAAAAGTATAACCCTTGTGCTCTTCTGGTGATACTACAACGAAAATTGCAGAGTCTACACCATTAAAAACATACTTTCCAGATCCCATAAGAGATTGCAACTCTTTACCTTCAGAAGTATAAGAGCCATCTGCATTAAGAGTGAAAGATCTGTTTTCTGCTGATACATCTTTTCCATCAACAGACGATAACTTCCAAGTTCCTAAAATACTTGGTGTTTTCTTTTCCTCAGGTTTTTGTTGATATGTTCTTGTACTATCATTATCTCTTGTACAAGATACAGCTCCTAATGTAGTTAAAGCAACTACCGCAAATAACAAAACTTTTTTCATCTCTATTGTATAATTTAATTAAACTTAGTGCAAATATATAATGTTTTTTTTATAAACCAAAATAAAACCTTAATATAATCAATGAATAGAAGCATAAGGAGAAGAAATGCAATCGCCTTTTATTTATCTATGCTATTGATTATATTAAAATTCTATTATTTTTTTTCAAATATTTCCTTACTTTTGCGACTTAAAATAAAGCGTTTTTGCTAAAATGATGACATCACAAGAGATAAGACAGAAATTTTTAGATTTTTTTGCGAGTAAGGGGCATAGCATTGTGCCATCTGCTCCGATTGTTTTGAAAGATGACCCTACGCTGATGTTCTCCAATTCGGGAATGACGCAGTTCAAGGATTTTTTCCTCGGATACAAAGAGCCAACTTCTACCAAAGTGGCTGATACTCAAAAATGTTTGAGAGTCTCGGGGAAGCACAACGATTTGGACGATGTGGGGCGTGATACCTATCATCACACAATGTTCGAAATGCTGGGCAACTGGTCGTTTGGGGATTATTTCAAAAAAGAGGCGATTGCTTGGGCGTGGGAACTGCTTACGGAGGTGTATCAAATTCCGAAAGAAAATATTTATGTAACCATTTTTGAGGGCGATGCGTCCGAGAATTTGGAGCGTGACCAAGAAGCCTATGATTTCTGGAAAACGCACATCGTCGAAGACCGAATTATCAACGGAAATAAAAAAGATAATTTCTGGGAAATGGGTGAACAGGGACCTTGTGGGCCTTGCTCGGAAATTCATATTGATTTGAGAAGCGAAGCCGAAAAAGCCAAAATTTCTGGAAAAGAATTGGTAAATCAAGACCATCCGCAAGTGATTGAGGTTTGGAATTTGGTGTTTATGGAGTTCAACCGAAAAGCCGATGGTTCGCTGGAGAAATTACCAAAGCAAAATGTGGATACAGGAATGGGCTTTGAGCGACTTTGTATGGCTCTTCAAGGGAAATCGTCCAACTATGATACCGATGTTTTCACGCCGTTGATTGAAAAAGTAGAAGAAATTTCAGGCAAAAAATACGAGGGCAAATTGGAAGATGAAAAAGACATTGCCATTCGCGTGATTGTGGATCATATTCGTGCGGTGTCTTTCGCTATTGCCGATGGACAACTGCCGTCCAACAATGGGGCAGGGTATGTCATTCGCCGTATTCTTCGCCGTGCTATTCGCTACGCTTTCACTTTCTTGGAGCAAAAAGAACCTTTCATTTATAAATTGGTCAAGACGCTTACCCAACAAATGGGCGGAGCGTTCCCAGAATTGGAGAAACAATTTACTTTGGTTCAGAATGTGATTAAAGAAGAGGAAATTTCTTTTCTTCGAACTTTGGAGCAAGGTCTTTTGATGCTCGATGCGATGATGAATAACGCTACCGATAAGCAGATTTCTGGGGCAAAAGCATTTGAATTATACGATACTTACGGCTTTCCGATTGATTTAACGGCATTGATTTTAGCCGAAAAAGGCTTTACTCTCGATGAAGCGGGTTTTGAAGAAAATTTGAAAAAACAAAAAGAGCGTTCTCGTGCGGCGGCTCAGATGAAAACCGATGATTGGGTCATTCTCCGTGAAGATGATGAGGAAGAATTCATCGGCTATGATACTTTGGAAGCGAGGGTTCGCATCACGAAATACAGAAAAGTGGAGAGCCAAAAAGACGGCACATTGTATCAATTAGTCTTTAATGTGACGCCGTTTTATCCCGAAGGAGGAGGTCAAGTGGGCGATAGAGGATTTTTGGTTTCAGCCAATGGAGAGATGACTTATATCATTGATACTAAGAAAGAAAACAATCTTATTATTCATCTTTCGGAAACATTGCCGAGCAATTTAGATGAGCCATTTAAGGCGGAAGTGAAAGGGCGATATTTAACGGAGGCTAATCACACGGCGACACACCTATTGCATCAGGCGTTGAGAGAGATTTTGGGAACACACATCGAGCAAAGAGGTTCCAAAGTGGATTTCGATTCGCTTCGTTTTGACTTTTCGCATTTCCAAAAAATGACTGCCGAAGAATTGGAGGAAGTGGAAAAATTGGTCAATCAGCGAATTATTGAAAAAATTGATTTGCAAGAATACCGAAATATCCCAATGCAACAGGCAATAGAGGCTGGGGCAATGGCACTTTTTGGCGAAAAATATGGCGATAAAGTGCGTATGATTCAGTTTGGGGAGAGTAAGGAACTTTGCGGAGGAACGCACACCAAAAATACGGGCGATATTTGGTATTTCAAGATTGTTTCCGAAGGTGCAGTAGCGGCAGGAATTCGCCGTATAGAAGCCATCACAAGGGACAAGGTTAAGGAATATTTTTGCCATTTTGAAGCTCAAAATCAACAGCTTTCAGAATTGTTAAAATCAAAAGATATTGTAAAATCGGTAGAGAAACTACAAGATGAAAATGCACAACTCAAAGCCGAATTGGAAGCCTTGAAAAGGGAAAAAGCACAAAGTGAGGCGAAAAATTGGCAAAACGATTTTACGCAAAAAGACGATAAACAATTATTGGTGAAAAAGACCTCTATGGACGCCGCTTCGGTGAAGGATATTGTATTCAAATTGAAGAAAGAAACGCCGAAATCAGTCATCATTATTCTTTCCAACGCTGGAGAAAAACCGATGCTCACAGTGGGCGTATCCGATGATTTGGACGGACAATACCACGCAGGAAACATCGTAAAAGAATTGGCAAAAGAAATCCAAGGCGGTGGTGGTGGCAACGCAGGTTTCGCCACAGCAGGAGGGAAGAATTTAGACGGCTTGGAGACAGCTTACCAAAAAGCATTAGCATTATAATGCTCAATTCATTATAAAATATTGTCATAAAAAAAGACCGCTAAACTGCGGTCTTTTCTTTGTTTAGAACTTCCAGCCCAAAGTGAGGATGAAGTTTCCTTTATTGTTTTTTACATTAGATACGATGCTTGTATTGGAATCCGTTGTCGCTGAGGTGTGGAAATAATCTCCATCAAAAAACGGATTGGAATATTTATAAGTAATATACTGATAAGCGGCATCTATATAAAAACTTTTAAAATCATAACCCAAACCGCCAGAAATCACCTCGGATTTTCCTACGATATAGTTGGACAATTTGCCTTTTTGCTGAATAGTGCCATCATCGTTGAAAATACTATAACCCTTGCCATTATCACCAAATGTATAATCTCTGAAAGGGCTTGTAGTAAAGGAATATCCACCTCTTACACGAAAGTTTTTAAGCCTATATTCTCCTCCTAATCTTACTTCGCTCTGAGACTTATAATTGCTTTGGTAGAAGTCGTTGAGTTGTCTTTCAGCATCACCTCCACTAAAATGAGGTTTTCCTAAATCCATTCTATAATCTACATTGAGAGCAAAGTTCTTGTTAGGAATAAACGCTCCACTTAAGGTTAATTTACTTGGAGTTTTCAGATTTCTGTCTTCTGCATAATTATAAGATGATATTTTTTGACCATCGTTTTTATATTCAACGTATTCTCTATCAATGCTATACCAAACAGGGGATTCCACAGATGCTCCTAAACGGATTTGTTGGGTAATTTTTCCGATTACACCTAATGAAAGGGAAACACCAGTAGATTCTTCTCTGAAAGGTGTAAAATTTCTTTTATAATAATTGCTACTTCCTGAATTTTGGTAAGTGATAAGAACCTCATCATATTGCTCTATATTGCTGGAGAGTAAATTGACTCCAGCACCGATGTAAAGATTGTTTTCGTAATTTCCACCAATTCCAAAACTCAATTTAGAGCGTTTCCCAATTCTTTCGTACATGTGCCCAGAATAAAGGTCGTAGTCCGTTATCTTGTTTGAATTATCCAAAACAGGTTTTTTAAGGTTTGGATTTTTAGGGGATTGAATTTGATTACCAATGCCTTCATTAGTATAATTAATCCCTACATTGATGAATTTCCAAGAGCTTTTATCATTGGTGTGGAATGAAAATACTCCTCCTGCCTGACCTAATGTGGTATTATTCACACTCTTTTTTATTGAATTTCCTGCTAAATGAGCTTCAGTTTGATTAGAATTAACGAGCAAACTCACATTAGAATCATTAGTGATGAAAACTCCTAAACCAGCGGGGTTAGTCCCCATTGATGAAATTTCTCCACCCAAAGCTCCCATTGCTCCACCCATTGCAGAATATTTTGCAGAGCCAATAAGGCTTTGATTATCATAAACTTCTGTGGTGTTTCTGATGACCGAAACATCTTGTGCAAACATCATCGCACTTACAGAAATACCTGCTAATATTGAAATCTTTTTTGTCATTTTCTTCATTAAATAAAATTACATTAATTATCTTGTTCGGGTGCTACTGCTTCTTACCCCACTGCCAGAATTACTACTTCCTCCCCAGCTTGGCTCTCTTCCCCAACTTCCTTGGTTAGAACTATGGTTTGATGGAGTATGCGAAGATTGTCTGCTTTCAGAATTTTGAGAGTAGTTTCTGTTATTAGAGTTAGATCTTCTCGTTCCCCAAGATGAGCTCCTTACCGAATTTTGGTTAGGATAACGATTTTGAGGTCGTTGATGTTGTTGAGATCTTCCCCAAGAGGAGTTTTCGCTTCTTTGAGTCCCTCTATATACAGGGTCTGCACCGCTTCTTTTATAAGTTCTTACAGGGTAATATTCTCTTATAATATAAGGTGAGTGATACCCATAATATGGCGAATAATAAGGATTGTAATACCAGTTATTATAGCCGTGATAATACCTATTTCCCCAATAATTATAATAACTTTGATAATATGGGTGATAGTAGTTTCTCCAATAATATCTTGGGAAGCCCATATTCCAGCCAGAGTAGAAATTTCCGAAATAAGAGTTATACATTCCAAAATAGTAAGGAGAATAAAAATTTTGATAATAAGGATAATCCCACGCAGAATAACCATTGTAATAATAATTATTTTGAGTTCCTGCGTAAGTTCCCCAATCTGAGGTGCTTATCTTTTGCTCATTCCCCCAATTTTTATTGCTGTATTTCTTTTCTTGTTCCTCTCTCACTCTTTGAGATTGGTGTATAATACCTCCTTGATAATCATAGGTTTCTGGTTCTTGCCACGCTATCTTTCGCTCTATTTTATCTGTGTTGGGGTCGTAATAAATACCATCGGTTTCGGTGTATCCCAATTGTGCTCCGCAAGAAATCAAAAGCATACTTCCTAAAACTCCCACAATCCCTTTGCGTAAAATAGAAGCACTAAAAAATTTATTTTTCATATTAAACAATAGATTTTAAGGTTAAATAACTTATCTTTGCAAAATTAATGATTACCAAAATTATACCAAATTTTTGATTTGACAATAAAATTATTAAAGATATTTTAAATTTATGGCAAAATTAACTTCAAGAGCAGAGGATTATAGCAAATGGTATAATGAACTGATTGTAGGAGCAGACTTGGCAGAAAACTCAGGAGTGAGAGGCTGTATGGTGATTAAGCCTTATGGCTATGCGATTTGGGAGAAAATGCGAGATGAATTGGATAAAAAATTCAAGGAAACGGGACACGAAAATGCTTATTTCCCAATTTTTGTGCCAAAAAGTCTTTTTGAAGCAGAGGAAAAAAATGCAGAAGGTTTCGCCAAAGAATGTGCTGTGGTCACGCATTATCGTCTAAAAACCGACCCAGAAAATCCTTCAAAATTGATTGTTGATCCAGAAGCAAAATTAGAGGAAGAGCTTATTGTTCGTCCTACTTCAGAGGCAATCATTTGGAATACTTATAAAAATTGGATTCAGTCTTATAGAGATTTACCGATTAAAATCAACCAATGGGCAAATGTGGTGCGTTGGGAGATGAGAACGCGTCCATTTTTGAGAACATCGGAATTCCTTTGGCAAGAAGGGCATACAGCACATACCACGAAAGAAGAGGCTTTGGAGGAAGCAGAACAAATGTTGGAAATTTATGCTGAATTTGCTGAAAAAATGATGGCAGTGCCAGTGATTAGAGGGTTGAAATCTCCAAGTGAAAGATTTGCAGGAGCTGATGAAACCTATTGTATTGAGGCTTTGATGCAAGATGGTAAGGCGCTTCAAGCGGGGACTTCCCACTTTTTAGGTCAGAATTTTGCAAAAGCTTTTGATGTGAAATTTACCAATAACGAAGGTAAAATGGACTATGCGTGGGCAACTTCTTGGGGCGTTTCTACACGATTGATGGGAGCCTTGATAATGTCGCATTCCGATGATAATGGATTGGTTTTGCCTCCGTCATTAGCCCCAATTCAGGTGGTGATTGTGCCTATCTTCAAAGGAGAAGATCAATTGGCTCAAATAGATGAGGTGGCTTATGCTCTTTCGGATAAATTAAAATCGCTCGGAATTTCAGTGAAATACGATAACCGAACTACGCAAAAACCAGGCTGGAAATTCGCGGAATACGAATTGAAAGGAGTGCCTATTCGTGTGGCAATTGGTCCGAAAGATTTGGAAAATGGAGTGGTGGAGTTAGCAAGAAGAGATACTTTAACGAAAGAAACTCAACCTTTGGAAAATGTTGAAAATTACATTAATGAACTTTTGACTAAAATTCAAGAAGAAATTTACCAAAGAGCCTTAAAATTCAGAGATGAAAATATTACCAAAGTAGATTCCTACGAAGAGTTTAAAAAGATGTTGGAAGAAAAAGGTGGATTTATCTCTGCCCATTGGGACGGCACAGAGGAAGAAGAAGAGAGAATAAAAGAGGAAACCAAAGCTACCATTAGATGTATTCCATTAGATGCGGAGGAGGAAGAAGGTGTTTCTCTTATTTCTGGAAAACCTTCCAAACGCCGAGTGTTATTCGCAAAAGCGTATTAATATAATAATAAAAAAGGCTCTTTTTAGAGCCTTTTTGTTTTTCTAATTGTTGTATTTTTCAATAATTTCTTTTATGTCAAGGTCGGTAATCATTCTATTAACTTCTCTTGCTAACTCTGGTTTTTCAGCCAAAAGGTTTTTCAGTTTCTTTTTGTATTTGCCTTTTACAGGGACTTTCACGATTTCGTTTCCTTTAACAAAATAGTCATCATAGGCATAATTTTGGTCCCAAGCATCAGCTTTATAACTGAAATAATTTCTATACCAAGAGATTTTCCCAACTGCCATTACTTCTAAAAGTTTTCCGCCAAGATTAAGCTCTGGAATTTGTTTGAAAACTCTTTTATCTCCATTTTTATCCGTAAATTCAATATAGAAAATATCCTTATCTCTGAGCTTTACCTCTTGTCTTCTTTCACCTACTTTTATGCCTTGTTCAAAGACCATTGGGTTGAATTTATTTTTACTCAAAAGGCTGGTATAAAGCCTCGCCTGAGTGTTTATAGTATCCGTAGAAATGGAGGGAATATATTTAATATCCGTGAGCTGAGCACTTGTCCAATTTATGAAACTTAAACCAATGAAAACCGCTATTTTTTTCACATTTAATGCATTTAAAATTTAAACAAAAGGAGCTTTTACCACTTTTGCAGGGATATTTTTATTTCTGATTTGAATGAAAATATCCGAACCAACTGGCGAAAACGCAGTTTTTACATACGCCAATCCTAAACCAACTTTTTTGCAAGGCGACATTGTTCCAGAAGTCACTTTCCCGATTTCGTTGCCCTCGGCATCTACTACTAAATAGTCGTGTCTTGGAATGGCTTTTTCTTGCATTTCAAAACCTACCAATTTTCTTTCAACACCATTGGTTTTGTGCTTTTCGATGATTTCTTTTGCTACAAAATCTTTCGTAAATTTCGTAATCCAGCCCAGTCCAGCTTCAATCGGTGAAGTGGTATCATCAATATCGTTTCCGTAAAGGGCAAAACCTTTTTCTAATCTTAAAGTATCTCTTGCAGCCAATCCACAAGGAATTAAACCAAATTCTTCTCCCACTTTGGTCAATTCGTCCCAAATTTTTTCAGCAACTTCGTTCGGGAAGTAAATTTCAAAACCTCCTGAACCAGTATAACCTGTATTAGAGATGATTACATTTTCTACCTCTGCAATGCTTCCAGTCGTAAAATGATAGTAAGGAATTTCGGAAAGATTGGTTGAAGTCAATTTTTGTAGCGTTTCGGTAGCCTTTGGACCTTGAATGGCAATAAGGGAAGTTTCGGCAGAAATATTGGTCATCTTCGCACCGAATTTTTCGTTGTATTTAGAGATGTGTTGCCAGTCTTTGTCAATGTTAGAAGCATTTACGACCACGAAATATTTTTCATCGGACATTTTATAGATAATCAAATCATCTACAATTCCTCCGTTTTCGTTCGGAAGGCAAGAATATTGTGCTTTTCCATCTTCTAAAGTTTCTAAATTATTAGAAGTGACGAACTGCAAAAGAGCCTTAGCATTGGCTCCCTCGATTAGGAATTGCCCCATATGAGAAACATCAAAAATCCCTACTTTTTCACGAACGGCAAAGTGTTCTTCCGTCACACCAGAATATTGCACGGGCATTTCAAACCCAGCGAAAGGTACCATTTTAGCCCCAAGAGCAATGTGTTTATCAAATAATGCGGTTTTTTTCATTGTTTTTATTTTTTTAAATATTGTTTGTATTCTTTTAAAATGATTTTAAACCATTCGGTAAAGTTTTGCGGATTTTCTTTTAGTTCTTGTTCCAAATCTTCCCAAGAAATGTATCTTGTCTCACTCACTTCATCGAGGTTGAGATGAAAGGCTCCTTCAAAAATTCCAAAGAAAACATAATCCAACTCGTGTTCCCAAAGTCCTTGTCCTACATCGGCTTTATAAATAAAGTTGAATTTCTCCTGCAAATCACAAGTAATGCCCAATTCTTCTTTGAGCCTTCTGTGAGCGGCTTGTAGATAAGTTTCGCCCTCTCGGGGATGTGAGCAACAAGCGTTTGTCCATTGGTTGGGCGAATGGTATTTAGTGGAAGCTCTTTTTTGAAGAAGCATATTGCCTTGCTCATCAAACAGAAATACAGAAAAGGCACGATGGAGAACACCCTTTTGATGGGCTTCTTGTTTTTCCATTAGTCCTAAAAATTCATCGTGGGGATTAACTAAAACAACCTTTTCTTTTTCCATAAAAATCAATAAAGGCAAATGTAAGGATTTATTTCAAGATAAAAAATGTTAAATAATTAAAATCAAATTAGTATTTTTGTGAAATATAAATTTTAGTAAGATAAAGTTTAAATTAAATATTAATTATGAAAGTATTAGCAAATGATGGTTTAGACCACTCGGGAATTGTGAGATTACAAGAAGCAGGTTTTGAGGTGATTACGGACAAAGTTCCACAAGAAGGATTGATTGATTATATCAACCAGCACCAAATCAGAACTTTATTGGTTCGTAGTGCAACCAAAGTGAGAAAAGATATTATTGATGCTTGTCCTTCGCTTAAAATCATCGGTAGAGGTGGTGTGGGAATGGATAATATTGATGTAGAATATGCAAGAGAAAAAGGGATAAATGTTATCAATACTCCTGCGGCGTCTTCGCTTTCTGTGGCGGAATTGGTTTTTGCTCATTTGTTTTCGGGAGCAAGATTTTTAACCGATGCTAATAGAAAAATGCCAGTAGAAGGCGATACTAAATTTGCTGAACTTAAAAAAGCCTATACCAAAGGAATTGAGTTGAGAGGAAAAACCATCGGAATTATCGGTTTTGGTAGAATTGGTCAGGAAGTGGCTAAAATCGCTTTGGGATTGGGAATGAATGTAGTGGCAGCAGATAGTTTCTTGGGAGAAATTACGGTAAAAGTAGAATTTTTCAATGGACAGTCCGTTGATTTTAATATCAAAACTCAACCGATGGAACAAGTTTTGAAACAAGCTGACTTCATTACGCTTCATATTCCAGCTCAAAAAGAATATGTGATTGGGCAGAAAGAATTTGATTTGATGAAAAACGGAGCTGTTTTGGTGAATTGTGCTAGAGGCGGAGTGGTAGATGAAGAGGCTTTATTGGTAGCTTTGGATAGTGGAAAATTGGCTTTCGCTGGTTTAGATGTTTTCATTAACGAGCCTACACCTGCGAAGAATGTTCTTTCTCACGCTAAAATTTCCCTAACGCCTCACACAGGGGCTTCTACTAATGAAGCACAAGACAGAATTGGGATTTCATTGGCAGAGCAAATTGTTGAAATTTTGAAGTAATTCAACAAAAAATAAAAAAAAATAAAAGCGATTGCAATGATTTGTAATCGCTTTTCCATTATTTTTGCAGAGTTGAAGATTAAAATTAAATGAATAAAACCTATTCTGGGGCTTGGCTAAAAAAAATAGAACCTCAAGAAAAGCCCTTTCTTATCGCTGGACCTTGTAGTGCCGAGACAGAAGAGCAAGTTCTTAAAACCGCTCACGATTTAAAAGATTCTTCGGTGCATTTTTTTCGTGCTGGAATTTGGAAGCCCCGCACTCGCCCTGGTGGGTTTGAAGGTATTGGGGTGTTGGGTTTGAAATGGCTTCAACGGGTGAAAAATGAAACAGGACTGAAAACAGCTACTGAAGTGGCAAATAGAGACCACGCTCGTTTGGCATTGGAACACGATGTGGATTTGCTTTGGATAGGAGCTCGTTCTACAGTGAGCCCGTTTATTGTTCAAGAGATTGCCGATGAGTTGGCAGGAACGGATAAAATTGTTTTAGTGAAAAATCCCGTTAATCCAGATTTATCCCTTTGGATAGGAGCATTAGAGAGATTCGAGAGAGCTGGAATTAAAAATTTGGGAGTCATTCACAGAGGTTTTTCTACTTATGAAAAAACTAAATTTAGAAATATTCCTGAGTGGCAAATTGCTATTGATTTACAAAATCGTTTCCCTGATTTGCCCATTATTTGCGACCCTTCTCATATTGCTGGAAATAGGGATTTGATTTGCGAAATTTCTCAAACAGCATTAGATTTGAATTTTAATGGGCTGATGATAGAAACGCATTGTAATCCCGATTCAGCGTGGAGCGATGCGATGCAACAAATTACCCCTCAGCGATTGAAAGAAATTTTAAATGAGTTAATCATCAGAAATCCAAATACTTCTGAAAATGAGTTTCATAATCAATTGGAGGGTTTGCGTTCTCAAATAGATATTTTAGACCAGCAACTTTTGGAAATTTTGAGAAAAAGAATGAAAATCGCCGATAATATAGGTCAGCTGAAAAAACAGAAAAACATTGCAGTTCTCCAAAATAAACGATGGAGCGAAATTTTGGAGCGAATGATTTTTCTCGGTAAAAAACAAGGCTTTTCGGAAGAGTTTGTTTCCAAACTATTTAAGGCGATTCATCAAGAATCTATTGATAGGCAGGAGGGAATTTTATATCAAAAATAAAGTTTAGATTTCCCTTTTTAAGGTATAAACAAGTTGATAATCTCCAAAACAAATCATTGAAATGACTTCCCAGCCTTCATTTCCGAGTTTAGAAAGTTCTTTATCTACCTCTTCAAACTTGAAACCTTTCAGCAACGATGGAGTAAATACCAATGTCTTATATTCAATTTTTTTTTCATTTTTTTGAAGTTTTACTTAATTAGTATAGTTTTTTATCTAAAATGTTACAAATTTTGAGAATAAAAAGAGCTTAATGTTAAAATTAAGCTCTTTTTATTAAGTTTTAAATATGAATAACTTCTCCATAAGCTGCTGCAACAGCCTCCATTACTGCTTCGGAAAGCGTTGGGTGAGGATGAACGGTTTTGAGAATATCGTGTCCCGTTGTTTCCAATTTTCTTGCCGCAACAGCCTCTGCAATCATTTCCGTCACGCCAGTTCCTATCATATGGCAACCCAGCCATTCGCCATATTTTGCATCAAAAATAACTTTTACAAAGCCATCGGTATCGCCGTTTGCCGTAGCTTTTCCACTTGCAGAGAATGGGAATTTGCCGACTTTTATTTCATATCCTTTTTCTATGGCTTGTTTTTCTGTAAGTCCCACCGATGCAATTTCTGGGATGCAATAGGTGCAACCTGGGATATTTCCGTAATCTATTTTTTCTATTTCTAAACCTTTGATTTTCTCCACGCAAGTAATCCCCTCCGCAGAAGCCACATGAGCCAATGCTTGAGTCGGAATAATATCTCCAATCGCATAATAACCAGGAACGGAAGTTTGATACCATTCATTCACTAAAACTCTACCTTTATCCGTTTGAATACCCACTTCTTCTAAACCAATATTTTCAATATTAGCCGTAATTCCAACAGCAGAAAGCAGAATGTCAGCCTCTAAAACTACCTCACCTTTTTCTGTTTTTACAGTTGCTTTCACGCCTTCTCCACTTGTATCTACGGACTCTACGGAAGCATTGGTCATTACCTTAATTTTATTTTTCTTTAAGGCTCTTTCTAAGTGTTTAGAAATTTCTTCATCTTCCACAGGCACTACATTTGGCATAAATTCTACGATGGTCACCTGCGTTCCCATAGTGGCATAAAAATACGCAAATTCCACTCCAATTGCTCCAGAACCTACTACAATCATAGATTTTGGTTGCTCGGGTAAAGTTAATGCCTGTCGGTATCCTATCACTTTTTTTCCATCTTGAGGTAAATTAGGCAATTCACGAGAACGAGCTCCTGTTGCCAAAATAATGTGCTCCGCGGAATATTCTGTAGTTGTGCCATTTTTTTCAACCAAGACTTTTTTTCCTTTTTGAATTTTGGCATTTCCTAAAATGACATCAATTTGATTTTTTTTCATTAGGAATTCAATTCCTTTGCTCATTTTTTCGGCTACACCGCGACTTCTTTGGATAACATTTGGGAACTCAAAACCAGCTTCCACTTTATTTAAACCAAAATCTTCTGCATTTTTGATGTATTTAAAAACTTGTGCTGATTTCAAAAGTGCTTTGGTAGGAATACATCCCCAATTTAGGCAAATTCCTCCCAAATTTTCTCTTTCTACAATAGCGGTTTTAAAACCTAATTGAGCCGCTCTAATGGCCGTCACATAACCACCAGGTCCGCTTCCTATAACAATAATATCGTAATTCATAATACTAAAATTTTATACTGCGAATTTAGTGTTTTATTTTGAAATTTAAAAAAGAATACTCCTATACTAAAACTCAAAAATAGCCCCAAAATATGGTAGGGGAGTGGCTTTGTTTCTTTTGGCATAATCTAGCAGGTAGGTATGATTTTCTGCTAAATCATTAGGGTTGGAAATGATTGGATTCCCTGCCTCATCTCTTTTTAGCAATACAATAGGTAATGCGCTTGGGTTTTTGGAGCCGTAAAGATTTACCACATCTAGGTAGAGAGAGAATTGCCATTTTTTGAAAATCCATTTCTTTTCTATTCTTACATCTAATTGATGAATTGTATTTCCCCTGAGAGTATTGATTTCCGAATACTTGTAAAGGGGAGAATTCGCAATGTTCCAAATATTTACTTTTTGGCTTTTTTCTATATCGTAAGGAGTTTCTGGGAGACCGCTTTGTAGTCTAAATCTTAATCCTATATTCCAATTATTACGGAAGTATTTTCCTCCTGTTAAGGATAAGATATGCCTACTATCCCAATTGGAATATAATAATGAAGATTTATCTCCTCCAAATTTTGAATGACCAAAAGTATAGGACATAAGTCCGTAGAAATTATTTTTGGTTCTCTTTTGTATAAATAACTCCAAACCATATGTCTTCCCAACTCCTCTGCTATCAAGTATTTCATTACCTATAAAGCTATAATCACCATTGATGTTGGCCAATGTGAAGTTATTCCTTAAAGAGAATGGATAGTTTTTGTATTTTTTGTAATAAGCCTCTAAACTTATTCTCCAATTATCTTTTCCATTATATTCTACCCCGCCGATGAGGTGGGTGTTTTTAATGTATTTCAAAGTGTTTTTATTGATGAATTCCTGATTTTCTTTGAACCCCAAGGCGGTATAGGCGGGGAGCATATGGTAGATTCCCGTATTGAAATTCAGGGAGAAATTCTTGTCTATTTTATACTTTAAGGATAGCCTTGGCGAAAGTTGCTTGAAAGGATTGTTGGTAAGATTAGAATAACCACTCGCATCTGTTCTTATCCCTCCTGCAATCTCGAATTGGTTTTCAAAGAATTTTTTTGAAAATTGGAAATAAAGTCCGTATTGAAGTATATTTAAATCTGTTTTATAACGATCCAAAACCCTGCCTTTTGGGGTGATAATATTGATATAAGAATTATTAAAATATTTTGCAAAATTAAGATTTGCTCCGTAGCTGATTTTATAATTATTTATTTGAGTATTTCGTTCAATTCTTACCTTATTTTCTATTTCTTGAGAGTGATAATTGGTGAGTAGATTTTCGGAGGTTTCTATATTTTTATAATATTTTTTAGCTTGGTTGTCTAGCATATTTCTACTCCAAATGAAAAGCCAGTTTCCATTTTGTGTAAGATGTCTGTACCCCATTCCTATAGTGTAGTTCCACTGGGGTAAAATAGGCAACCGTTCTATGATACTGATATTTTCGGGAGTGTTTTTTGGTTTGTCATTAAATTTAAAATGGTCAATAGCTCCTAATGCTATAAAATAAAGTTCATCGTTAGAGGTGAATTTTTTGGAAATTTTTGCATTAAAATCATAATAACTTGGGAGAAAAGGCAAACCTAATTTACTAAAAAGAAGCTGTAGATTGGATTTCCTTACAGATAGTAGAGCTTTCCAGCTTTGGTTTTTATTGAGAGGTCCATCTGCCATTAGTTGCATGTCGTCTAATCCTAATATAACCTTATACCCCAGCTTATCTCTTCTAGCCTCTCTTAAGTTGAATTCTAAAATAGAAGATAAAGCTCCGTTTCTTTTTGAAGGAAAAGCTCCGCTATAAAAATCCACATCTTTTACAAAATCTATGGTTAATAAGCCTCTCGGTCCGCCACTAGCCCCTTGTGTTTGAAAGTGATTGATAATGGGAACTTCTATGCCGTCGATATAAAATTTATTTTCCGATGAGTTTCCTCCTCTAATAAAAAGGTCATTTCTAAAAGTAGCTGTACTTGAAACACCTGGCAATGATAAGATTGTTTTTGAAATATCCCTATTAGAACCAGCGTTTTTCTGAACTTCCTCACTTGTTATATTTCTGAAGGATACAGGACTCTCTATATTCGTTTTATAAGATTTTCGGGAAATAAGAATTTCTTTTATTTTGTTTTCAGAAATTTTTGTCAGCCCTACTCCAAAGGTCATATTTTGTTCTGGCAAAACTTCTATATCTTTGAGAATAAAGCTGTCGTATCCATTAGATGTGATTTCTATGTTATAAATTCCTGCAGAAATCTCATCGATATAAATACTACCTTCACCCTCATATGTTTGTTCTGATGTTTCTATTGTAGCTTTAGCATTAATAGGCTTTTTGCTAAAATCATCATAAACATTAATATTAATTTTTCCATTTTGGGAATATCCAATTATTGAAATAATGGAAAATAAAAGTTGGAAATAATACCTCATATTGAAATTATTAATAATATCCAAAGATATAGAAATAACTTAATACAGAGACTAAATATGAATAATAAAAAAAATCCTCACATTTTTTTGGAGGATTTTATTTTTAAAACTATATAGAAGCCGAATGCACCAACAAATCTGTTAATTTATTAGAGTATCCTGTCTCGTTGTCATACCAAGAAACAAGTTTCACGAATTTAGGAGAAAGCATAATTCCTGCTCCTTTATCAAAGATGGAAGTTCTCTTATCTCCGATGAAATCCTGAGAAACCACAGGGTCTTCGGTATAACCTAAAATTCCTTTTAATTCCCCCTCTGATGCTGCTTTGATGGTCGCTGCGATTTCATCATAAGTCGTTTCTTTTTCCAATCTCACTGTTAAATCAACCACAGAGACATCAGCCGTAGGCACACGGAACGCCATACCCGTTAATTTACCACTCAAAGCAGGAATTACTTTTCCTACCGCTTTTGCAGCCCCAGTAGAAGACGGAATGATATTTAATAATGCAGAACGCCCTCCTCTCCAATCTTTTACAGATGGACCATCTACAGTTCTTTGAGTTGCTGTAGTAGCGTGAACGGTAGTCATCAAACCTTCTTCAATTCCAAAATTATCGTGAATAACTTTCGCTAAAGGTGCCAAGCTGTTAGTAGTACAAGAAGCGTTAGAAATAATTGTTTGGTCTGGTCTTAATTCTTTGTGATTTACCCCCATTACAAACATTGGTGTGTCATCTTTTGATGGAGCAGAGAGAATTACTTTTTTCGCTCCAGCGTTAAGGTGAGCCGTAGCCGTATCTTTAGATAAGAATAATCCTGTAGATTCCACGATATATTCTGCACCTACTTCATTCCATTTCAGGTTGTTAGGGTCTCTTTCAGAAGTAATTCTGATTCTTTTTCCATTTACGATAAGGTCGTTTCCTTCTACCGAAATTTCTCCTTGGAATTTTCCGTGAACAGAGTCATATTTCAGCATATATGCCATATATTCGGCATTTACAAGGTCGTTAATTCCTACAACCTCGATATTATCTCTTTCAACCATTGCGTTGAAAACCAAACTTCCAATTCTTCCGAATCCGTTGATTCCTACTTTAATTTTTGACATGATTTATTGAATTAAAAATTGTTAATAAATGATTTTGTTAAAGCTGGACAAATTTACAAATTAAACTTAACAATACCTTGATTTTTGGCTTGATTTTTCATTCTAATTTTTTATTTTTACCAGATAAAATAAATTTATGAAAATTTTAAATAATAAAGAAGAATTATTAGCATATATTCAAGAAAATAAGGCTAAAAACTTAACGATAGGTTTTGCTCCTACTATGGGAGCTTTGCACGAGGGGCATCTTTCTCTTTATAAAAAAGCAAGAAAGGAAAATGATGTCGTGGTTTCATCTATTTTTGTCAATCCTACACAGTTTAATAATCCAACTGATTTGGAAAAATATCCCAGAACGATAGAAAAAGATTTGGAATTATTAAGAGAAATAAAGAATGTAGATGCCGTCTATCTCCCTAAAATAGAGGATATTTACCCTAACGGATTAGAGAGAAAATCTTATGATTTTGATGGTTTGGAAAAAGAAATGGAAGGAAAATCTCGCCCTGGGCACTTTGATGGAGTAGGCACGGTAGTAGAAGAACTTTTCAGACAAATTCAGCCTGATAATGCTTATTTCGGGGAAAAAGATTTTCAGCAGTTGATGATTATCAAGAAATTGGTTGAGAAACTGAATTTATCTATTAACATTGTGGGAATGCCAATTTTTAGGGAAGAAAATGGTTTGGCGATGAGTTCCCGAAACATGCGATTGAGCCATGATGAGAGAGGAAAAGCAAAAATTATTTTTGAAACACTTCATCAGGCGAAACAATTGTTTTTAGAAGGGAAGAATATTTCTGAAATTCAAAGTTTTGTGGAGGCACAAATTAGAAAATCTAGTTTTGAATTAGAATATTTTATTATCGCTGATGAAGAAACTTTAAAAGAAGTTCAATATTTTGAAGGAGAAAAAAAATACCGAGCTTTTATTGTGGTGCTGGTAGGCGAAGTAAGATTGATTGACAATATTGCGTTTTATTAACGAACAAGCCTTTTCTGAAAAAGAAAGGGCTTTAATTTTATTCGGAAAATCTTTTTAAATCTACTTCTGGCATTAGAGGTTTTTTGTGTTCTATAAAATCAAACAACTCTTTTGAAAAATAACATCCATTTAATATTCCTCTTGCCCCTAATCCATTGAAAACATATAAGTTATTATAATCTTTATGCTTTCCTAAAATTGGTCGTCTATCCTTTACTGTTGGTCGGAATCCGAGATTCACATTTTCTACGCTAAATTTTTCAGGGTAGAATTGAGATAAACCTTCAATTAGTTGATTTTTAGCCTCTTCATCTACATTAGAATCGGTTCGTTCCCTGTCGTAAGTCCCTCCGTAATAGTAGTTTCCATTCTCCAGAGGAAAAATGAAATGCTTTTTCTTAATGGTAAATTCTACATCTAATGGAGTAGAAAGTTGCACCTCTAAGTGATGACCTTTATTAATATGAATAGGAATGCCCTGAAAATAAGGATTTTGCTTTACACTGATTCCCTCTGCAAAAACAATATGTTTGTATTCAATATCAATATATCTTGAGTCTTCCACATTGAGTTGAGAGTAATCAAATTTCTCTCTTTTTAAATAGCCATTTCTGTGGAAATATTTTAAAAGGTCTTCAAAAAAGGCTTTTACATTTAATCTTGCAGAATGATTAACTCTACCAGAACTATAAGGGTTTTTTACGATGTTCAAATCTTCAAATACAGGGTGCAGAAAGTCCCTCAGTGTTTCCTCTTGCATTTTCTTTTTCCAAAGTTCTCTTTCCTCCTCATTGTGAAAAATCCTTTGGATAGGGTGTTTGATTAAATAATTCTTTCCTGTATATTGCTTAATTTCAGATAAGGTTTGATTAAGAAAGTCTATCTGCTCTTTTGCCAACCAAAAAGAGGTAAATCTTTTCAAAACCACTGGGTTTATCATACCTGCAGAAATCTGCGAAGCACTCTTTTTCCCTTCCGAAAAAATAACAAATTCTTTATTTTCTTTAAGTAATTGATGTGCGAAAAAAAGGGCTGCATAGCCATCTCCAACAATAATATATTCCGTCTTTTTCATTTTGCAAAATTAGAAAAACCTAAGTAAATTTTACTTAGGTTATTGTTAAATTTATACTAAAAATTAGTAATTCCACATATCGTTTTCCATCTCCAAAATTTGCTCTCGGATTCTTTCGCTCTCTTCTAATTGAGCATCGGCATCATTTGGAATGTAGTCTTTAATCACCCCTGTGCCATAGCCATTTTCAGATTTATAGATGATAGATGAAAATCTTCGTGCATTCAAAACATCATCAAAGCTAATGTCAGAAGATAAGTTTTTGCCATTAAATACAATAGAATTTGCTAATAATTCCCTTGCACTTGGGTAGAAAATCCAGAATAAGTCTATCAACTCATTATCTTCTGATAAAGGTTCTCCGTTTGGTCCTCGTAGTGCCATAGTTGAAGGGTCTTTCCCCATTGCAGCAATACCCAATAGTCTGTATTTCATTTCTCCATCTCTGCGGTCAATATACCACATACCTTTTATTTTGAGCATTTTTACATTTTCTGTTTTGGTTTCATATACATCTACATATTGCTTTTTTTCTTCCTCTGAAACCTGCTCTCCTGCATTGATTCTTTCAACATAAGCATCACTCACCACTTCAAACCTTGTTCTTCTCTTGATTTCTTCAAGGCTTAATTTTCTTGTGAATAATTCATCATCATAAACTTCTTTGATAGTGCCATCATTTACACCATCTAAAAGAATTTGGTAAAGAGATTTGCTTGAAGAGACCAAGCCGTTTGAGTTGTGATAAAATGGTTGGTTCAACTTGTCATTTAAGTCAATAATTTCCCAAACTACCATACTTCTCAACACATCTTTATCCTCTATGAAACCATATTTTAAAGGTTTTCTTTTTATGGAAACCATAGAGTCTCCTTCTTTTATTAAATTTTTATCTCTGTAATATCTGAAAGCCTCTGCGGATTCCGCGTTTAGTATATTTAGAGAGTGAATAGGTTTTAATTCCTCTTTTTTTTCTTGTTTTTTCTCTTCTACAATAGGTGGAGCTGAGGGAAGCTCTACTGTTGGTTGAGATTCTACTTTATTTGTTTTTTTAGACTTTTTAGTATGTGTCCTTTTGGTTTTAGGAGTCGCTCTTCTTTTTGTTCTTTGTGCATCGATTGTAGAAAATGCAAACATAAGAATCAAGAGCAATAATATTTTTCTCATTTTTTAAATCATTAAATATTTGTTTAAATAATTACTGAACATTGATTACGATAGGGCTAATGTTTTTTAGCATTTGTCCGCCTAGTCCAGTTGCTGTAGCTTGTATTCCAAATACATAGCAAATATCTCCAGCTCTTAAATTTTTTGTTAAAGCTTCTACAGCTCTCATTGAATTTCCACTAACGAAAGTAGCGGCTTTACCAGGGACCTTGAAGCTGAATCCTGTCACTTGGAAAGATACGGGAAAATCAAAATCAGGGATGGCACAAGACACGACTTGGTTAGCAATAGAAGACGCTGGCATAGATACCACATTTTGATTTCTGATTTGCCCTTGTGGGGCAGGAATACTCTTTACACGGAAAGGGAAAGTTTCAGAAACAGCTTTTCCATTGGGTTGCCTCCCAGAGATGGTGATGTTTACTGTGTTTCCAGCACCTGGTCTCACAATCCACTTTCCTCTTCCACCAGATACACTTGCTCCAGAGGCGGTAAGTGTGACAGTAGCATTATCTACTCCAAGCATAGAACCCGAAATAGGGTTTTCTACACCTCTATATAGGACATTCATTTTATCTGCAGAAACCACAGCACCACTTTGAAGTTTAACCTCTTGTGTTCCAGCAATTACGGTATAATTGTGCTGGAATGGAAGATTTACCATTTCTCCTTTAGAGTTTCTATAAGAAACACTTCCACTGAATACATGATCACCAACACTTCCTGATAAGGTTTTGATTCCCATTCCATTAGAAGCCTCATCCACTCCCGTAAATTTAATGTTAGGGTCGTTAGAATAAGTTCCAATGAATACTTTTGCTTTTGCTGGTTGTCCTTGAACTACTACTGTAGGACCTGCTACGAAAGCCTCATAAGCATTAAACTGAATATCCGCATCTACCTCTTCTCTAAGCATTAATGCTAAAGCATCGGATTGTAGGTTTCTTGCTTCTGACTGGATGACTTCTAAATTAGATAAAGCCGCAATCAGTGGTTGATTATGAAATTTATAAACTAGCCAATTCTTCCCATTTCTTTTTTTTCCGTTAGGAAATTCAGTGATTAATGTTTGGTTAGCCCGTTCTACAATATTTTTTAGTTCAGGAGATTTTCCAAAAGATTGATTGATAAAAGATTTTAAGCCTTCAATTTTAGATTTTAGGTCTTTAGCAACTTGTGAGGGCGTAGCCTCATCTCCAGAATTAAATAACTTTGTAGTAGCCACCGAAGTGTTATTCAAAACATTAAAATTTCCTTCTACATCTTTCTTGTCATCATAACCTGCTTCTTGTCTTAAGTTAGTTTTTATCCCATCAATGAAAGAAACCAAGTCATTGATTTTTACTTTCAATTGCTGATAATTAGCATAATTCACGGCAGTAGCCTCATTTGCTTGAGCCTTTACCTTTAAGGTTTCTTCAAAGATTTTATCATTCTTCTGCTCTGTCAATTTTCTTGTTTCTTCCAAAGACGCATTGGTGTCAAAATACGAGCGAATGATTTCTTGGTCTATTTGCATCGCCAACATAGAGATGAAAACGAGATACATCAAGTTAATCATCTTCTGACGCGGTGATAATTTCTCTTTTGCCATTTTTAATTTTTTGAGTTAAACCACATTATAAAATACACGAAGAGAAAAATTATGATTTCATTGCAGTGAGCATATTACCATAAACTTTATTCAAGTTATTAAGGTTGTTGGTAAGATTTTTAAGTTCTTCGTTAAATTTCTCTGATTGTTCTGCCGATTGATTCATTTGGTCGATAGAGGTAGAAAACTTATCTATCCCTGTTTTCAATCTTTCAAACATTGCTACATCTATTTTTGCTTCTGCCAACATTTGGTCTAATCTTTCAGATAGAGAGGCTTCGACACCGTTAGAAGATAGGGGAATTTGTGTCGTTTCCACGGCTTTTCTTGATTTTACTTGTACATTTGAATCTAAAAGCTCTGGATAAACATTTTCCCAAGCATATTTGGTTTCCTCTACGGGAGGATTAAAAGCAAAGAGAACGAATATAAGGCACTCTACTGCTAATCCAACACCTAAAATAACATTTCCACTAATACCAGGTATTGAGATGTGTGTAATTTTTACTAAGGCACCTAAAATAACAATTGCTGCCCCTATAGAATATACAAAATTTAAGATTTTTTCTTTAGTATCGAACATAAGTTTATATTTTATTATTGGTTAAATTATCTTCTTTTTTTAGTTCTTGTAGAGCCTTCAGGAATGTCTTGCACGGTTCTAAACCCGATATAACTTCTCGCTGAGTCTTTTCTTTCCCAGTCTCTTGCTCCTACCATTAAAAGGTAGCCTACATCTTTCCAAGAGCCTCCTCTCACGGATTTTTTCACCTGTCTATACGCTTCATTGGATAAGTTAGGGTTTAGTGTAGAAGAGAATAAATAGGTGGAGTTATTGTATGGGGATTCTGTCCATTCTGCTACATTTCCCGCCATATCATAAAGTCCATAGCCGTTTTTAGGGAATTTCTTTACTGGAGCGGTATACATATAGGTTCCTTTTTTCTCATCTTCAATATAATTTCCTCTTTTGGGTTTGAAATTAGCTAAATAACAAGCTCTATCGTCCATTAAATTTGGTCCTCCCCAAGGATAAGCAGCGTTCTCTAAACCGCCACGAGCGGCGTACTCCCATTCTGCTTCGGTAGGAAGTCTAAATCTCATTGGCTTAGTTTTTTTCTTTTTCAATCTGCTATTATAGTCGGTCTTCGCCTTTGTTTTATAATCTGCATAAGCTCTTGCTTGATCCCAAGTGACTCCTACGACAGGGTAATCCTTGTAGGCTTTATGCCAAAAATACTGATTGAATAGAGGTTCGTTATAAGCATAGTTAAAATCTTTTACCCAAACTGTGGTATCAGGATATACAGCTATACTATTTCTTTTATTAAGCGAAGTGTCCTCCCATTGAAAAGAATAGAGTAATTTACTAACATCTAATGTTCTCTCATTATTAACTCTTTTATCGGGGGTTATATACATAGATTCTAAAACTTCTGCATACTCTGCATCGGGATAATTGTTGATGTTCCATTCTAAAGGAACAGACCAATCTAGTCTTTTAGACTCATCGTATCCGCTTCGCCCTCCTTGCGACTCTACATATTCTTGATAAGCGTTCTTTTCGCCTAGTTTTTCGGCTAAATAAGCATACTCATTGCTTTTGCCAGATTCTGCAAGTAGAGTCCTTGCGATGGAATCTCTTACATAATTGATAAATAAACGATACTGCCCATTCGTCACCTCTGTTTCGTCCATAAAGAAAGAAGAAACCGTGACGGTTTTTAGTGGAGCTTTTTCTGGTGTCATTGTAAAATCCATATCAGATTGTCCCATTACGAAGGAGCCTCCTGTGATGGCCACCATTCCGTAAGGTCTTTCTACTACAAATGAACTGGCTTTCTCTTTGGATACTAGCTCGCCTTTGGTATCGGGTTTTCCTATGCTTTTCCTTTTACCTCCGGAACAAGATGCTACTAACAAGGTAGCGGATAGTATAAACACTATTCTTTTCATTATAATATTTTTAATTTCTAATAAAGTTAAACTATTCTACTGTCACAGATTTTGCCAAATTTCTTGGTTGATCCACATTTACTCCTCTATAAACAGCGATATAATATGCTAAAATTTGTAATGGAATAGAGGCAATAATCGGTGAGAAACATTCTGATGTTTCAGGGATTTCTATTACATAATCAGACATTGCTGAAACCTGCTCATCGCCTTTATTTACTATTCCGATCACTTTTCCTTTTCTCGCTTTGATTTCTTGAACATTACTCACTATTTTATCGTAATGCCCTTTTTTAGGAGCAATAATCACGATAGGCATGTTTTCATCAATTAAGGCAATTGGTCCGTGTTTCATTTCTGCTGCTGGATAGCCCTCTGCGTGAATGTAAGAAATTTCCTTCAGTTTCAATGCTCCTTCCAATGCTGCCGGGAAATTATATCCTCTACCTAAATACAAGAAATTCGTCGCATCTACAAAATCTTTTGCCACTTCTTTTACATAATCGTGGGTTGCTTCTAAAACATCTTCTATTTTTTTTGGAATAGCATCTAACTCGGAAATTAATTGCATAAAGTCCAAATTGCTTAAATTTCCGTTATGTTTTCCTAATTTTAATGCCAATAGAGATAAAATCGTAAGCTGAGCCGTAAATGCCTTAGTAGAAGCCACTCCAATTTCTGGACCTGCGTGAGTGTAAGCCCCTGCATCTGAAAATCTTGCGATAGAAGAATCTACCACATTGCAAATTCCGAATACGAAAGCCCCTCTTTCTTTGGCTAATTTAATGGCCGCCATTGTATCCGCTGTTTCCCCAGATTGAGAAATAGCGATAACGATATCTTTATTGGTAATGATAGGGTTTCTATATCTAAACTCAGAAGCGTATTCTACTTCTACAGGGATTCTTGCAAATTCTTCTATCAAATACTCTCCGATAAGTCCTGCGTGCCAAGAAGTCCCACACGCCACGATGATAATTCTCTCCGCTTTGGTGAAACGCTCCAAATGGTCCCAAATTCCTGCCATTTTGATAATTCCTTCATCTACCAAAAGACGACCTCTCATCGTATCTAAAACAGATTTAGGTTGTTCAAAGATTTCTTTTAACATAAAATGCTCATACCCACCTTTTTCTATCTGCTCTAAACTCAGTTTTAACTCTTGAATTTTAGGGTTGATGACAACATTATCTGCAATAGCCCTGATTTCTATACCTTTCTCCAAAGAAATGGTCGCCATATGTCCATCTTCCAAATAAATAGCCTCTTTGGTAAATTCCACAAACGGAGAAGCATCGGAGGCGATAAAATATTCGTTTTCCCCCACGCCAATTGCCAAAGGAGAACCTAAACGCCCGACAACTAACAGACCAGGGTAATCCTTGTGCATCACGGTAATGGCATAAGCTCCATAAACTTCATTCAAAGCGTATCTTACCGCCGTTGGAAAATCCAAATTTTGATCGTCCATTATATACTGAATAAGATTTACCAAAACTTCTGTATCGGTATCAGAAGAAAAAGTAAATCCTTTGTCTATCAACATTGTTTTAATCGTATCATAATTTTCTATAATACCATTATGTATGATGGCAATTTTATCATTATTAGAAAGGTGCGGATGGGAGTTTTTATCACTTGGCACACCGTGTGTAGCCCATCTCGTATGCCCCATAGCAATGCGAGAGTTCCCTTGCTGTAAGTCTTGGGAAATATCTACCAAATCTGTAACTTTGCCTTTGGTTTTCCTTAAATCAAAATTTTTACCATTATTTTCTAATATAACTCCTGCACTATCATACCCACGATATTCCAATCTCCTCAAACCATTGATTACAATATCATAAGCCTTCCTATGCCCTGTGTATCCTACAATTCCGCACATAATTTTCCTAAATTTTATATTTTATAATACGAGTTATTTTAATTTTGTTGCAATATTCTTCTTTTATTAAAGTTTTATAAGTGTAAAGATATCCCCAATATTATCCATCAAATCTTTTGCCAAATTATTATTACAATATTTATAATCCTTCTATGGGTAAGTTTTAACCCAAATATTGTCTTTGAAATAATTAATTACAATCCAAAAAAAGTTGGATAAATTTAATTTTATTCTTTCTTGTTAAAACTTATATAAATCTGAGATTTCTTCATAGAGGTTTAATTCAACACTTTGAGTTTTTTTAGATTTCAAAGCATCTTCTAGGGTCTTGCTCAATTTACTTTCTCCTTTTATAATTAAATCTACCAAATCCATTGCCTCAGCCATGAAGTGGTGTGTGGTAGGCTTTTTCAATGCTTTTAAC
Source organism: Flavobacteriaceae bacterium (assembly GCA_030529185.1). Taxonomy (GTDB): domain Bacteria; phylum Bacteroidota; class Bacteroidia; order Flavobacteriales; family Weeksellaceae; genus JABCPE02. The sequence continues at coordinate 31,640 of JAUMXI010000013.1, forward strand.
TCTGTGATTTCATCAAACTTCAACTTCTCTTCAATGTCTTTACTTAATTTAAAATCATCTTCTTCAAAGACAGAAAACACCAATTTAGTGTCTTGAAAATAAGAATCTTTTTTGTAGAAGTTTTTAAGATATATAGCAATAAAAGAAGACATCCAGCCGTTTAAGTGAATAATATCTGGCACCCAATTGAGCTTTTTGATTGTTTCAATCACTCCTCTTGCAAAAAAAATAGCTCTTTCATCATTATCTTCAAAAACATTGCCCTCCTCATCTTTATAGTAATGTTTTCTTTTGAAATATTCCTCATTATCAATAAAATAAACCTGAAGTCTTTCACCTGGCAAAGAAGCTACCTTTACAATAAGAGGTTGGTCTAAATCATTGATAATGATATTCATACCCGATAGGCGAATCACTTCGTGCAATTGGAATTTTCTTTCGCTTACCAAACCAAATCTTGGCATAAAAACACGAACATCATTCCCTTCTTGATGCATTTTTAGAGCTGCTTTATTGACTGATTCTGCCATTTTCGTTCCTTCTTGATAAGGAAACATTTCGGTTGTAATGTATAGAATTTTTTGGTTTGCCATAGTTTTAATCAATTTGCATAAATCGCTTTATCTTGCAAAGATACAAAAAATTAGAATAAGAGGATTTATAAAATGATTGCATAATAAAATTATTTATTTCTCAAAAATTCCAAAAACTTTTTAATAGCTTCATAGCGATGGCTGATGCTGTTTTTCTCTTCAGGTTTCATTTCAGCAAAAGAAATATCAAATCCTTTCGGAATGAAAATAGGGTCGTATCCAAAGCCTTTTTCTCCTTTTTTTTCATGAGAGATTTTGCCATAAACTCTGCCTTCAAAATAATGTTCTCCTGTATCATCTACCAAACACATTACCGTAATGAAATAGGCTTCCTTTTCGGAAACTCCTTGCATTTCTTCCAAGACTTTGCTCATATTAGCATCAAAATCGTGGGCACCAGCATACCTTGCTGAAAAGATACCTGGGCGACCTCCCAAAGCAGGAATAACCAATCCACTATCATCGCCTATGCTTGGCTTCCCTGTTTTTTCAAAGCAATATTTGGCTTTAATCAAAGCATTTTCGTGAAAAGTTTTTCCGTATTCTTCTATTTCATCAAAAATTTGCTCATCTTTAAGGCTAACGACTTGGTATTGATTGCCCAAAATTTGCTGAATTTCCTCTTTTTTGTGTTCGTTATGTGTTGCTAAAAGTATCTTCATTGTAGTTTTTTTAGTAAAGATACAAATTTACAAAAATCTATTTTTAAATATATGTTAAAATCTTCAAAAAATCAATATATTGCAAATTATAAATAGTTTTTAAAATATGATGAAAGATAAAATAGAACAATCGGAAACACGAGTGTTTAAAATGATTTTCCCAAGAGATCTGAATCATCATCAGACGATGTTTGGAGGTGCAATTATGGAGCAAATGGTAGAAGTGGCTTTCATCACGGCAACGAGATTTGCGAGAAAACCTTTTGTAGTCGTGGGGTGTGATTATTCTAAATTTTTAAAACCGCTTCCAGAGAGTTCTTTGGCAGAGTTTATTGGGAAAGTAAAATCAGTAGGAAATACCAGTGTAAAAGTGGAAATTTCTGTTTTTACTGAGGAACTTTACAGCGATAAAAGAGAATTGGCGGTAATAGGAGAATTTAGTCTCGTGGCATTGGATGAGAATAAAAAGCCAGTTTCGGTTTTATGAAAAATACGCAGACTCCCAATTTAGAAATCTGCGTTAAATTTTTAAGTGTTAAAAGCCTCAATAATTTTTGAAAAATCTTCTATTTTTAGTGAAGCACCGCCGATGAGACCGCCATCTACATCAGGTTGAGAGAAAATTTCTTTGGCGTTGTCTGGCTTCACAGAACCGCCGTAAAGAATAGAAATTTCTTCGGCAATTTCTTTGTTGTATTTTTCAGCAATGAGGTTTCGGATAAATGCGTGAACTTCCTGAGCTTGTTCCGCTGTTGCCGTTTCTCCTGTGCCAATTGCCCAAACAGGTTCATAAGCGATAACCACTTTTTTGATTTCCTCTGCTGACAAACCAAAAAGAGCCGTTTCTGTCTGCATTTTAATCACTTCTAAATGTTTTCCTGCATTTCTTTCCTCTAATTTTTCGCCGTTGCAGTAGATAGGCGTAAGTCCTTTATCAAGTAGGTTTTTCACTTTTACCGCTGCGGATTGATCGGTTTCGTTGTGGTACTGTCTGCGTTCAGAATGAGCAATGATACTTCCACTTAAATCCATAGATTTGACCATAGCCGAAGAAATTTCTCCTGTGTAAGCACCGCTTTCAAATTCGGAAATATCTTGAGCATAAACGCTCACGCTCCCGTCTTGGAAAATGGATTTTGCCTCTGCCAAATACAATGCAGGAGGGGCAATCATCACCTCGCAATTTTTCTTGTTATTATTCACATAATCGCGAAGTTGAGTTATCAATTCTTTTGCCTCCGAAAAGGTCTTATTCATTTTCCAGTTTCCTGCTACAATGTTTTTTCTCATTATTTGTAAAGATTGGTTAGACTTGAAAGGGGGTTAATTTATTTTCCAAATGGTTTTCATTAGTTTATAAAATAGGTGTTCTCTTTCTGATATTTCGTCATCAGCTTTGAGGAGTGTTTTCGCAAAAGCAATGAAGTTTTGTCTTTCCTCTTCGGTGGAATCGTCATAGAAACAACGAGCGTGAAACTCAAAATGGTCTTTCCATTGCTCGGGTTGAAGTGTCGCAATAACGTCCAACTCGTTATCCAAATTCATTCGGAAAGGGAATTCATTGGCTAAATATTCTTGAATTTTAATTCCTTCCTCTGGGGAAAATTCATTATCCACTGCCGAAAGTATCATCAGCAAATGATATCCTGCAATAGATTTGTTAGATTTTTGCATATGTATAGTTTTTAATTTTTTATTAAATCTTTTGCTAATTTACAAAATATACAGGAAAATAAAAAGCAATTTCAATGAAACTGCTTTTTAAGTATTAAAATTACCCTATTTCCATACCATTTTCCACTTTATCTTCTGGTGTTACGAAAGAGAGTTTTCCATCAGGTTTTGTGGTGAGAAGAAGCATCCCTTGACTTTCGATGCCACGGATTTTTCTCGGTGCAAGGTTGAGGAGAATCATCACTTGTTTCCCAATAATTTCTTCGGGGGTAAAACTCTCTGCAATGCCCGATACCACAGTACGAACATCTACACCTGTATCCACTTTGAGTTTCAAAAGTTTATCTGCTTTTTCTACTTTTTCAGCTTCTAAAATAGTAGCCGTTCTAAGGTCTATTTTTGTAAAATCGTCAAACTGAATTTCTTCTTTCATTGGGTTTGCGTTAGGGTTGGTTTTTTTATTATTAATTTTTGTATTTTCTAATTTTTGTATCTGAGCTTCAATCACATCGTCTTCTATTTTAGAGAAAAGCAACGATGCCTCGTTGATGATATGCCCAGATTTTATTAGTTCAGAATTTTGTTCTAAATCGCTCCAATTCGCTTTTTCAACATTGAACATCGTAAGCAATTTTTCCGAACTAAACGGCATAAATGGTTCGCAAAGTTGAGCCAAAGCCACTGAAATTTGAGCCCCAATATAAAGCGATTGAGCCGTTTTTTCTGGCTGGTCTTTGATGGTTTTCCAAGGCTCTTCGGTTTGAAGATATTGATTCCCAAATCTTGCCAAATTCATCAGAGAAGATAAAGCGTTTCTGAACTCGTATTTATCTAAAAATTCGTGAATTTCGGCAGCTGTTTTTTGAATTTCTTTTAATTCTTCGGTGGGCTTCCCTTGTGGAATTTCACCATTATAATATTTATGAATTAAAACTGCTACTCTATTGATAAAATTTCCGAAAATCCCTACCAATTCCGAGTTGTTTTTGGTCTGAAAATCTTTCCAAGTAAAATTATTATCCTTAGTTTCAGGAGCAGATGACAGCAGGGCGTATCTCAATACATCTTGCTGATTCGGGAAATCTTCCACATATTCGTGAGCCCAAACCGCCCAATTTCTGGAAGTAGAAATTTTGTCATTTTCAAGGTTCAAAAATTCAAAGGCAGGTACATTTTTCGGCATAATATAATCACCGTGTGCTTTCATCATGGCAGGGAAAATAATGCAGTGAAATACAATATTATCCTTTCCGATGAAATGAATTAAATCCGAATTTTCATTTTGCCAATAATCTCTCCAGTCTTTACCATTTTTCTCTGCCCATTCTTTGGTAAAGGAAATATAGCCAATAGGGGCATCAAACCATACATAAAGCACTTTTCCATCGGCATCAGGAAGCGGCACAGGCACGCCCCAATTCAAGTCTCTGGTCATTGCTCTTGGTTTCAGTCCATCGTTAAGCCAAGATTTTACCTGTCCATATACATTGGGTTTCCAGTCTTCTTTATGTCCTTCAATAATCCATTCGTTAAGGAAATTTTCATATTCATTTAATGGTAAATACCAGTTTTTCGTTGGTTTTAAAGTCGGTACATTTCCGCTCAACATAGATTTTGGACGAATGAGTTCTGTGGGCGAAAGTGTAGCACCACATTTCTCACACTGGTCTCCGTAGGCGTTTTCATTACTACATTTAGGGCAAGTTCCTACGATGTATCTATCCGCTAAAAACTCTCCTGCTTGTTCATCATAAAACTGTTCTGAAACCTCCTCGGTAAATTTCCCATTTTCATACATTTTTAGGAAAAACTCCGATGCCGTTTCGTAATGTTTTTTAGAGGTGGTTCTTGAATATTCGTCAAAAGAAATTCCTAAATCTTCAAAAGATTTTTTGATGATTTCGTGGTATTTATCCACTACATATTGTGGCGTAATGCCTTCTTTTTTCGCACGGATAGTAATGGGAATTCCGTGTTCGTCCGAACCACAAATAAAAGCCACATCATTGCCCATTCTACGCTGAAATCTTGCATAGACATCAGCGGGAATATACACTCCTGCCAAATGCCCAATATGCACAGGTCCATTGGCATAAGGCAAAGCGGCGGTAATCATCTTTCTTTCTGACATATTTCTTATTTTTTGCAAAGATAATTAATTATCGTAGATTGGGAATTAAATAATATTATAAAAAATATGTTTAATTAAGAATAAGATTTAAGATATTCTTGGATAAGCGTGAAAAATAGAAATTTTAAGCTTGTAAAAAAGCAGCCTTTTTAGACTGCTTTTTTATTTTTATTGATGATTAATTCTCTAAAACATAGCTGAATACCAATGGTGCTACGATAGTTGCATCGGATTCTATGATGTATTTTGGCGTGTCAATATCTAATTTACCCCAAGTGATTTTCTCATTCGGAACAGCCCCTGAGTAAGAACCATAAGAAGTGGTAGAATCAGAGATTTGGCAGAAATAAGACCAGAACGGAATATCGTGCATTTCCAAATCTTGATAAAGCATCGGCACTACGCAGATTGGGAAGTCCCCAGCAATTCCCCCTCCGATTTGGAAGAAACCAACGCCTTTACCACTGCTATTTTTAGTGTACCAATCGGCAAGGTAAGTCATATATTCAATTCCTGATTTCATTGTAGAAGGTTTTAATTCTCCTTTAATACAATAACTTGCGAAAATATTTCCCATTGTAGAATCTTCCCAACCTGGTACTACGATAGGCAAATTCTTTTCTGCTGCTGCCAACATCCAAGAATCCTCTTTCGGAATTTCATAATACTGCTCCAACACGCCAGAAAGCAACATTTTATACATATATTCGTGTGGAAAGTAGCGTTCGCCCTTGGTTTCGGCATCTTTCCAAATTTCAAAAATATGCTTTTGTAATCTTCTAAACGCTTCCTCCTCTGGGATACAAGTGTCGGTCACTCGGTTCAGACCTTTTTCCAACAAATCCCATTCGTCTTGTGGCGTCAAATCTCTATAATTCGGCACTCTTTTATAGTGAGAATGTGCCACGAGGTTCATTAAATCTTCCTCCAAATTCGCTCCTGTGCAAGAGATAATATCCACTTTGTCTTGACGAATCATCTCGGCTAAAATTTTCCCCAATTCAGCGGTAGACATCGCTCCTGCAAGGGTAATCATCATTTTTCCGCCATCTTTTAAATGGGCAACATAGCCTTTGGAAGCATCAACCAAAGAAGCTGCGTTAAAGTGCAAATAATATTTTTCAATAAATTCGGTAATCGGTTTATTACTCATTTCCTTAAATTTTTATGTTTCAGCAAAAGTAAGTAAAATTTGTTTAACTTTCCGTAGAAACGATTATATTTTGTAATGCTATTGCTAGTGTTTGATAAATATTTTCTTTTCTACTTTGGAAATAATTTTGT